>CAYGVT010000143.1:0-81713 GCA_964353355.1 uncultured Thermoplasmata archaeon | reverse complement strand
GTTCCGCGAGGGCACGAACCCGCTGAACCCGAACACGGACAACGACAACTACCCGCTCGACTCGACCGACCCGCACCCGCTGACGCCTGACGGCAAGGGCGAGACCGCCCCCGGCGGCATTGGCAGCGGACAGGGCAGCGGACAGGAGGGCGAGGGCCAGGGCAACGGCAATGGCATGGGCCAGGGCCAGGGCCAGGGCCAGGGCCAGGGTCAGGGCCAGGGCCAGGGCAACGGTCAGGGCCAGGGCCAGGGCCAGGGCCAGGGCCAGGGCCAGGGTCAGGGTCAGGGCCAGGGCCAGGGCAACCAGGGCCAGGGCGATAACCCCGACTCCGACAACGACGGCATCCCGGACGAGAACGAGGACCAGAACGGCAACGGCCAGCAGGACCCCGGTGAGACCAACCCGGAGGACCCTGACACCGACCACGACGGCCTCTGGGATGGCCAGGAGCCAGCGTTCGGCACCGACCCGACCAATCCCGACTGCGACGGCGACGGGCTGTTCGACGGCGCCGAGGTCGAGGCGCGCACCGACCCCTACAACCCGGACTGCGACGGCGACGGGCTGCTCGACGGCCAGGAGCAAAGAAAGAACGATTGGGATTGGTGCTACACGGGCTCGGACCCCCTGAAGAGGGACACCGACGGTGACGGCATCGGCGATTACCAGGACGACGAGGACGGCGACGGCCTCCCGAACGGGGAGGAGTGGCGCTACAACGGCAAGATCCCCGTCGGCTGGACCGATCCGAGGGGCGCGGACACCGACAAGGACACGGTCCTGGACGGCGCTGAGGTCTACGGCAACCCGAAGAACAAGGACCAGACCTCCGACCCGCTGCGCCCGGACACGGACCAGGACAGGCTGCCTGACGACATCGACCCGAGGACCTGGATTAAGGACTACCTGCCCTTCTCCAGGGTCCGCGGCAACGCGGCCAACGGCGGCCCGGTGTTCCCGACGCTCGTGACCAAGGGCGTGCCCTTCAATGTCGAGGGCCACATCGAGTTCAACACCACGGCATACACGGGCGGCACCACGGGCAACTGGCGCCGCATCGATGTGCCGATGAAGGTGCAGGTGTGGGTCGACCAGGGCGGCGAGCTCATCCCGATATCCGACGGGACGGTCACAGGCGCCTACGGCAACTTCAAGATCTCGTGCACCATCGGCGACAACGTCAAGGCCGGCTCGGCGACGCTGGTCATCACGACCACGATCTACCAGGCCGTCCAGTACCTGCCGGTGCTGTGGGACGAGAACGCAGGGAACCACATCCTGTAGGCCTGCACACGAACGCAAGCGGCCGCCCCGGCAGCCTGGGGCGGCCCACTCACCTTTTTCATTTTTTCAGAGGGACGGGCATGACTGCCGTCCACGACCCGTGGCCCCCCCACCCACTTGGCCCGATGCTGGAGCATCGCCCGATGCACGTGATGCGGCCTGGCGGTCACTCCGCCGATTCCTCGCTGCCCGCGTCCATGAACCTGACCACGGGCCCCTCGCGCTTGCCCCCGACGAGGGAGGCGAAGATGTAGCGTTGGGGGATGCGCCGGTCCATGCCCGTGAAGTAGCCGCAGCCCGGGCACTCGAAGCCCAGTGTGACCGTGCCCCCGAAGACGGTCTCGTTCTTGACCGCGCGCAGGCGGCTGCCGCACACGGGGCACCTGGCCATGGGCCGCCGCTCCTCGGACCTGCGCGTGTGGATGGTGACCTTGACCTGGCCGGATTTGATGGCGATGCGGCGGAGGCGCTCGTGGCTGATGGTGTAGTCCCGGTCCCGCCGCTTGAGCTCCCGCCTGACCAGTGAGAGGAACCGCTGCTCGGAGGGCAGCTTGTGCTCGCGCCGCAGCACCGCCGCGATGGCTCCCTCCACCTCCTCCGTAGACGGGACTTTGTACCCCATCGGCTCTTGAACGGATTTCGCGTATATGAACCCGACGCAGGTCGTCCCGGAGCCCTTCCTGGACCCTCCCGCGGGGTGCCTGGCATATGCCGCCGGACCGCATTCTTGGGACTTGGAATCGCATAAGAAAGGTTAAAAACGGGGTAAGCGAATGGCGAACGCGGCCAGGGAGAGCGCCCGCTGGAGGCGCCGCCCTGTCCGACGGCTCGCCCAGGGGCGGGGTAGGTCCATGCCGAAGACGATGGCGGAAGGGATCAGGGCGTTCGCCCAGCTCAAGGCCGACGTGGTGGAGACTTGGAGGTACACCATCGAGGGCTACGCGCTGGACATAGACATTTCGTCCGGGGCCGAGCTCATAGTGATCGCCGGCGTGGTGGGCGAGAACAACGGCATCGTCTACCTCTTCGACAAGTCCGGGCGATTGCTCTGGAAGTACACCAACCCAGAGCCGTTCTCGTCCGTCGCCATCTCAGACGACGGCAACTTCATCGTCGCGGGCTCGGACGACAACCAGACCTACTTCTTCGACCGGCGCGGACTGCTGCTGTGGCGCTACGCCGCCGACAAGAAGATCAGGTGCGTCGAGATCTCCGAGGACGGCAGCACCCTCGTCGCTGGCTCGGACGACAACAACGTCTACTTCTTCGACAACTCGCGCCGCATAAAGCGGTTCGCCTGGAAGTTCAGGTTCGACAACGCCGCGTCCGCGGTCGCGATGTCCAAGCGCGGCAACTACATCCTCGCGGGCTCCGACGACCACGGCATCTATGCCATCGACTCGGACGGGCAGCTCATGTGGCGGCACGCCGCCAAGGGCGCCATCACGTCCGTTTCCGTGAGCAAGTTCGCGGACTACCTCGTCGCAGGCTCGCAGGACGGCAACCTCTACTGCTTCAACATCGGCGGCAAGGAGACCTGGACGCTGCCGACGGGCGCTTCCGTCATGGACGTCGAGGTGGACCAGAAGGGCACGACGGTCGTCGCCTACTCACAGAACGGCAACCTCTACTGCCTCGACGAGCGCGGCAATATGCTGTGGCAGCTCGACATGGGCGACCCGGAGGGCCGCGTGAGCATCTCCGACGATGGCTCGCACATCGTCTGCCTCGTCGGCGACGGACGCGTCTACGTCATCACCCGTGCCGGCGGCGTCCTGCTCGAGTTCCACACCAAGGAGACCTCGTGGGGCGCCGTCGTGTCCGGCGATGGGGAGAGCATCATCACGGTGGGCTCCAAGATAATCAACTTCTACGAGACACGCCCCGCCATCGTGAGCCTCATCCAGAGCTGCCGCGAGGCCATCAAGCGTGCGAACCGTTCCGGGGGCGACATCCAGCTCGCGATGGAGAACCAGAAGCACGCCGTCGAAGCCTACCAGGACCACGACTACGCGGGCGTGTTCGAGGCGCTCGCCGACGTCGAGGACTCGCTCGACCAGAGCAAGAGGGTCGCCGACGAGATGCGCAGCTTCAGGAGCGAGGCCGCGCAGATCCTCAACCTGCTCAAGTCCAAGCTCGACGAGGCCCAGGCCCTCAAGCTCGACACGGCAGACCTCCAGAAGCAGCTCGAAGCGTCGATGGAGCTGTTCAGGGAGGGCAAGTTCCAAGCCTCGCTCGACGCCGCTCGCGCGACCGAGCCCGCGCTGCAGGAGCTGGGCAAGGCCGTCAAGATGCGGCAGCGCGCCGAGTACGCGCTCGAGCAGGCCCAGCGCGAGTTCGGCAAGGCGCAGGCCTACGACGACGTGGAGCTGGCCGAGGTCGAGAAGTACCTGGGCCGTGCCCACAAGGCGTTCGAGTCGGGCTCCTACCAGTCGTGCCTGGAGTACGCATCGCTGGCCTACGAGTTCCTCCTGAAGGCCAAGGCCAAGTCCCCCAAGGCCATCGAGAAGGAGCTCAAGCACGCGCGGGAGCTCATCGCATCCGGCGAGACCAAGGAGAACGCCAACACCATCGAGGGCGCGATGCTCAATGCCATCACCCACTACATGGAGGCGAAGGACTTCGCCGCGCTCGGCTCTTGCTACGAGACGCTCGGCAACTACTGGCGGCAGAAGGAGACCGGCGAGAAGGCCGACCGCGTGCTGCGCAGCACAATGGAGGCCGCCATCTACGCCTACCACGACGCGGGCGACATCAAGCGGTGCGTGCTGCTGGCCAAGGAGATACACAACTTCCGGTCCGCCGCCAAGTACCTCGAGGAGGCCAAGGAGGGCGACGAGGCGCGCGCGGTCTGGGAGATAGTCTCCTCGCGCGAGGCCGAGGAGAAGGCCCACCGCACGGAGCTCGACGACCAGGCGCGCGAGGAGGCTCGTAAGTTGATCGAGGCCCGCAAGTCCATCGATGCGGCCGCGGCGCTGGCAAAGCGCGAGCTGTGGGCCGAGGCCGTCGACGCGCTGCGCGGGGAGAGCGACCTGCGCGCGGTGCTCTTCACGACCCGGCTGCTCCACCAGATGCAGGACTACGAGCGGCTCATCGGGGTGCTGAGCTCGACGGAGTCATCGCTGCGCTACGAGCTCGCCCACGGCAACACGGGCGTGCTTGCATCCTACGGCACGGTCCTCCTCGGTCACGAGTACCTGGCCGGGCTGCTGGGCATGGCCAAGGAGGCGGAGCGCGTGCGCGAGGAGATCGCGCACTTCGCGTCGGACTACCTCGCGCGCGTGGTGGCCAAGGAGGCCAACCCCGACGAGGTCGCCGACGGCGTCGTGGTATACCACTACCTCTCGCAGCAGAACCGCGAGGACCTTCGCAAGCTCATCAGGACCCGCTCAGGACCGCTGTGGGAGCTCATAGAGACGCTCGAGGACAAGCTCGACAAGCGCGACATGCGCTCGTTCAAGCAGTTCCTCCAGGTACACTGGGCGGAGCTGGTGCCCCGGCTCTACCCGGTGATGTGCCCGCTGCCGCAGGTCATGCCGCCCAAGAACGTCATCATGGGCTTCCAGCAGCTGTTCCCGTTCAACGTGCAGGCGCGCGTGCACATGCTCTACAAGGTCTACCTCAACCGCGACTACTTCGTGTCGCTCAAGAACTCGGCCGACCAGCTGCTGCTCGACGAGAAGTACGACGCCGCGGGACCGATGTACGAGGAGCTGCTGGAGCTCGACAAGTTCTCATACATCTCCACCAAGGAGGTCCGGCTGCGCCTCGCGGGCGCGCTCCTCGGCCTCAACCGCCGCTCGGACGCGGAGGCCGCGCTCGAGCCCATCAGCCTCAAGCTCGACGACGCCTTCGCCCAGCTAAGCACCATCCCAGGGCTGGAGCGCGTCATCGACTCGCACAAGGCCTTCGGCCTCGAGGGGCAGAAGTGCCCCAACTGTGGCATCGAGGTGCCCAAGGTCGCCGTCCGGTGCTACAAGTGCGGGACCAAGCTGATGTGAGGTGACTCCCTCCCCCGTCCCCGCGAGGTGCCCCGTGAGGCTGGATTCCAGTCTTGCGACCCCCTCAGGTGTGGAGATGCTGGCTATTTAAATCGGTCGGATTCAAAGCCTATTTATGACCCTAGCCCTATGCGGCCCCCGCCCAGGAGAGTGGCCGTGTGAAGCAGAGGCGTGTCATCATAATGGGCGCGGCGGGGCGCGACTTCCACAACTTCAACGTGGTCTTCCGCGACAAGCCGAAGTACAGGGTCGTGGCGTTCACCGCGACCCAGATACCAAACATCGAGGGCCGCAACTACCCGCCGTCCCTCGCGGGCCGCCTCTACCCCAAGGGCATTCCCATCCACCCCGAGTCCGAGCTCGAGGACCTCATCGAGCAGCACAAGGCCGACATGGTGGTCTTCGCCTACTCGGACGTGTCGCACGAGCACGTGATGCACAACGCGTCGCGCGCCATCGCCAAGGGCGCTGACTTCGTGCTGCTCTCCCACGAGCGCACCGCGATAAGGAGCAAGAAGCCCGTCGTGGCCATCGTGGCCACCCGCACGGGCTCGGGCAAGTCTCAGACGACGCGCGCGGTCGCGGCCATCCTCAAGGGGATGGGCAAGCGCGTGGCCGTCATCCGCCACCCCATGCCCTACGGCCACCTCTACAAGCAGGCCGTCCAGCGGTTCGAGAGCTACGAGGACCTCGACCGCCACCACACCACCATCGAGGAGCGCGAGGAGTACGAGCCGCACATCGACGCGGGCAACCTCCTGTTCGCGGGCGTGGACTACAAAGACATCCTCACCGAGGCCGAGAAGGAGGCCGACGTGGTGCTGTGGGACGGTGGCAACAACGACACGAGCTTCTACCACGCCGACCTCACCATCACCGTCCTGGACGCGCTGCGCCCCGACCACGCGCTGTTCTACCACCCGGGCGAGGCCAACATCCGCCTGGCGGACGTAGTGGTCGTCAACAAGGTCGACTCCGCCACCAAGGTCCAGCTCAGGCAGGCCGAGCAGACCATCCGCGCTCTCAACCCCGAGACCGTGATAGTCCACGCGAGGTCGCCCGTGACGCTCGAGGACCCCAAGCGCGTGAAGGGCAAGCGCGTGCTCGTGGTCGAGGACGGGCCCACGGTCACCCACGGTGGCATGCCGTTCGGCGCCGGCTACGTGGCGGCGAGGACCGCGGGGGCGAAGGAGATAGTGGACCCGCGCCCCTACGCCAAGGGCTCCATCCAGGACACGTTCGAGAAGTACGGGCACCTGCAGGACGTGCTACCGGCCATGGGCTACTCGGACGAGCAGGTGCGCGAGCTCGAGGCGACCATCAGGGCCGTGCCCTGCGACGTGGTCGTCACCGGCACGCCCATCGACATCCGTCGCGTGCTCAAGGTCCGCAAGCCCATCATCCGCGCGCGGTACGAGCTGCGCGAGGTCGAGGATGGCAGGCTCGAGGCCGCCATCGCCAAGATGCTCAGGCGCAAGCGAAAGAAGCGATGAGACCGTCCTGGCCAGGCCTCCGTCCGTGGGCCATGGCGCCGCGCACGGGCACGGGGGCGGCTAGCGCTCGTGGACGACGGTCGTGCGCGAGAGCTTGTCGCGCTGCTTGCGCCAGGACTCGTCCTGCTCGGCCGACTCCCGCCGGCGCTTGTCGACCTGCGCGATGATGCCGCGCGCGTCCTCGGCGTACCTGGACTCTGGGTCCGTCTTGAGCGCCTGCTGCGCGTGGAAGTAGGCGTAGGTGTAGTTGCCCATTCCCAGGGAGGACTTGGCCCTGGCCAGGCTCTTTTGGATGTTGTAGGCCTTCTCGAAGCATCTGATGCACAGTGGCAGCTCGAACTTCCAGTCGTAGTAGTAGGGCGAGTCGACGTCGGACTTGGTCCTTATCTCGCACCCCTCGCACGCGACCACGCCGCAGTCGGTGCAGGTGAGCAGCCTGTTGCGCAGCGATGTGCGCCGGCCGCACCGGGGGCAGATGTCGGCCACGCGCGCCAGGTCATCGAAGCCGTCGATGTGCAGCTCGAGCCCCGTGGGCGAGGGCCAGTGCTTGTGCGTCCCGGGTGCCGCGCCCGCCATGTCGTCGAGCGTGCGCGATTCCTCTGTGGGCGCCTCCTCGATCTCGTCGAAGGAGGCCTTGTGCTGGAAGGCGACGATGGCAGGCCCCTCCTGCGGCTTCCTCCGGGCGGGCCTCGCCATCTCGGCCGTGTCCTCGGTCGGGGACTCCTCGACGTCCTCCATGAGCTCGCCAGGGAACTCGCCGCCCTCCCGTAGCCGCTGGCCCGGCCGCGACTGCACCACGACGTCCTCGGGGGCGGCGGGGGCCTCCGTCGGGGCGCCCTCGTCCTTGGCCGTCGGCGGGGGCCGTTCCTCCACCGGCGCCGGTTGCGGGGAGGCCAGCTCGACGGGGGGCTCCCCACCGGGCGCGAGCTGCTCGGCCGCCTCCACGAGCTCGTCGACCGTGATGGGCTCGCGGTCCTGGTCCCACTCGAGTGCCTGGAAGCCGGGGCGGGACGTCTCGCGCGAGGGCGCGAGCTCCACCTTGCTGCCGAGGCGCGCCTTCTCCTGTCCAGGCGGCGCGAGGGCTGCCAGGATGGACGCGTCCTTGCGCGAGATGTTGGCGGAGTAGGGCGTCCGCAACCCCTCGGTCTTGGCGTCGATGCGCATCAGCAGCCCATGTGGGTCCAGGGGCTCGCCAGCGCGCGCGCTGAGGAGGGCCGAGATGTAGTCCCGCTTCACGGGCTCCTTGCCGTCCTTCTCCGCGTCGGTCATGCTTCGACCCCCAGGCTTCGCTACTCCCAAGGAAATTGGCAACCGAAGTAGATATAGGTTCGGCCCACCGGCCTGCGGGCGCGTCCCTCCCTATCACGATGGGCGGTCGACCACCCGTGACAGGCACGGGGTGTAGACGTGGTTCTTCACGGTCTGGAACTCGTCGAGCGTGAATAGCAGCACCGTGGGCTCCTTGCCGATGGCGCGCGTGTCGCGGAGCCGCGCATCGAGGGCATCGTAGTAGGACGCGAACTCACGGTAGCCGCGCGTGGCCACGATCTCGACGCCGTCCAGGCCGCCCTCCGTCTTGAAGACGAGGGGCAGCGTGCCCAGCGTGGGCGCGAACGTCTCGAGGCGCGACTCGAGCGTGCTGCTTGGCAGGTACGTCGTGTGGATGAACGCCACCAGCTCGAAGCCCAGCAGCTTGAGGTTCGGGACGCGCACGGTGAAGAACAGGTCCTGCGCCGTGAACTTCTTGCGCATCTTCGTCACGGTCTGCCGCGTCACGTCGATGACCTTGGCGATGTTGGAGTCGAGCAGGTCCGGGTTGAAGATGAGGCCCTTCAGCACCTTGGCCTCTATGGGGCTGAGCGCGACCGTCGAGACGCCCTCGAACCCCGTCGCCCCCCCCGCCTTGCGCCCCTCCTCCTCGCGGGGCGGCAGCTCCATGGAGAACGCCTGCTCGAGCAGCTGTGAATAGTCGAAGAAGTTGAGCACGCGGGTGGAGTCGAAGGGGAAGAGGACGACGTTGTACATGTCCGGCACGAGCAGCCTGTGCTGGCTGTAGAGGCGCAGCACGCCGTCGAGCGTGGCGCGCGCGGCGGAGTAGTTGCGGTGCATGCCCATCGAGAACCGGTACCTGGGCCCCGCGCCGATGTAGAACGTCTCGTCGAAGGATTCGAGCACCTTGCGGCCCACCTCGAGCCGCGGCTCGTCGGGAAGTGAGGGGTCGGTCTGGGCGTAGGAGACCGACAGCAGCTCCGCGCCCAGGCGCTGCAGCTTGGGCACCCGCACCGTCATGAAGAACCCCTGGTCCTTGAGCCTGTTCTTGATGGCGGTGACGGTCGACATCTTGATGCCGATGCGCTCGCTGAGCTGCCGGTCGTTGAGCGTGGGGTACTTGACGAGCCCGAGAAGCGTCCTCATCTCGTTGTTGCTGAGCTCCGGCTTGGGCATGGACGTTGCCATGGCCCTCGGATGTGATAACCTTTACGGTTTCACAGCATTGGACCCCCCCTGATGCGGTTTTGGAAAAAGGCCGTCATGCCCAATATAGATGCCATTTCCATCGACACAAGGGGATATAATGCATCCAAATGTAATCGGAGATGGGCATTCAATGTACATGTATATGTGAAGATATGCCCATTGCTTGGAAATGAATCGGATAACTTGTGCTTTACATTTCAACACGCGACCCCCCCAAAACGCCAACGACCGTCCGGGGGCCAATTGCGCAATGCTTATCTCGGAGGAGCCTCTACCCCGGCCTAGGCGTCCCGCATGGAGCACATCTTCCGGGCATACGACATCCGCGGCGTGTTCAACGAGGACCTCACCGTCGACGTGGCCGCGCGCATCGCCGAGACCTTCGCAGCCCTCATGGGGCACAAGGGCAGGGTCGCCGTCGGGCGCGACGTGCGCGTCTCGAGCGTGGCCATGCAGTCCGCGGTGCTCGCGGGCGTGGTCGCGGGCGGCATGGAGGCCATCGATGTGGGCGCGTGCCCCATCCCGGTGCTCAACTTCCACGTGTGGAACGAGCGGTGCGACGCGGGCATCTACATCACGGCCTCGCACAACCCGCCCGAGTACAACGGCATCCGGTTCCGCAACCCTGATGGCTCGGGCTGGACGGACAGGAACCAGGTCCTCAAGGCGATGTTCCTCAAGGGCCCGCCGGAGCGCCCGCCATGGAAGCGCGTCGGGAGGCTCGTGCGGCCGCAGGGCGGCAAGGCCGCCGAGGCGTACATGGCGTTCCTGAGGGGGCGCGTCACAGCCCCGAGGAGGCTCAAGGTCGTCGTGGACCCAGGCAACGGGGCGGCCACGCTGGTGGCCCCCGAGCTCCTGCGCAGGGTCGGCCATGAGGTCGTCGTCATCAACGGCGAGGTCGACGGGACGTTCCCGAACAGGTCGCCGCATCCGACGGAGAAGTCGCTCGGCATGCTCATGGAGGCCGTCGTGCGGGAGCACGCGGACCTGGGCGTGGGCTACGACGGCGACGGGGACCGGTGCGTGTTCGTGGACGACCAGGGGCGCGCGGTCCAGGTCGAGAAGGCGGGCATCCTCCTCGCAAGGGACGCGCTCAAGGCGCGCAAGGGCAAGGTCATCGCGAACGTGCCCTGCTCGATGATTGTCGAGGACGAGCTCGCCAAGGACGGGGCCGAGGTCGCGCGCGTGCGGGTGGGCGACGTGTTCGTGTGCGAGGAGGTCAAGCGCCTGAACGGCGTGTTCGCCATGGAGATCTCGGCGCACTACTTCCTGCCCCTCTTTTACATCTTCGACGACCCCATGCTCGCAACCATCAAGCTCATGGAGATCCTGGGTCGGGGGAGCAGGCGCCTGTCCGAGACGGTCGACGCCATCCCGAGCTACCCGTTCGTCGAGGAGGAGCTGCCCTGCCCCGACGACGTCAAGTTCCGCGTGAACGACCTGCTCCTCGAGCACTTCCGCTCGCGCGGCGCGCGCATCGACACCACGGACGGCGTGAAGGTCATCTACGAGGATGGCTGGGCGATGCTCCGCCCCTCCAACACGCAGCCACTTACGCGCCTCTTCGCCGAGGCGCGCACCAGGCCACGACTAGAGGCGCTCGTGAAGGAGTTCAAATCGGTGTTCGCGGAGAAGCTTGCGGAGGCCAAGGGGACGACGGCGGCCAAGGTGGTGGAGGCTTCACCCAAGCCCACGCCCAAGTCCGATGCCAAGTCCCCCGCCAAGTCAGTCGAGAAGCCCAAGCCCGAGGCCAAGCCCAAGGCCAAGCCCAAGCCGAAGCCAAGGCCCAGGCCGAAGCCCAGGCAAGTGCTGAAGGCCAAGCCCGCACGCAAGGGGACGGCGGCCAGCCGCCGCCGGCGCTAGCGCTTGAGCATCAGCCTGGTCCGCAGGCGCGCGACGCGCTCCTCGGCCATGGCGACGTACGTGGGGTCGAGCTCGAAACCCAGGTACCTCACGCCCAGCCGCAGGGCGGCGATGGCCGTCGACCCCGTGCCCATGAACGGGTCGAGCACGACCGTGCCCGGCCGGACACCGTGCAGCCGGATGCACATCTCGGGCAGCTCCGCGGGGTAGACCGAGGGGTGGCCGCGGTAGGACTGGATGGTCTCGTAGGGGATGAACCACACGTTGCCGCGGTCGCGCAGGTCCTCCGCGCCGCTGCGCCACCGGCGCACGTTGCTCTTGTCCTGGTAGGGCACGCCTACTGCCAGCTTGTCCAGGCGCGAGAGCCCCCGCTTCGTGAGGTGGAACACGTGCTCGTGGCACGAGCTGAGGTACCTGGCCGAGTTCACGGGCTTGTAGTGCCCCACCGCAAGGTCGTGGTCCAGCCCGACCGCGCGACCGACCGAGGATTTCGGGATGGCGATGGACTTGACCCACACGATGGTGTTCTGGAGCTGGAAGTGCTCGCGCGCCCTCATGGCTAGGTCGAGCGGCACCCACTGGTCCGAGGGCTTGCCTCCCACGTTGAGGAAGAACGAGCCATCGTCCCGCAACACGCGGCGGCACTCCGCGAACACGCGTCCCATCCATGCGAGGTACTCCTCGCGCGGGCGGCTGTCGTCGTACCTCCCGTAGTCCTTGCCGATGTTGTAGGGCGGCGAGGTGACCACGACGTCGACGCACCCCGCGGGCAGGCGAGCCATTCCCTCCAGGCAGTCACCGCACACGATCGCGTCCAGGGGCGCGCCTCCCGCAAGGGGCGTGCCCGGGGTCGGCGCGGCCGGCGCGCGCGCGTCGGACGCGTGCGTCTCGGCCTCCATCTACCTCCCCCCCTTGCTGACCTCGACGACCAGCCGGCCGTCCTCGCGCGCGCGGACGACCCACTGCACCGTGTCACCGCGTTCGAGGTCGAGGTCCCTGACCACCCCTGATGGGACGGTCGTGCGCAGCGAGCCGCTGGTCGTGTTCGCCGGCACGAGCCGCGATGTATGACCCTTCGGCATCGAGAACATGGATAGGTAACCTAGGTTATCTAGATTATTACCTACATATGGGAGGGGCGGACCCTTGCCCTCATGCCGTTTCACAATAGGGCCAGTGCCTCAACCGCCGCCCCTGAGGATGCTCACCGCGACGCGCAGCGCGTCGGAGAACGCCTCCACGTCCTGCGTCGTGTTGTACAGGTAGAAGGAGGCCCGGACCGAGCCGTTGAACCCGTGCGACTTGTACCAGGCATGCGTGCAGTGCATACCGGACCTGACGGCGACGTTCCCTATCTCGTCCAGCGTCATCGCGATGTCGTGAACCTCGAGCCCGTCGATGACGAAGGTCAGGATGCCGCCCCTCATGGAGGGGTCCGATGGCCCCAGCACGCGGAGGCCGGTGACGTCCTCGATCGCGCGCGTGGCCAGGCGGTTGAGCTCGACGTCGTGGGCGTGGACTTCGTCCATGCCGAGGCGCTCGAGGTAGGCGAGCGCGGGCTCGATGCCGAACATGCCCGCGTAGTCCTGCAGCCCCGCCTCGAACCTGTAGGGCGCGGGCAGCAGCTCCACCCCTTCGTAGCTCACGTTGGCGACGGTCGAGCCGCCCACGTTGTAGGGCGCGAGCTCCCCCAGCCGGCCGGACTCGCCCCACAGCGCGCCCGTGGCCGTGGGCCCGAGCATCTTGTGTACGGAGAGCGCCAGGAAGTCCACCCCCAGCTCGCGCACGTCCAGGCGCTGGTGGGGCGCTGACTGGGCCGCGTCGGTCATGACCAGGGCCCCCCGGTCGTGCGCGACCTCCGCGATCTCCCGTATCGGGTAGGTATAGCCGTCCAGGTTCGTGGTGTGGACGAAGGACACCATGCGCACGTCCCCGGGCGCGAGCGCCTCCTGCAGCCTGTCCAGGTCGAACGTGCCATCGGGCTCGGAGGGCACCGGCCTGACCTTGCACCCGACCGCCTGAGCCTGGACGAGCCAGGGGACCAGGTTCGAGTTGTGCTCGCGGTCGGACACGAGCACGGCGTCGTCCTTGCGCAGCCCTATGCCGCGCGCGACGATGTTGAGCGCCTCCGTGGAGTTGCGCACGATGACCACATCGTCCGCGCGCGGCGAGCCGATGAACCGCGCGAGCGACTCGCGCGCGCGGTCGACGCGCAGCGTCACCTCCGTGGCCAGGCGGTGCACGCTCCTGCCCGAGCAGGCGGGGTAGCGGACGTAGTACTCGGTCACGGCGTCGATGACGGACCGGGGCTTGAGGCTCATGCAGGCGTTGTCGAGGTAGACGAGGGGCGGCCGGTCGCCCCAGTCCTGCACGAGCACGGGGAAGTCCTTGCGCAGCGCGGATGCGTTGAACGTCACTTGGGAGCGCCCCCCGGGGGAGCATGGCCCTCGACCCACCATATCCAGGTGCCCTTCTGGCGGTCCACGCCGCCCAGGACAGCCCTCTTGGCCTTGAGCTTGGTGAGGAACTTGACGGTGGAGTCGGGGCAGTGGACGCCCTTGGCCTGGGTCGCGGAGGTGATCTGGTTGGTGGTCATGGGGCCGAGCTCCCGGAGGAGGTCCACGATGAGCTGCTCGCCCTCCTGGGGGGTGAGCTCGCGGTTCGTCGCCGGCCCCGCGCCCTGGGTCCTGTCCTGCATCTCGGTCCCTCTACTGACCCGTCTGGCACTCGCGCGGCTAGGCATGGTCCACGCGTTATTAATACTTCGGCCCAAAGGCACGACGGCCATGCGGGGGCGAGCGCCCATGGCTTCCAGGCGCTGAGAATCTGGCCGAAAGGTAATTCTATGCTAGGCCGCTACCAGGATGGCGCCCAGTCTGAAGCCTGGTGAGCACCGGTGGTAGACAAGGAGACCGCCAAGAAGGCCCTCGAGATGCAGGAGCGGGAGGCCGTCATCATCACCCGCGAGCGCACGCTCGAGAGGACCATCCGGGACGTGCTGCGGCGCGAGCAGGCCGTGGCGGCCAAGGAGGAGCGCATCGAGGCCTTCATGCGCCAGCTCCAGGGCATGGGCGTGGGCGACCTGTCGGAGGCGCTCGAGGAGGCCTTCCGCGACGCCCTCCAGGACCTGGGGGATGCCTCCGAGGAGCTGCCGATGCTCCCTGAGGGATCCGAGCACCTCGCGGACGGGGGCGCCTTCGCGGCCAACCCCACGACCGCAACGACCGCGCCTGGAAGCGCGAGGCCGAGGCCCGCGTCCATCATCGAGGAGCTCGAGGGCCTGACCGGCCTCACGCCGGAGGGCAGGGCGAAGCGGTTCCTCGACAGGCTCGACCGCGAGCTCGGCGACCGCGAGCACGGCGAGGTATGGGACCGCGCGGACCGCATGCGGTACCTCGCACGCACCTTCTCGGAGAACAACAACCACGACAAGGCGGTCGAGTTCGCGCGCCGCGCGCTGCTCCTCCTCGAGCACTTCAAGGAATGAGGGCGTGGCACGTGGGACAGATGTCCCCGGTCCGTCCCAGGCGAACCCCCTCCCCTGCACAACCCAACCCTCACATCGGCGATATCCTTTTACGGGCCCTGCCCGCTCACCGTCCCCATGATCGTCGCCGAGTTGAGCATAGCCCCCTTCGGGGTGGGGACGAGCCTCAGCCCCTACGTCCGCGCCGCGGTCGCGGCGCTGCGCGCAACGGGGCTCAAGGTCATGCCGTGCCCGATGGGCACGGTCATCGAGGCGCCAGACCTGCGGACGCTGTTCGACGCCGTGGAGCGCGCGCACGACGCCGTACGCGCGGCGGGCGGCGAGCGCATCTCCATCACGCTCAAGGTGGACGCGCGCTATGACAAGCACGCCACCGCCGAGGACAAGCTCAGGTCCATCGGCGAGCGCTAGCGGTGGACGTGGGCCTCGAGCAGCGCGTCCGGCGCGCCCGCGAGCGCGTGCAGCGCCTCCGCCTCCATGAAGTGCATCCTGCCTGGCAGGACCACACAGTGCAGCGGCGGCCCCAGGTCCGCGTCGCGCAGCCCCTCCAGGCGGCCCGCCCACCTCCTGCAGTCAGGCGCGCCCGCGCGCGCCACCGCGCAGGCCAGGGTGTCGGGCCCCAGCATGCGCTCGCCGCGGACCTCCTCGTACCGCAGCAGCAGCCCCGCGGCCTCGGCCGCGGTCATGTACCGCCCCTCGTCCGCGCGGATGTCGAGCAGGCAAAGCGTGTGCAGCCCCGCGAGCATGTTGTCGCGCACCGCCTCGTAGGGCGACGTCGGGAAGTATGCGCCGTGGGGCCACTCCAGCGTCGTGGTCCGGCCGGACTTGTAAAGAGACAGCCCCAGCTCCGTGAAGGCCGCCGTCATTATGGACGCGCCGTGCACCACACGCGTGCGGATGCCGCGCGCCTCCGCGCGCAGCCGCAGGTCGATGTGCGTCGTTGCGGCGAGCGCGTCGCCCGCGACGAGCAGCGCGACCGTCGAGGACGCGGCCGCGTCGAGGATGGCGTCGGCGCGGGCCTCCACGTCCTCCCTCGCGAGCACCTCGACGGTGCGGTCCAGCCGCCGCTCGAGGCCAGCCCTCCCGGCGCCAGGGAGGGCGGACGTGTAGAACTCCGCGAACACGCGGTCGGCGCCGCGCGCGACCTCCAGCGCCCGCAGCGACATGTCCGCGTCGTCGTACAGGCCCAGACCGACCAGGACGAGCTCGCCCACCCGATGCCCTCCGCCTGCCCGTTGCAGGGGATGCCGGCTGATAGGCTTTTGGGTCGGACAAGGTTTAATATCGCGAAGGGGCATCGGAAGCCGAGGTGGAGGTCACGCATCGGGCATGCCGCGCCAGCACAGCCAGGAAGGCCATGGCGACCGTCCTGCTCGCGCTGGCGCTCGCGGCGGCGCTGGGGCCCCCCGCCGCCTCGCACTCCGCGGGCATCACCGGGCAGACCCGCAACGGCTGCACCTGCCACAACACCACGGACTCGACCGCGGTCACGCCCACGATCGGGGGCCTGCCCGGCGAGTACGAGCCCGGCAGGGTCTACACCCTCCGCATCACCGCGGACGGCGGCGCGCCCCTCGGCGTGTGCGCGACGGCGCAAGGCGGGTTCGACCTCAAGGTCTCGGCGGGCGTGCTCCGGGTGCCCAAGGGCAGCCTCGTCGTCCGCGTCGACCCCGCGACCGGGGAGGCGACGCACACCCGCGAGGGAAGGGCCGTCCGCAACTGGACCGTCGAGTGGCGCGCGCCTGGGGAGGGCGAGGGCACGGTCACGTTCACCCTCGTGGTCAACACGGTCAACGGGGACGGCGTGCAGGGGGCGCCCGACCAGTGGGGGCGCGCGCGCCTCACCTCCGAGCCCGCTGGCGCGGGCTCGCTGCTCGACGTGCCCCTCTTCTGGAAGGTCCTGGGAGTGGCCCTCGTGGTGGGGGTCCTCGTCGCGGCGTGGGCCGCCATCAGGGGCCCGCGCATCACGCGCGCCAGGTAGGCCACTGCGCAACCTTTATCATGGCCCAACCCGCTAGACGAGTAGCCACACCGGGGGGCTCAGCGACGGCGCACGCGTTCAGGGGCAGGACCGCGCTCGCGGCAGCGGGCCTCCTCGCCATCGCGCTGGCCGCCCTCGCCATCGCGCTCGCGCCCGGCGCGTCCGCGACCCAGGCGGGCGGTGTCGGCATCCAGGACGCGGACCTCCTGGGCTGCCATTGCCACAACGTCGCCCCCGACGCGGGCGTCACGCTCAACCTGATGAACGTGCCCGAGCGCTACGTGCCGGACACGGCATACGAGCTCACGGTCACGGCCGCGGGCGGCCCCACGATGTTCGAGGGCATGGCCAGCGCGGGGGGGTTCATCCTCACCGTCACGAACGGAACGCTGGCGGTCCCGGCCGGGTCGGACCTTGTGCAGGTGTTCAACAACGAGCTCTCGGCCTCGCACACCCTCGCCGGCAACGACTACCGCCAGTGGAAGGTGGTGTGGAAGGCCCCCAAGGCCGGCACCGGCGACGCCCTGTTCTACGTGAGCGCGAACACGGTCAACGGCGACGGCGTCGAGACGGGGGAGCTCGATGCATACAACATGATGCGGACAATCAGCTTCGGGACGCCCCCGGCGACCGTGACGGAGGACGGGGTGTCGGAGTGGGGCGTGCCCCTGCGCGCGTACTGGATGGGCACGCTCGGCTTCGTGGCCGTCCTCGTCCTCACATGGGCCGCGTTCTACATCATCAGGGGGACGTCGCGGCACCACGTGGTCCACATCGGCCGCCGGATGCGGTACCGGGTGGAGGAGCGCACACCGCCCGTCTCCTTCGGCGCCGCGGTGGTCATCGCGGTCCTCACCGGCGTCGAGGCGGTCGCCGCCTTCTTCCTGGTCACCAGCATCGTCGATGGGGAGGCCACCGAGGGGGTGGCCATCAACCTCGCCGTCGTGCTCGCGCTCTTCGCGTTCGTGCTCGCGGTCTACCGCGCAGCTTTCGTGCCCAAGCTCGTGCGCATCGACGCAGAGGAGGCGCCCAGGGGGGAAGGCGATTGACCGGCAGCGGTCCTGAGGGGACGTCGCCGCCCGAGGACGAGGGTCTCAACCGCAGGCGGTTCGTCCAGGTGTGCGTCGCGGCGGCGACGGTCGCTGCCGCGGGCTCCACCCTGACCGCCATCCTGGGAAAGCCCTCGGGCAAGGAGCTCCCCGCCCCGCCCCAGGCCCGCACGTCCGTGGCGGTGTGCCCGGTGTGCTCGGTGGGCTGCGGGCTCGAGGCGGTCTCGTCGGGCGGCAGACCCTCGCCCTCGGTCGGGGATGCGCTCGCGACCTCGACCGGCGGCATGGCCTGCGTGCGGGGGACCTACGCACCGGCGCGCGACTGGCCCGCGACGCTCGAGCAGCCCATGGTGAGGGTGGCGAGCACGGCCAAGGGCACGCCCGCGCAGCCCTCGCACTTCGAGCCCATCGCGTGGGACGACGCCCTCAACCTCCTGGCGAGCAAGCTCATCGAGGTCGAGACCGCCATCGGCGCGAACGGCAGGGGCTGCCTCATCGACGGCGGCGTGCCCCTCGAGGACTGCTACATGGCCTCCAAGCTGTGGAAGGGCGCGATGCGCTCGGGCGCCATCGACTGCGTCGAGTCCCTCCACTCGCGCGCGGCGGAGGCCGCGATGGTGGGGCAGCTCGGCGCGGCCGCGCCCCCGACATGCCTCGCGGACGTGGGACTGGCCAGCCTCGTCGTGGTCGTGGGCGAGGACCTCGCTGTGACGCACCCGGTCCTCTACGCGCGCGTCGCGGAGGCCGTGCTCACCAGGGGGGCGAAGCTCATCGTCATCGACCCCCGCGCGACCGCGACGGCCGCGCGCGCGGGGGCGCTGCACGTGCCCTGCAGGGCCGGCGGGGAGGTGGCCCTGCTCAACGCGGTCGGCTACGTGCTCGCGCACGAGCTGGGGAAGACCGCCGATGCATGGGCGGCGGAGCACGCCATCAACGCGGCCGCGTACAGGGAGTTCCTCAAGCTCTACAACCCGAAGTACGACCCCACCGAGGCGGTCGACCCCGCGCAACTCGTCTCGCTCTGCGACGGCGACACCGCGTGGGTGCAGGGCCTGGGCAACCGCGACGACAAGAACAACATCGAGTCCTTCGATGTGCCCACCATCACCGGCCTCACGGACGCGCAGGTCAAGGAGGTCGCGAGCAGGTGGGCGGGTGCGAGCAACGTGCTCACAATAGTGTCCTCGCGCCTCTCCGGCTCGGGCGACGGGGGCGCGGCCGTCTCGACCGTGCTCAATTTGCACCTGCTCACAGCGCAGATTGGCAGGGCGGGCGCGGGACCGCTCCTGCTCACCGCGACCGCCGCGGGCCGCGGCGCCTACGATGCGGGCGCGACGCCGATGGGGCTCCCTGGCGGCTCGGTCCCGGTGGTTGACGCCCCCCCCGCACCGCTCCTGGCGGCCTGGGGCAGTGCCCTGTCATCGAACGCGACGCGCGCACGCACGATGGGCGCGATGGAGATACTGGTGGCCGCGGCCGATGGGAGGCTCCCGCGCCTGCTGCTTCTCGGGGGGACCGTGACCGCATCGCTCCCTGACCAGGCGGGACTGGTCGAGCAGGCGATGGCGAGCGCGTACGTCGCTGCCACGGTCGCTCACCTCGAGGACCCTGACGCCGCCTGGGCCGACATGCTGCTGCCCCGCCTGCCCTGGCCGCAGCGGGAGTGCCACTACATCAGCGCCGACAGGCGGGTCGCCAGGTCCCTCCCGTGCATGGGCGCCCCCGCGACGGCGAGGACGGAGCTGGAGGTGCTCGCCGCGCTCGGCGCCCTCATGACCTCGGGGAGCGAGTTCGAGGCGCGGACCTCCTCGGCCGCGATGGCGGAGCTCGCGCGCGCGACCGAGGGCGAGTCCGCGGACATGAGCGCGCTCCCCGCGGGAGACGCGCTCACGGAGGCGCGCGGCGTGCAGTGGCCCGTCGCGACGGCGACGCAGGCCGCGCTCAAAGGCACGGCGCGCCGTCACATGGGCCAGGACGGGCTGGGGGCGGGGTTCCCCACCCCCACCGGGAAGGCCCTGGTCGTGCCCAGGGAGCACGTCCCACTGGTGGACGCGCCCGACCTCGTGAGGACCTTCACGGCGGTCCTGTCCGTGGACGACGGCACGTGGTGGGATTCCACTCAGTACCTCCCCGAGGGGGGCGCGGTCGTGCGCGAGCGCGTGCGAGAGGAGAGCTACGCCGAGCTCGCGCGCGAGGACGCGGCCGGCATGGCTGCCACGGAGGGCTCGATGGTCATCGTCAGCACCGAGCGCGGCTCGGTCCAGGTGCCGGTGCGCATCGCCCCGGCCGGCACGGCGCGGGGGCACGTGTTCCTGCCCTGGGGCTCGAGGGACGAGGTGGGCACGCTGCCGCCGTCCGGGCGGCGGGACAGGAACGGCACGCCGCCTTGGACGACGTTCGCGGTACGTGTGGAGCATGCGGTGTGAGGAGCAGGCGTTCCACGAGGGGTCCGTGAGCGATTGAATCCGCGTTCACGTCTTCTCGTGCGTGGTCGGCCTCGTCCTGGTCAGGTACACCGCCTGGAAGCCCCGGGACCTGGAGTTGACGCCTCGCAAGCTGTTCGAGGAGCTCGAGCGCATCCGTGTGTCCTTGGTCCAGGAGAACGGGACGAAGGAGGCCACCTTCGTCGTCGAGCAGATGAACCAGGTACAGTCACGGATATTCTCGCGCCTCGGGCTGGACCGGTTCATCGTGAAGTGAGCTAATTATTTTTCGAAGGGTAATACCGAATTCGAGGTCACTGGCTCCCCCCACCGGATGAGCTTAAGTTGAAACTCAAGTTGGAGGCGTACCTCCCGACGGCACCACTCATACTACATCTATGCCCAATAAGAGCACGACGCAGACGGCGAGCAGCACGGCGTTGATGAACCGGAGCTCCATCCGGCGGCTCGTGATGTCCATCTGAGAGGCGGGGGGCCTGAACGCAGGCATTATCGGTGCCGGTAGACCAGCAGGGACCGCTGGCTTCCCATCGCCGTACTCCAGCATGGGCCGCCTCAGTCGCTCCCCCCTCACCGTCACCCTCCAAATCAGCACCACCCACAGCAGGGCGATCAATGGGAGCTCGACGAGAATGAAGACATGGAGGAACATCCACAACACGAAGTACCATCCAAGCATGTTGACGCAGAGCACGATGAACATGGCCAGCAGAGTATGATGCGGTTCGAACCACAGAGATCTGTGACAGGCGAGCGCGCATGTTGCGGCCACGGCCAGCAGGCCAAGGCCCATCACAAGCAGGGCCGAGGCCATTCCTCCCCCATTCAGATGAGTGAAGACCGCCGTGTCGATTATCGCACCGAACAGCGTGAACTGGAGGACCGTCCCAGCGAAATCCGTGAGGAAGCGGCCCTCTGTCCATGTCATGGGCACTGGACCCCGATTGAGCCCCCGTCTGATGACGATGTAGAGCATGAGCCCGTTGAGCGGGTAGTTGATGATGACGATGAGGATGGGTGCCGCGATGAGGTGCGGGGTAATGAGAGGTAGGCCGTTCGCTGAAGCGTCGGGCGCGATCGCCGCGAAGAGACCGACCGAGAGGACCGCGACAAGCCCGAGGCGAGAACCCCTCATCCAACACCCGACCCATCAGAGATGGGCGCGCTGATATATCTTGCCATATGGTCGCTCTTGGGCATTGGTCGGTATGCGCTCAGATGACCGTGCTCGCCCACAGCATAAGCACCGCCCCCGCGACGGCTAAGCCCCACACCTCGGCGACGAGCCTGACGGGGATGCGCGCCGGTGGCGGGGGCCCGCCCGCCCGCGCGACGCGGAACAGCCTCTCGCGGCGGATGTGGACGAAGAAAAGCTCAGCGGCGAGCAGCACGAGCATGAGCACGAGCAGGGGGAGGAAGAGCGGGCGCGAGTAGGCCAGGAGGTCATCCATGAACGCCTCCCCTGCCTCGACCACCAGCGCCAGGCCGATGAGGTTGATGACCGCGAGCAGCCCTCCCGTCACGACCGCGGAGTTGAGCTCGCGGCCCAGGAAGCGCATGCTGAGCAGCATGAAGAGGCCGACGATGGCCAGGTTCGAAAGCGAGATGGACCAGGTCGACAGAACGCTGTCCACATGGGCAAGCCCGTTCGCCGTTGCGCCCAGGTTGACGAGCGCGAGGAGGCTCCCGAGGAACAGCAGCACGTGCCTGGCGACGCCCTGCTGCGGGGGAGGTTCGAGCCACAAGGTGGGGAGCCAGTAGAGGAAGAGGAGCAGGATGCCCGCCAGGGGGAGGTTGAGGATGGAGAGCTCCAGCACGTCGGCCGCCGGGTCCCAACCCGTCGATGACGCGGACGCTCGCGTCGCAGTGGAGGCGAGCGCCTGCGCGGACATGAGCAGGATGAGCCATGTGACACGGCCGCATGTGCGCACGCGCATCGGCCTCGGATTGGCCCCCGGGGGTATAAAGGCATTCGAGGTCCCGGGCAGCTGTCGCCCCCCTGCTGCTCGGGAGCGTGGCAGACTCATTTACATCAAAGCGCCCATCGCGCCCACAAGCAAAAGGAGGATGAAGGATACTCCGACGAGCTCCATTTTGAGGTCCTTTTCGTACGATGACGAGGACGGGTGGATAGAATCCATCGTGCTCTCCGGGGCACGCCCCCAGACATCCAGACGGGCAGGCGGCTCTGTCTGTGCCGAGAGTCGCATGGCCCTTGTCGCAGTGCGATGGGTATAGAAGAAGAACGCCAGCCAGAACCCCATCACGATTGGCAGGCAGGCTGCGATGAAGAACTCCGGGGGGACTATGTCCAGGACCACCCAGGAGCCGAGGTTCACGAGCGTCACGAAGACGGTGCCTGGCAGCGCCTCCCGACTGCCCATCTGAAGATAACGCTGCGAGATGAGCTGGCAACTGAGTGCGATGCCCACGAGACCGAGCGGGAGCACGACCGGCAGCACATCCGCGTCGTATTCGGACCACGTCACGACCGTGTCGATGAGTGCGCCCACGAGCGAAAAGAGAAGCACAGCAAGGACGAAGACGACGAGGGCCTTCTCCCCTGGGGGATGCATCGGTCGGCGGTGCCTCAGGGCTCTGCGATACCAGAACAGCAACATACAACCGTTGATGGGGTAATTGATGATGACGAGTGCCAACGGTATGGCCGTCATCTCATAGCCGACGGGGCTGTAGGGATTCGCCGAGGCGGTCCCGCTGAACGTCATGATGGTTGCGATGAGCAGAAGGAGCGTGAGCCTGAGCCTGGCAACCCCTGGACCCATGCGATGGCATCCGACGCCAGGACTTATCTAGATTGCCCTCGACCTCGCCACGGGGTCAGACCTCGCACTCACGCCGCTCGCGGGCCTCCTGCTCGCGCCTGGCCAGGTGCTCCGCGGCCCTGAGCAGGTCGCCGGGCGAGTCCAGGTCGAACAGGCAGTCGAGCCGCGGGTCGAGCTTGCGCACCTCGTCCTCGGGCACGACCGCCAGGTCGAGCGAGGAGAGGCACTTGGCCATGTCCTGCTCGCCCCTCTCCGTGCCCTCCTTGAGGGCCTTGATGGCTGGCAGCCGCTTGTACACGCCCAGGTTGTAGCGCCTCTCGCCCTGCGCCTCGACGACGGCCCCTTCGCGGCCCTTTGCGGCCTCGTACAGCAGGCAGTAGATGTCCCAGACTATGAAGGGGGTGTCCGAGTAGACCACCGCCACGTTGTCCGCGTATGTCGACCGGAGGCCCTGGAGGAGCGCGCCCGCCGTGCCCATGCTCGGCACGGGGTCGAGCGCAGCCGTCGCCCCGACCCCCACGATCTTCAGGTACTTCTCCGCCTGGGCCCAGTTGTTCGCCGCGATGATGACGTTGCCCGCGCCCGTGAGCGCCTGCGCCGCGTACCAGATGAGGGGCTTGCCCCCGAGGGGCGCGAGGTTCTTGTCACGTCCGAAGCGGGCGAAGCGGCCCCCGGCGAGGATGACCGCGGCCTGCATCACGGCCGGGATAGGACTATCGATATTAAAACGCGTCGGAACCCGTCACGGGGCGCCTGGCCCCCCCTTCCGCGCCGGCAGGCGCAGCACGACCTCGTCCTGTGGAGCGCCCGCGTCGCTCAGCGAGGAGATGGCCCCCCTCAGGGTGCCCTCGAGGAACTCCTGCACGAACGGCTTGATGGGCACGCGCGCCCCGCCCACCTCGAGCTCGACGCCCGCGGGCTGGCCCGCGTGCGCGGCACGGACGCGCCCGAGCGTCTCGATGACGGGGGCCAGGTCGGCGTCGCCGTCCGCCACGTCCAGCACCGTGCCGGGCGCCCGTTCCTTCACCTTGCCCACCGCGAGCTTGGCCACCGCCGGTGGAGCGTCGTCGCCCAGGCCCTCGACCAGGATGATGTCGGCGCCCCCCAGCGACTGGACCGCCTCCACGAGCGAGGTCGAGTCCATCTCCCGGGGCGCCATCACGAAGGAGTTCGTGCGGCTCGTGGCCGCGACCGCGACCGCGCCTGCCTGCGCGTGGCGCCAGGTGTCCTTGCCCTCGGTGTCGACGTCGAGCCGCTCGCTGCCCGAGCGCTTGACGGTCGCCACCCTCCATCCCCTCGCCGCGAGCTCCCTGACGAGACGCTCGACGAGCCTGGTCTTCCCCGAGCCGGATGGGCCGTAGACGTAGACGACGGGCGCGCGTGACATGCCGATGCCCCCTCCTTCCTCCCTGTCCCCACCCCATGGGCGGCCAGGGCCCGCCCTTTCCCTAAGGCGCGCCCCGCACCGCGGTGCAGTAGATGCGCACGATGTCGCGGGCCGCGACAGAGCCGCGGCGGACCGAGCCGCCCGGGGTCTTGATGCTGTGGATGACCGACGTGACCCCGGCGGCCTCCACGATGTCGCCCACGGTGAACTCCTCGTCGGGCGCGGCATCGGTCTCCGCCATCTTGGTGCGCGGGCCCACGTTGATGGAGAACTTGACCTTGATCGAGTCGAACCGGACCGCCCAGATGGTCTTGACCTTCGACGCCGGGGCCGAGCTCGCGCGCTGCTCGTGGCCGACCTCGATGCTCTTCACCATCACCGGCAGCCCGTCGACGAGGAGCTCGTCGCCGACCGAGAGCACCTCCTCGGCCTCGGCCTCGATGGTCGTGCGCACCGACTCCGGGCCGGCCGAGACGACGATGGGCAGCTTGAGCACCTCGGCCGCCCTCACCGCCTGGTGCGAGACGGTCCCGCACGTGCGGCACCGCGCGTCGACCTCGAGCGCATGGCCCGTGGAGGTGCCGTGCACCACCTCGTGGAGCGTGACCTCGCCGCAGGTGGGGCATTCCAGGTAGAGGGCGCCAGGGACGGTCATCTGGGGCCGCCCAGAGAGAGCATGGTATATGAACATTCCGAACGTGCGGGCACGGCCGCCGCGGCCAGCAGGGTTCATATATGGGCTGGTGTCATTCGAATCGCGATGGGCGTCGTCCTCGTCGCCTACGACGGCACCGCCTCGGCCAAGAAGGCGGTCGAGCGCGCCCGTTCGCTCCTCGGTCAGTCGGACTCCATGGTCCTGCTCTACGTCATCCCCGAGGGCGATGCTGCCGCGCCCGCGTCGGTCATCTGCCCGGAGCCGGACATGGGCTTGGAGGGGGCTAACCTGCTGGTGAGCTCGGCCGCCGCGGACCTCGTGCGCGAGCACGGCGTGCAGGCCGTTGGCGCGGTGAGGAGGGGGCCGCCCGGGCCCACCATCGTGGCCGCGGCCGAGGAGCTGGGCGCGGGCATGGTCGTCGTGGGGGTGGGGCGCGTCGAGCGCGTGTCATGCTTCGCGCTGGGCTCGGTCGCGGACTACGTCGCGCGGCACTGCGCCAAGCCCGTTCTAATCGTGAGATAGGCGAGGTGGTCCGTTCTGGCCGTCCCCTGCCGGGGTGGTCCGTCCCGCGTGTGCCAGAGCGACCCTCCATCGGCGTTATATACCTCCCCGTCAATACTAGCGGACGGTGAAAGCTTGCTTTTCGTGACCCACCTGTCCATCATACCCGGCAGGTACGTCGAGGCCATCCGCACGCTCAAGAACCCGCGCGTCCCCCAGGGGGTGCGGGTGCGAGAGTACCTCGGCGTCTTCTCCATGCACGACGCAGAGATGATCTTCGAGGCCCCCGACGAGGGCACCGCCGTGGAGTTCGTGGGCCAGTTCGGCGAGCACTTCAAGACCGAGACGTCGGTGGCGTTCCCGGTCGAGGAGTTCAAGTGGACCATCTGAGGGCGGCCCGGGGCGCGCCCCCGGCCTTCCCTGGTTGGTGACGGGATGGGTGTCGACCTCCGTGACGTGATCGTCGCCCACCCCGAGCGGGACATGTCGGCCTTCAAGGGCCGGACGCTCGCGCTCGACGCCTTCAACACCATCTACCAGTTCCTCTCCTCAATCCGCCAGCCCGACGGCACGCCCCTCAAGGACGACAGGGGGCGCGTGACCTCTCACCTGTCGGGCGTGCTCTACCGCACATCGAGCCTGGCGGCGATGGACGTCCGGCTCGTCTACGTGTTCGACGGCCCTCCACACCCGCTCAAGGCGGCCACGCTGGAGGCGCGCCGCGCGGTGCGCGAGCGCGCGCGGGAGCAGTGGGAGGCCGCGCTCGCCGAGGGGGACATCGAGACCGCGCGCATGAAGGCGCAGCAGAGCTCCGTGCTCGACAGGCCAATGGTGGAGGAGTGCAAATCCCTGCTCGACGCGCTCGGCGTGCCCTGGGTCGACGCGCCCGCGGACGGCGAGGCGCTCGCGGCGCACATGTGCGCGCGCGGCGCGGTGTGGGCGGCCGCGTCGCAGGACTACGACAGCCTGCTCTTCGGTGCGAGCCGCCTGGTGCGCAACGCGACCCTCACCGGCCGGCGCAAGCTCCCCGGGCGGGGGCGCCGCGAGTACGTGGAGGTCGTGCCCGAGGTCGTCGAGCTCGAGGAGAACCTCCTCGCGCTGGGCCTGGGCCGCGCGCAGCTCGTGGACGCGGCCATCCTGGTGGGCACCGACTTCAACGAGGGCGTCAAGGGCGTGGGGCCCAAGACGGCCATCAAGCTCATGCGCGCGCACGGCACGCTCGAGGCCGCGCTCGCGGCCAAGGGCGCGACGGTCGAGCGCGCGGACGAGGTACGCGCCATCTTCCTGAGCCCCGTGGAGACCGGGGACGCGCATCCCAGGTTCCAGCCACCGGACATGGAGCGGGCGCTGCGCCTGCTGGTCGACGAGCACCAGTTCAGCGAGCCCCGTGTGAGGTCCGCCGTCGAGAGGCTGGGGCCCCCCAAGGCCGAGGGCAAGGCCCAGCGCACCCTGGATTCGTGGGGCTAGGCGCCTCGCCCTGCGACGCCTGGCGGCCCGCCCACCATCCACTCCCTCCCCCCCCACCCCCCCAAGCCTTATAACGGACCACCGCGCTCCTTTGCCATGTGAGGACGGCAGAGGCCTGGTTCCGCATCGTGCGGCCCCCCATCGTCATCATAAGCGTCGTGGGGGTGTCGGTCGGGGCGCTCAACGTCACCCTCGGTAGGGGCGAGGAGCTGGTCGCCTCCACCTATGGCATGACTTGCCTGATGGCGGGCCTGCTCGCCGCGGGGCTCATGGTCCACAACGACTACTACGACCTGCCGTCCGACAGGGTCACGCGGCCCAAGAAGGCACTGCCCTCGGGCGCCATCAAGGCCAGCACCGCGAGGGACGTGGGCTTCGCCCTCATGGCCCTGGGCGTCGTGACGGGGCTGCTGGTGGACTTCCCCGCGACCGGGCGGCTTAACGTCGTCACGGCGCTCATCGCGGCCCTCGTCTTCCTGGTGGGGCTCTACTACAACATCCGCGGCAAGCACGCGGGGCTGCTCGGCCACGTGATGGTCGCGTTCGGCGTGGGGCTCATCCCCTACATGGGCGCGGTGCCGTTCGGCGACTACGCGAACATGCTCCCACTGGCCGCGGGCATAGCGGTGATGGAGGTGGGGCGCGAGGTCATGGTCTGCGCGGGCGACATCGAGGGCGACCGTGCCGCGGGGTTCTCGACGCTGCCGGTGCGCGTGGGCCAGCGCAGGAGCCTCCAAGTCGCGCTGGGGTTCTATCTTGCGTCCGCGCCCCTGTTCATGCTCTACTCCCCGTCCCTGGTCGGCCTCGTGCCTGGCCTCGACGAGGGCATGTTCGGTGCGGTCTACGTCGCGGGCGCATCCGCGTTCCTGGCGCTGCTCGTCGTGCTGTGGGCCCTCGTCTGGCGCGCGCCCGTCTGGGAGAGCTTCGAGCGATACATCCGCACCGGCTCCCGCGTGCTCATCTTCCTGTTCCAGCTCCTGCTGCTCTCCGAGGCCTTCTTCTAGGGTCGGGCGAAGGGCTTAATGGGGGGGGTTACCATCGCCTGCCCGGTGACGGGCATGCCCAAGGGGATGACGTATGCCGGGGCGGGTGTGGACCAGGACGCCAAGGGACGGTCTGCCAAGAGCCTGGTGGGGACCCTGAAGTTCAAGCGCCAGGGCATGGGCGCGCCCGTGGACCTCCCCGTGGGCTTCACGGGGCTCATCGACTTCGGCGACGTGCTGCTGAGCTTGTGCACGGATGGCGTGGGCACGAAGCTCCTGCTTGCGGAGGAGCTGGGCAAGTGGGACACGGTCGGCATCGACTGCGTGGCCATGAACGTCAACGACCTCATCTGCGTGGGCGCCGAGCCACTGGCCTTCGTGGACTACATCGCGACGCCCAAGGCCGAGCCAGGCCTGTGGGCCGAGCTCGGCAAGGGCCTCGACGAGGGCTGCCGCCAGGCGAACTGCACCCTCGTGGGCGGCGAGACGTCCATCATGCCAGAGGTCGTGAGGTCCATCGACCTCTCTGGCACCGCGCTGGGCTACGTGAGGAAGGACCGCGTGGTCACCGGCCAGGCGGTGGCACCCGGCGACGCCCTCATCGGCCTCGCAGCCTCGGGCGTGCACAGCAACGGCTTCACCCTCGTGCGCAAGGCCGTCAAGGCGGCCGGCCGCGGCTGGGGCGAGCCCTTCGGAGGCACGACGCTGGGCCTCGAGTGCCTGCGGCCCACGCACATCTACGTGCGCCCGGTGATGCGGCTCATGGCCGCGGGATGCGAGGTCCATGGCATGGCCAACATAACCGGCGGGGGCCTCCGGAACCTGGTCCGGTGGCGCAAGGCCGTGCGCATCGTCATTGCAGACCCGATCCCCGTGCCACCCATCTTCAAGGCACTGCAAGAGTGGGGGGGCATCGAGGACCGCGAGATGTGGCGCACCTTCAACATGGGCATGGGCTTCGCGGTGGCGGTCCCGGAGGGCGCGGTCGAGGCCGCCCTGGAGGCCCTCAAGGACAAAAGCCCCAAGGTCGTGGGGCGCGTCGAGAAGGGCTCCGGGGTCGTCCAGGAGCCCCTGGGGCTCGAGTACGGGGACTACTAGGGGGAGATGGGCGGGGGGGGGGAGTGGTCCCGCCAGGGCGGGCGCGGACGGGGCTGGGCGCGTGGGTCGTACGGCCAGATGGCGCAGACCCGGTCCGCATCCATGCGAAGGGTTTTTTTGCCATGATGCCCCTAGCTGCGACGGGGTCGACTCTTGCCGCAGGAACTGGATTCCTCGTTCGAGGCCATGCACTACGAGCATCTGGGCGAGGACCGTGTCCACTGCCACCTGTGCGCGCACGACTGCCGCATCGCGCCCGGGAAGCGGGGCATCTGCGGCGTGCGCGAGAACCGCGACGGTACGCTCTACACGCTCATCAGGAACCGTATGTCCTCCGTCCAGGTCGACCCCATCGAGAAGAAGCCGCTGTACCACTTCCACCCCTCGACGCAGGTGCTGAGCTTCGGCTCCATCGGTTGCAACTTCGCCTGCGCGCACTGCCAGAACTACTCCATCTCGCAGGTGCAATCGGGCCAGATGCCGCTGCGCAGGTTCGACGCGGACGCCATACCGGCCCTCGCGCGCAAGGAGGGCTGCGAGGGCGTCGCGTGGACCTACAACGAGCCCACCATCTGGTACGAGACCACGCTCGAGGGCTCGCGCGTGTGCATCCGGGAGGGCCTCTACACCTGCTACGTCACCAACGGCTACATCCAGGAGGGGCCGCTGCGGGAGATAGCGCCCTACTTGCAGGCGATGAACATCGACGTCAAGGGCTTCACGGACGCGTTCTACCGCGACGTGTGCAAGGCCCGGCTCAAGCCCGTACTGGACACATGCGTGCTCGCGCGCGAGCTCGGCATCCACATCGAGCTCACCTACCTCGTCATTCCCGGGCTCAACGACCGCGACACCGAGTTCCGCGAGTTCGCGACATGGGTCAAGGACCGCCTGGGCAAGGGAGTGCCGGTGCACTTCTCGCGGTTCCACCCGGACTTCAAGATGCTCGACCGGCCCCCCACGCCCCGGGAGACCCTGGCGCGCGCGCTGCGCGCGGCCCGCGAGGTGGGCCTGGAGCACGTCTACGTGGGCAACATCAACCAGCCCGACGACGAGCAGACGCGGTGCCCGCACTGCAGGACGACCCTCATCGACAGGGCCGGTTTCTCGTCGAGGATCCTCTACACGGGCGGCAAATGCCAAGGGTGCGGCAAGGACGTGCCCATCATCATGTGATGGACGGACGGTCCCGGACGGCCAGGACACGGACGCTCCCAGGGCGGGTGGGGGGTCCGCGACAGGGTCGACGCGACCGTCCGTTCGGCACCTGCTGGCCCAATGGGAAATGCTTATATGCAAGACGGCACATAGTGCGATGCTGGCGTGCACCATGGCCGATGAGGGCAAGGACCAAAAGACCGCGGGCGAGCATGCGGTGCCCGCGGACGTATCCCGTACGAGGCTGTTCGACCTGAGCCTCGCGAAGAACATCCTCAAGTACCTGGGCAAGTGGATAAAGACCCGGAAGGCCTGGACCGGCATCGGTGGCACGATCATCCTGTTCCTCTTCCTCGCCGGCATCTTCTCGTACCAGGCCGGTGCGTTCCCCGCCAAGAACCCCTACAACTACGTCAAGCCCGACGGCGGCATCGGCGCGCTGGAGGGGGCCGAGAACGGCTCGGAGAGCATCACCGACTACGCCGCCGAGGGCACCCCGATGGAGGACACCTTCGAGCTCAACGGCACCAAGGTGTACCGGCTCAAGGTCACCCTCACCTGGACAGACGAGCCCAACGCTGGCCCATCGGGCCGGCGCCTGGTCAACCAGCCGGACACGTTCGAGGTCGAGGTCGCGCTCCCTGACGGCAAGACGGAGACCAAGCAGGGCTCCGGCAGCAACTCCGCGCCCGGCACCATCACGCTCTCCTACGACTGGGTGAGCACGGGCGGCCTGCCCCTGGGCGACACCAAGCTGGGGACGCTGAACGCGGTCGGCGTGGTGGTCACATGCACCAACGCCGGGGACCAGACGCCCCGGTTCTCCCCGTTCGGGTTCCGCAACCGCGCGGACGGCGGCAACGACTACACGCTGACCGTCGACTACCTCTACTCGCCCGAGAAGGCCAAGTGAGCCGGCCCGTCCACCGCCCTCATCGATGCCCCTGGGTCCTAGCCGCATCCGAAACGTCCGCAGCGGGCGCGGGGTCCCGCCCCTCCGCATCCACCACGCGCGAGGATGCCAGCATGCCCTGGATCTGCTCCCTCGAGTAGGCCACTCGCTCCACCTGGACGCCCGACGGGGCAAAGGCGCCCATGAAGGTGAGGATTAGCGCGCTCAGGCCGAAGACGATCGCGGAGGCCACGGCCATGCCCCAGACGGCGCCCAGCTCCGCCGAGTTGGCGAGCACCGCGTTGGCGGTCCTCCCGATGCCCCACGGCACCAGCACGGCCACGACGGCGGCCACGCCCACGATGAGCCCGGCCAGGCCCAGGCCGTAGGCGACGAAGTGCCGGACGATGCCGCCCAGGTCGAAGCTCGCGAGGCGATGGATGCGTGCGTACTGGCCGAGCTCCGCGAACCGGACGAGGGCGTGCAGGTGCTCGGCCGTCATCAGCCAGCACACCGCGAAGAGGAAGGCGGCCAGGAGCTCCCCCGCGGGTGTGGCGCCCAGCGACGCCCTCACCGGGGACGTCGCGGCGGCCGCGACCAGGAGCCCGGGGCCCGCGAGCATGAGGGCGCGTCGCGCGCGTGGGACGAGCATGCCCGCGACCGACAGAACCGCCCCGGAGGCCGCGAGCACGACGTTGAGGGGGCGGAGCCATGGCGCCGCGGCCTCCGCCGCGTCCGCCACCAGGCCCGGCGCGGCGGCCGCGAGCGCGGCCATGGTCGCGAAAACGGCGCCGAAGGCCTTGAGCGCGCGCAGCTCGGGCCAGGCGGACTCGGGAGGGCGAGGGGCCTCCACATCCTCCAGAGGCCCCTGGAAGGCCCCCGGGGGGCCTGCGGCCGCGTCCTCGGGCTCCTTGCCTGCCATCGACTTGCACGCTCATCCCGCCATAGGCCCCGCGACAGCTGCGGGTGGGCGCAGTCGCGGCGTCCAGGCTGGGCGCCGCTCACATCAGGCCAGGCTGTATATCAAAAAAGGGGCGCAGCTGTCGGGGATGGGGATGGCATCCGCCCGCACTTGGGGGAGAGGAAAATGGGGGGTGGGGACGGGCCGGATGGCCCGTCCCGCACGGACGTCCCTGCGTCTATGGTGAGCTGCCGCCGCCGGGCTGGGTCTGCTCGAAGTCGAGGACCTGTCCCGACGCCAGCATCTCCTTCATCTTCTCGCGCGAGTACTCGACCTTCTCCACCTTCGCCACCGTCGCTGCGATGGCGTAGTAGACGGTGAGGACAAGGCCGAATATCGTGAAGAACACCGCCGATGCCACGGCTATCCCGTAGACCGAGTTGAGCTCGGCCGACTTGGCGAACAGCTCCGTGTCCTCGACGAACAGGCCGAAGACCACCAGCGCGATGCCCGAAACGATCACGACCACGAGGTAGATGGCGCCCTTCATGTAGTCCTTGGACATCATGATGAAGAGGGAGCCGACGACCGCGAGGGCGATGAGCATCACGCCGAAGCCGAACAGCGTCAGCTGCGCGCTCTGCATGAGCCAGAGCAGGCCGATGACGCCGAGGCTCACCATCACGATGAGCCCCAGGGTCATGAATCCGTAGCTGAGGAAGTGCTTCACGACGCCCGAGAGGTTGAAGTTGGTGAGCTTGCGCTTTATGGCCATCTCACCGACCTCTACGAACCGCATGAGGGCGTGGAGGTACTCGATGCCCAGGAACCAGAACACGGCGAAGGCCAGGCCGAGCAATAACTCGCTCGCGTTCAAGGACCCTACTTGGGAAGTGAGGGGCCTGACCGCAACGGCCGCGATCAGTACCGCTGGTGCGAGGAGCAACATCCAACGTCTCAACGGTCGCATGAAGAAGCCGATGATGCCCATGAGCATGCCCACCACGCCCAGGACCATCGATGGGAGCGCCTTTACGAAGTCACCGCCGCTCAGGAGCGCCGGCAGGAACGCAAGCACGCCGGCGAGCGCCATGAACAGCGTCCCGAAGACCTTGACCAGCATGATCTCGCGGAACACCGTCTCGACGTTCACCGTCACCCTTGCGTCCAGCTCGTCCTGGACCATCGCCATGGAAGGGCCCTCCATCCCGGGGACCTCCCCGGGCTCGGGTGCCCTTGGCGGCGCCTTCTCGACCGGCTGTGCGGACGGAGTTTGTGCAGCCATGGTATCACGACCAATCTCCGCCGCGGTGGTCGAACTCCCTCCTTCCGAAGGACTGGGCGGCGCTGAGCAGTATCGCCAGGAGCGGGACCTTGGGATCCCACTCCACCACGCTCGCACCGTAGCCACGCAGGTCCTGGACCAGGATGTCGCGCTCGAGGCGCAGCACCTCGTACTCCAGGCTCCTCTCGACACCGGCCTCCAGCCGCTTCCGCGACATGAGCTCGAACTCAATCGAGCTCGGCGTGAGCAGTACCACGTCGAACTCGAGCGTCCTCAGGAAGGATATCGCGTCGATGACCGATGGGTCACCGTCGAGGTTCGAGATCAGTATGACGGGGGAGCGGCGTGGCATGTAAGGCGAGGACACCTCGGCCACGCCCTTCATCGGGAGGTTGCCATTGGGCTCCGCACCTGCCAGGGCCGTGAGTATCTCGTAGAGCTGCTTCGTGCCCTGGCTGGGCTTGATGCTCAGTAGCTTCTCCCCGAAGACTATCAGGGCCACGGAGTCGCGGCGCTTGATGAAGAAGTTCGTCAGCGTCGCGGCCGCGCGGCTCCCGTAGATGAGGGCGTTGTGGCCTAGCGTCCCCGTGCCGGCCGTGGCACGGGCGTCCAGCATGATGACGATGTCCGAGACCGCCTCGCGCTCCTTCTCGTTCACGAGCAATTTCCCCGTCCTGGCATAGGCCTTCCAGTTGATGTTCTTGAAGGGGTCGCCAGGGACGTAGTTCCGGATGAGGAAGAACTCCGAGCCGGGGCCAGGCTGCTTGACCTTGCTGGCACCGGGGAAGAGCTTCGGCGTCCTCGACCGGATCGGGAGGTCCTTAATGTCGTAGACGATCGGGAACACGGTGACGTTGTCCACGAGATCGAGCTGCAGCTCCTTGTAAAAGACGTTGAACACGTCCTGCGCTCGGAGCGTTACGGGCCCGAACTCGTAGATGCCGCGGATGGGCGCCTTCACACGGTACCTCATCCTCAGGCTCTCGTTGGGCCTGAGGTCGATGATGAGGTAGTTGGTGCCCTCCTCGATCTGGAGCTGCTTGGGGAGGCTGTCCCGGATCTCGAGGAACCCGGTCCTGCCGCCCTTGTTCACCAGGGCGAGGTCGACCGTGATGATGCCGTCCTCGAAGATCTTCTCGGACGACATCTCTCTCATGCTGGCTATCTTCCCGAGCCGTGAGAAGAACTGCGTGACCAGTATGGTGGAGAGCAGCAGTACGCTCAGCACCAGCAGGGCCGTGCTCCTGAACACTAGGCCTACGAAGGTGAGTACCACGCCCATGCTCAGGTAGAGCCACCCCTTCTTGGTCCACATGTTCTACACCGCAGGTACCGGGACTTCGGCGAGGATCTTGTTGAGGATGTCCTGGGGGAGCACACCGCGGATGCGGGGCTCGGGCTTCAGGATGATCCTGTGGGCCAGACCGGCGTGCGCGATGGCCTTGATGTCATCAGGGATGATGTAATCGCGGCCGAAGATGACAGCGCGCGCGCGGCTGAGCTTGAAGAGGGCCAGCGACCCACGAGGCGACGAGCCGACGAGGACGCGGGGGTCCTCGCGGGTGCGCGTGACGATCTCGACCATGTAGGTCATGATCGCCGGGTCGACGTGGACCTTCTCGATGATCTGCTGCATCTGGATGATCTTCTCGGGCGAGGAGACGACCTCGACGTCGACCTCGTCCTTCCGGCGCAGCTCGCGGCGGATGAGGATCTCCTTCTCGTCGGCGCGGTTCGGGTAGCCGACGGACATCTTCATCATGAACCTGTCGACCTGGGCCTCAGGCAGGGGGTAGGTACCTTCCTGCTCGATGGGGTTCTGGGTCGCAAGCACGAGGAAGGGTCGCGGCAGCCTGTGCGTGACACCCTCGATGGACACCTGACGCTCCTGCATGGCCTCGAGCAGCGCCGCCTGCGTCTTCGGAGGGGCGCGGTTGATCTCGTCCGCCAACAGGATGTTGGTGAAGATCGGTCCGGGACGGAACTTGAACTCGTTGTCCTTCTCATCGTAGATGTACGTCCCGGTGATGTCCGTCGGGAGCAGGTCAGGGGTGAACTGGATGCGCTTGAACGTGCACCCCAGGCAGTCCGCGAACGTGGAGGCCATGAGCGTCTTCGCGAGGCCGGGGAAGTCCTCGAAGAGGATGTGCCCGTTCGCGAGGATGCCGATGGCCACCTTGGTCATCACCTCATGCTTCCCGATGATGGCCTTGGAGACCTCACCGAGAATCGCCTTCACGGAGTTCGCGACGAACGCGATCTCCTCAGGCGTGGCGCCGCCGGCCTTTGGGGCGACGGGCCGCCTTGCCGCAGCGGCGGCCGCCGATGGAGGCGCTCCGGGCGGAGGCCTCATGGCAGCGGGCTGGGCCGGAGGGGCCCCAGCCGGCATCGGGGCTGATGCCCCTCCGCCGACCGCTGGTCTTTCGCCACTCAACTTCTTTACGTTCTCCATTTTTCCCCACTTCCATTTTTTTATCGGGTCCTTCCTATGATGGTTGGTGTTATCGCCAGTGTCATCAGACGATCATCTTGCCGCCCCAGTCCTTGACGCGCTGGATGATGACGCGAAGCTCCTGCTGCGTCCACTGGTGGCTCGGGTTGGTCGCAAGCTCGATCAAGTCGGGTTCCTTGATCATCGCCCTGATCTGCTCCGGGTTCAGGACGGCCATCTCCTCCTCGGAGTAGCTGTACATCATGCGCACCTTCAGCATCAGGCTGCGCCTGGACCGCTCGACCTGGTCCTTGAGCTTGTCGGGGGGGTCGTGCCGTCTGGTGAAGGCCGAGACGTCGAACCGGTGGATCCAGCTCACCTTGTCGGGGGCGCTGTAGACCACCAGCGCGAACACCACGAGCATCGAGGCTATGACGCCCATGATGGGCCAGATCCAGCTGGTCATCACGGCCACGGTCTCGACGTTCTTGTAAAGCGCCGTCTGCGTCGGGCTGTGCTCGTGCCGGCTCTCGTCGAAGAGGATGATGCCCTCCTTCTTGTTCATGAGCCGGTTGACGAGGCTGACCATGAACAGCATGTTCTGCTGGTCGGACGCCTTGATCATGTCGTTGGTGACCATGTTGGCGTTGGAGACGAGCACCACGCGGCCCTTGGAGGAGTTGAACTTGACCTCGAGGATGACGGGGATGTGGCCCTTCTTGTCGCCGATGTTGACGCGGCCGTTGCCGTCCAGGTCGACGTAGGACTTCTCGGAGCCGTTGGCGATGAACTCCACGTTCGGGTTGGTCGTCGTGAGGCCCGTGGGGGCGTTCATGACGATGTTGAAGTCCTGGAGGCCCAGGCTCGCCTTGAAGGTCGGGAACGAGATGTTCTTGGCACCGCCCGGGCCGGTCATGTTGATGTCGTCCCAGAGGGGACGGCCGTAGAAGAACACCCCGAACCGCTCGCTCAGCGCGTTGGGCACTCCGAAGTCGTCCATGATGACGACCTTGCCGCCGTCCTGCTTGACGAAGTCCTCGATTATCTCGATCTCCTCTGTGCGGTACTCCCTGTCCACACCCACGACGATGTAGCAGGTCTGCTCGGGGTCCTTGATGCCCTTGAGCAGGACCGGCGAGGAGACGATGGTGCGCGTGGTGTACTTGGCAGCGCCCCTCGTCTCCAGTGCGTCGGTCAGTGTGCTGAGGTCGCGCGCCTTGTCACCGTAGGGGTCATAGTGCTGGTCGCCCTCCTTGAAGTCCTGCCCCTGGAGGAGCAGGTAGACGGGGAGGCCTGCGGCTATGATAAGGAAGATGACCAGTGCCGTGATTTTCTTCCACATTTGCGTCCCTCAAACGTGTTTAGCCATTTTATCCTTTCGGTCCTCTCGAGGCGCGTCCAGCATCCTCACCCGCTGGGCTTGCTGGGGCCCTTCCCCTCCGGCGGGGCCTGTCCCTCCGTGACGATGATCTCGGGCTCGACGATCTCCTCGTAGCCCTCGGTCGTCATCTTGGCCTTGATCTTGGCCGCGTCCTCGTCGGTGATCATGATCCTCTCGATGGATGCCTGCACGCCGCGCAGGGCCTTGATGGCGCGCTCCTTCTCGCCCTCGCCGATGTCGTGCTCGGAGTACCTGGCCTCCTCGAGCACGGTCAGGAAGTCGTCCAGGTTGTCCTGGTCGATGGGCAGCGCAGTGCGCACCGCGTTCTCGAACTCGCGGAAGGTCTCGGAGTCCTTCCTGAGCTGGCCGTAGGCGCGCAGCGTGCTGGCCATCTCGCGGTAGGCGCGGAAGATGGTGGCCGCGTAGACGTTGCCGGCGACCAGCCTGTCCGCGGCGCGGCGGATGACGCGCTGCATCCTGCGCAGCATGCGGCGGCGGCGGTAGTAGAAGGAGCCCCAGATGGCGAAGGCCACGACGGCGATGATTGCGCCGAACGAGCCCACGATGACCCACATGGGCACCGGCGGGATGAGCTCCTCGGGTATGATGTAGGTCACGTTGTACTCCGCCGAGGAGCCCAGGATGATCTGGTCGTCGGCCTTCAGGAAGGTGTCGACGATGAGGCCCTCGTACTCGGCGATGAAGGTCTTGTTGCCCTCGGTCTTGAGGTTGAAAGTCCAGTTGAACTCGAAGTAGCCCCCCTCGTCGGTCGTGCCGGTCTTCACGAGCCGCTTGCGGGCGCGGAGGCCCTCCTCCTTGTAGTACACTGAGATGTTGCCCATGGGGATGGGCTGGAAGTTGTCGTCCTGCACCAGGATGCGTCCGTAGACCTCCTGGCCGGGCTCGACGTGGTCGACCGCGGGGTCGTAGATGGCGCCCATCACGCGTATCTCGGTGAATGTCACGAGCGAGTTCGCGCGCAGCACTAGCTTGGACGCGTTCCTGGAGTGGTCGTAGAACTCGGTCCCGTTGAAGTCGAACACCAGCGAGACCTCTCCGTACGAGAATATCTTGGGGTCGATGGGGGCCGTGAAGGTGATGGTGCCGTCGAAGGCGGTGCGCTTCTTGTTGACGAGTATCTCGTCGATGAGCAGCGCGACCTCCTCGCGCTGGACCTCGATGCCCTTGGTGCCGCCCCAGTCCTCGTATAGCTTGCAGGAGAACTGGGCCTGGTCGCCGCGCAGGGCTGACAGGACGCGGTCGCGGCGCTGGAGCACGGTGCTGACCTTGACGGCGTAGTTGGCCGTGGTCTCGTTCGCCAGGTAGATCTTGGTGCCCTTGAACCTGGCGATGACGGAGACGTTGCCGACCTTGTCCTCGAACTCGATGTAGTACTGCAGGCTGAACGTCCCGTCGGACTTGGAGGTGGCGCGGCCTATCTCGGGCGCGCGCTTCCAGATGATGTATATGGGCATGTTGGCGACCGGTGCGTCCTTGTCGTCCTTGATGGTGCCGTTGATCCACACCCATGAGCCCTTGTAGACGGACTGGTCCTTGATGACGATGAAGGTCTCGGACACGACGGTGTAGTTGGCGAAGGTCGTCACCGGCTCGTAGAGGGACTGGCCCTTGTAGTTGAAGGTGACCAGGACGTCGCCCAGGTCGTGGGTGGAGGGGATGAGGTAGTCCACCTGGAACGAGCCGTCGAAGTAGGTGCGGCGGTTGCCGATCTGCTCCGCGCCCCAGTAGATGGAGATGAACTCGCCGGAGACCGGGTCGCCGAGCTGCTGGTCCTCCTTGGACTGGTCGGCCACCACGCGCAGCTCGCCGTGGATGTTCAAAGTGAGGCCGCGGTAGCCGCGCAGCTGCTCCTTGGACGGCAGCTTCACGTAGACGTTGGCCTTGACGTAGTAGACGTCCTTCTCCTCGATGGCCGTGTAGTAGTCGGCGCCGCCGAACCTGAACGTGACGTTGGCGGGCCCCAGCTCCTGGTCGGGCGCGACGACGTAGTTGATGGAGACCTCGCCGGTGTCGCGGTTCATGCTGCGGGGAGGGCCGGCCGGCTCTCCGGGGTCGTCGCCCGCGTAGTTCCAGGTCTTGTCCCAGTAGATGGCGACCTGGTAGATGTAGGGGATGCCGCGGACGTTGGTCTTGAGGACCTCGCCCTGGTTGTCCTTGAGCCAGGCGACGAGCTTCACGGGGTTGTTCCTGTGGCCCACCTTGAGGGAGGCGTTAATCTCGAACTCGAAGTGCGCGATGCGCTTGACGGTGATGTCCTTGAAGGCCGTGCCGGCGCGGAACAGCAGGTCGCCCGGGAACGTCACCGCCACGCGGTGCTTGTCGGCCTCGGTGGACATGGGGATGATGTACTGGTAGCCGTAGGTCGCGTCCGGGCGGATGTCCAGCGTCTTGTCCGCGGAGAAGAACACGAAGGCGAACTTGACGTTGTCCGAGCCCATGTACTTCGTGACGTTTATCTCGAGGAGCTCCCAGTCGTTGGACATGAGGCTCCCGAGGAACTTGTAAGAGCCAGCCTCGTCCCACGTGGCGCCGCCGTCCATGGAGCCCATGATGTAGGAGTAGTCCTCGTTCCAGTAGACGCTCCACCACGCCCAGAACGAGAGGGTGTAGCCATGGTCCGCGGTGAAGTTCAGCCGGGGGGTCACGAGGAACGACCACGCGCCGCGCTGGTAGTTGCTGTTGAGCATCGTGCCCCACAGCTTGGAGCCGGAGTGCGGGCTCCTGGGGCCGACGCCCGCGCCGGGGGAGCCGCGCTCCCACTGGTTGCCGACGCCGCGGCCAGGGGCTGTGCTGGTGGTCCAATCGCCGAGCTCCTCGGCCTCGAAGTCGTCGGTGAAGCCCGCGCCCGCCACGTTCACGTCGTCGATGTAGACGCCGTCAGACGTCGGGCCGAGCAACGAGTTGTCGAAGGTGATCTTCATGGGGCCTGTCGTGATGAGGCGGCCGGTGTCGTCCTGGAGGCTGCCAGAGACCTGGACGGCCTGGCCGACGACCTGGACGGTGGGGGTCACGTCCACCACGACCTTGGCCGGGTGGTTGACGTAGACGACGGCCTTGTAGGTGAGGGGCAGCAGGTACTGCGGGGCGGCGGCCGGGTAGCCGCCGAAGGTGACCTCGATGAAGTACATGCCTGCGTCCTTGTTGATGTCGAGGATGAACTGGAAAGTCCCGTTGCCGTCCTCGATGAAGGGCTCGATCTGGGTGGTCACGTTGCCGGTGAGGATGTTGCCACCGGGGACAAGGTCGCCGGCGAAGGTGACGCGCAGCGTCAGGTTGTCCTTGCTGCTGGCGTTGATGGGGCCTGCGACGTCGGGGTCGAGGACCTTCTCGAAGATGCGGCCGTGGACCTCGACCTGGGTGCCGTTGGCGAACGTGACGGCCTTGGTGTGGTCGAGGTTGTACTCGGCCTCGGAGGGGAGCGGGATCCACTCCTCCTGGTTCTTGGGGTTCCTGAACACGAGGACGCAGTCCATGTAGCTCTGCAGGATGATGTCCCTGGCCTCGCCGGCGTCCAGCGGCTCGCCGGGCGTGGGGGCCTTGGGGAACCTGGGACCGCTGGGGTCGAGGCTGTTCAGGTAGTCGGACATCGGGTCGACCGGGGTCGTCGACGGCGCGGTGGTCCGGTCGCTGGGTCCAGCTGGCAGGTAGCTCTCCGACCTGGCCTCGGACGGATTGTCCGTGGAGTCGAAGGCTGCGGCCAGCGAGCCGATTGACATGACTAGGACGAGCAGGACTGCAAGGCCTTTCTTCATCTGGTTTCGCCCCCAGAAGCGAGTCGCTTCCTCTGCAGGTATCCCGGCATACCAGGAGATTATCCATCCCCCAGGGATGGGAACCGGACGGGTTATAGAGAGTAGCGTATTTATAGATTTGCTTTTTGTGCACGAGAAATGGTCGCAGAAAATCGACCATCTGGCTCGACCCCCGCGACGGTCCTCCGGCGACCCGATATCGGGTGCATGCCGGCGACCGCCGGCCGGGCCCCCGGGCCGCCGTGCGCCGGGCCCCCGTCCGGGAGGCGCGATTCGGGGCTCAGTCCCCCGTGGGGCCCCACGCCCCGGGGTACATCGGGCAGTCCTCCGCCCCCTCGGGGCACGGGCCCACCTGGCAGGGCGCTCCCGCCGCCGCGAAGATGGCCGGGGACACGCGCACCGCCTCCTTCAGCATGAGGGCGGCGACCTCCCGGACCTCCCACTGGGCGCGCAGGCACAGCCTCAGCCGGAACAGATGGAGCAGCTCGCGCGCGTTCATCGTCACCGTGATGTTCGTGTTGGCCGCGTTGGGGAGGACGTAGCGCGCGTCCTCCTCCGGCACCCCCGCCTCCACGAGGCGCGAGTAGGCGGCCCAGGCCTCGCCCATCGCCCTGTCGAAGGCCTCCTTGGCCCCGGGGCGTCGCCCCACCTCGGGCGGCGTCGTGAAGTCCGGGGTGTCCAGGCGCACGTAGCGCTGGCTCTGCTGCGAGTAGGACGCGATGCGATGGCGCACGAGCTGGTGCGTCATCGCGCGGCTCACGCCCTCGAGCGAGAACGTGAACACCGCGTGCTCGAGCACGCTGTGGTGGCCCTTGCGGACCGCGTTGCCCAGAACGCGCCGCACCTTCTCGGGGTCCATCCTGCCGTCGAGCGCGGACGCGCCCGACGCGGAGTAGCACGACGCCGCGGCGACAGCGCAGACCCTGTCCGGGTCTGGCGTGTGCCTCAGCAGGACGACCCTCATGGGAGCACCCCTGGAACGCCGCCCCCTATGGCCGCTCGCATGGAAATAGCTTGCCGTCGGTCGCGGCGCCGCCGCGTCGCGCCAGCCGCCAAAAGGTTGATATCGCGTAGGTGCGTTCCAACGGTGGAGGGAGCCGATGTACACGTTCACGTCGTCGTGCAAGCTGCTCATCGCGGGCGGCAAGCCGACCGTCGTGTACATCGTGACCGACGAGGTGCCCGTCGTCGAGGAGCTGCTCCCCGTGCTCCAGGGCACGCCCCTCATCGTGGGGACGTCCTCCGAGGAGCTCGTGAGGTCACTGAAGTCCAAGAACATCCTGCACAACCAAGTCGTGCTCTCCCCCGACCTGGGCCTGGGCGTGCTCGACCTCGTGCGCGAGCTCGTCGAGCGCGCGTTCATGGAGGGCTACATCTCCGTGAACGACCGGGTGCTCTGCATCGTGCAGTCGGGCGTGTCCGCGGCGGTGATGTACACGTTCACCGACGCGGGCTTGGCGCGCATCAAGGCCGAGCTGGGCAAGCGCGTGGCCGTGGAGCTGCTGGAGATCGTGCTGCAGATCGCGTTCCAGATCGCGCGCGAGGGCCGCGAGGGCGCGCACGTGGGCGCGCTGCTGGTCGTGGGCGACACCGAGGAGGTGATGAAGCGCTCCCGCGCGCGAATCATCAATCCCTTCCAGGGCCATCCCGTGCAGGGGCGCGAGCTCTGGAACGAGGACAACTGGCACACCATCAAGGCCTACGCGCAGCTCGACGGCGCCACGCTCATCGACGAGAAGGGCGTGGCCCAGTCCGCGGGCCGGTACCTGCAGTACACGTGGGAGGTCTACCTCCAGGGCGGGCTCGGCGGTCGCCACATCGCCGCCGCCTCGATCACCAAGCAGACAAAGGCCATCGCCGTCGTGGTCTCGTCGTCGAGCGTCATAAGGGTTTTCAAGGACGGCGTGGAGATCTACAAGGCGACCGCGTTCTGAGGGGGACGGGCATGGGAGAGGGGCTGGAGGAGGGGCGGGGACGGATGGGCGCTGGAGGGCGGGACGCGGGGGCGTCGGGCGGGTCCAGGGCGGCGCTGCACGTGTTCTTCTCCGGCATCGTGCAGGGCGTGTTCTTCAGGGCCCACACGCGCCGGGAGGCGTCGAGGCTGGGCCTGGTGGGGTGGGTGCGGAACCTCGACGACGGGCGCGTCGAGGCCTGGGTCGAGGGTGAGCGCGCCGCGGTCGAGCGCCTCCTGGACTACTGCAGCGGGGGCATCCCGACGGCCCGCGTGGAGCACGTCGATTTCGACTGGGTCAGGCCGGCGGGGGAGTTCAGGTCCTTCGAGGTCGTCGACTGACGCAGCCCCGTCCACGGCCCCGGCTGGCGCCGAGCGGCAGGAACCCCCTGCTCACGTAGTCCGCGACGACCTCCGGGTGGTCGAAGGCCAGCTCCGGCAGCCGGTCCATCCGGTGCCAGGCGGCCTCGGCCGCGTCGTCGCCCCCCCGCGCGCGCCCCCGCACGGGCGCCACGGCGTAGACGACGCTCACCGTGTGGCCCCGCGGGTCGCGGTCGGGCCGCGAGTAGGCGCCCACGATGCCCAGCAACCTCCCCTCCAGGCCGGTCTCCTCCAGCAGCTCCCGCAGCACGGCCTCCTCGAGCCGCTCGCCCCTGCCCACGAACCCCCCGGGCAGCGCCCATGAGCCCTGGAAGGGCGCCGAGCGTCGCCTGACCAGGAGCAGCCTCCCCCGACGCTCGACGACCGCGTCGACGGTCAGCCGCGGGTGCGGGTGGGCCCCGCGCGCCACCTCCTCCCCGAGCGCCCTCTCCGCCCTCCCGTACTCCTCGAGGAGCTCGCGGCCGAGCGGGCTCAGGTGCGTGCGGCCGCCCCTGCGGCCCCCGCGCTCGCTCGCGACGAGGGGCCCGCCGGCCGCGTCGGCGACCTCCTTGAGCACGCCCCACGCGTTGCGGTACGACATGCCCATGGCCCTCGCGGCCGCGGTGATGGAGCCCGTGGAATCGACGAGCCGGAGCAGCTGCGCCCTCCCCTTGCCCACCAGGGGCCGCCCGTCCTCGCTCTCGAGGTGCAGCCGTACCGCGAGCCTGCGCGCCATCGCCCTTGCCATCGGGCCGCGCGGCTATGAGCCTTTGGGTCGGATGAGGCATGTGCGCACGGCGGGCGCCCCCGCGGACCGCGCCGGCTTGGGCCTGGCTCGCGCTCGTGCGATGGGAAGAGGGAGGGAGGGCCGCCCGGGGGTCCGGGCGGCCGCCTCGTCCGCGACGCGGACCGCCGGTCCCGCTCACTCGAGCAGGTGGATGTTCCGCTTCGCGCAGATGTCGCGCAGGACCTTGGGCCAGACGGTCACCGAGAACTCGCCCAGCGCCGCGCCCCTCAGGAGGTACTGGTAGGTGCGCGACTGGCCGATGCCGCCGCCGATGCTGAGCGGGATGCGGTCGTTCATGATGGCCTGGTGGTAGGGCCGAGTCAGGAAGTGCTCCTGCTTGGTCGCCTTGAGCTGCTCCACGAGCGTCTCCTTGGTCACGCGGATGCCCATCGAGCTCAGCTCGTGGCGGCGCTTGGTCACGGGGTTGTAGACCAGGATATCGCCGTTGAGGCCGTGCATGAGCTTGCCCCTCTTCTTGATGGTCGGCGTGACCCAGTCGTCGTAGTCCGCCGCGCGCATCTCGTGGGGGTAGCCATCCTCGAGGGTCCAGCCGATGCCGATTATGAACACAGCCGGGTGCTCCTTGACGAGCGTCGTCTCGCGCTGCTTGCGCGGCATCGTCGGGTACATGTCCAGGATCTCCTCGGCGTGGAAGAACTCGAGCTTCTTCGGGATCTCCGGGTATTTGTCCGTCTCGAGCTCGGGGAACTTCTTGCGGACCATCACGTCGGCGCCCTTGATGACCTTCCACAGCTTGTTGACGGTCCACTTCAGGTACTTCAGGTTGCGATCATCCGCCGTTATGGTGCGCTCCCAGTCCCACTGGTCGACGTAGGCCGAGTGGTCGTGGTCGAGGAAGTAGTCCTTCCTCACCGCGCGCATGTCCGTGTAGAGGCCCTCGCCGACCTTCAAGTTGAACTGGGCGAGCGCCATGCGCTTCCACTTGGTCGCCGCCTGGACGACCTGCGCGTCGATGGGATTCTTGTTGTAGTCGTTGTTGATGTGGAACCCGACGGGCGTGCGCGAGCCGTCGCGGTCGAGGTCGTCATTAACGCCGCTCTCGATCGACACGATGAGCGGGACCTCGACGCGGATCAGGTTGAGCTCCTTGCAGAGCCCCCTCTCGATGTAGTCCTTCACGGCCCTGAGGGCCATCTGCCTTCTCTTGGGGTCCAGGAGGGGGACGTAGTCGTTGGGGAGGACGCTCTCCACCATCTCGTACGTACCGATGCCAGGTCCCGCCAGGTCAGCCTTCTTGTCGTACGCTGCCATGTATATCACCTAGGTGTGATGGCTCCCGGACCGGTCCGGGGCGTTTGCCCCGCGCGCGCCAGCACGCCCCGCAACGGGGGCGATGCCCGGCGACGCCGGGGCGTCCATCGGGGCCCTGAACCGCGGATTCCGTACATAAGCCTTGCCGTCCTGGTCGTCCCGCGCGGCAACCTGGCTAGATGAAGGGAAATCTAGAAATGGGGACAGGCTCTTCCCGAGGGTGGGCCCAGGCGAGATGCCATGCTGGCATCCGCCGGTCGGGCCCGGACGGTGCGATTCGGCGTGACGGTCCTCTCCGACAGGGACATCCTCGCGGCCATCGCCAGGGGCGAGCTCGCCATCGAGCCCCTCGACGAGCGGCGGCTCACGCCCAACGGCTACGACCTGGGCATAGCCGAGGTCGCGCTGCCGGACAGGGGCACCAGGTGCACCGAGGGCACGGCCCGCGTGCCCCCGCGCGCGCGGTTCGCCGTGTCGACGCAGGAGCGCGTGCGGCTGGGCGCCACCCTCGCGGGGCAGCTCTGGCTGCGCACGACCTGGGCCCGCAGGGGCGTGCTCGCCTCCTTCGGCCGCGTGGACGCGGGGTTCGACGGCACGCTCACGCTCGCGGCCCACAACGCCTCCGAGGCCGAGCTGGAGCTGCCCGTGGGCGCGACCTTCGCGCAGCTCGTCGTCGAGCCCCTCACCTCCGGCGCGGCCGCGACCTACGGCGAGCGCTCCGGTCACTACCAGCACCAGCGGGGTGTGACGCTCGCGCCCGGGGGTGCGGCCGCCGGGGGCCAGGCGACCGCCAAGGGCGCGCGGCCGACCGGACCGACCGGCCCGACCGGACCGACCGGCCCGACCGGCGTCCCCCCGTCGATGGTGAGGGCGCCGTGCATCGATAGGGACTGCCACGCCTGCTGCCTGGACACGGAGATGCCGCTCACGGAGGACGACCTCGAGCGGCTGCGCGCGCTGGGCCACGGGCCCGATGAGGTCTCCGTCACGGGGCCGGACGGAGGGCTGCACATGCGCAACACGGAGGGCCGGTGCGCGCTGCTCGGGCCCGACGGCAGGTGCGTGGCCTACCAGGGCAGGCCGGAGGGCTGCACCCTCTACCCGATGGTCCTGGACGAGGTCTCGGGCGAGGTCCTCGTGGACTCGGTATGTCCACACGCCGAGGGGGTCGAGCACTCGCGCCGTGACGAGGACCGCGTGCGGACGCTACTGGTCCGCATCGAGCGGGAGCGGCTGCGGCGCTCGAGGGCCTCCAAGGCCGGCGGCGGCAGGGGGAGGGTGGCGCGTCGATGAGGGTGCTCGTCGCGGCCATCCGCTACCCCCCCGCGCCCGGCGGGGCGGAGACGCACGCGCACAGGATCGCGAGCGAGCTCGTGCGGAGGGGGCACGAGGTGGACGTGTACACCTCGGACATCTACCGCGAGCACCCTTTCGAGCGGCTCGACGGTCCCTATCCCCTCGTGGATGGCGTCCACGTGCACCGGAAGCGCGCCTACATGTGCGGCGAGGTGGTGCACTACCCCATCATGCCGGGCCAGCTGGAGGCGCTGCGCCGCGAGGCGGACATCGTGCACTGCCACTCCTTCGGCTACTTCCACACCAACCTCATGGCCCTGCGCAGGCGGCTGCGGCCCGACCCGCTCGTGTTCACACCGCACTTCCACCCGGCCGAGACGATGCAGGGCGGCCCCGTGCGGCAGATGCTGAGGCGCGTCTACGACGCCGAGGTGGCCGCGTGGACGTTCGACCAGGCCGACCGCGTCATCGCCAACTCGCGCGCAGAGCTGGACTCGATGGCGCACCACATCCGGGACCTTGACAAGGTCACGGTCATCCCGAACGGCATCGACCCCGAGAAGTTCCGCGAGCTGCCGGACGGCCAGGCGTTCCTGGACGCGAGGGGCATCTCGGGCCCCATGCTGCTCTACGTGGGCCGCCTCGCGCAGAACAAGCGCCTCGAGCTCGTCATCGACGTGATGCCGGAGCTCCTCAAGGAGCACCCCAGGCTCTCGCTCGCCATCGTGGGGCCAGACGACGGCGCGGGGGCGGCCTGGAGGGCCCGCGCGCGGGAGGTCGGGGTCGAGGCGAGCGTCCGGTTCGAGGGCTTCCTGCCGGAGCGCGACGTGCTCGCTGCCTACGCGGCCGCGGACCTGTTCGTGCTCCCGTCGGAGTGGGAGGCGTTCGGGCTGGTCCTGCTGGACGCGATGGCGTGCGGCACGCTGTGCCTGGTCTCGGACAGGGGCGGGCCACAGGAGGTCGTCGAGGACGGCCGGACCGGGCTCGTCCTGCCCTACGGGGACCGGCCAGCATGGCGCGATGCGATGCTACGCCTGCTCCGCGACGACGCGCGCAGGCGCGAGATGGGGCGCGTGGCCCGGGAGCACGTGCTAGCCGACTGCACATGGTCGCGCACGGTGGATAGGGTCGAGGCCCTCTACAGGGAGGCCCTCGGCGAGGCCTGAGCCGCGACCTTACGGCGCCAGGGCACCCGCATGCCCGGCCGCCGCACGGAGGCCGCAAGATATATCATGATAAACCGTGCTCAAGCGACGTCCGCGGGGACGTCCCCGCGGCCGCGGCAGCCAGGAGGTCGACGGGATGGCAGAGGTCGTGTGGTGCGTGCCCAACTTCAGCGAGGGCAGGCGGCAGGAGGTCATCGACGCCATCGTCGGTGAGATCAAATCCGTCGAGGGCGTCAAGTTCCTCGACGCGAAGCCCGACGTGGACCACAACCGCGTGGTCGTCTCCTACGTGGGGCCCCGCGCCGCGGTGGGCGAGGCCGCCTTCAGGGCGTGCCGCAAGGCCAGCGAGCTCATCGACCTCACGCGCCACAAGGGGGAGCACCCCCGGATGGGCGCCACGGACGTGATGCCGTTCGTGCCCGTGTCCGACGTGACGATGGAGCAGTGCGTCGAGCTCAGCAGGGAGGTGGGCAGGCGCATCGGGGAGGTGCTGGGCATACCGGTGTTCCTTTACGAGCGGTCCGCGACGCGGCCCGAGCGCGAGAACCTGGCCGACATCCGGAAGGGCGAGTTCGAGGGCCTCCGGGAGCGCATCGGCACCGACCCCCTCATGAGGCCGGACTTCGGCCCCGAGCGCATCCACCCGACGGCGGGCGCGACCGTGGTGGGGGCGCGGCCACCCCTGGTGGCCTTCAACGTCAACCTCGGCACCTCCGATATCAATGTGGCGAAGAACATCGCCAGGGCGGTGCGCCACCAGACGGGCGGCTTCCGGTACGTCAAGGCCCTGGGCTTCGAGCTCAAGGAACGCGGCATCGTGCAGGTGTCGATGAACCTCGTGGACCACACCCGCAGCCCCATCTACCGCGTGTTCGAGGCCGTCAAGCGGGAGGCCGCGCGCTACGGCGTGCCCGTGGTGGGCGCCGAGGTCGTGGGGCTCGTGCCCCTCGAGGCGCTCGTGGAGACTGCGGGCTGGTACCTGCAGCTCGAGGGCTTCAGGGGCGACCAGGTCCTCGAGAGGCGCATCTGGGGGTGAGCGGCTGCTCCACGACATGCCCCTCGACGCGTTCACATCCGAGCTCGCCTCAGAGGCCCCCGCGCCCGGCGGGGGGAGCGCGAGCGCGGCCGTCGGGGCCGTGGGCGCGGCGCTGCTCGAGATGGTGTGCGCGCTCACGGTCGGCAAGGAGCGCTACAGGGAGGCTGAGGGCGCGCTGCGCGCCGCCTCCCTGGAGCTCCGGGGCCTCCGCGCGGCCCTGCTCGCGTGCGTGGACAGCGACTCGGCCGCCTACGACGGCGTGTCGAGGGCGCTCGGGATGCCCAAGGGGACAGAGGCCGAGAAGGAGGCCCGAACGGCCGCGATGCAGGCGGCCCTGAAGGCCGCCACCGACGTCCCGCTCGACGTGGCGCGCGCGTGCTCGCGCGCGCTCTCGCTCGCCCCCATGGTCGCGAGCAAGGGCAACCCCAACGCGGTCACCGACGCCGGGTGCGGCGCGCGGTTCCTCCACGCGGCCCTCAACGGGGCGCTCTACAACGTCGCCATCAACCTGGCCGCCATCAAGGACGCGGACTTCGTCGCGTCCCGCGCTGCCGTGGCCGGGGACCTGAGGCGCGCGGGCGAGGCGTCGCTCGCCGCCGCGCTGGCAGGCGTGGACGCCGCGCTGGCCAGGTGAGCCGTGGTCGCGACCAGGGCCGCCCGTGCGGCACAATCGATTGCCCCCCTCTCGCGACATCGCTCGCGCTGCCGTGGGGGCCCGGACCGCCTGTCGCGGGTGCGTTCCGTGGCCTACTTGCGCACTCGCCTCGCGGCCAGGGCCATGGCGACCGCCGTCAGGGCGAGGAGCATCGCGTCGCCGGAGAGGCCCGGTATGGTGCTCTTCCCCGCGACGTTCCTCGTGTTCACGACCTGGTTGTTGTCCATCGACAGCTCCGGGATGTCGTTGCGGATGTCGTAGGTGAGCGTATGCTTGCCTGACACCGGCACCCAGGTGAACGAGGCCGTGGCGTTCGAGTCCTTCGTCACGTAGGAGATGAGCTCCCTGCCGACCTCGCGGCTGCCGTCGCGCATCGTGACCACGATGTTCTCCGCCCCGAACGTGCCGTCGTTTTGTATGCGCACGGTGATCTGCACGGGAGTCAGCGCCTTCGGGCGGTTCGGGTTGTAGGTGATGGACTGGATCTTGAGGTCCGGCAGCCGCACCTCGAGGATCAGCTTCACGTCGTCGGACTCCGCGCCCGAGGAGGTCGCACGCGCGTGGAACTCGACGGGCGCGGTCGTGGACGTGCCCTCGGGGATGTGCACCCGGAGCTCGACGTCCCTCTTCTCGTTGGCCTTGAGGACGACTTCCGTGATCTGCTCGCCCTGCTCGCTGAAGTACAGCGCGTTCCAGGTGTCGGGCACATTGAGCACGGAGAGCGCGAACACGTCCTCGCCGTTCCCTTCGTTCTTTACGGTGACGCGGTAGTTGACGATGCTCATCGGCGCGCCCTCCTGGCGGTACATGCTGGAGGACACGTCGACGCCGTAGTACTGGCTGACCTTGGTGACGAGCGGGACGTCGTAGGCTGTTCCCGCCTCGTCGAGCAGCACCGCGACGGGCACGGACCGGCCCGCGAGAGCGTCGTAGGGCGTCTTGACGACCGCGGAGACGATTCTGGTCTCCTTCGGCATGAGCACGACGTTGCGCACCTCGACTTTGTTTATCTCGTAGGTCACGTACCAGCCCGTGGGCACCTGGGACGAACCCAGCTCGACGTTCTCGTTGCCGTTGCCGTGGTTGGAAACCGACACCAGGAAGGTCGCCGGCGTGCCAGGGGTTATGCTGAGCTCGGTCGGGTCCAGCCCCCACGCCAGGCCGACGATGCGGTTGACGAGGGCGCTTACCTCGACGACACCGCTCGAGGAGAAGTCCTCGGAGACGCCATGGATGGTCACGACCTGCCGCGAGCCCGCGAGCGCGTTCACCGGGGCGGTGACGGTGAGCTTCACGAGCTGCTGCTCGCCGCCCGCCAGGAACAGCGTCTCGCGGTCTATCGAGCCCGACCATCCGGTGCGGGGGTTGGAGCTTGTCACGAAGATTGTGACCTTGCCCTGCATGTTGCCCACGTTGCGCACGGTGATGATGAAGTCCACCGACCCGCCGGGGTCGACCCACTTGTTGGGCACGAGCGTCTCCATCTCGATCTTGAAGGTGGGGTTGATGAGCGCGAGCAGCCGCTTGCCGTCGTAGACGGACGCGTCCGTCGTCGACTGCACGCGGATGAACACCGTGCCGTTCTCGTTGGCCTTGGCCTCCTCCGGCGCCGTCACCTTGACGGTGAAGTTGGTGGAGTCGTCGACGCCTAGGTCGAGGTTGCGCTTGTCCACCTCGACGGACCATCCCGCGTTCTCGGGCACGAGCGTGTAGTCGATGCGGTAGAAGTCCCTGACGTCGCCGATGTTCGCGACGTTGAGGTTGAAGTAGACCGTGCCGCCCGAATCGATGAGCTTGGTGGGCTTGGCGCAGACCATGGTCACGGCCTTCTCGACGATGATGAACGAGATCCACTTGAGCGTCTCGTTCTCGTACTTAGACGACAGCGACTGCGCGTTGATCGTGACGTTGATCTTGTCCCCCGCGTTGGCGAGGGCCGGCGAGGTCATCGTCAGGTTGAGGTAGCCCCGCGAGTTCCCTGGCAGGCGGCGGAACTCGGTGTTGTCCAGGAGGAACTTCCAGCCCGCGGTCGGGGCCCATTCGTCGTAGGTGAGCGTGACGCGGTAGTCGTCGGGCAGCCCGCCCTGGTTCTCGACGTACATGTGCAGCTTCTTCGTCTCGTTGGGGTGGAAGTAGTACATCGCGGGCAGCTCGGCGATGTTGACCACGCCGAGCTCCAGCTTGAAGTTGAACATGAACTTGTAGTAGATCTCCCAGTTGCCGTCGCGCATGTCGCCCCAGACCACGTGCACGTTGTCGTCGGGGTCGATGGCGATGCGTGGGTACTTCGAGTCCGCGGAGTTGCGGCTGAGGCGGTAGTTCTCGGGCGTGGTCCCGTAGTTGCCCGCGGTCATCTTGGCGTAGTAGATCTCGGAGTTGCCATCGCGCAGGTCGTGCCAGACGATGTAGACCGTGTTCTCCTCGTGGCACGCCGCGATGCGCGGCGGGCCCGGGGACACGCCATTTTTGGAGATGATCACGTCGCGGTTGAGGAAGGAGCCGTTGTTGTCCATGCGGGTGTAGTAGATGGTGCCCGAGTCCTCCCAGACGCAGTGCACGTCACCGTTCGGGGTGACGGCAGGGTCGACGAGCTTGTACGACTGGCCCGTCATGACGTTGATTGCCTGGCCGCGCAGCACGCCGTTCTGGTCGACCTTACCCCACCACGCGCCCGTGGAGGAGCCGAAGCCGAAGTGGATGTAGCCGTTGATGTCGGTGGTGAGCGTGTTGTGCTCGCAGTGCGAGCTGACGGCAGAGGACACGGCGATCTCGTTCGCGAGGACCTTGCCGCTCTGGTCGTACTTGGTGTAGACGATGTCCTCGCACTGGTAGGCGTAGTCCTCGTGGCCGACGTGGATGAAGTTGTTGAGCGAATCGACCGCGACGGCGGGCACGTGCGAGGCCTCGTTGTCGCTGGGACCGACGTGGATGACGGACGAGATGGCGTTCGCGTCCGCGTCGAACTTCTGGTAGAAGCAGTTCTGCCAGCCATCGTCCCAGACGACGTGGATGTTCTGGTTGTTGTCGATGGCGACCTGGGGGCCGAGCGGGTACGAGTCGGGGCTGCCGTAGCCGGTGACCACGTGGGGGGTGATGAACGTCTCCTTGGACAGCGGCTGTCCCGTCCTGTCGTAGGTCCTGGTCCAGTAGCCCTGCCTCTGCCACACGACGTGGGAGTTGTGGAACTGGTCCACGGTGACCTGCGGCATGATGTCCTCGGCCGAATTGCGCGTGATGCGGATGTCCTTCGTCCAGGTGTAGCCGCCGATCTGCTCTGTGTCCACATCCACGGCGCGGTCCTCGTCATAGTAGGCCGGGCCCGCAGGTGCGGGCTCGATGCCGTCGGCGTCGCTGGCCGCGTCCCGTGCGGCGGCGGCGGCGGCCAGGGGCGAGAACGAGACGACGACGAGCAATAGCGCTATAGCAGGTGCAAGGCTCTTTCGCATGTTGCCATCACCCAACCTTTGGTCCATCCAGCGCAACCGTTCGTACGATATATATACGTATTGGTATGGTATCTTTCCTATCCTGGCTACGGCCCCGGGAAGGCTTATCTCGCCACCCCTCCATGGCGCGCTCAGGACGTAGGAGGGCGAGGACCATGGTGAGGCAGGGCGGTGCAGTCAGCGCGTCAACTGGCGGTCGGCGAGGAGCGCGTGGAGGGGTCCGGCTCGACCGCGCGGCCGGGGTCGCGGTGCGCGACGTGCTCGGCGTGCGCGAGGGCGAGCGCGTGCTCATCGTCACCAACCCGGTCGCGGACGTGAGGGCCATCTCGGAGGCCCTCCTGCGCTCCGCGGCCGAGGCGGGCGGGAGGCCGGTGCTCATGGTGCAGCCCGTGAAGGGCCAGCTCGACCACGCTGAGCCGCAGGTGCTCGCCGCGCTGCGCACCGCGCCCGAGGTGGTGGTGTCCATCTCCGCCGAGAAGCTGGGCAAGGACCCCGACGCGCTCAAGCGGCCCATAGCGGGCCACCGCCGGCGCGGGCGGGCGAGGCGACCGCGGTACGACCACGTGTTCGATTACCTCCTCTCGGAGCGCAGGATCAGGTCGTTCTGGTCGCCAGGCGTGACGGTCGACATGTTCGTGCGCACTGTGCCTGTCGACTACGCGAGCATGCGCTCGCGCGCGTCCGCGCTCGCGCGCGCGCTCGGCCGCGCGGCCGAGGTGCGTGTGACCACGCCCGCTGGGACCGACCTCACCATCGGGCTGCGCGGCCGCGCCGCGAAGCGCGACGACGGGGACTTCCGCCGCCCGGGCGCTGGCGGCAACCTGCCCGCCGGGGAGGTGTTCGTCTCGCCCGAGCTCCGCGCGTCACGGGGCCGCCTGGTCTACGACGGTTCCATCTCGTCAGACAGGGGCGAGATCCTCATCCGCACGCCCATCGACTGCCGCGTCGAGGGGGGCTTCGTCAGGGACGTGGAGGGCGGCCAGGAGGCGGCCCGGCTCCGCGCCACCCTCGCGAGGTCGGAGGAGAAGGCCCGCGAGATGGGACGTTCGGGCAAGGTCACGGCCGCGAGGGCGGAGCTGCTGGCGCGCAACGCCCGGTCGCTGGGCGAGCTGGGCATCGGCCTGAACCCGGCCGCGCGCATCGTGGGCAACATGCTGGAGGACGAGAAGGTCTACCGCACGTGCCACATCGCGCTCGGCTCCAATTACGACAACGACGCGCCCGCGCTCACGCACCTGGACGGCCTCATGAGGGAGCCCACCATCGTCGCCGTGGGCAGGACCGGGAACGAGCGCACGCTCCTCGACGGCGGGCGCATCGTGCTGGATGCGTGACGGCCCCCCGCGACCTCCCCCGACCCGTAAAGCCAGGGGGGGTGGTGCAAGGTGTCGCGTGCGTAGCGCCAGGAGATAGTCTTATTTGAGAATCGGGCGCCAAACATTAAATATGCTCCCTCCCAGTCAGAACACAGGGCAGGACCTTGAACCATAGCCTTTTATGGTTATAAGGCCCGCCCGTCCGACCGGACGACGTCCCAGTGGATGGACCGTATCAGGAGGGAGCATATTGGGAGCAAAGGGTGCAGGAGAGTCCAGCGGCCGCCTCGCTACCGCGCTCGCGTTGATCGCCCTCGCCACGCTCGTGATGCTGGCCAGTGCGCCGTCGGTCGCATCCGACGAGGGAGAGAGCAGGTCCGTGGTGGGCTACGGCCCCGACCTCGCCGTGAGCGGCGCTGGAATGGTGCTGTCGAAGCCCGTCATCCTGGATGGGGTGCCCTTCAATCTGACCGTGGCGGTCTACAACCTTGGTGACCTCGACGCCCTCCAGGTCGATGTGAGCTTCCTTGTCGACGGGCAGGTCGAAGCCAGTGAGGTCCTTCCCCTGGTCGCGAAGGACGGCTTGGCCGAGGTCTCGCGCGAGTTCACGCTCTCGAGGGGCGAGCACCAGATCGCCATCTGGGTCGACGCCGACGACAAGCAAGACGAGCGGCGCGAGGACAACAACGGTGCGACGCTGCCCGTGACGGTCCGCGGCCTGCCCGACATAGTGGTCCCCTCCGACGGCATCACGCTCAGCGACCCCCACCCGATGGAGGGGGATGTCGTCACAATCGACGCGGTCCTGCGCAACGAGGGCGAGACGCAGGCCACTCTCGTCGTCGTGCAGTTCTGGGACGGCCCCGCTGGCACCGGCGCGTTCATCGCCAACCGCACCGCGTCGGTCGCGGCCGGTGGTACTGCCCGCGTGAGCGCGTCCTGGGACACGACCTCCCTGGGCGGCACCCACCAGATAAACGTCCTTGCCAGCACCGTGCTCCCGGGCGAGGACGACCCCGACGACAACGTGGCGTCCGCCACGGTCCTTGTGTTCACCATCTGGGACATGGTCGTGGACGACACCACCGGCGATGTCACCATCGACCAGACCTGGACCCAGGACGGCTTCGTCACCGTCAGGAGCGGGCACACGCTCACAGTCGTCGGCGTCGAGCTTCTGTTCCTGCAGGATTACGACTACCAGTTCGCCGTCTTCGTCGAGGACGGGGCCGGGCTCGAGCTGCTCGGCGCGTCGGTCCGCTCTGAGGCCGCGCTGCTCGTCGTGCTGGAGGGGTCCGCGCGCCTGAGGCTCTGGGAGGGCTCCTCCCTTGAGGCGGCAGTGAACATGACGGGTGACGCGCGCATCGAGGTCTCCATGAGCCGGCTCGCGGGCGGCATGACCGGCCAGGCCAGTGAGGTCGTCCTCGAGGACGCGCTGGTCTCCGGGCAGTTCGAGCTTGCCGGCGCGCGCTTGACGGCCAGGGGCGTCGAGCTCACCCTCACCGGCCCCCTCCTGATGACGGGGGGCGTCGCGGTGCTCACGGACTGCGCGATCTTGGGCGGCGCCGAGCCGAGCATCGAGCTGAGGTCCGGCGCGGACATGGAGCTGCACAACGCCACGTGCGGCAGCGTTGTGACGGACGAGACCTCCAAGGCCACGGTCTTCAGGCTGGTGGAGGTGCTCGTCGTGGACGAGTCCACCCTCGTCATCCCGCACGCCTCCGTCTCCATCGTCCACTTCATCAACGGCACCGTCGTCGCGACCGCGACCGGGGGGGCCGATGGGAAGGTGGCCCTGGATGTCGTGTCGGACGTCATCGAGTCCGGACAGTACCACTTCATCGGTAACTACAGGGTCATCGCCTCCTTCTCATCCGTCTCCTCCGAGACGCCCCTGCTGCTGCTGCCGTTCCCCGACGTGACGGCCGACGCGAACAGACCGGCGATGACCGCGGTGCTCCCGCCCGTGGAGCCCCGCGACCTCGTGGGAACGACCACGGGCGACCTGGTGCTCGAGGCGGGCTCGGCGCCGCTCGACCTCGTCGCGGACTTCATACAGGATGGCAGCATCGTCGTGCGCGGGGCGCTCAGGGTCACCTCGGCCACGCTCGATGTGCTCCAGGACCGCGACCACCAGTTCTACGTCCTTGTCGAGGGCAGCGGCGTGCTGACCCTGGACGGGGCCACGCTCACCTCAAACCAGCACATCAACGTCTACCTCTACGATTCGGCCGAGCTGGTGCTGAGCGGGGGCAGCAAGGTCGATGTGAACGCGATCGTTGCGCAGGACGAGGCGAGGATCACCGCCACCAACGCGACCATCATAGGCCGGCTGCTGCTGCGCGGGGGCGCGGTCCTCCTGCAGGCCGGGTGCATCGTCGATTCGGACCTGATCGTGCTCGAGACACCCTCCTTCAGCATGGACGGCGGCCGCCTCTCGGCGGAACACATACTGACGGACTGTCCGACGGTCTCGCTGAATGATGTCGCAATGGCCGCCGAGGACGCGGACATCGGTGCGGGCCTGTGCAACCTCTCGGACTGCATGGTCGGTCTCAAGTCGCTGCGCGTGCGTGCGACCATCCTGACCATCGCTGGCAGCGTCGTTAGCACGGAGGAGCCGCTCCACTTCAACGTCTCCACCTTCTACGGCGACAGCACGACCTTCAACAACCCCATTGACGAGCTGCCCCTGTCCGCGAAGGTCTACCTCTACGACGCGCAGATTCCACGGCCATTCACGCTCTGCGAGTCCACCGTTCTCGTGTACTGGTACCTGACCGTGCATGCCCAGGATTCCTTGGGGAACCTGGTCGGCGGCGCGGATGTCGAGGTGAGCTTCACCCAGAACGGGACGCTCGTCGCGCGCGGGCTCACCAACGACGACGGCGAGGTGCGCATCCCGCTGCTCGGCTCCATCGTCGACAGGGACGGCGAGCGGTTCTTGGGAAACTACAAGGTCGTCGTCTACAGCCCCGAGGACGTGTCCGACCAGGTCGTGTCCTACGTGGGTCTCGACAAAAGCCGGGTCGTCTCGGCCTTCTTCCCCGAGCCACTGCTCCCGCCGACGGGCGTCGATGTCGAGCTCTCGCTCGAGAACCGCACCGTGGTGAGCGGGTCCGTGTTCACCGTCAGGGGCGCGGCCGTGGCGACCTACCTCGTCGGCCGCCAGCCGATGTACGAGGGTACGGCCCTGGTGAAGCTGGTCAGCAATGGCACTGCCATCTGGCAGAACTCGACCGGGGTCGACCCATCGGGCAGCTTCGCCTTCACCATCACCGCGCCCGAGAGGACCGGGGCATACAGCCTCGAGGTCGAAATCACGGGCTCTGGACCCTTCACGGGGATCACGGGCAGGGCGCACGCCATCGCCCTCGACGTCATCGAGCCCCCCGCGACCCTGCTGGTCGTCGTGCTCGTGACGGAGAAGCTGCTGGACCATCCCGTGGGCACGCCCCTGGTCATCAAGGGGACCGTGCGCTACAACACGGCAACGGGCCGCCCCGTCGCGGGCGCGAAGGTGCTGTGCAAGGACGACCCGACGAAGCAGACCCTCCAGCGCCAGGCCGACGGCGTGGGCGCGTTCACCTTCGACTACCCGAGCCCGCCCTACATCGGCCAGTGGAACTACCTGATTACCGCGAAGGACGAGGCGTGGGGCCTGACCTCCGCGGAGGTGAAGTTCACCGTCGTCGTGATAGAGGTGCAGGAGCCACAGGGACATAAGGACAACAGGCTCCTTTTCGGGGTGCTCATCGCGGTCGTCGTGGCCGTCCTGGTCGTCGCCGCCGTGATGGCGCAGATGTACCTCTCGTCGCGCGGCAAGGTGGTCGAGTGCGGCGAGTGCGGCACGATCGTGCCCGAGAACGCGAAGGTCTGTCCGAGGTGCGGCGCCGAGTTCGAGACCGAGGTGGCCAAGTGCAGCGAGTGCGGCTCGTGGATACCCTCGAAGGTGGACAATTGCCCCTACTGCGGCACCGAGTTCCGTCACCCCGAGGAGAGCGACGACGATGAGCGGCCGCCCGCCGGACCCGGGGAAGTGACCGTCCCGGCCGTGCCGATCGAGGAGCCCCCCTCGGCCGTCGCCGAGGGCGGCGAGGCGGTGGCGCCAATCCCTGAGGCCCCGGTGGGCGCCGCGGCCGTGCCGGCCAACGGCGAGGTCGCGGTCGACGCCTCCACCATGAAGCGCGCGCCCGAGGGCATCGCAGGTGCGGGCCCGAGGCCGGTCGTCCGTCGTGCGGTTGTGACCCCGAAGGTCGACGAGGAGGCCATCAAGACGCCCGAGGGCGACGGCCGGCCACGGGTCAGGAAGGTCAGCAGGCCTCCGACGCAGGAGGGCGACGGGGGGAAGTAGATGGGCGCAGGCAGGTTCGCCCCCAGGGCGTTGTCCATCGCGGGCCTGGTCGCCATCGTGGTGGCCGCGCTCGCGGTCGTGCTCATCGCAATCCCAGATGATGCGGACGCGGCCCCCGACCTGTCGGTGGGCCCCACCGACATCGACCCCGCGGTCGACAGGCCCACGCAGGGCACGACCTGCGTGGTCAACGTCACGGTCCACAACGACGGCGACGCCAACGCCACGGGCCTCTATGTCACGCTACGCGACACGACGGCGTCCAAGGACGTCGGCATCGCGGGCCCGATCGATTGCGCAAAGGGCGGTACCGCGGTCGCTTCTTTCGGCTGGGACCTCTCGGGCGCGTCGGCCGGCGACCACACCGTCAGGGCCACGGTCGATCCGGACGATGACGTGGCCGAGGACGACGAGACCAACAACGTGGCCACGAGGACCATTACCGTCAACGCCCCGCCATCGGCGGTGGCGACGGCCAGCGCGTCGACCGTGATGTCCTACGAACGATTGACGTTCGACGGCACGGGTTCGACCGACCCGGAGGGCAGCATCTCGTGCTACCTCTGGTACCTGGGGGATGGGGCGATCCTCAGCGGCGCCAACGTCTCGCACTCCTACAACGACGGCTCGCCGTCGCCGGGTCGCTCGTACAACGTCACGCTCGTCGTGACCGACCCCGACGGCGGGACGGACGAAGCGACGCTCACCGTCTGGGTTCTCAACAGGAGGCCACTGGCCGTGGCGGTGGGGCGGACGATCAACACAATGACGCCGTTCACGATGTCGGGCGAGAGCTCCCTCGACGTCGACGGCCACATCGCCAGGTGGACGTGGGAGCTGCACAACGGGACGGTCCGGACGGGCGCCACGGTGACGCTCTCCTACGACGACGACGGCAGCTACGGCGTGAAGCTCACGGTCACCGACGACGACGGTGTGTCCGACAGCACCACGGTGACGATCGTCGTGCTCAACCAGGCGCCGGTCGCCGACTTCAAGGCCAACAGGACCATCGTCGCCAAGGGCGAGCCCATCGGCCTCGACGCCAGCGCATCCCGGGACGTGGACGGCACCATCACCAACTACACTTGGATATTCGGGGACAGCGCAACGGACGACGGGGTCACCGTCGTCCACACCTACGCCAGCAACGGCACATACAACCTCACCCTGGTCACCATCGACGACGACGGTGCGCTCTCCTACAAGAGCCGCAACATCATCGTGGGCAACTCGGCACCCGTGGCCATCGCCCGCGCCAACCTCACCACGGTCCTCACGTTCGAGGACGTCGAGCTCAACGCGACCTCCTCCTACGACCCGGACTCGAACCTCGCGACCTACGGGTGGGACTTCGGCGACGGCGCGTCGGCCGAGGGCCCTGTCGCGTCCCACAACTGGAGCGACGACGGGAGCTACACGGTCACGCTGGTGGTGACGGACACGGCGGGCGTCGCGGGCAGCGCGACGACGACGGTCGCCGTGTTGAACAGGCCCCCCATCGCGGTTTTCGAGGACCTCGAGGCGCTCACGAACGGGACCGTCACGTTCTTCGGCACGCTCTGCGGCGACCCTGACGGTTACATCGCCGAATGGCGGTGGGACTGCGGCGGCGGCCGCGTGTACACGACGGCGGACGCCACCACCTCGTGGGACAGGCCAGGCACGTACGAGGTCACGCTCACGGTCAAGGACGACGACGGCGCCACCGCGTCGGCGCTGTTCAACGTCACGGTCAAGAACAGGGCCCCGAGGGCGGTCGCGACGGCCAGCCCCTCCGAGGTCACGCGGTCCTCGCCGGTCAGCTTCAATGGCAGCCAGTCCTCCGACGCGGACGGCTCGGTCGTCAACTGGAGCTGGGCCTTCGGCGACGGCGCACGGGCCTACGGCGTGACGGTGGAGCACACCTACGTCTCCTACGGCACGTACCTCGTCATCCTCACGGTGAGCGACGACGGTGGCGCCGTGGATTCCACGAGCGTGCTCGTCACCGTCCGCAACCAGGCCCCGACCGCGGCCATCAACGCGACGTCGACGTCCGCCCTGACGGGCGTGGAGCTCTCGTTCGACGGCTCCGAATCGACCGACCCGGAGAACCAGATCTCCGAGCACATCTGGTCGTTCGGCGACGGCGGCTCGGCCACGGGCGCGACGGCAAAGCACTCCTACGCGGACGACGGCTGGTACGTCGTGCGCCTCACGGTCGTGGACCAGGACGGCGCGTCCGCGTCCACGGAGCTCATGGTCACCATCCTCAACCGCCCGCCCGCGGCCTCCGCCTCCGCGCAGCCATCGGAGGCCCTGACGGCCGTCGAGCTCACCTTCGGCTCGGAGGGCACCTCGGACCCCGACGGCCGCCCGCTCTGGTACTGCTGGGACCTCGGCGACGGCGTGCTCGCCTACGGGCCGACGGTCACCCACGCCTACGCCGACAGCGGCGTGTACGCCGTCACGCTGACGGTCACGGACGACGACGGGGCCGAGGGGACGGCCACGCTAACGGTGAAGGCCCTCAACCGCCCGCCGGCGGTGGTCGCCCTTCCCGACGTCGACACGGTCACGGGGGCTCTCGTGCGGATGGACGGTCGCACCGCGACGGACCCTGACGGCATCATCGTCGAGTGGACTTGGGTCTTCGGGGACGGCGCCACCGGCACCGGTCCGACGACCTCGCACGCGTACTCGGGCCGCGGAGACTACAACGTGACGCTGACGGTCACGGATGACGACGGTGCCGTAGCCTCGACCTCGTTCCAGGTCGTGGTCAGGAACGTGGCACCCGTAGCCAAGGTGACGGGAACGCTCACAATGCTCTCGGGCGAGGAGGCCTCGCTCTCGGGCACCCAGTCGCACGACCTCGACGGCACCATCACCGAGTTCCGGTGGAACCTCGGGGACGGCACGACATCGCTCGGTCCCACGGTGAGGCACGCCTACGCCAAGCTCGGCACCTACAAGGTGAGGCTCATCGTGGTCGACGACGGCGGCCTCGAGTCCTCGACCGATGTAGAGGTGCGCGTGCTCAACCGCGCGCCTCGCGCGCGGGCGGCGGCCGCCCCGTCCATCGTGCTCACCTCGGACACGATCTCGTTCGACGGGCGCGCCTCCTCGGACGCGGACGGCGCCATCGTCGACTGGACCTGGATATTCGGCGACGGCTCCCTCGCCCACGGCCAGACCGTGGGCCACACCTACGCGGCCGACGGCGTGTACATGATCGTGCTCACTGTCCTGGACGACGCGGGAGGGGCGGACAGCACCACGGTGTTCGTGCAGGTCGAGAACCGGCCCCCGGTGCCGGTCGCGTCCGGCCCCGCGGATTCCATCTCTCTCGTGGCCGTGAACTTCTCTAGCGCCAACAGCACCGACGCCGACGGCTCGGTCGAGCGGTGGTTCTGGGACTTCGGCGACGGGCGGACCGCGGACGGCATGGCGGTCAGCCACGCCTACGATGCGCCCGGTTGCTACACGGTGCGCCTGACGGTCATGGACGACGACAGCCGCACCGCGACGACGACCATCGGCATCACCATCGCCAACAGGCCCCCAGAGGCGGCGGCAACGGTCGTGGTGTCCGCGTACGTGAACGAGACCGTGAGGTTCGACTGCTCGGCGTCGCACGACCCCGACGGGCTGGTCTCCAAGTGGATATGGCTGTTCGGCGACGGTTCGTCCGTGGAGGGCCGCGAGGCCTTCCACGAGTACCTGGCCCCCGGCGCCTACACATGGAATATGACACTCATCGACGACAGGGGCGCGACGGGCACTTTGTCGGGGACCATCACGGTCAGGGCGCAACCGGTGACCCCGCCGCCGGATGACGGGGACGGGGATGTGACGGACGGAGGCCTGATGCCGGGCATGGGCGCGCTCGCGGCCGCCCTGGCCTTGGTGACGGCCGTGGCCCTGGCCGGGGTGGCATCGCGCGCCAGGCGGGACTGAGCGACCGTCCGCGCACAGGAGGCCCGTGTCCATCACGACGGGGGACGGGGGCGCCGTCCCTCACACGCCGCGCATCTGCCCCAGCAGCTCGTCCAGCGCGAGCTGGGGGTTGGGGGCGCGGTAGAGCGAACGGCCCACGATGACGGCGTCCGCGCCCGCCTTGATGGCCTTGCCCGCGTCACCGCCCTGCGCGCCCACGCCGGGCGAGAGGATGCGCATCCCGGTGCCGACGACCTCGCGCAGCGCTGTCACGCGCTCGGGCCGCGTGGCCGGGGCGATGATGCCCGCGGCCCCCGCGTCCTTCGCGGACCGTGCGATGGCCTCGGCGCGGCCCTGCATGTGCTCGACCGCGCCCGGATGGCTCATCTCCGCCACCACGAACACGTCCGCGCCCATCGAGGACCTGACCGCGGCCGCGACCGAGTCCGAGCCCACGAAGCCGTGCACGATGACGCCGCGCGCGCCCGCGCCCGCGGCCGCCTTGACGATCATCTCCGTGACGGCGGGGATGTCGGCCACCTTGAAGTCGCAGATGACGGGCACCACGTCCGCGAGCCTGCCCACGATGCCCGTGCCCGACGAGAGCACGAGGGGCCAGCCCACCTTGACCGCGTCCAGACCGTGGCCCAGCGCGCGGGCGATGGCCATGGCCGCCTGGGGCTCCACGTCGTCCAGGGCGAGCACCAGGTGCCGCTTGAACTGCATCGTGCCTGACATCGCGCCCCCATGGGCGCTCCTTTTCATAAGTGTGCCGCCGCGACCGAGGCGCGACGTGCGGCCCGGTAGGTCGCAAGTCTCGATGTCCAGCGCGCGTGCGTCGCCCGCTGGGAGCCGTGTCGCAAGGTATTTATAGCACCCCGGATGTTATGGCGTTTGTCGGACAAAGGATGGACAAAAGAGGTCGAATAGACCCTCGTGAGGTGATGAGGATGGAGGAGGAGAATGAGAAGATCACGATCCGACTGCCATCCCGCTGGCTCAAGAGGCTCGACCTCCTGGTCCGCGTTGACGACTTCCCATCAAGGTCCGAGGCCATCCGAACGGCGGTGCGGGACCTCCTCTACGCGAGGGTCGACCTCGTGCTGGAGAAACAGAAGCGCCTCCAAGAGCTCGACATGAAGGCGGCCGAGCTCGAGGAGGTCGAGGCGAAGTACCTCAGGCCGTGAGGCGCAGGGCAGGGAAGCAGGCTTTGGAAGATGGGCGTGGGGTGCACCACGGGGCGGGGAACCGCCCCGTTCCCCCCCTCACATCCCTGGGCGACAGCATCCACCCTCGAGGGACCGCACTGGCCCTCGCTGGGACCTCTTGACAAATCGACACGCCATCGGGCGGCGGTGCCTTACCACCCAAGCCACGCTCAGCGCAGCCCGGCCTGGATGGTGACGCCGTCGGACGTTACGTCCAGCAGCTGGCGGCCGGTGGTGTGGTTCGTGCCGCGCATCTTGAGGACCTCGATGTACTTGCGCCGCACGCCCTCCTGCTCGGGGTAGGACATCACTATGATGCCGTCCACCATGTAGGCCTCGAGGGAACCCGGGATGTCCTCGTAGGTCTCCTCGCCGGTGACCAGCGTGGTGCACGAGAGCGTCTTGAGGTAGGCGAACAGGTTGTGCAGGAACTCGCGGTCGTTGATGTTCTTCTTCGCGAGGATGTCCTTGATGGGCGTGATGGGGTCGATGACCAGCCGGTCCGGCGAGTAGGTCTCGACGACCTCCTCGAGCCGCGCCAGGAAGTTCTCGGGCTCGTAGACCAGGTAGGAGCCCATGTCGGCGAAGTAGACCTTGTTGGCGTCCACGAGCGCCGCGTCGTAGAACGAGTAGTTCGAGAGGAACGACTGCACGACCCAGGGCGGCTCGGAGATGGCCGTGAGGTAGACGCCGACCCCCCCATGGCGGGCGACGTCGAACAGGCCCTGGACCGCGAGCGTGGTCTTCCCCGTGCCAGGCTCGCCGGCGACGAGGATGGTCGAGGGGACCGGGAAGCCCCCGTCTATGAGCTCGTCGAGTCCCGGTATGCCGGAGGGGCTGCGATGGATGGGCACGTCAGACCGCCCCCTTGCGTATCTTGAACACGCACCGATTGGAGCCGGAGCCCTGGCACTCGACCTCGTGGCAGAAGAGCTTGGAGCCGGTGTGCTTGGAGTAGACCTCGGCGACGATGCCGCGCAGGATGTTGCATGAGCGGTCGACGCCTGGCCGTGACTCGATGCCCCCCGTGATGGCCACCTGGTCCTCGCTGAGCTCGACCGTCTGGGCCCAGCCCTCCTCGACCAGCAGCTCGGCGAAGGCCTTGAGGAACGGGCCGCCCCTGGCGGTCGCGCGCTGGGCAATGCCCCTTCCCATCACCTGGCCGGCCCTGAAGAACAGGCCGTTCGCCGCCAGGTTCATCACGCTCTCGTAGATGGACTTGATCTCGATGAGCTCGCCCTGCTCAATCCTGATGAGCCTTCTGCCCGTGGCCATGGTACCCGCTCCAAGGACCCATCAAACTCCCCCATAAATAAGGTTTGCCACCCAGCTACCTCCCGCGAGAATCACCCTCTGGCACGGGTCCCCACAACACCCATACGGGACCGACCCCGGTACACCGTCTAGGCCTCGTCGACGAGCGTGGTCTGCAGGGGGTCGCGTGGCACGTCCACCTTGACGTGGCACACCTCGGCGAGCCGCGCGACCGCGGACCGCCAGAGCGCGGGCTGGGGGCGCAGCGCCCCCGCGCCCTTGACGACCTCCCTGCGGCCCAGGTGGAAGAGCCCCACGTCCCGCATCGCGAACACGCGCGGCGAGAACCCGTTCGCGGCCAAGTAGAAGTGCTGGCACGACCGGCCGTAGGCCTCGAGGTAGCGCGTGGCCGTGCGGGGGCCCACTGGCGCGCCGCGGTCCTTGACCTCGATGCCCACGAGCACGAGGCCCTGCGCTCCGCGGAAGAGCGCCAGCACATCCGCAAGGTAGCAGGCGACGTCCCGCGCGGTGGTGTACCGGGGCTCGAGCGGGACCTCGGTGGCGTGGCACACGAGCTCGCCGTGCCGGTCCAACCTCCTCAGGATGAGGTCCTCGTTGACGGTGCGCGCGGCGGACCAGAAGCTCACGCGGCGGGCGGCCACGCGACTGGTAGGCCGCGCGCCCGTCATTAGGCTTTCGGGCGGGTGTGCGAAGGTGGAAGGCGGCGAGGCGGGAGAGGGGGTGGCGGTGCGGGGGATGGCGGTGCGAGGTGTCGGTGACGTGGGGTGGTGGCGGTGCGGGGGGATGGCGATGCGGGGCGGTCGCGGGGGAGCGGGCCAGGTCATCCCTGGGAGAGCTCATGGGCGCGCCGCAGCGCGTCCACCATGTCGCCGCGCGCGGAGGGGCGATAGACGAGGCCCTGCGGATGGAAGGTGACGATGCAGGTGAGGTCCAGCCCCGCGCGGCGGACGCGGTGGTCCCTCCCGCGCTCGGCCTCCACCTTGACCACGCGCCCCAGCACTGCCCTGGCCGCCGACGCGCCCAGCAGCACCAACACGCGCGGGGCGACCGCGCGCAGCTCGGCGTCGAGCTGGAACGAGCATGCGGCCAGCTCCTCCGGGCGCGGCCGCCGGTTGCCGGGTGGCCGGCACCTCACGGCGTTGGCGAGCCACACGTCCCCGCGGTCGAGGTCGGCCTCTGCCATCACCGAGTCCAGGACCTTCCCCGCGCGGCCCACGAAGGGCGCGCCGTGCTCATCCTCGCGCGCGCCAGGCGCCTCGCCCACCAGCATGAGCGGCGCATGCGGAGAGCCCGAGCCAGGCACCACCTGCGTGCGCTCCCTGGACAGCGCGCACCTCGCGCAGTCCAGGTCGACGCCGAGGGGGCTCGACCTAGCCATGGCCCCCACCCCCTGCGACAGGGTCCACGGTGGCGCCCGGCATGGCCCGCAGCGCCGCGGCCAGCTCCTCGGAGGCCCTCCCGACCTCGTCCGGTGGGCCCCGGAGCACGACGCGGACGGCACGGAACCGGTCGCCCTCGAGCTCCATGAGGTAGACGCCCGCCCTGACGGCGCCCCTCCGCGCGAGCAGGTCGTTGACGACGGGCGCGACCGCGCCCTCGCGCAGCCCACGGACCACGACGGTCGCCGCCCCCTGCGGCGCCTGTCCCGCGCACATGGCCTCGACCTCTGGCATGACGTGGAGCTCCCACATGGGGAGGGCCTCGATGGTGACCCCGGGCAGGCACCACACGCGCGTGGACGGGGGGAGGTCGAAAAGGAGACCGGCGGCCATGCCCACCACGTTGCGCAGCGCCCTCGCGCCCGGCGGGCAGTGGGCCATGCGCTCCTGCGGCGAGCCCGGTGCTGGAGGGGGCACGCCCTTGGCCTCGAACCCCGCGAGCATCCACGCCATCGCCTCGGGGTGGACCTTGGGCGAGCCCCTGCCCAGGACGGCCGCTGCCTCCTCGCGCGCGCGGTCGTCGTGCGTGGGGCCCAGACCGCCGAAGGTGACGACGGCGCGCGCCCCCCGCGCGGCCGCTTCGCGAAGCGCGCCCGCGAGCTCGCCCTCGCCGTCGCCCACGACGGTCAGGCGGCCGACGGACGCGCCCGCCCGGCCCAGCTCGGCATGGATGACGTCGAGCATCTCGGAGATGTAGCCGGGCTGGACGCCACCGGAGCCCTCGAGGAGCTCGTCGCCCATCAGGAGCAGCTCGACCCTCACGGGGGGGTCAAGGGGAAGGGGAAAAATAAAGGTGGTGGGCGCGGCGGTCGTCCGCCGCGCCCACCTGTTCCTCGCCGCAGCCTGTCTCAGAGCTTGCGCCTGCGCCAGGCCGCTGCGACCATGCTCGACGCGATGACGAAGGCCGCGAAGGCCGCGAAGGCCCCGAAGCCCGGCTCGTCCGCCTTCTTCTTCACGTTCACCGTCATGTTGTACATCGTCTGGCCGCTGTCGGGGTCGGACACCACGAGCTTCACGGTCACGAGGCCCGTGCTCTTCGGCTTCCACTGCACCGTCGCGGTCTGGCCGACGATGAGGGCGTTCTCGTACCACTGGTACGTCAGCTGGTCGACGCCGTTGTCGACGTCGGTCGCCGAGCCGATGAGCTGATAGGCCTTGCCCTGCGTGAGCTGTTGGCCCTCGAGTATGCCCACGATGCGCAGCTCGGCCGGCGGGTCGTTCACGTTGGTCACCTTGAACAGCACGTCCGCGGTCTCGGCCTCGGAGGCGCTGTCGATGACCGTGATCTTGACCGCGAACTCACCGACCTCGGCCTGCGTCGGTGTGAAGCTGATCATGCCGGTGTCGCGGTCGATGGGCACCTTGGTCGAGTTCGTGCGGAACTCGAGCTCCTCCGACGGGTCGACCCTCTGACCGTCGACGAGCCGGAGCTCCATGTCGGGGTCGGTGGCCACGACCTGGAACTCGAAGGGCTGGTCCTCGGTCAGGATGTGCGTGCGTTTGACATCCAGCTCGGGGGCGTCGTTCTTGTTCACGACCTCGAAGACGACCTTCTTGGTGGCGGAGGCGCCCTCGATGTCGGTGACGGTGATGTTTATCTCCCAGACGCCGACTTGGTTGTTCACCGGCGTGAACGAGATGCGGCCCCCGACCGCGTCGATGGTGAACAGCTCGGTGCGGTCGTTGGTGAACGTGAGCTCCTCGTTCGCCGACGGCACGGCGGTGTCGTCGTCGGTGGCGGGGACGGTGTACACGTACTGCGCGTCCTGGTGCAGCGTTTGCCTCTGGATGGAGCCGAGCTTGGGCTCGTCGTTGGTGTTGTTGACGCCGATCTTGATCTCCTGCTCGGCGTACCGGCCCTTGCTGTCCTGGACGGTTATCTTGAAGTAGAAGTCGCCCACGTCCTCGTTGGTGGGCATGTCCCACGTCACGATGCCCGTCTCGAGGTTCGTGTCCAGCTTGGGCGTGTCGTCGCGGTAGGTGATCCTGTCGCGGAACTCGGCGGGGAGCTCGAGGTCCGGGTCCTCCACGTAGGCCGACACGTCGAACGTCCACACGGAGTCCTCGTCGGCGGACTGCGGCGGTATGTACCGCAGCTCCGGCGGGTCGTTGACGTTCGCGACGAAGAGCGTGAGCTCCACGGTGTGCGTGGCCTGGTCCGGGTCGGAGGCGGTGACGTTGAAGGTGTGGTAGCCCACGTCCGCGTTGTCGGGCCTGAACGCTATCTCGCCCGAGTTCGTTATCTGGAACAGCGGCGAGTCGTCGGACCAGCTGAGCTCCGACACCACGTTGTCGACGTCCGTCGCGGTCAGGTTTGAGCTGTAGGGTTCGTCCTGCAGCCCGTCGGGCAGCTGCACGACCTTGACCTTCGGCGCGTCGTTCACGGGCAGCACGCGCACGCGCAGCGTGAAGTTCGCGATGGAGCTGGCCGAGTCGGTCACCTTGAGGGTGATGTTCTCCTCGCCGTTCCAGTTGGGCAGCTTGTTGGTCAGGTTCAGGATGGTGCCGGTGACCGTCGTGGATTTTATGTTGGCGGAGCCCGCGGAGGTCACCGTGAAGCTCTGGCCCTCGATGTCCACGAACCAGGGCGCCATGTTCACGTCCTTCGGCGCGTCCTCGTTGATGTCGATGAGGCCCGTGAACTCGGCGCTGGCCCTCGGCCTCGGGTCCATCAGCTTCACGTTCCAGAAGGTGTCGTTCAGGTCCAGTCCGTCGCCGGCCTGGACGGCGATGTTGAGGGTGCTCCCGCGGTGGTACTTGTCGCCGACGGGCGCGTCCTTCGGGACGTTGAGGGTGACCGAGGTCCTGCCGGCCCAGTCGGTCCTCTCGTTGAAGTTCTCGAGCCACTTGATGGTGAGGGGGGAGTCGCCGTTGGGGTCCTGGATCGTGAGGTCGAACACCTGGGACGAGCCCACGTCCATCTCGTAGTTGGGCCCGAGGGGGGTCTTGGCCATGAACCAGGGGGCGATGTTCATCTCCTCTTGCATCCACACCCGGTTGTCGTCGACCGACCACCAGGACTGCGAGAGCTGCGCGCCCTTCACGAAGTAGAACCGGATGTGAAGCGTCTGGCCCGCGTAGTCCCCGAGGTAGATGCCGGAGTTGAACCGGTACCAGCCGCCGGTGAAGTCGCCGTTGGCGATGCCGGTGCCGACCTGGGTGTTGCCGTCGACCTTGAACAGCGAGTGCCAGTTGGTGTCGTTCGAGGCCTTCATCTGCACATCCACCGAGTCCTGGCCAGTGCCGTACATCCTCCCCTTGAAGAAGAAGTTGTACCAGATCATGTTGAAGCCAGGGGCCGCGGGGTGCGAGAAGCTCGTGTTGTAGAACCGGAGGTCGATGAGGGGGGTCTCGAGCGCATCGCCCGTGGTCTGGTAGTTGTTGCGCTTGAGCTGCCAGGCGTGGGTGGGCGTGTTGCTGTCGGCGACGGCGTTGACGACCGCCCAAGCGCCGGACTTGTTCCATACGGTCGTGCCGTTCTCGATGTCGTCCACCCAGGTGGGCGCCTGGATGAGCGAGCCGGCGGCGTTGTCGCCGGTCTTGGGGTCGCCGGTGAGCGTGATGTTCGAGAGCACGACGTAGAAGCCGGCGCGCACTGGCTTGAAGGTCATCGAGACCTCGCCCGTCAACCTGGAGTCGACGGAGCCGGTCTTGGTGAAGTTCGCGAGCTCCCTGTTGGCCGCGTCACGCACGACGAACCTCACGTCGAAGTTGCGCTCGTTGGTCCTGCCCTGGTTCTCGAAGTGGGCGATGGCCGTGAAGTTCTCCTTCGTGTGGATGGTGGCCGTGATGGGGTTGTAGTATTGGCTCCAGAAGCCGAAGTCCCAGTCGGAGGTCCACAGCGGGGCCTGGTCCTCGACCTCGACGTACCAGTTGAAGACGGAGTGCAGGGGCAGCTTCTGCGCGAAGTCGACGGACTGCGCGCCGCCGCGCGTCAGCCATCCCATCACCTTGGTGGCGATGTCGGCCCTGTCGGTGCCGCTCGCGATGCAGGTGAGGTCGAGGCTGAACGTGGCCACGCGCCAGGTGCCCGAGTCGTAGGCGATGGCGACGGGCTCGTCGTTGAAATCACGGCCCCAAGCGCCATGGGAGTCGCCGATGAGGACCTTGAGGCCCCCTGCGACGGGGCGCGTGACGTCGGAGAACAGCTGGGGCGGGTCGTCGAACTCGTCGAAGAACCTCTGGGTGGCGTACTGCTCGGTGCCGTCCATGATGGCGTTGGAGGTGGTGTTGGCGATGCCGGGTATGCCGCTCCAGGGGAAGTACTCCTCGATGCCCAGGTACTTCAGCGCGAAGTCGTCGGCCGCGAACCTGTTCTGGCCGGTCTTCGTGTAGTTCACGAGGCCGTAGAGGCTGCTGACGAGCGCGTTGCCGATGAACCACACGGAGCCACCGGCGTCCATGAAGGACTGGAGGCGCCAGTAGTCGGCGCGCGTGAGCGTCGGGCCGTAGCCCCACTCGTAGCCGAAGGCCCAGATGATGGTCGAGTAGTTCGTCATCATCTGGAAGTCGGGGCCGTTCTGGAAGGCCTCGACGACGTAGCTGTCGTGGGTGAACCCGGCGTCGGTGAGCGCCTCATCGATGATGAAGCCGGTGTCCATCCCGTACGGGCCAGAGTTGTTCCATTTTTCCTCCGTGCCGACATTACTGGAATCGTCGTCGTCGACGAGGAGGATCTTGGTCGTGGGCGCGCGGGAATCGGTCTCGCCGCGGATGAGCGTGCCCTTGCCGTCCTTGCCGATGGGCAGCCTGGCCCACGTGTCTAGGTTAACGTTCGGAAGGCCCTCGAGCATGCTGGGCTCCCTCACCGGGGGCAGCGAGACGGTGTCGTCCCCGAGGGGGTTTATATCGGTCGAGGGCGCTGGCAGCGTGATCACGTCGTCCACGGGGGCGACGTCGGTCGAGGCCTCACCGGTCGGTGGGGCGGGGGCCGAGATTGCCACCATGGTCATGCATGACATGACCAGCATCAGGACGGTCAGGGCGCAAACGGTCTTCCTCAGAGCCATCATGGTTATCCCGGAGCGCTTAATACCCCTTCTTATATTTAACGTTTCCCGAGAGGCTCACCGGTGCCAAGCGTCCCTTCCGTGCACTTGCCAGGAGCGGTTGGATGAGGGACTTTTTGGCAGAGATTCGCTTGAATAGAGCAGCTTTGGATATGAGCCGGCCCCCCGAGGGGGGGCGCTGGAGGGCCTCGCGCGTCGCCGCGTCAGAGCCCGAGCTGCCTGGCGATGACGAGCCGCTGTATCTCGGACGTGCCCTCGTAGATCGTCGTGATGCGCGCATCGCGGTAGAGGCGCTCGACGGCGTAGTCCTTGGTGTAGCCGTAGCCGCCGTGGATCTGCAGCGCGTTGTGCACGGCCCTGATGGCCATCTCGGAGGCGTAGAGCTTGGCCATGGCCGCCTGCTTGGAGAAGGGCACCTTGCGGTTCTTCATGTCGGCGGCCTGGTAGACGAGCAGCCGCGCGGCCTGCACCTGCGTCGCGATGTCGGCGATGCGCCACTGTATGGGCTGCAGCTCCGCGATGGGCTTTCCGAACTGCTCGCGCTGCTTGGCGTACACGACGGCCTCCTCCAGAGCGCGCTGCGCGATGCCCACCGCCTGCGCGCCGATGCCGATGCGGCCCCCGTCGAGGGTGCCCAGGGCCACGGCCAGGCCCTTGCCCAGCGCCCCGAGCTGCGCTTCCGCGCCCACACGCACGCCCTCGAAGACTATCTCGTAGGTGTCGGAGCCGCGGATGCCGAGCTTGTGTTCCTTGACCCCGAGCGAGAGCCCGGGGCGTTCGCGCTCGACGATGAACGCGCTCAGCCCCCGCCCGCGCGGCGCGGATTTGTCGGTGACGGCGATGACGATGTAGAGCCCGGCGTTGCTGCCGTTGGTCGCCCAGAGCTTGGCCCCGTTGATGACCCACCCGTCCCCGTCCCTGACGGCGGTCGTCTCGACGCCGGCCGCGTCGGACCCTGCCTGGGCCTCGCTAAGGCAGAAGGCCCCTATCCGCCTGCCCGAGGCGAGCTCGGGCAGCCACCTGGCCCTCTGCTCGGGCGTGCCGAAGTCCAGGATCGGGTGAGCCGCGACCGAGTTGTGCACGGCCACGATGACCCCCACGGACGCGTCGACGCGCGACAGCTCCTCTATGGCGATGGCGTAGGAGACCGAGTCGACGGCGCAGCCGCCGTACTCCTGCGGGATGGTGAGGCCGAACAGGCCGAGCTGCGCCATCTGGGGCAGATGCTCGGTGGGGAACCGCTCCTGCTCGTCGCGCTCCTGCACGCCGGGGGCTAGCTCCCGCTCCGCGAAGGACCGGATGGTGGTCCTTATCATCTCCTGTTCCTTGGTGTGCTGCAGGTCCACTGTGCGCCCACGCCCCCGGGGGTGCCACCCAAATCGCGTGGGCGGGTAAAAAGCCTTCCCAGGAGCGATGCGGTGGGGACGGCCCCGGACCCCAGAAAAACCATATAACCCCCGCGCGCATTCCCCCGCGGTAGGCTTGCCAGTCATCACCGTCGAGCACCGGGACCTCGAGGAGCTGGTGGGCCACGGCATGACCGTGGGCCGCCTGCTGGAGCGCCTCGAGATGATCGGCGCCGTGGTCGAGCGCCGCGGCGAGGACAGCTTCGACCTCGAGGTGTTCCCCGACCGGCCGGACCTCTTCTCGGTCGAGGGCCTCGCGCGCGCGATGCGCGCCTTCTTCGGCCTCGAGCCCGGGCTCAAGCGATACGCGGTCGCCCCGCCCCGCGTCGAGCTCAGGGTCGACCCCTCGGTCCTCCCGGTGAGGCCGGTCATCTGCTGCGGCGTCGTGCGCGGACTGCACCTCGACGACGCGGGCATCCGGTCGCTCATGGACTTCCAGGAGAAGCTCCACCTCACCGTCGGCCGCAGGAGGCGGAAGGTCTCCATCGGCATCCACGATATGCGCGACCTGGTCGCCCCCTACACCTACCTCGGCGCGGACCCCGCCGCAACGCGGTTCATGCCCCTCCAGGGCGACCGCGAGATGGACATGCGCGAGGTCCTCGACGAGCACCCCAAGGGCGTAGAGTACGCTTGGATACTCGAGGGCGCGAAGCGATTCCCGCTCATCGTCGACGCCAAGGGCCAGGTCCTCTCGTTCCCGCCCATCATCAACGGCACGGTGACGGCGGTGAGGGGCGATACCGAGGACCTCTTCTTGGACGTGACCGGCCTCGACCGGCACGCGTGCATGGGCTCGCTGCGCATCCTCGCGACGATGCTCGCCGAGCGCGGCGGGCGCCTCGAGGCGGTGAGGGTCGGCTACCCGGACCGCACCGAGGTCATGCCCGACCTCTCGTCCTCGCGCAGGCGCGTGGGCGTGAGGTACATCGCGTCGTGGACGGGCATCGCGATTGGCGCCGCCGAGATGGCCAAGGCCCTCCGCGCCATGGGCATGGACGCCGAGCCCACCGTCGACGGGGAGCACGTGGACGTCGAGGTCGGGCCGTGGCGCATGGACGTGATGCACGACGTGGACATCGCGGAGGACGTGGCCATCGGCTTCGGCTACGACCGCGTCGCGGGCGTGCTGCCCGAGCGCGTGACCTTCGGCGTCGACGCGCCCACGGAGGCGGTGCAGGGGAGGGTCCACGCCTCCCTCCGGGGCCGCGGCTACACCGAGGTCATGTCCCTGGTCCTCTCATCGGAGGCGGAGCAGTACGGGCGGATGCGCCTGCCCGTGCCCGAGGCGCGCGTGCGCGTGCTCAACCCGGTGTCGGAGTCCTTCACGACGCTGCGGTCGCACCTCCTCCCGAGCCTCCTCGGCCACCTGGGCCGCAACACGCACCACGAATATCCCCAGGGGCTCTACGAGGTGGGCGAGGTCGTCGTGGGCGAGGGCCACCGCAACGCGCTGCGCGCGGCGGCCGTGCACGCGCATGCCAAGGCAGGCTTCACGATGGCCAAGTCGCTCGCGGAGGGCGTCGCGCGCGACCTCGGCTTGGCCGGCGCCGCCAAGGTCGAGGCCATGGGGCACCCGAGCTTCATCGAGGGCAGGTGCGCGCGATTGACCGTGGACGGCAGGGCGGTGGCCTGGTTCGGCGAGGTCCACCCAGAGGTCCTGGAGGCATTCGGCATCGCGCAGCCCACGGTCGCGCTCGAGCTGGACCTGGAGGCCCTGGTCGGGTCGCCCTGACCTGTGCGGATGGGAACATAGGCGGGCGGGGCGCCCGGCGATTCCCACCGACCTCTGGGCATGGTCCCGCCCGTGCTGACGGGGGCGGGAAACCTTTATCCATGCTCCAGGGGCTATGGAGGGCCTGCAGGCCGGGGTGGCGCCGATGGTACCGGTGTTCGGGGACTACGTCTGCTCGTCGATAGTCGTGGTGTTCCTCCTCGCCCTGCTCGCGCTGCTGCTGCTCCCGAAGCTCGGCGAGATGAACCAGCGCCGCCCGGGGCGCCAGCGCGTCATCGCGGTCGTCATCGCCGTCCTGATGGTCTCGCTCTCCGTCTACATGGCCGCCATCTACGTCGAGTACCGGGGATGGAGGGACCGGAGCGAGCTCGATTACACCCTCAACTTGACCGCGCCCGAGAACGCGAGCGGCCTCCTGTGGCTGCCCGTGAGCAAGAACCGCGACCTGCAGAGGGCCATCCAAGTCGACATGGGCAATGGCTCGGCCTCCATCGAGGCCACCAAGCACGGGAGCGCCCTGGTCCTGCGGTACACGGGCAACTTGTCCGTCCACGGTGACCTGGTGACATGGGAGGGCCTCGGGGACTGGAAGCTCACCATGCTCAACAACGACTACTGGACGACCCGCATATCGCACTGGGTCCACCTCACGCGCGCGGGGGGGGACGCGCCACGCTTGGAGCTCCGGTTCGCGCACCACACCTACACGGAGGACGACTGGTACACATCGACGTTCGTCCCGGGCGACGACTGGGGCACCTGCAACATCTACTACGACCATACCCAGAGGTACTACTGAGGGCGCGGGACCGCTCGATGGGCATGGTGGACGGGTGGACGGGTGGAAGGGGGCAGGTGCGCCACCGCGCGATGACGGCACGATGCGTGGGGGGGCCCCTGGTGGGACCTGGACGCCCTGCCACGACGTTCCGTGCCCCCAGGTCGCCTTCGCAACACAAACCCTTTTATGGCGGCGCCGCAAATCACCCCAGCCCCGCGCGGGGATGGCCCAGCCTGGCAAGGCGCAGGGTTGCTAACCCTGTGGCGTCAACGCCTCGGGGGTTCAAATCCCCCTCCCCGCGCCATCCCACCCACATGCCGACCCCAATGCCCCGAGCGGCGGCCCGGCGCGGCCCCCGTCGCCAGTCGACATCGCGCACGACCGAGCCCTTGGAAAACCCACCGCCGTGGACCGAGGATGTCACCGTTCATGTACGACATCCTTTATACCCGCCCGACCCTTGCCACCCGCATGCGTCGAATGACCGTGGAGCTCGTACCCGACACCAAGTGGTTCGCCCTCTTGAGGGACCGGAACGTCCGGTGGGGCGCCATCGAGTCCGTGACCATCCTCGAAATCCTCAAGCTCGACCTCGAGGAGGGAATGAGGGTCGTGCTGGCCGAGGTCCTGTGGAAGGAGGGCGTTCCGATCCAGAGCACCTATCTCCCCGGCCTCGTGGAGGTCATCGCCACCGTGAGGCGGGAGGGCCGGAAGCACACCGTGATCGCCAAGGCCAAGGTCCCCCCATTGTGGCTGGACCTGATGAGGAGGTACGACCCCGACCTGATCTTCGACGCCATCATCCTGAGGTCGCCGGATCGCATCGTCACGACGGTCGTCGGGGCCGAGAAGGAGCTCAAGCGATTCTTAGATGTCATCTCCGGTTTCGGGAAGGTCAAGCGCGTGAGCTTCCAGGCCGTCTCGGTCCACCAGAAGGGCGTGCTCGGGAACCTCTCGCGCAGGCAGCGCGAGGTGCTGCTCGCGGCGAAGCGCGGGGGCTACTACGACTACCCGCGCAGGGTCAGCACCGAGAGCCTCGCACAGGAGATGGGCATCAAGAAGTCCACGCTCATCGAGCACCTGAGGAGGGCCGAGAACCGGCTCATCCAAGAGGTGCTGGCCGAGTACTGATGCTGGAAGGGCCTGCCCACCGCGCGTACATGGCTCACGCTGGGGGTGTAACCTTCTGGAGGAAGGTCGCGTCCATACGCATCCATTTAAGGTCATGGTCTTGCTGGGGAGACGGCAATCGGCTTGGGCCGTCCGTATCTCGATGAGCTCCACGCGCGCCGCCCCCTCCTCCTCCAGGACGACGCTGACGCCGCTCGCGTGGTGCTTGTGCGCGACGACGTCCGGCCCGAGAGGGGTGAGGTCCTTCGTCCCCATCACCCCGTCGTAGATGCCGGGGGTGCGGTCACCAGGGCGGTACGGCAGCTGCGCTGGGGGTGCAACCTTCTTGTAGAAGGTCGCGTCCATACGCATCCCATGGAACTGCGTAGCCAATGCGTGAAGCGGCTCTTAGGCGGTTAGTGATGGCGGGCTGAACACCTCGGCGGACCTCGGTGCTTACACCCCCATTCTATCAAACTCGTCTTCTACGAGAGCCTTAGGGTGTCTAGTTTCGGGGTTGGCTTCGAGCTTAGATGCTTTCAGCTCTTATCCATTGCGGCGTGGCTGCCCAGCAGTGCCCTATCGGACAACTGGTACACTAGAGGCCACAAAGCCCTGTTCCTCTCGTACTAAAGGCTCTTTCCCTTCAGACACCCAGCACTTCAACCGAAAAGCAACAAACCTGTCTCACGACGGTCTAAACCCATCTCACGATCCCTTTTAATGGGCGAACAACCCCACCCTTGGCAGCTGCTGCACCGCCAGGATAGGAAGAGACGACGTCGAAGTAGCAAGCCTCCAGGTCGATGTGAGCTCTTACTGGAGACAACTCAGTTATCCCCGAGGTAACTTTTCTGTTATCACAGGGCCTCATCAAGAAGCCACTGTGGTTCGTTAAGCCCTAGTTTCCTATCGCCGACGCTTGTTATCCGCGTCCGCGTCAAGCCAGCTTTTGCCTTTACACTCCACGGTAGGTTTCTGAACTACCTGAGCTGACCTTTGGGCGCGCTTGTTTCCTTTTCGAGCGCGTGGCGCCCCACCCAAACTGCCCACCTATCGATGTCCCGGCGAACCGGTCAGATGTACGAAACCAACAAGGCGGTGTTTCAAGATCGGCTCCCCTGTAACTTGCGCCACAGGTTCGACGCCTCCCGTCTACGCTATATAGTCACTTCCGTACACCAACAACAGGATGCAGTAAAGCTCTACGGGGTCTTCGCTTTCAGGTTGAAGGTATTGGATTGTACGCCAATGCTATCAGTTTCACTGGTTTCCACGCGGGGACAGTAGAAGTCTCGTTGGGCCTTCATGCAAGCCGCCAATTAAGCGGCAAGGTATTACGCTACCTTAAGAGGGTCATAGTTACCCCCGCCGTTTATCGGTCCGTCGCTCCGTTGGAACGGAGTTTGAGATACCGACACTGGGCAGGCTTCAGCGGCAATACACACCCTTCCGGGCTCGCTGCCACCTGTGTTTTTATTAAACAGTCGGGCTTCCCTAGTTACTGCGACCAGCCATTCTCACGGCTGGCACCCCTTATACCGAAGGTACGGGGCGATTTTGCCGAATTCCCTCGCGTAGATTGCTTGCCAACACACCTTGGGCTTCTCACCCAGGGGCACCTGTGTCAGTTCTTGGTACGGACACGGTGGCTGACTACTAACGCGTTTTCATGGGCACCTGGAATAGGCCAAAGCCCAATTACTGGGCCCACTAACCATTTGACCCCCGTCTCGCCATTACGGCACTCGGGGGGTCTATAGGATTGGACAGAACGATGGTCCTGAATGGCTTATCCAGATGCGTTGGCGTTAGCACAGCGGCCGCCGTGGTGCAGGAATATTAACCTGCTTCCCTTTCGACCGTCTCGGTTGGGGACGGCCTTAGGATCGACTAACCCTCGACTGACGAACATTGTCGAGGAACCCTTGCCCCTTCGGCGGAACGGAGTCTCACCGTTCTATGCTGATACTCTTCCCAGGATCCTCATTCGAACGCGGTCCACTGGACGTCACCGCCCAGCTTCTACCCACGCACGACGCCTCCTTACTAGATCTCCTTTCGGAGCTCCAGTGTATCGGTGGCCGACTTAGCCCCGTCCATTTTCAGCGCCCACAACCTTGACTGGTGAGCTGTTACGCACTCTTTAAAGGATGGCTGCCTCTGAGCCCACCTCCCAATTGTCTGAGGCCGCGGACCACTTTTGCCTGTGACACTTAGCCGGCACTTAGGGACCTTAACACCGGGCTGGTTTTATCACCTTGCGGGTCCCGAGCTTACCCCTGGGACCCTAACTCCCCGCGTCTACGGTGAACACAGATTTGGAGTTTGACAAAGTGCCGAAGGATTTCTCCTCCTAAACACCTAATCAGTGCTCTACACTGCGCTCTACCTCGGCGGAGGTCAACCTGCGGGTTGACTCAGGAGGAACCAGCTATAACCCGGCTCGATTGGACTTTCACCCCTATACGCAGGTCATCCGAGTGATTTGCACGTCAACACCGGTTCGGACCTCCACCCGGTTTTCACCGAGCTTCATCCTACCCACGCATAGATCGTCAGGTTTCGGGTAACCCTCCAACGACTAGAGGCGAGCACACCTCGTCCCTCGCCCGAAGGCTGCGGACAATCGGTTTCCCTCTGGCTTCGGCGTTAGACGCCTTAACCTCGCCGTTGAACAGTACTCCCTGGCCCGTTATTCGAAACGGACGATAGGACGCTGGGTTGCCCCTTTCACGCCCTATCAGGCTGTAGCCACCTGGTTTCAGGTTCTTTTCACCTCTCGGCAGAGTTACTTTTCAGCTTTCACTCACGCTACTACTGCGCTATCGGTCTCGGGGAGTGTTTAGGGTTGGAGGTTGATGTCCCCCGTTTTCACGCGCCGTTTCCGGGGCACGCTACTCTGGATACCCCCAATCGTCCTTCCCGGTTTCTCCTACGGGGCTTGCACCCTCTTTGGCTCCGCATTCAATCAGAATTCGGATGACCAGGGTCGGACGTACGGAGGTCCTAACTCCACATCTCCCGCGCCTCTCGGGCGGGATTCGGTTTGCCCTATTCCGTGTTGGATCGCCTCTACTAACGGAATCTCGGTTGATTTCTTTTCCTCCCGCTACTAGGATGTTTCAGTTCGCGGGGTTCCCGGTCCTTTCGGAACGACCCCGAAGGGTCAGGAGGTCCCATTCAGCAATCTCCGGATCAAAGGCTCCTTGCGCCTACTCGGAGTAATATCGCGGCTTGGCACGACCTTCTTCGGCTCCCGAGCCGAGCCATTCCCCAGGTGGCATTGAGTCGCATAGCATTGGCTACACAACCGTCTGGGATGCGTATGGTCAGGCAGTCATGGGAGGTCACAGCCAACGGGTGTCCGCGGCTCGGTCCTGTGCCACTTCCCCGGCGACGCGCGACCGTCGTCGGGTGCACGATGGCCTCCGGAGAGGCTCTCCCACAATACAGGATGTGGTATTTAACCGTTACGCCGAGCCGACCGGATGTGCGAACGGCACCGCTCAAGGGCGCGGCACACCGCGCCCGAGGGGCCTATCTATTGGGCGGGCCGACTATATACAACTTTCGATAGTGCTGGCTGGCCCTTATAAGGTTACCCCCGTCCGTCCCCGCCTGCCCCCCACCCGTTCACGGCATGGGCGCCTCGCCCCCGTCCGCGGGCCGCGGCGTGCGGGGGCGCACCGCGCGCTCGTCCTCGACGTAAAGCTGCATGAGCGGGCACGCGGCGATGCACGCCCCGCACCCGTCCCACTTGGCGAAGAGCGGCGCGCACGCGGACGCGTCCAGCGCGCACTTGCGCACGCCGCGCACGACGGTCCGCGCCTCGGGGATGGCCCTGTTGCCGCACGCCTCGCGGCAAAGCACACACAGCATGCAGGTCGGATGTAGGTCGAGCCGACCAGGCGCATCTGGCTCGAGCTCGAGGTCCGTGGTCACGGCGGCGAGCCGCACGCAGGGCCCGTACCTGTCCGTGAGCAGCAGCCCGATCCTCCCCAGCCGGCCCATGCCGGCCGCGACCGCGTGCGGGACGAAGAGCATGCCGGACCAGTGCGTGGCCGTGTAGCGGGGGTGCTGCGCGACCGCGGCGTGCCCGGCCTCGCGCAGCGCGCGCGCGAGCCGCACGGCGACGTCCCCTAGCGCGTAGTAAGCCCGTGTCGCCTCCGCGCCCGCGCGCAGGCTCGGCGCGCTCATGATCGCCTCGTGGTCCATGCGCACGGCGAGCATGATGGCCCACCGGCCGCGCACGGGGCGGCCCTCGAACGTCCACTCCTCGCGCACGCGCGTGACGGCCGCGAGGTCCGCGCCGAGGTCGAACGCGAGCGAGAGCGCCCAGGACCTGGCCTCGCGGGGCGACGCGAACTCGCGCGCGCGGTCCGCGACGGGGCCGTCGAGGAAGGGGAGCTGCTCCAGCGCGATGAGCTCGCGGTAGCGGTCGCTGACGGGGTTGCGGGCGTAGCCATGCTCGTGCTCGATCCGCTCGAAGATACCGTTATATCGGGGGCGGTCCTCCATCGGCAGCGCAGCGGAGGGCCGGAAGATAAGAGTTATGGGCGGGGACGAGGTAAGAGAATCTCGCCGCGTCCGTAGAACCGAGGGATTTTTACATTATCGCATGGTGAGATAGATTGTTGGGCACCGAGCGACGTCCTGGGCCCAAGGATATCCCCTCTGGATTCATGGACCTCGGCAGCTGCGTGGCAAACCCCATGGGTGCAGATCGACCGCCAGGTGGGGGCCTTCAGATTTTTTTAATTGGAAAAATATAAATAATGGACGATGTGATTTGGACACAAAGGGAGGGTTTGAGACAGATGAGCCGCTTATTTCAGATGATGGTCTTGGTGGCATTGGGGATCGTGACCGTACTGACCGTCGGGGTCGCCCTTGCCGACGTGGCTGGCAACGACGACATCGCCAACGCCGAGGAGGCCCCGATGGATATTCTGAGCACGGGCACCGTCAGCGCGACAGACCTGGTCGACGTGTACAAGTTCCTCGTGACACCCGGGTATAATCTCGTCATAGACGTGGACGTGGCGTCTGGCCTGGACCTGCGCTTTGGGATATTGAGACCAGAAGGCGATCGCGTCTGCGATGAGCGTGTCAACACTGCAAGTGGTGTGGTCCGTCTCAACCATGTCACGACCTCGGGAGGTTCCGCCAAATACTGGTACTTGCAGGTACAGTCGGAGAACGGTACCTACGACTCCACCTATCACTTCACCATCACCGCGACCGCGGGGGTAGACGTGGAGCCGTCCGACGACCAGGCCCACGCTGTCCGGGTGCCCCCGATGCTCATCAGTGGAAGGGTCTTGGGTGCTGACATCGTGGATTGGTACAGGTTCATGGCGGGCGGGGGCGATGTGATTAACATCTCGTTCGGCGACGGCTCGCCTGAC
>CAYGVT010000142.1:0-4388 GCA_964353355.1 uncultured Thermoplasmata archaeon | reverse complement strand
GGCCGTCGAGGTCAAGGTGCCGAAGAAGCCGAGCGACGGGCCCGGCTTCGACGCGGCCGTCGCGGTGCTTGCCGTCGTAGCGATGCTCATCTTCATCACGTCCAGGAGGCGCGACCTCCGGGAGACACGACCCTAGGCCAGGTTGCCCCTTCGTTCGGCCTCCCGCGGTAGGGTGGCTAGTCCATCAGCTCCACGACGAACCGCCTCTTCCCCTCGGGGTGAATCCTCACCCCGTCACCCCTCTCGAGGCCCATGAACTCGGCAACCTCCTTGGGGATCCTCACGATGAGCGAGTTGCCTGAGTATGACACCTTCGTCCTGGCCTCGATGCCCCAGACGCCCCGCTCCCTCGCGAGCCGGTCTATCTCGTCAGAGGCGGCCTCGGTGAAGAAGACCTCGCCACACCTCTGGCACACGTCGGCCTCGAACTCGCCGAGGCTGATGTCGTTGTAGGCGTACTCCCGCCTCGACCTCCGGAGCCTCCCCTCACAGACCGGACATCCCATGGCCTCACCTCCTGTACAGCGTGATGACGTAGCTCGTGCAGGGCCTCTGGACATAGACGACCTCGATGCCACGGAGATGTGTGAAGATGCGTGGGCCGTTGCGCCGCTTCGCTCCCTTGCCGATGGCCTCGACGGCCTCCTGCCTGGAGATGCCCCTCTCTATCATCCGGTCCTTGGCGTGGGTGGTGGGGCGGAACTCGCAGGTCATCATCTTCACTTCCTTGTAAGTTATTGTAAGTTCAAGTATATACACATTATGGGAGGGGGCGGAGGAGGGACCTCCCCCATCCAGACCTCGTCTGTGACCGGTCGCGGGGCCTATCTCTGTGCCAGGTCGATCTCTGAGCGCTCGATGCGCGCGGCCGACCGCTGGTTGTTGGCCTCGATGGCATCGATCACGGGTCCCAGCGAATCCCGCCCGCCGAGGACCAGGACGTCCACGCCCCTGAGCGCGGCGTCCACGACCGCGCGCTCGACGCCGAACCTGATGCCCACCTCGAGCCGCAGCCTGCGCGCAGCGACGAGCCCCACGGGGTCGGGCGTGGCCACGAGCGGCCTCCTCCCCCCCGCCAGCAGGGGCTTGAGCCGCTTGAGGTCGGCCCTCGCGCTCCCTCCCTCGACCGTGCTCGGTAGGGCGGCGATGGTGACGGTCCCGGTCCTCAGCTCCATGATGCCCTCGAGGCCGCGGACGGCAAGGTCCTCGCCCGCCTTCGCGGAGCGCGACGCGATGCCCTTCGAGGCGCCCTTCTCCCCCGGGCGGGCGACGATGGTCCCGTCGCGCATCTCGAGCACGACGCGCTCGCCCTCCTCCAGGTCCTCGCCCGCGATGGCGGCGCACGCGTTGATGACGTTCACCTCGCGCATCGCGCGATAGGTGAAGTCCCCGAGCTCCTGCAGCCGCTCCTGCAGGAACTGGACGCCCGCGACCGTGGGCGCGACGGCCCGGCCGTCGCGCTTGACGAGCCCCTCGCCCTCCATCAGCTTGAGGTAGTCGCTCACCATCTGCGGCGTCACGTCGAGCGCGACCGCGAGCTCGCGCTGGCCATTGCCGCGCCCTCGCGCGAGCTCGTAGAGTATCAGCACCTTCGTCGATAGACGCACATCCCTGAGCACTCGCATCGTCGGACCCGTCACCGTCATCGCCCCTTCGGCAATCGCCGCATTGGTATCCGAAAGGCATTTATGGTATAAAATCTATTTGCCTTTTGTCAAATATAATTGACACAGGTTAGCACATGCGACCCCCTCACATCGTCTTCGCCATCCTGGTCGCCTCGCTCCTCCTCATGGGAGCCCTCGCCCCCAGCACCCCAGCGTCCGGCGCGGTGCCGTCGCGCGTGAGCGTGCTCTTCGACTTCGGGGAGGGCCGGTGGCAGTGGGCCTCGGCCGACCTCCCCGCGGGCACCGGCAACGCATGGTGCGCCACGGTCGTCGCGGCCGCGTCGGCCGGCCTCGCCCTGGACTACACCGTGTCGGGGTACGGTGTCTTCCTCAGGGGCGTGGACGGCGTCGAGGCGCCCAGGGACTCCATGGTCTTCTGGGGCCTGCTGCGGTGGGATGCGACCTCTTCGCGGTGGCAGTCGAGCGAGGTTGGAGCGGACTCGCTCGCTGTCAAGGACGGCGATGCAATCGCCTGGCAGTTCGCCGAGTGGGGTGGCAGCGCGCCCGCGCCGACGCCGACATCCATGGCGCCCTGGACATCGTTCCGAGGGAACGGCCCGCTCGCCGGCGCGGCCCCCGCCGGCCCCGCCGCCGGCGGGACGTTCTGGGCGGTGAACCTGTCCGCGGGGCCCGTGGACGCGACCCCGATTGTCGCCGACGGCAGGGCCTTCTTCGTCACCGGCGGGGTCTACGACTGGGGCGGCTCCAGATGGGTCAAGAGGCCGGCCGTCGTCGCCCTCAACGCGACCTCGGGCAAGGAGCTGTGGCGCCTGCCGTTCGATGGCAAGCAGGGGTTCGAGATCCTCACGCCCGCGTACAGGGGCGGGGACCTGTACGTGGCGACATCCCTCGGCCATCTGATGGCCATCGAGGTGGACCGAGGGGAGCCGAGGTGGGACCGGCCCGGGATGGGGACCAGCAGCGTGGCAGCTCCCTTCATCCCCGGCGGTGCGGTCGTGTCGGCCTCCATCTCGGGGCTCTCGTCACTGAAGGACGTGGCGGGCGGGGAGACCTGGAACATGACTCTCGCTGAGGGGAGCGTTCTCTCCACCCAGCCCGTCGCCACCGGCGGGCCTGTGTACATCGCCCAGCCGGTCGTTTCCGGGGGGCGCGTCTACATCGGCACCGAATTCGGCAGATTGCATGCCCTCAACCTCTCGGACGGGAGGAGCCTCTGGAGCACGGTGCTCGGGGGCCGCGTCCGCAGCACGGTGCTCGTTGATGGCGACAGGCTCTACGCGACATCGGCCCGTTACGAGGGTTTCTCGGCCATCGACGGGACCCTGCACTGCCTGGACATCAATGGGAATGTGCTGTGGAACGCGTCGCTGCCGCCCACGGGATCCTCGCCTGCCAGGCTGGGGGACCTCGTGGTCGTGGGGAGCTCCGCGGGGCTTCACGCCTTCACGCTCGACGGCAATCCCGCATGGAGCTACACCGCTGCCGGCCCCGTCTCCTCGTCGCCCGCCGTCGCGGGCGGGCTGTGCTACTTCGTCACGAACGTCAACAACGCGTCGGCCGGCCTGTTCTCGTCCCTCGTCGTCGTGGACGGGCAAGGCCACAGGATGTGGGGGAGGACGCTCGCGCCGCATGATTGGGCCCTTGCCTCGGCCGCCATCTCGGACGGCCGTGCCTACGTGGCCTCGGACAGCGGATGGGTCTACTGCCTGGGGGACACGCCCATCGGGCCGGCTTTCGGCTACAGGGCCGAGGGAGCGGAGGTCACCTTCACGGGCGTGTGCAGCGCGGGGGGCACGACGGTCACCAAGTGGGAGTGGGACGCGGGCGACGGCACGCACATAGAGGTGGCGGACTTCCTGTTCGTCCACGAGTACAGGCGCTCCGGCACCTACAACGTCACGCTCACGGTCTGGGACGAGTTCGGCCGCAACGCCTCCTACTCGAACCTCGTCGAGGTCAAGGTGACCGCGGTGGACGAGGGGCTCCTACCAGGCCCTGGACCCCTCCTCGCCATCGTGGCGCTCGCGGCCGTCGCCCTCGCATCGCGTCGCGCGTGGAGGTAGGACGTTGGGGGCGCACACGAGCCTGGGCGCGGGGGCGATGGCGCTCCTGCTCCTGGTCGCGACGGCCGGCTGCATCCAGGACGGCACCGATGGCGAGAAGGTCACCGTAACCCTCCGGGTCGAGTTCGGGCCCGATGCCCCCTCCCTGCACGCGGGCAAGGTCGCCGAGTGGAAGCCCGAGGCCAGCAGCTGGAACCTCACGCTCGCCAACTCCACGGACGGCTCCACTGTCTTCATCGTGCACGGTGTCAACGCGTCGACCGCGCTGGGGGCGCTGCTCGCGGGCGGGGAGGCCGCCCAGTTCCTGGTCAAGCACCGCAAGGAGTCGATGGGCGCGTTCGTCGAGTCGGTCGCGGGCGTGGAGAACGGCCGCGACGGCCACTACTGGTCGTACTACATCGATGGCGAGTACGGGGCCGTCGCGTCCGACCGCGCGGACGTGTCCGCCGGGCAGACCGTGCGATGGGTGTACCTGGGCAGCCCCGCGGGCTAGGTGCATCCCGTGCTCCCGTTCTACCGCGACCGCGGCTCCGCCCTCCACCACATCCACCCAGGAGCGAAGCTCGCGCTCGCGATGGGCGTGCTCGTGGCCTCGCTGGTGCTGTCCAATCCCGTCTACCTCGCGGCCATCATCGCGGGGACCGTGGTGCTGGCCGCGGCCGCACGTGCGCTGCGCGAGTGGTGGGCATTCGTGCGC
>CAYGVT010000141.1:0-7087 GCA_964353355.1 uncultured Thermoplasmata archaeon | reverse complement strand
AGGTGTCGACCGACCATGCGACCATTTCACGAGTTGAGCTCGCTCGACGTCCGTCGGCACGATTGCTGGAGCGACACGCATGAGGACTGTAAGAACGGTGAGGTTATTAAACATATGTATTTATGTAACGGAACACTAGCGCCGCGCGGAGGGCCCAGCCCACGCGGGTAGCAAACGCTTTTAGCCCCCGAGCCCCGTTGCCAGGCCGATGGACCCGGTCCTCGGCTTCCTGCTCGGCCTCATCCAGGGCGTGACCGAGTGGGTGCCCGTTTCCAGCAAGGGCATGGTGGGCCTCGCCGCCTCGTGGGCGGGCGTGGACGAGTGGCTGCCCCTCGCGTTCTTCCTGCACCTGGGCACGCTCCTCGCGGTCATGCTGCGCATGAACCGCGACGTCAGGGACGTGCTGCTCGGGCTCCCGCGGTGGCGCACCGACCCCCTCGTGCGGTTCGTCGTGGGCGCGACGCTCGTATCGCTCCCGTTCGGGTTCGTCGGCGTTGTCCTCCTGCAGGACGCGCTCGACAGGTACGATGTCACTGGTCTTCTCGCGACCGTCCTCATCGGCGCGTTCCTCATCGTCACCGGCCTCGTGCTCAGGAGCTCAAGGAGGCGCGTCGGCGAGCGCCGGGTCGCGGACACGGGAACGAAGGACTGGGTCATCATGGGCCTCGCGCAGGCCCTCGCGGTCGTGCCCGGGCTCTCGAGGTCGGGCATGACCATCTCGGCCCTCCTGTTCCAAGGCCTCGAGCCCAGGGAGGCGCTCCGGCTCTCCTACGTCGTGTCCATCCCGGCCATCGCAGGCGTGGTGGCCTACGAGGCCGCGTTCGGCGACATCTGGCACTTCGGCGCCCCCACGCTGGCCGCGGGGGTGCTGGGCGCGTTCGTGTTCGGCTACGTCACGCTCGACGTGCTGCTGCGCGCGGCGACTCGCGTGCGGTGGGACGTTTTCTGTATCGCGTTCGGCGTCGCGGCCGTGGCCCTGGGGCTCCTGCTCATGGCCCTGTAGGCATGCGGCGCCGCGCGGTCCCCTCAGAAGATGTCGTGCCTCGATTCCGTGTGCAGGCCCGGGCCCCCGGCGACGAGCTCGGGGCCGGGCGTGAGCGGCTCGCCCGCGTACATCATGCACTCGCGCGACTGGTAGTCGTGCCACGCGTAGCCAGCCTCAAGGAGCGCGTCCTTCGCCAGCGGGTTGTAGTGCTTGAGCATGATGTGCTCGGCCCCGGGCATCGCGCGCAGCGACTCGAGCACGTCCACGTACCACTCCTCGTCCGGTCCCACGACCTCGAGCGCGTAGGTGATGCCCCTCACGGGCGAGGGCGCGACGCACACGAACCCCTCGAGCGCGCCCGGCGGGTCGGGCGTGAGGTACCAGTCCGGGGAGATGGCCCCCGCGACGCGCCGCAGCTCGATGACGTCGCCCTCGCGGACGCTCCACCCCTCGCAGCCCTCGAGGTTGCGGTTGTAGACCTCCGCCAGGGTGTGAACCTCCCCGGCGTCGAGCGGACGCAGCCCCGTGGGCATGACGTCCCCCGAGAGGGGTGGCGCCCTCCAATGGCCGTACCGATGGTGGACCTTGAAGCCATGCTGCCTGTACAGCTCGACGGCGACGAGCCCCGTCTGCGTGCAGAGCGTCACCCCGTCCAGGCCCTCGGACAGGTAGGTGTCCATCGCGAGCTTGAACAGCGCGCGGCCGAGGCCCCTGCGGGAGGCGTCCTGACGCACGGCGAAGACCCAGATGTGGCCCGTACTGACACTCTCGCCGTTGTGGCAGTAGGGCCTGCGGGCCATCCCCAGAAAACCCGCGAGCCGGCCGACCCGGTCGGTGGCGATGGCCGCGTGCGGCGGCCGCCCGAGCCGCGGGTCCGTCATGAATATCTCGAGGAACCGCGTGGGCGTGAGCTCCCACGCGAACGCGGCCGCCATCAGGTCGACCGCGTCGGGCTCGACGGCCTCGAGCGCCGCGAGGTCGCCTGCGAGCGAGAGCTCGAACCCCCCGTGCTCCATGGGGACGGGGAGGGGCTCATGGGCAGATATCGGTTTCGCCGGGCGCGGCCCCCGCGGCCTGGACGTCCTCCCGGGTCACGTGGCGCGTCCGCTCCACGAGCGGGCGCACGGCCTCGCTCACGCCCGCGAACACCGACAGGTCCCCGTCCCAGCCGTCGATGATCTCACCGTAGGTCGCCTCGAGCTGACGCACCGTCTCCTCCATCACATCACGCAGCGCATCGTCAGGGAGACCGTAGACGACGGCAGCGACATACAACCGATTACCGCTCACCATCAGGATGGAGTTCTCCTCGTACTTGATGCTCTCGAGCGCCCCCCCGCGCTCGAGCCCATCCTTGGCGAAGCCCTGGATGGCGGTGAGCATCCCCGTCATCACCTCGGCGTCCCGGCCGCGCGCCTCGTCCCTCGCGCTGTCGGCGATGAGCCGCCCGTCCCTCAGCACCACGAGGACCTCCTCGACGATGTGCACCGAGGGCACCCCCCTCGGGGCCGCGCGGGCCTTGCGTCGGTAGACGATCACCATCGCCATGAGGACCGCTATGACGATGGCGATCACGAACGCGACCCACACCGAGGGGAAGGAGGGGGTCGGCGGTGGCGGGACCACCATGGGGTCGCCCATGTCGCCGTCCCCGATCGCGCTCCTGGCGATGACCCAGTAGTAATACGTCACGCCCTCCTCGACGGCCTCGTCCCTGTAGCTCAGGTTCAACCCCAGCTCGGCCACGACGAGCCGCTCGGTCGTGTTCGTGCCCCTGAGCACGGCGAAGCCGGTCGGGACCGCGCCCCACGGCATGCTCGGGGGGAGCCACTGGAGGTCCACACCCCCCGCCCGGTATGAGGCCTGGAGGTCGACGACCGTGCCTGGATGGGTGATCGCCCTCTCGCTGACCACGGTCCACTGCACGCTCTCGTTGCGGTCGTTCCTCGCCGTGACGTAGTACGAGTACTCGGTCCCGACCACGACGTCATCGTCGTTGTAGTTCAACATGAGCGTCCAGTTGATCCTCACAAAGTCCCCGGCGAGCCCCCGCCTGTAGATGAAGTAGGCGGTGATCTCGCTGCCCCCGTCGCTCGCGGGGGGTGCCCAACGCAGCTCGATGCACCTGTCCCCCGCGGACGCGACGACGTCCATCACTGCCGATGGGGGCAGTATGAATTCGATCTCGACCTCCTCCATGGGTCCCGTGGCTAGCGCGTTCGAGGCTAAGACCCTGTAGGTGTAGGTATTGCCCATCTCGGCCGTGGGGTCGACGTAGGTCCTCTCATCGACCACGTCACCAAGGATTACTACCCTCCCGTCCGGGTCGACCCGGGTCAGGTTGTAGATGAGCTGGTTCGCGCCCCCCGAGCTGGTCGGGAGGTCCCAGGAGAGGCTGACCCCCCCTCCCGATACCACGGCCTTTAGGTTCTGGACCATACCCGGGACTCCGAGCGGGATCACCCATTCCTCTTCGCTCCCAGCCCCCTCGCCAGCCTCGTTCTTGGCCGCGACCTGGAAATAGTACTTGATGCCGTTTCGGTCCACCGGCTGGGTGTGGGCCGTCATGTTGCCTATCTCGAGGACGTTGACGAGCTCTGAGGGCTCGGTGCCCCAGTGTATCACATAGTGCGTGATGGGCCTGCCGTTGTCGAACGGGGCTGTCCATTCCAGGCGCACCTGCAGGTTCTGCGGGTAGGCGACTAAATCAGAAGGGGCATCCGGTAAGCCGAACGGGACCTCTGATAGCTCCATGGTCGGTTTGCTCTCATTCCTCTCCGTGAAGGCCTTGATGGAATAGTAGTATCGCGCTCCGTTCTCCACCCTGCGGTCGTCGTACGCGAGGGCGGTCGGGCCTAGAAGCTCCACCACCCTTGTCTGATTCGTCCGTCCATCCCGGATGTAGACCCTGTAGCCCGATATCGGAAGCCCCCCGCTGTCCGCAGGAGGTCCCCAGCTGAGGGATATCGACCCGTCATCTGGCACCAGCCCGAATGAAGTGGGCGGGCTTGGCGGGGTGCTGGGGATGATTTCATCGAACGCCCTCGTCCCGTTGCCCGCGTCGTTGAACGCGATGACCGCGTAGTAGTACCTCTGGCCCTTCGTGACGTTCCAGTCTAGATAGCTGCGGGTTGTCGCGTCGCACCGATGGAGGAGCCCGAGGTCCGTCGGTGTCACGCCCTTGAGGACGTAGTAGCCGGAGAGGAAGCCGCCGGTGTTCGATGGGGATGTCCAGCTGATGCTGACGTTGCCATCCCCCGTCGTCAGCGTCAAGGAGCGGGGGGCTGACGGCGGGACCTGGGGTACCGCGCTCACGATGCCAATCGGGCCCTCCCCCCTGGTGTTCACCGCGGCCACCCCGAAGTAGTAGCGCACGCCGTTGGTCAATCCCGGGTACTCCGAGCCCATCGCGGTGCCGTCGAGGGTCTCGTTGTGGTCCCATGTCCCGTTGGTCGTCCCCCAGTAGACGCGGTGGTTCAGGACACGGTAGCCGATGTTCGTATGCGACGCCCACTCCAGCGTGACCATCCGATCACTGGCTTTCGCGAGCAGGTGGCGCGGGGGCTCTGGAAGGCCGCACGGGGTGGGGTCGAACCTGAGCAGGAACGCGTCACTGCCGCCCCCGGCGAACCGCTCCTGGAATGCCCCGGCCGTGGTGGGGAAGTCCGTCGAGTAGGAGACCCCATAGATGTAAGGGGGGCCATCCTCGACGACGATGAGGGAATGCCCCGACCATGACAGTGAGATATGGCCGCTCCCCCCGAAGAGCGAGCCGTACTCGAGCCCCATGTCCGTGGTGTTGACCACGGCGAGGAAATACGCGTGTCGACCGAAGGGGACGCCGACCATGTTGTCGTAGCATCCCTTCGTCAAGAGGCTGAAGTTGGACGAGCTGGTCATCCCCACGCAGTAGAGTGACCCATGGTCGTTTGACTCCGCCAGGCTGATGCACATGTCCTCCACGGACCCCCCCAGGTACGTCCCGAAGTCCATCGTGGCCAGGCTCGCGTCCAGTATAGCCATCAGGCCGTCCCTCGTGCCTGCCGGCCCAAGCTCTCCATCGATCTCCCGCACCAGGGGGATGTCCGGGGACATCGTGTGCCCCGCCACCGCGACGCGCCCGTCACGCAGGACGCATATGCCGGTCGCCGAGTCCTCGCCGGAGCCCCCGAGGAAGGTCCCTGCGACGAGGTCCGAGGCGCCGTTCCCGGCCGGGTCGAGCCTGATGACGAAGGCGTCCATCGGACCACCGTTGTACTCGGTGCGGAAGGCCCCGGGCGTCACAGGGAAGGCCCGATGGTCGGTGCATCCGGTGAGGTAGACGTCACCGTCGGCACCCAACGCCTGTCCAAGCAGCGCCGGAGGGTAGAACGTGGTCGAGTACGCTGTGTGGTGCTCCGAGTCGATCCCATTGACGTACGTGCAGTACTCCACCGTCTCCAGGGTGCCGTCGAGGACGCAGACCAGGAGCGAATCGAAACCCCCCCCCGTCGCCTCGTGCGTGGCGCAGAAGGCGCCCGACGTCGTGGCGACGTCCGACGAGTTCGTGAACCCCGAGACCACCACGCGTCCGTCCCTGTCGAGGTCGATGTGGAACATGATGTCGGCGATGGAGCCCCCGAAGTAGGAGCTGTACAGCAGGTCCGATAGGTCGTGCGAGAGCCTGAAGATGGCCCCGTCCAACGGACCGCCGAGGGACTTCTTCGTCGCGTTGGCCGTGACCGGGAAGTCGGGGGAGGCCGTGAGGCCCACCACGCTGATGCTCCCGTCGGCTCCCACCATCACATCGTCGGCCTCCTCCTCCGACGAGCCCCCTATGTAGGTGGAGGCCAGCAGCCAGCCCGTGCTGTTGAGGACCGCGATGAAGCCGTCCCTGAGGCCGTTGGCCTTCCCGGCCGGGTCGTAGCAGCCGTCGGTCACGGGGAAATCGGCCGACGTCGTCTCGCCGCACATCACGATGTTCCCGGACGCGTCGAGGGTCGCGCTCTCGACGAAGTCCGCCCCCGTCCCGCCCAGGAAGGTGGAGAAGAGGATGCCGGGGTCGATAAGGCCCGGCCGTCCGCTCATGTAGCCCTCGGGCAGCCCGAAGCCGACGACCTGCCATTCCCGGAGGATGAACCGGCCGCGAGCGCCCTCGGCGCCCAGCACGCCATCCTGGAACACGACCGGGGCGCCGTCCCGCAGGTCGCCCGAATCCGTATGGATGATCAGGTCGCCCACGTCGACCAGCGAGAGGTCCAGGACACCCTCGTACCTGAACGCGATCGCATCATGGTCCGCGCCTGCGGCGAGCACGATGTCGTACTTCAGCACGTCCCCTTTTAGACGCAACACGAGGTCCACGCCTTCCCAGAGCCCCTCGTAGACGACCTCCATGTAGGACCTGGCGCCGCGAACCCATCTCGATGAATCATTACCGATGAAATAGTTGGTTGTGCGCTCAATCGCGCCCCTTCCGACCGGATGGACATGCTCACATCCCTCAAAATGTATGGAGAAGTGTGTGTTCACGCCTTTGATGGCGCTCCCGCCCAAGGGGTCGTCCACTCCCCCTTGGTCCCAAATCACGACGATGATGAAGTCATCCGTGAGCCCAATGGATACACCATTGCCCTGTGAATAGTACCTTATCGCGCCATCACTCAGCTGCCCACGGTTCTCCACGAAGGCTTCCCCGACGCCCGAGAAGAGCTCCTTGGCCGCGGCGGGGACCTCGATAGGGACTGATGGTGCACTCTCCACGTCCGCCACGTCAAAAGTATCTCCACCCGGCCGTACCAGGTCCTCGCAGAGGAGCGGCCCGCAGACCAGCAGCAGGGCGATGATGACGACTGGGCCTGCCCTCTTGTGCATGCGCCTCCCCCGTCGGTTCCGCCCTCCGTTCGGCTTGTGGGATATATATACCTTTATTTCATAAAAAACGGACAGTTGGGTCCCTAATCGAGGAAACCAATAGGGCGGGACCTGAATATCGGCGTTTCTCAGTGACTATATTGCCCAATACCTGATTCTATTGCGTGCTCTTATTCATGATCTGCTGAACTTACCTCTTTTCACGGAGTACCGAAAGATTCATATTCTAGTAACTATATATAGTGCCTA
>CAYGVT010000140.1:0-2592 GCA_964353355.1 uncultured Thermoplasmata archaeon | reverse complement strand
GCGCAGTATCTCGAGCGTCCGAGGCGTGGCCTCCCGCACACGTCGCAGGGCTTCATCTCGGCCCTCGTCAACCTCCGTCTTCGCGAGGGCTGCACTGGCCTGGGCGGGGACGGCGCCCTCAACCTCCAGTGGGAGAACTCGATGAAGTCCCTGTCGAACGGTAGGCCCTTGCGATGGGCCATGAGCTCGCTGATGGCCCTGGGGAATTCGTCGGGAGTGAGCTCCGTCTTCATCTGGTTGAAGAGCTCTGAGCTCACGACGTACCTGGACCTCCTCACCGGATAGAGATGATCGAAGCACAGGTGGAACGGGTCGGCGAGGTCCTTCTCCTCAAGGAGCACGCCTGACCAATGGCACCGGAAACCATCGTGCTGCCTGTCGTAGGCCTCCCGCAGGGCCACGCGCCGCTTCAGCTTGTCATCGTCCCCCCTGATGAAGGAATAGCACCGGTCGCAGTAGCGATGCCTTGGCCGGGTCCTCCCATTGCACACGCAACATGTCATGGCGTCGACCCTCCGTGATGGGTTGATATCCTAACCGGTATCGCACCTTCGCTGGGGATGACCTTTGTAAGTGGGGCCAGCATCCTCCCATCCTCCTTGATGATACTGATTCATTATCAGGCGATCGTGGGCTGCAACAGGTGAACCGAACGGGAGGGGGCGGATCTCGGCCATGGTCTGTCGCCCTGCTCTGGCGCGATGGCGTTGATCATGCGATGACGGCTGACAATCTGGACTGCTTGCCCAACCAATCATCGAAATCCTGCTCCAGGAGGGATGCGAGGACCTCTTCCGAGCCCGACACCATCCTCCCCTCGGGGACGAGGGTCCCCTTGTGGAGCATCGACTGTAGGTGGTTCTCGAACCCGGGCGGCAATCGCTCGTAGTACCGCTGGAAGGATAGCTTGAACCGCTCCCTGAGGACCCTGATGTTCTTGCCTGCCCTGTGCGCGGGCCAGTAGTACGAGTTCTCTATGCGCAGGAAGGGCTTGATCATCGTGAGGTGGAGCGCATCGGTCAGGTACTGGTGGCTCGCCTGCAGCACGCTTCCGAGGAACTCCTCGTAGATCTCCTGCGAGGGTGTGTCCGCGTCGAAGCCGCCGGGGAGTTTTCTCCCTGCGATGTACCCCATGCCTCGCCTCTCGATGAACTCCAGGTCGGAGAGTAGTCGGAGGTACTTGGCCATGCGGAGCTGCCTCGCGCGCTTGCCACGCGGTCCCGGCGCCTTTGGGATGTACTCGCCGTACTCGTGCACGCCTATCAGTATGTTGGCTATCGGGCGCATGGCGAGCTCTATCTCCGGGATCCTCACGAGGCCCCTGTAGCTGTGCCTCAGGACCTCGTCCTCGTGACGGACTATGAGGCCCCTGTAGCGCTGCTCCAGCCGGTCCAGCGGGTCCTCGGCGGGACCGCGCAGAAGAAAGCCCTCGTCGCGACGCTCCGCTACCAGGGTGAGCAGGTCAGGGATCTTGGTGAACGCGATGGTCCTCTCGTCGGTCCGGTCGTCGTCGATGAACTCGACCTGGATGGAGCCCGCGTGCACGATGTCGTCCCCGCCCATCTTCCCCGTCCCGCTGAGATAGGCGCGAATCCCGAGGAGCCTGCGGAGGGCTGGTTCGAGCTCCGTGGGCGCGAGATGTCCGACGATGACGCTCTCAGGCATTTTCATCCTCCTCAAACGGCAATAGGGTCGAGAGCCTGGCCCTCTCGACCAGCCAGAGCATCCATTTCGGTGCGAGGCAGTCATTGGCCCAGAGGGATGTAAACTTGGTGGTTGGCATCCTGCTGATGGCCGCCCCCTTCCCCGAACCGCTCTGTCTCTGGAAGGGATCGTAGAAGGATATCTCCTCTTCTGTGGCATCAAGGACGATTAACGTGTGCTCCATCTCTCCCTCGGGCTTGACCTTGGAGTGGGGTTGGACGGCCCAGTATTCCCTGTTCACGCTCACGATGGGGAATGATGTGGCCTCATCGACAACGAGCCTACCAAGGCGGGCTATCGTCGATTGGTCCCCCTGGGATTCCATTGCCTCGATGTAGGGACCGAGATGGAGGTTCCTCAGGTGGATCCCGAGATTCGGGGCTATCCTTGTCAGCTGCGAGCCAAAGCCCCCTGAATAGCCACAGATCTGCTTGATCCTATCGCGTGAGAGGTTGAGGTCGAGGCCTTTCCTCTTGCCGTACTCGGCAAGGATGCCAGCGACGTTGACTACGAGGCAATCGTCTGGTGTGAATTGCGGAACGAAATCCAGGGCTATCTCCTCGAGGGAACGGCCGAGCTTCTGGAGGGGCGGCCGTCGGGACACGCGAGGAAGGCCTGGCTTCTTCATCGAGGTCAATATCGAGGATTGGAGGCCCCTCCTTATATAGGTTCGGGGTGGAGGTAGACGAACGTGGATAAGCCGCCTGGCGAGGGGGACCTGAGGTCCCACCACTCGAAACCGATGAGGTCCCTGCGGAACGGCCTGCCGTTGTGGTGGGCGGTGAGCTCGGCAACGGCGAGGCGGAACTCCTCGGGCCCTAGCTCGGTCTTCATTAGGTTGGAGAGGTCGGAGCAGACGACGAGGCGGGAGGAGCGGACCGGGTACAT
>CAYGVT010000139.1:0-2025 GCA_964353355.1 uncultured Thermoplasmata archaeon | reverse complement strand
GTGCCGGTGACCTCGACGGACGACTCGATGAGCGCGCGCGCCAGCGGCTCGAACTCGCCCTCGGGCAGGTCCTTCTTGGACGCCACGGCCTGGATGATGCCCGAGGAGTCCCGGACGGTGGCGAAGACGAGGGAGCCGGAGGAGCGGGTGCGGTAGAGCCACCCCCGGGTGGTGACCTCCTTCCCGTCCAGCTCGCCGGACAGCAGTCTCGAGATGCTCTCCATCCTCGCGCCTCGGACCGAGGGTAGAGGCTGGAGGGTAATTAAGATTTGGCGGGTGGCCCAGGACCCCTCATCGCGGGCCGTCCTGGGAGGGCGTGGGGTTCCCGGCCGCGTCCGCGCCATCACGGCCCCGATGCCTCTGATGCCAGAGGACCCATCCCAGGACCGCGATGATGACGGCCGCTGCCAGCGCCAGGACGCCCAGCAGCCATGCGGGCGGATGGTGGCGCGGCTCGTCGGGGGCCTCCTCCTTGGTGGCGCTGAGCGTCATCGAATTCGAGCGCCCGAAGGCATCGGTCGCGGTGATGTTCAGCTCGTTGAGCCCCGGTTCGAAGGACCACCTGAACCTGAACTGCCCGTCCTCGTCGGTGGGGACCGCGAGCCCGTTGGCCGTGAGGTTGGCCCCGGGCTCGGTCTCGCCTTCGATGGTCAGGAAGGTCACCTCGGGCGTGATCATAATGGGAGGCGTATTGATCCTCAGGATCGGCGGGTCCACATCGAGGACGACCATCAGCCCATAGTCCGGCGCGTAGTTACCAGCGATGTCGCGGACGTGGACCATGATCATCGGCATGAGCTCGATGTCCCACGGCACCTCGAAGCTCCTCGATGGCCCCTCCTCGCTGCCCTCGTGCTCTATGAATCCGTCCTCGCTCAGGAACAGGCGGAGCTCGAGCGCCGCGGTCGTGCTGTGCATCGACCCGCCCACATCGGCGATGCGTCCTCCGACAGGGAGGAGCGATACCGTGTACGTCGGGGGGAGCGTGTCCCTTTGGACAACGACGACGGTCCTCCCGGAGTTCCCGGCCATGTCCCTGGCGACGACCTCGAAGGTGTTGTGCCCCTCATCCAGGGGGAATGTCTCCACGAACTCGCCATCCAGGAGGCCGGTCGCCTGGCCGTTGACCTCGAGCACGACGGGGGAGGCGTCGAGGACCCTCCCGTATATCTGGCAGTCGCCCCCGGAGGTCAGGTGGGGGGATGTCGCGGGGCTCAGTATCTCGATGGCCGGGGGCGTCCAGTCCACGTGCAGGGCGCGGCTGAGCACGGCATGGTTGCCGGCCGCGTCGGACGCGTCCACGACGAGGGTGAGGTCCCCCTCCGTGATGGCGAGCTCGTGGCTGAAGCGGCCATTCAAGAGCTCACAGGCCTCCCCGTTGACGAGTACCTTCGCGTCCGGTTCCGTAACTCCGCTAACGAGCAACCTCGAGGTGTTCACCCAGCCCGGGCCAGGAGAAGTCAGGACGAGAGCCGGCGGTCGGGTGTCAAGGGTGACCGTCACTGTCATCGCATCGGTGTTCCCGGCCGAGTCCACAGTGTTCAGCTTGATTGTGTTCTCGCCCTCGACGAGCGCGACGGACGCCTCGAACTCGCCGTCGACGCCAAGGGGGGTGTCCGCCTGGCCGACCCTGAGGAAGGCGGACGCCTCCGTCCTGCCGCTCAGGAGGATGGGGGTCGCGTTGACGTACCCAGGCACGGGGTCCAGCTCGATTCGCGGCCTGACCGTGTCGACGGTGAACCCGGCCTCCACGGCGACCGCCTCGTTGCCGGTCATGTCGACGGCCCAGACGACGAGGTTGTGTGGCCCGTCAACCAGGGAGACGAGGGGGAGCAGCCAGATACCACTGGCGAAGCCGGGGAAGCCGACGGGCGATGCCCCGTCGAGCCTGTAGAGGAAACGGTCGAGCCCGGAGCCCTTCTCGACGACTGTGCCCTCTGCCGAGATCGTGCTCGTATTGTAGAATGCGCTGTCCCTGGGCATCGACATGGTGAGGCTGGGAGGGAAGTCGTCGACCATCTCCGC
>CAYGVT010000138.1:0-33107 GCA_964353355.1 uncultured Thermoplasmata archaeon | reverse complement strand
CTCTTCCTGCGTTATCGCGAGGACGAGCCCCCCGCGATCAAGGCGGACAAAAAAAGCCTTACGGTCAGCCTGCGCCCCGCCGCCCTCGACTTCGCGGTGGAGTTCGAGGCGGACCTGGTGGCGCTGTCGGCGGCGGTGCTGCCATCACCGGGAGCGCGGGTGGTCTCGGAGATGCTCAAGGTCCCCTTGGACGAACATGGCTTCTTCTCCGAAGCCCACGTCAAGCTGCGCCCGGTGGACTTCGCGACGGACGGCATCTTCCTCTGCGGCACGGCGCAGTTCCCCAAGGACATCGAGGAGAGCGTGAGCCAGGCCCTCGGCGCCTCCGCCAGGGCCATGACGCTGCTGAGGAGCCCCAAGGTCATGAGCGAGCCCATCGTCTCGTACATCGACCCGGAGAGGTGCACGGGCTGCGGCACGTGCGTCAGGGTGTGCCCATACGCCGCGATCGCCAAGGGACCGGACCGCAAGGCGGTCATCACCGCGAGCCTGTGCAAGGGCTGCGGCACGTGCGTCGCCAGCTGTCCGGAGAACGCCATCGACGAGTACGGGTTCTCCCGCTTCCAGCTGTGGGAGCAGGCGATGGCCCTCCTGCGCACGGGGGGTGAGGCCTGATGTCCGACCCCCACGGCACGCCCGCACCGGCCGAGAGTGCCGCGCCCGCCGCGACGGCCGCGGGCCCGGCGGAGTGGGACCCGAGGATCATCGCCTTCTGCTGCAACTGGTGCTCGTACGCGGGCGCCGACCTGGCCGGCGTCTCGCGCGTGCAGATGCCCACTAGCTTCCGCGTCGTCCGGTTCATGTGCTCGGGAAGGATGGACCCCGCGCTGTGCGTGGAGCTGCTCCGCGAGGGCATGGACGGCGTCATCGTCCTGGGCTGCCACCTCGGCGACTGCCACTACATCGAGGGCAACTACTTCGCCGAGATCAAGATGCAGTGGGCGTTCGAGCTGCTCAAGCGCACCGAGCTGGGCGACGAGCGCCTCCTGCTGGACTGGGTCTCGGCCTCCGAGGGCCAGAGGTTCGGCGCCCTGATGACGTCCTTCGTCGACCGCATCAAGCGGCTCGGCCCCAACCCCGTGAACGAGCCCGGCCGGCAGGAGCTGCGCGACCAGCTCGACGCGACGATAAAGACGCTCGGTGACTTCAGGCTGCGCGCGCTCATGGCCAAGGTCCGCATCCTGCGCAACGACGGCAACGTCTACGGCGAGCCCGTCAACCGCGAGCACATCGACGCTCTCGTCGGCAACGCCATGGAGTCGGAGTACGTGCGCAACGCCATCCTCGTGGCGGGCGCGCGGCAGGACTGGACGGTGCCGCAGCTGGCGGAGAAGCTACATCGGCCCCCCGAGGACATCATGAGGCAGGTCGTGCGGCTGCGCCACAAGAACCTGCTCACGCTCTCCCGCATCGAGGGGCTGGACCCCTACTACAGGACCATGGGAGGTGCCTGAGATGGCAAGCAAGGACGCCGGGCCCGTCGGGGCCGTCCTCATCGTCGGGGGCGGCATATCCGGCATGCAGTCCGCCCTGGACCTGGGCGACTCCGGCTTCAAGGTGTACCTGGTCGACAACAAGCCCACCATAGGCGGCGTGATGGCCCAGCTCGACAAGACCTTCCCCACCAACGATTGCTCGATGTGCATCATGGCGCCGAAGCTGGTGGCGGTCGGCAAGCACCCCAACGTCGAGATCATCACCAACGCGGACGTGAAGGAGGTCAAGGGCAAGGCGGGCCACTTCCGGGTGGAGCTCGTCAAGCGCCCGCGCCGCGTCGACGAGAGCAAGTGCACGGGCTGCGGAGTGTGCTCGCAGAAGTGCCCCGTCGAGGCCATCGACATGTACAACGAGGGCACCATGGCCCGCGCCGCCATCTACGTGGACTACCCCCAGGCGGTCCCCCTCAAGTTCACCATCGACAAGGACCGGTGCATCGGCTGCGGCATCTGCGAGGGCGAGTGCCCCGCGGGCGCCATCGCCTACGCCCAGGAGCAGGCGCTGCGGACGGTCGAGGTCGGCTCGGTCATCCTCTCACCGGGCTTCGACGAGTTCGACGCCACCGCCCTCAAGGAGTACGGCTACGGCCGCTACCTCAACGTGGTCTCGGCCATCGAGTTCGAGCGCATGCTGAGCGCCACTGGCCCCTTCAGGGGGACCGTGATGCGGCCCTCCGACGGCCGCATACCGGCCAAGGTCGCGTTCATCCAGTGCGTGGGCTCACGCGACGAGCACATCGGCTACAACTACTGCTCGGCCGTGTGCTGCATGCACGCGCTCAAGGAGGCCATCATCGCGCAGGAGCACACCCCTGGCCTGGGCGCGCACATCTTCTTCATGGACATCCGCGCCTTCGGCAAGGAGTTCGACGACTACGTGACGCGCGCCCAGGAGGAGCACCACGTGGGCATCACGCGCGCCAACCGCGTGGCGGACATCACCGAGGACCCCAGGACCAAGGACCTGGTCATCAGGTGGATACATGGCGGCGACATAAACACCGAGACCTTCAACCTCGTCGTCCTCTCCGTGGGGCTGCACGCCCCCAGGACGGCCAAGCAGCTCGCCGGCGCATTCGGCGTGGACCTCAACACGTACAACTTCGCGAGGACCACCACGTTCGCGCCGCTCGAGACCAACGTGCCAGGAATCTTCGTGTCCGGGGCCTTCTCGGGCCCCAAGGACATCCCCACGACCGTGGCCGAGGCCTCGGGCGCGGCCGCCAAGGCCGCGACGGTCATATCGGACGCGAGGGGCACGCTGCTCACGCCGGTGGAGCTGCCGCCAGAGCGCGACGTGAGCGGGGAGGAGCCGCGCGTGGGCGTGTTCGTGTGCCACTGCGGCATCAACATAGGCGGCGTCGTGGACGTGCCCGACGTCTCGGAGTACGCCAAGACGCTCCCCAACGTGGCCTACGCGGAGAACAACCTCTACACGTGCTCGCAGGACACGCAGGAGCGCATCAAGGGCAAGATCAAGGAGTACGGCCTCAACCGCGTCGTGGTCGCGTCGTGCACGCCCAGGACTCACGAGCCGCTGTTCCAGAACACCACCCGCGAGGGAGGGCTCAACCAGTACCTGTTCGAGATGGCCAACATCCGCGACCAGTGCTCGTGGATACACATGCACGAGCCCGAGGCCGCGACCCAGAAGTCGAAGGACCTCGTCAGGATGGCCGTGGCCAAGGCGCGCCTCCTCGAGCCCCTGCCCAAGTCGAGGATACCCGTCACCCAGCGCGCGCTCGTCGTGGGCGGCGGCGTCTCAGGGCTCACGGCGGCGCTCGACATCGCGGACCAGGGCTTCCAGGTCTACCTCGTGGAGAGGGAGAAGGAGCTAGGCGGCATCTGCCGGAAGCTCCACACGACGCTCTGGATGGAGGACATCCGTTCCGAGCTGGGCAAGATGGTCGCGAGGGCGTCCAAGCACCCCAAGGTCAAGGTGTTCACGGGCGCCGAGATAGACACCATCGAGGGCTTCGTGGGCAACTTCAAGACCACCCTCAAGGGCCACAAGGAGGTGCTCGAGCACGGCGTGGTCATCCTGGCCACTGGCGGCATCGAGTACCGGCCGACCGAGTTCCTCTACGGCAAGGACCCACGGGTGGTCACGCAGCTCGAGTTCGAGGAGGAGCTCGGCAGGGCCAAGGCCGGCAAGGCGAAGGTCCCCAGGACCACCGTGTTCGTCCAGTGCGTGGGCAGCCGGAACGACGAGCACCCTTGGTGCAGCCGCATCTGCTGCGGCGCGAGCGTCAAGCAGGCGCTCAAGCTCAAGGCCCTCGACCCCGAGGCCCGCGTCTACGTGCTCTTCCGCGACCTGCGCACCTACTCGTTCAAGGAGGACGCCTACAGGGAGGCGAGCAACCTCGGCGTGGTCTTCCTCCGGTTCGAGGCGGACGCGCCCCCGGAGGTCCGCGCCCCCAAGGGCAAGGACGGGCCGCTGGAGGTGGAGGTGCTCGAGGAGCTGCTGCAGGAGAGGCTCGGCGTCGAGGCGGACCGGGTCGTGCTGGCCGCCGCCATCCTGCCGCCGCCCGAGAACCACCGGTTCGCCCAGATGCTCAAGGTCCCGCTCACGAAGGACAGGTTCTTCCTCGAGGCCCACATGAAGCTGCGGCCCGTCGACTTCGCCACCGAGGGCGTGTTCCTCGCCGGCCTGGCGCACTCCCCCAAGCACATCGACGAGAGCATCGCCCAGGCCTCTGGTGCCGCGGCCCGCGCGCTCACGATCCTCTCGAAGGACACGCTCGAGGCCGAGGGCATCATCGCCCAGGTCAACGAGGACGCCTGCGACGGTTGCGGCATATGCGCGCCCATCTGCTCCTACAACGCCATCGAGATTGACCTGGAGAAGAAGCGCGCCGTCGTGAACGACGGGCTGTGCAAGGGCTGCGGCACCTGCGTGGGCGCCTGCCCGAGCGGGGCCATGTCCCAGAAGGGCTTCCGCGACAAGCAGCTCGTGGCGATGCTCGAGGCCGCGCTCCAGGGGGTGAGCTAGATGGCCACCGCGCACGCGAAGGACACCGGCGACAAGGCCGCGACGGGCGGCAGCGCCTTCCACCCCAAGGTCGTAGTATTCTGCTGCAACTGGTGCTCCTACGCGGGGGCCGACCTCGCGGGGGTCTCGAGGCTCCAGATGCCGACGGACTTCCGCGTCGTCAGGGTCATGTGCTCGGGCCGCGTCGACCCCGAGCACATCGTGAAGGCCTTCGCGCTCGGCGCCGACGGCGTGCTGGTCGCGGGCTGCCATCCCGCCGACTGCCACTACATCGGCGGCAACTACCGGACCAGGAGGCGCATCCCGCTGCTCAAGACGATGCTGGGCCAGCTCGGGCTGGACCCCAGCAGGCTCAGGCTCGAGTGGGTCTCGGCCTCCGAGGGCGAGCGGTTCCAGCAGACCATCACGGAGTTCATAGGGCACATCAAATCCCTGGGCCCCAGCCCTGTCAAGGAGGGGGTGGACCGATGAAGAAGCTCAGCGAGCGCATGGCCGCCGCCCAGGAGGTCCTGGACGGCGAGCGCGTCCGGTGGCTCCTGGGGAAGAAGACGAAGCTCACCCAGGAAGGCAACGTCTACGGCAAGCAGATCGCCGAGAACCGCTACGAGCTCATCCTCGCGAACGCCGCGCAGGCAGAGCTCGAGAGGAAGCTCATCATCAAGGAGATAGAGGCCGCGCCCAAGAGCGTCGTGGAGGTCGCCGCGGCCCTGGACATGGAGCCCCCCGAGGTGCTCAGGCACCTCATCGCGCTGCGGAAGTGGCACATGGCCGAGGACGCGGGCGAGCGGGACGGCTACCTGCTGTTCCGCGCGCTGGTCGCGAAGGCACCGCCCGAGGGCGCCAAGGGAGGCTGATGCGCATGGCCAAGGAGAGGAAGGAGCCGAAGGAGGGCAAGGCGGCCAAGGAGGTCAAGGAGCACAAGGAGGTCAAGGAGCACAAGGAGGCCAAGGAGATGAAGGCCCCCGCCCCCCCCACTCCCGCCCCCCCCACCCCCGCCCCCACTCCCGCCCCCGCCCCGGCCGGGAAGCTCAAGTTCGCCATCTACTGGGGCAACGCTTGCGGCGGGTGCGACATCTCGCTCGTGGACCTCGACGCGAAGATACTCGACGTGGTCGCCATCGCCGACATCATGCTCTGGCCCGTGGCCATGGACTTCAAGTACCACGACGTCGAGGCCATGGAGGACGGCTCCATTGCCGTGACGCTCTTCAACGGCGGCGTCAAGAACGCGGAGACGGAGCACATCGCCCACCTGCTGAGGAGGAAGAGCGGCATCGTCGTCGCCTACGGCGCGTGCGCGTGCTTCGGGGGCATCCCGGGCCTGGCCAACATCACCGACAGGGCGGGCGTGTTCGACAAATCCTACCGCACCACCGTCTCTACGGTCAACCCGGAGGGCGTCATACCCATGACCGAGTGCCAGGTCCCCGAGGGGACGTTGACGCTCCCCGAGATCCACGACCACGTCCGTGCGCTCCACCAGGTCATCGACGTGGACTACTACCTGCCTGGCTGCCCGCCGGTGCAGGAGCGCATCCTCGACCTCGTGGGCGCCGTGGTGGCCCTCGTCAAGGAGGGCAAGCCCCTCCCGCCCAAGGGCACGGTCATCGCCCACACGAAGTCGCTCTGCGAGGAGTGCCCGCGAGAGAGGAAGGAGAAGCGCATCCCGCGCATCGTGCGCATCCACGAGCTCAAGGACGACTACAAGACGTGCTTCCTGGAGCAAGGCGTCATATGCCTCGGCATCTCGACCCGCGCGGGGTGCTCCGCGCGCTGCATCAACGTGAACATGCCCTGCCGCGGGTGCTTCGGCCCGACGCCCGGGGTCATCGACCAGGGCGCGAGCACCCTGAGCGCCATCGCCTCGAACCTCGACATTGGCCAGGACGACTTGAAGAACACAGAGGCCGACATCGAGAGGCTCATGGCGCAGGTCAGGGACCCGCTGGGATACTTCTACCGGTACACGCTCGCGACATCGCTGCTCAGGTACGCCAGGAAGGAGAGAGGAGGTGAGCCGAAATGACCCACGACAAGGGCGCCGCACCCGCGATTACGGGCAAGTACAGGCAGGTCAGCATCGACCCCATCACAAGGCTGGAGGGCCACGGCAAGATCGAGATATTCCTCGACGACGCGGGGGAGGTCAAGGAGGCCTACTTCCAGGTCCCCGAGCTGCGGGGCTTCGAGCGGTTCGTCATCGGCCGGCCGGGCGAGGAGGTCGCCCGCATCGTCCCCCGCATCTGCGGCGTGTGCCCCGTCGCGCACCACATGGCCTCTACCAAGGCGCTCGACATGGCGTTCTCCACCAAGCCGACCCCGACCGCGGAGAAGCTCCGCAGGCTCATGTACGCCGGCTACTACCTCTACGACCACACGCTGCACTTCTACTTCCTGGGCGGGCCCGACTTCGTGGTGGGCCCGAGGGCCCCCAAGGCGGAGCGCAACATCCTGGGCGTCATTGGCAAAGTCGGGATGGAGACCGCGGGCCAGGTCATCAAGTACAGGTCCGCCGGCCAGAAGATAATCGCCACGCTCGGCGGCAAGGCCACCCACCCGGTGAGCGGGCTCCCCGGCGGCGTGTCCAAGCCCATCACCGAGGAGGAGAGGGAGCAGCTCGCCGCGCTCGCCGAGGGCTCGGTCGCGTTCTCGGAGTTCACGCTGCAGGTCTTCCACGACATCGTGCTCAAGAACAAGGACTACCTCGAAATGATCACCGACCCCAGGTGGGCGCTCAAGACGTACTACATGGGCCTCGTGAACGAGAAGAACCAGCCCGACTACTACGACGGCAAGGTCCGCGTGGTGGGCCCCGACGGCAAGGAGTTCGTCAAGTTCGAGCCCAAGGACTACCTCAAGCACATCGCGGAGCGCGTCGAGCCCTACTCGTATTGCAAGTACACCTACCTCAGGGCCATCGGGTGGAAGGGCTTCGTGGACGGGCCCGAATCGGGCATCTACCGCGTCGCCCCCCTCGGCCGCCTCAACGTCGCGGACGGCATGTCCACCCCCAAGGCGCACAGCCACTGGAAGGAGATGCGCTCGACGCTGGGCGGCCCCGTCCACCAGACGCTCGCGACCCACTGGGCGAGGCTGATAGAGCTCCTGAACGCGGCCGAGACGCTGGAGGCCCTGGTCAAGGACAAGAGCATCGTCAACCCCGACGTCCGCAACCCGCCGGGCAAGCCCGGGGAGGGCGTGGGCATCGTGGAGGCCGCGCGCGGCACGCTCATCCACCACTACATGCTGGACGCGGACGGCATGATGAAGGACGCGAACCTCATCGTGGCCACGACCAACAACCACGCGGCCATCAGCCTGTCGATACGCAACGCGGCCAAGGCGGTCATCCACAAGGGCGACGTGAGCGACGGCACGCTCAACACCGTCGAGATGTCCTTCAGGGCCTACGACCCGTGCTTCGGCTGCGCGACGCACGCCCTGCCCGGCGAGCTGCCGCTCGACGTCCGGCTCATCAACTCGGACGGCACTCTGCTCGGCACGGTCACGCGCGACGGGCTCCGGCGCGCGCGCGAGGAGGACTGAGCGCATGGCCAGCGAGAACCCCCATTCGGTCCCGGACCATGCCTGGAAGCAGGCGCTGCTGGACCGCGCCGGCGGGACGCTCAACCTCTGCTTCCAGTGCGGGACGTGCACGAGCTCCTGCCCGTCGGGACGGCTCACCGCCTTCAGGACCCGCCAGATACTGAGGCGGGCCCAGTTCGGCCTCAAGGACCAGATACTGGGCGCGGATGACCTGTGGACCTGCACGACGTGCTTCACGTGCTACGAGCGGTGCCCGAGGGGCGTCGAGATAGTCGACATCATAACGGCCCTGCGCAACATGGCGGTGCAGGCGGGGTACATGGCCAAGGAGCACCAGAAGCTGGTGAGGACGCTCTACGAGACCGGGCACCTCATCCCCGCGAGCGAGAGGATCCTCGCGCTCCGCAAGGAGCTGGGGCTCCCCGAGCGCCCACCGACGGTCCTGGTCTTCGAGGAGGGCCGCGACCAGGTCAGGTTCATCCTGGACCAGACCGGGCTCATGAGGCTCGTCGAGGGGGGGAAGTAGATGGAGATCGCCTTCTTCGTGGGCTGCATCGCTCCGCTCAGGTACCCCGGCATCGAGTCGGCCACCCGTGCCGTGCTCGAGAGGCTCGAGGTGGACGTTAAGGAGCTGGAGGGCGCCTCGTGCTGTCCCGCCCCCGGCGTCACGAAGTCCTTCGACTATTCCAGCTGGCTCGCCGTCGCGGCCCGCAACCTCGCGCTCGCGGAGCGGCAGGGGCTCGACATCCTCACGGTCTGCAACGGCTGCTTCGGCTCGCTGTTCGAGGCCGCGTACATCCTCGAGGAGCACCCCGAGCAGCTGCGCCATGTCAACGAGATCCTCGGCAAGATCGGGCTCGCCTACACGCCCCACGGCGTGGAGGTGCGGCACTTCGCCGAGTTCCTGGCCAAGGACATCGGCGACGGGGCCATCAGCAGGAGCTTCAAGAGGAAGCTCAACATCCCCGTCGCGGTCCACTACGGCTGCCACTTCCTGAAGCCCTCGAAGATAAAGCAGCTCGACGACCCTGAGCGCCCGACGATGGTCGACAGGCTGGTCGAGCTCACGGGCGCGAGGAGCGTGCACTACAAGGACAAGGAGATGTGCTGCGGCGCCGGCGGCGGGGTGCGCGCCCGGCACCCCGAGACCGCCTTGGCGATGACCAAGGCGAAGCTCGAGGTCATCAAATCCTCGGGCGCTAAGGCCATCGTGGACGTGTGCCCCTTCTGCCACCTGCAGTACGATACGAGCCAGAAGGAGCTTGGCGAAGGCTACGACATACCCGTGCTCCACCTCGCGCAGCTCTACGGGCTGGCCATGAAAATCGACCCCAAGCTCCTCGGCTTCGAGGCCCACACGGTGCCCGTGAAGCTGGGCCTCTAGCGAGGCCGGACGCAGCGGAATGGGAGCGCCGGCGGTGGGGGGCGGGGGGCAGGGAGGAGGGGAGTGACCGTGCGCGTGCTCGTGCTTGCCCTCGGCAACCCCATCCTGGGGGACGACGGCGTGTCGTTCCATGTCCTGGAGCGCCTCCGCGGTCGCCTGAGCGAGGGCCCCGACCTGGTCCTCGACGAGGCGATGACGGGCGGCATCGAGCTGCTGACGCACATCGTGGGCTTCGACCGCGTGCTCATCATCGACGCCGTCAAGACCCCGGGGGCCATCCCGGGCCAGGTGCGGACCTTCACGGAGCACGACTTCAGCGAGACGCTTCATGCCTCCTCGCCGCACTCCACGAACTTCCCGACCGCCATGGCGATGGGCAGGCAGTTCCACCCCGCCGAGATGCCCGGGGAGGTCTCCATCGTGGGCATCGAGGTCGAGAGGGTCGACGAGTTCACCGAGGAGATGACCGGCGCGGTCGAGGCCGCGGTGCCCGCGGCCACGGAGGCGGCCGCCCGCGTGCTGAGGGGATGGGGCGTGCAGGTGGGATAGGCCGTCCCTGGACCCCGCCCCCCGCTCCCAGCCCCAGTTCCAGCCTCCGCCCCAGCCCCCAGCCCCAGCCCCCAGCCCCAGCCCCAGCCCCAGCCCCCAGCCCCCAGCCCCCAGCCCCAGCCCCAGCCCCAGCCCATCCCCAATACCGACAAGTCCTTGTGCGAACGCGCAGATGGGGGTGGCGGGAGTGGGGCAGTGTCGAAGGTGCTGGTGCTCGCGCTCGGGAACAGCCTGAGGGGCGACGAGGGTGTGGCCCAGGCCGTACTCGAGGAGCTCCGGGGGCACGTGAGGGCGGGCTACGACGTCGAGCTCGCGGGCTCGATATCGGGGGGCATCGCCCTCATCAGCCTGATGTCGGGCTTCGAGAGGGTGCTCATCATCGACGCCGACCAGACACCTGGCAGGTCGCCCGGGGAGGTCCACACGCACACGCCGGAGACGATGGAGGAGACGCTGCACGCGGCCTCGGACCCCGGCGGAATCTCGAGGGTCATCGAGCTTGGCGAGCGGTTCTACCCGGGCCAGATGCCGAAGGAGGTCGTTACCGTCGCCATCGAGGTCGGTTCCATCGACAGGTTCGAGCAGGGCCTCACCCCGGAGGTGGCGGCCGCGGTGCCCAAGGCGGTCGAGGTGGCCATCGGCGTCCTCAAGGGCTGGGGTGTCCCAACAACCTAGGATGTGCGGGTCACACCACAGTTGGCGGGTGCCACTATCTCGCACGACATGCCATCATGTGGGCGGGAGGGGCCGTGGTGGCGGCGACCGGACCCGACCAATGGCAATCCAGCCCCCGGCGGTGACCGGGTCCGCCACAAGCCTTTTTAGGCCCTTACCCTCTCCCAGGGCCCGTGAAGCAGAAGCCCCGCATCAAGATGGCCGACGGCGCCGGGGGCGAGGCGATGCACCGCCTCATCGGGGAGGTGCTGCTCAAGAACCTGCAGTACTCCCGCCACGCGGGCGAGGTACCGCTGGACGCGCTAGACGACGGGGCCGTGGTGGGCGACGTCGCCTTCACGACGGACATGCACACCGTGAAGCCCCTGTTCTTCCCCGGTGGCGACATCGGGGTGCTCTCCGTGTCCGGCACCGTCAACGACGTGGCCGTGCTGGGTGCGAGGCCCGTGGCGCTCTCGATGGCCTACGTCATCGAGGAGGGCTTCCCCGTGGAGGACCTCGTGCGCATCACAAGGAGCGCGGACGACACCGCCAGGCAGGCGGGCGTGCCCATCGTCACCGGCGACACCAAGGTCGTCGAGCGCGGCGCGGCCGACGGCATGTTCGTGTGCACGGCCGGCATCGGGCTCATGCACCACGCCCTCGAGCGCAACAACCGCATCGCGGAGGGCTTCACCGGCGCTCCCCAGAGGTGGCTCCTGGACAGCCAGGTCGCGCACGGGGCCGCCATCGTCATCTCGGGCACGGTGGGCGACCACGGGCTGGCCGTGCTCGCGCAGCGCGAGGGCTACGGCTTCAGGACCGAGGTCGTCTCGGACGTGATGCCCGTCAACGGCCTGGTCATGGCCGCGCTGGGCGTGGGCGGGGTCATCGCCGCGAAGGACCCGACCCGAGGGGGCCTCGCCAATGCGCTCAACGAGTGGGTCGAGAAGAGCCACGTGGGCATCGTCGTGCGGGAGGAAGACATCCCGCTCAGGCCCGCGGTCCTGCACGGCTGCGAGCTGCTGGGCATCGACCCTTACGAGATAGGCAACGAGGGCAAGGTCATCATGGCGGTCGCGCCCGAGAAGGCCGCGACAATCGTGGAGGCCATGCGCGCGCTCCCCGGTGGCGACATGGCCGCCGTCATCGGCATCGCCGACAAGGAGATCCAGGGCGTCGTGCTGGAGACGACCGTGGGCGGTCGTCGCGTCGTGGAGCCGCCGGTCGCGGACCCCGTGCCGAGGATATGCTGAGCCACACCGTCATGGTATGACGGTGACCTCGGCCGCATGCACCTTAAATACATGCTCGGTCAATCATCGGATGGGACCGACCATGGGCTCGTCCAAGACCCTCCTGACGTTCATCAGCATCACATCGTTCATGACATTTTGCATCGCAGCGGTCGTGGCGCCTGGGGAGCATCTCAGATCGACAATAGAAGGAGAGCCTTACCAGGGTCTGATCGCATTGCTCGGGTTCGGGTTCTCCATAGGCCTAATATTCGGCGTGCCACTGGGCATTCTTCTGACCGTGCCGTGCAGGCAGACGACGATGGAGCATAGGTTCGAGGACCCGATGCACTTCCAGAACCAGCTGGATGAGGTCCTGCGGAAGGGGGGGTACCATTCGATAGCACCGGAGGGTTGGGTGAAGGTATATGCCTACACGGAGGGCGAGGGTACGACCTGGCTCAGGCTCCTCCCGCTCTCACTCGATTTGGTGGTGAGGTACAGGGAAGGCGTCGTGCAGATGAGCGGTCCAGACATCGTGATTAGGGAGATCCAGAAGAATCTCAAGGAGTCTCCGGCAGAACCCCTGACGAGAAGTACCTAGCCCCGTGCACGTCCTTCCTACTGCTGTCCAGCCGACCGTCGCTTCGCGTACTTGTGCGCGATGGTGCATCCACCCTCGCGTGAGACCATGCACGGTCCCACCGGCGTCATGGGAGTGCAACGGGTCCCGAACAGGGGGCACCCGTCCGGCTCCAGCACGCCACGCAGCACCTCGCCGCACCGGCACCCCTTGGGCTCCTTGAAGTCGGTGTCCCAGATGCCCTCGAGGACGTCCTCGTGCCGCTTGGACGCGTCGAGCGCCTCGTAGGCGTCCGAGAGCCCCAGCGCCGAGTCCGGTATGAGGCCGAAGCCGCGCCACCGCTCGCTCCTTGGGGTGAAGGCCTGTGCCATGGCCTCGAGGGCCTTCGTGTTCCCCTCCTCGCGCACGACGCGGCCGTACTCGTTCTCGACCTCGCACCGGCCGTCCGCGCGCTGCTGCGTGAGCATGAGCACGCCCATCAGCAGGTCGAGGGGCTCGAAGCCCGCGACGACCTGGGGCACCTTGAACTCCTCGCCGATGGGCCCGTAGGGACGGGTCCCGATGATGGTCGACACATGACCTGGTTCGATGAGCCCGTCGAGCCTCACCTCGCCGAGCGAGAGCACCGCGCGCAGCGCGGGCGGCAGCAGGCGGTGCATGGACAGCACCGAGAAGTTGCGGATGCCCTCGTGCGCCGCGTCGAGCACGGCCACCGCGGTCGAGGGCGCGGTCGTCTCGAACCCGATGCCGATGTAGACGACCTCCTTGTCCGGGTGACCGCGCGCGTAGGCCAGCGCGTCCTCGACCGAGTACACGATCTGCACGTCGGCCTCGCCCCTCGAGCGCAGGTCGAAGAGCGTGCCCGAGGGGCCCGGCAGGCGCATGAAGTCCCCGAACACGGCCACGGTCACGCCAGCGCGCGCGAGCGCGAACACCTGCTCGAGCTCGTTGGGGGATGTCACGCACACCGGGCAGCCCGGGCCCTGCCTGATCTCCACCTTGGCGCTCGCGAGCAGCGGCTCGAGGCCGAACCGCACGAGCGTGTCCTGGTGGGTGCCGCACACGTGCATGTAGCGGCCGTCCAAGCCCAGATGCTTGAGCCGCTTGACGATGGCGTCCGCCGTAGTCCTGTCGCGGTACCTGAACAGCTCCCCCTTGGGCGCCCGCTCAGGCATCGCCATCGCCCCCGTTGCCCCTCGAGGACTCCACCTCGGAGACACCCCCATCGCCAGCCTCATCCCCGTCCGGGACCTCCATGACGATGTCGCGGATGTAGAGGTCGCGCCCCTCCGTTATCTCCAGCCGCTGCCCGCAGCGGGGGCAGTCGATGGTGGGGAGCTTGAAGTGGAGGTCCGCCTCCTCCTGCACCCTCGTCCCGCCGGAGTAGCCGCACGCCGCGCACGTGCCGCGCGCGCGGATGGTCTCTATCTCGACCTCGGCGCCCTCCATGGCACCGTGGCCGTCCGCCTTGAGGACGTCGAAGGCGAACCGCATCTGCTCCTCGGCGAGGAACGTGAGCTCCCCGACTTGCAAGTTGACCTTGAGGACCCGCTCCGCGCCCCTCTCGCGGGCCATGCGCCTGACCGTCTCGACGACCTCGGTCATGACGGAGATCTCGTGCACGGGGCCCTCACGCCCCCCCCCTGTTCCCCAGGGCCTCTTCCTGGAACCGGAGGTACTCGCGCCAGGTCTCCAGCGAGTCGCGTGCCTCCTCCTCGTTGAGCACGGAGATGGCGAACCCCGCGTGGACGATGATGTACTGGCCGGGCTTGACGTCCACCAGGGTTATGTTGACCGTGCGGCTCGCGCCCCCGAAGTCGACGACGGCCTGGTTGCCGTCGACGGAGAGGACCAGGGCGGGCACGGCGAGGCACATCGCGCGGCCATAGGGGCCTCCCGTTAAAAAGCTTGTCCCCGAGTCAGCCGAGCGCGCGGCCTGCGAGGACCGCCTGGCCCGCCGAGATGCCCCCGTCCCCGGGCGGCACCCTGGCATGCATCAGCAGCCGCGCCCCCGCGGCCTCCGCGCGCCCCTCGATGAGCCGCAGGACGGGCAGCGAGTATGCCACCCCGCCCGTCACGCCGAGGGGCAGGCCCTTGGCCACGGCGGCCTCCGCGCCCGCGTCGGCGAGCCCTGTGACGACCGCGCCTACCGCAGAGGCGGCCGCGTCGCACCGGTCCCTTCTCGACCTCGGCGTCAAATCGAAAAGCGTGTCGAGGACCGACAGGACGCCCACCTGTCCGGACGCGGTCCTCTCCGTCCTGAAGCCCAACTCTGGCCTCGCCCGGCCCTCCTCCAGCAGGGGCTCGAGCCGCATCGCCGGCTCGCCGTCGTAGGTCATCCTCCCCGCCACGCCAAGATGGACCGACACCAGGTCCAGGAACCGGCCGAGCCCCGTGGTCCTTGGCGCCCTGGGGAGCAGCTTGGCCCAAACCGAGGCCTCCTCGGCCGTCGCCAACCCTCGTGGGGCCTTCCTGTCGAGCACCCGGTGCGCGGCCCACAGGAGCCTCCTCGGGTCCTCGATGGCGGCCTCGCCCCCCACCATCGGCAGCTCCTCCAGGTGGGCCAGGCGGTCGTAGCCCTTGAGGTCGGCGCGCAGCACCTCGCCGCCCCACATCGTGCCGTCGGGCCCGTAGCCGAGGCCATCGATGGCGATGACCACGGCCTCAGGCACGCCCGCGTCGAGGAGCAGCGACGCGGCATGGGCGTGGTGGTGCTGGAACCGCATGAGGGGCACGCCCTCCTCCTCGGCCCATCTTCGGGCGAGGGGGACCGTGGAGTAGCGGGGGTGCAGGTCGCACGCGACCGCGTCGAGGCGATTGACCCCGAACATCCGGCGCAGGTGCGCGATGCCCTCCTCCAGGAAGAGCTGAGTGTGGTACTTGGAGCTGTCGCCCACGTACTGCGACAGGAACATGCGGCCGCTCGAGGTCACGGCCGCGACCACGTTGAGCTGCGCGCCGACGGCGAGGACGTTGCGCTCGTGGAGAGCGGGCAGCGGTGTCGGGACGGCGCCCCGGGACCGCCTGATGAAGAGCGTCCGCCCACTGTGGACCTTGACCACGGAATCGTCAGCGCGCTGGACAATCTCGCGGTCGTGGAGCAGGTAGACGTCGAGGTCCAGCGCGAGCGCCTGCTCGCGGGTGGTCGCGATGGGCTCCCCGGGCTGGTTGGCGGAGGTGAAGACCAGCGCGTCCGCGTCGAGGTGGGAGAACAGCAGCATGTGCGCGGGGCTGTAGGGGAGCATCACCCCCACGTTCCCCAGGCCGGGCGAGACGGGCTCGAGCCTGCGGATGGCGCGCTTGCGCAGCAGCACGATGGGCCGCATGGGGCCGGTGAGGACCGCCTCCTCCCCGGGGCCGATGGTCGCAAGCCCCTTGACGGCCTCGAGGTCGCGCGCCATCAGCGCGAACGGCTTGGCCGGGCGCGGGAACCGCACCCGGAGCTCGGGAACGCGGTCTGGCAGGCACACGATGTGCATGCCGCCCCAGCCCTTGATGACGCCGAGCGCCCCCTCCGAGACGCGGCGCGCGAAGGCCTCGAACGGCGGCCCGTCTACGATGGCCCCGCCCCTGTCCAGCAGCGTGTACCTCGGCGAGCATCGGGGGCAGTTCACCGTCTGCGCGTGGAACCTCCTGGACGCGGGGTCCTTGTACTCGCGCTCGCACTCGTCGCACATCGGGAACGGGGCCATCGAGGTGAGCGGCCGGTCGTATGGCAGGTCGCGGATGACGGTGAACCGCGCGCCGCAGTCGGTGCAGTTGGTGAACGGATGGTGGTGGCGGCGGTCCGCGGGGTCGTGGAACTCGCGCTGGCACGCGCCGCAGACGGCCGTGTCGGGAGGTATGACGCCCAGGCGCGGGCCCTCGGAGCTCGGGACGATGGCGAAGCCCTCCCCCTCGGGCTCGCCGTCCTTGACCTCGTAGGAGGCAATCTCGGCGAGCGGGGGCAGCGCCCTCCTCAGGGCGTCGAGGAACGCCTCCGCCTCCGCCCTGCCGCCGGGGACGCATATCTCCGCGTTCGCCCCGTTGTTCCTCACGTACCCCCGCAGGCCCAGCCTCGCCGCGACCCTGTGGACGGTGGGGCGGAACCCCACGCCCTGCACGGTGCCATAGACGAGGATTCGGGCCAAGGGGGGGGCCTCCGGGGCACCTCACTCCATGAGCGCGTCGAGCAGCGCGGCCACGCCGTCGCCCTTGCGCGCGTTCGTGAGCAGGAAGGGCGCGTGCGCGTTGACGGCGCGGAAGTCGCGCTCCAGCACCTTGACGTCCACGTCGACGGCCTGCGCGAGGTCGACTTTGTTGAGCACGCAGATGTCCGCGTCGCGGAAGATGGCGGGGTGCTTGCGGACCATGTCGTCGCCCTCCGTCGTGGAGATGACGACGACGCGCTTCTCCGCCCCCAGCGGGAAGTCCGCGGGGCACACGAGGTTGCCCACGTTCTCGATGAAGAGCACATCGAACGAGTCCAGGTCCAGCTCCTCGAGGGCGTGCTCGACGAGGTGCGCGTCGAGGTGGCACTCCTTGCCGGTGTTGACGTTGGCCGCGGGGAGGCCGGCCTTTCGGAACCGCTTGTAGTCGTCGTCGCCAGCGACGTCGCCCGCGATGGCCCCTGCCTTTATGCCGCGCGCGCGCATGTGCTCGGCGAGCCGCTCTATGAGCATGGTCTTGCCGGAGCCGACCGCGCCGAGGAAGTCGAAGGCGCGCACGCCGTGCCCCTTGAGGTGCTCGCGGTTGCCGCGCGCGAGGCGGCGGTTCTCGTCGAGCACTGACGTCGCCATGTCCAACGTCACGGTCTTGTGCATGGCCCGCGGTAGGCTGCATGGCATATTTGAGGGTTGCCCCGACCCAATGGCCAAGACCTCAAATACCTCCCTGGCCAATCCGCCCGCCATGGCTGACAACGTCACCCGCATAGGCGTGTCGCTCGAGCCCGGGCTCCTCGAGGCGTTCGACCGGTACGTCGACCGCGTGGGCTACCCGTCGAGGTCGGAGGCCCTGCGCGACCTGGCGCGCGGCGCGCTCGTCGTCGACAAGGTGGCGTCGGACGGGGAGGTCATCGGCTCGCTCACGCTGCTCTACGAGCACGAGAAGGCCGACCGCGAGGACAGGCTCGTGGAGCTCCAGCACGACGCGCGCGAGACCGGGGGCGTGGACATCGTCGCCTCCATCCACGTGCACGTCGACCACGAGCACTGCCTCGAGGTCATCATCATGCGGGGCCGTGCGGGCGCGCTGCGCGGGCTTGGGGACAAGTTGCGCTCGCTCAAGGGCGTCAAGCACGGCGAGCTCTCGCTCACCGCCGTCCCGCCCGCCTGAGGGCGGCGAGCGCGGCGATTGCGAGGACGGCTAGCATGGCGCCGGGCAGGGGCGCCTGGGCGGTGACCCGCACCGACACGGCCTGGGCCCCGAGGGGTTCGCCCCCGACCCTGGCGGAGACGGCGTGGGTGCCGGGCTCCGTCACCTCCCACCAGCCCGAGACGGTCGTGGAGTCCCCCGAGCCGAGCCCGTCGACCGTGGCGTTCGCCACGACGCCCCCGTCGACGAGGAACTGCACCTGCGCCCCGTCCGCAGTGAGGTTGCCCATGTTCGTGACGCCGGCCGTGACCGTCAGCCGGGAGCCCTCCTCGATGCGAGGCCGGTCCACCTTGACCCAGTCTATCGTGAGGTAGGCGGCCTCCCGCACGTCCAACGCGAGCACGGCGATGCTGAACGGCGCGCCCTCCCCCGCCACCAGGTGCACCTCCATCTCGCGCTCGCCTAGCACGGGCACGAACGCGACCGGCACCGCGTAGCTACCGCCGGAGGGTGCCAACGGGACGGTCCATGTGGTCACGATGCGGCCCGCGTACCTCACGTCCACCACTTGGTCGAGGGCATCCAGCCCCCCCTCGTTCCCGATGACCACCGAGGCCTGGACCCGCTGAAGCTCGGGAAGATGTGTCTGGTTGCCCGTCAGTAGGAGCCTCGCGGAGAGCAGCACGCGCGCCGGGAGCAGCGAGGCGCTCCACTCCAGTACGACCACGTCGCCATCGCTCGCGATGCTGGCGATGAGCAGGGGCTCCTCTGGTAGGAGGTGGAGCCTGAAGTACGACGCCCCGTAGGTGCAGTTGGCGGTCGTGTAGTCGCGGCGGCCTGGGTCCGTGCCCCATAGGCAGACGTCAGGCAGGGGACCACCCTCGCCGTTCCCCCCGATGTCGAGGGACACGTTCGCGCCCGCACCGTGGACCGACCTGTGGACGATCGTGAGGTTGATGTGCTCCCCCACATGCAAGTCGGGGACGGAGGGTGCGAGCAGATAGGCAGACAGGTTGGTGGAGACGTTCGAGTCCACCACGAGGAGGCTCCGTGCGGGCGCGGGCGACTCCTGCGGGGCGTGGTAGTACATCGAAAGCGGAGGGCCCGGCTCGCCAGCGGCGTGCGGGGCAAGCGGGATGCTCAGAATGATGAGCGTCGCGATCGCCCAGATGTGCCGGTCCACGGCGCGAGTATCGGACCGAGGGCACATAAAACCGTCGACAACGCGCCATGGGGCCCACCGCGGGCCGACTTGGGCTCGCGCCCCGACGACGGGCGATGCCAGCCAGACCTGGCCCCTCTCCAGGCCATCCTCCTGGAAAACGTTGATATACGCACGCGGGGATATTGCACACCATGGCCCAGGGCCCGACTGGCAGGCCGGTCGTCGACGCCGCGGAGCTCGAGCGGATGCGCGCCAAGCTCGACGGCTTCGAGGCGATGGGACTGCAGGTGGGAGCGCTTCGCGAGCTCCTCGCCAAGGACCCCGAGGCCTTCAAGTCGACTTACATGGCCGAGATCCGGCGACAGCTCGAGGGCGCACAGCCCTCGCCCGCGCCCCCGTCAGCGCCTTCCAGGCCCATCGAGGAGGTCGAGGTGCGCGTGGGCCCACCCTCCGAGGAGCAGATCGAGGAGGAGCTCGAGCTCGAGGGGGCGGGACCCGAGGAGGCCCTGAGGGGTCCGTCCGCGGGCGCGGAGGGTGCGAGGGCCGCGACGACGGCTGCGATGCCCGAGGCCGCAGGCCAGGTCGTTGCTGTGAAGGGCGCGCCCGTCGGCCAGGGGATCGCGCCCGATGCGCAGGTCGGGGGGATGGCCGATTCCACCAAGGTAGTGGAGGAAGGCCCGGAGGCAAAGGCCGAGGACCTGAAGGGGCTCAGGAAGGAGCTGAAGGAAGCAGCCGAGACGCTCGGGGAGTCCAAGGCGGGATTGGCAGCCCATCAGGCCGCCAAGCCCAAGGCGCCCGAGACGCCGACCGAGGCCGGTCCAGAGGCCGCGTCCGGCGAGACGGGCAATTCCCTGCGAACGGCGGCACTCCTCCAGGCGGCCGTGGACTACAAAATCATGGTCGCCATGCAGGCACAGCAGGAGGAGTCCGCCAGCGACAAGCAGACCATGAAGGGGCTGCTCGACGAGCTGGAGGACGAGATCGAGGGCGACTTCGACGAGGCCGGCGATGCGGCGGACATCGAGGACGCCGCCCTGACCGAGGTCGATGTGACCTCGGGTGCAGAGAATGTGACCGAGGCCGCCTGGGCCGAGGCGACCGCGGCCACGGACACGGTGGAGGGCGTGGGGGCGGTCAGTGGCGGCAGCGGCGCGGCCGAGCACGGGGACGATTTCCCGGACGCCGAGCCCGGTGAGGTCGCGGGCGTGATGGAGGAGGATGGCTCGAAGGCCTTCGAGGTCTCCGCAATGAAACCCGAGGCCCACGTGCCCGAGGCGTCCAGTGTCGTAGGGTCCGAGGGGACTCCTACGGACAAGAAGGAGTACGAGAAGGACATCAAGGAGGTCATGGGGAAGCTGCAGGGGGGCATCGACCAGACGATGGGGATGCTCGAAACCGGCGTGAAGACCGGTGACGGGCTCGAGACGGACGAGGGCGAGGCCCCGCCCGAGGCCGAGCCCGCGACCGGGGATGAGGGGGCATCAGAGGCAGAGGCGCCCCCGCGCATCAGGTCCCCCCGCACGCCCAGGAGGCGGCCCGGAAGGGCGTTCGCCGTGACGGCCGTGGTCGCCGTCCTCGTCGTCGGGGGGCTCGCTGGGTACTTCACGCTCATCGCGAACGACCCCCCCTTCGCCTCGTTCTCGTTCGCGCCGGAGGAGCCCGTCGCGGGCCAGCCGGTGACGTTCGACGCCTCGGACTCCCGGGACCCGGACGGCGACGGCGTCAAGGACTTCAGGTGGGCCTTCGGGGACGCGGCCGAGGGGAAGGGTCGCGTGGTCAAGCACGCGTTCAACTCGTCGGGCGACTTCACGGTGACGCTCAAGGTCCTCGACGGCCGCGGTGCCGCATCGAGGGTCGTCAGACATGGGGTGCACATCGAGCCTCTGCGCGTCGAGATGTCCGGCCCCCACGTGGACGATGACTACCGCTACGACGTGGTGGCCTACCTCACGGCCTCCAACCCCGACGGGCTCTACAGGTTCTCCACAACCCTTCCAGGGGGGCTCACCCCGATCACCATCGTCGTCAAGGTCGTGCGCGCGCGCCTCGCGGGCGACAAAACCTCCACCGTCGACGGCGTCAGCCGCGCCGAGGACGGGTTCATGAGGGAGCACGACGTGCGCGAGGAGACGATGACCTACGACCTGGACGACGTCCAGGGAGAGGTGCTCACCAACCAGGCAGCGACGGACACCACCCTGAGCGGCTACCTCAAGGCGACGCTGGGGGAGAAGGTGTGCCTCGGGTGGGACAGGTCGGTGAGGACGGACGTCGACATCGACGCACGGTTCACGGTCCCGCCCAACTTCATCTTCACCGAGCGCGACACGGGCACCTTCTACGGGCAGCTCGAGGGCATCGCAAGCTCCTTCAGCCTGGCGTCGTTCCTCCGGTCGACCGAGTTCGATTCCGAGGACCGCGCCCCGCACCAGCTCCAGGTCGGCGGGGGGACGTACATCTGGCGCGTGCGCGGGATGGAGATGGTCGAGGGCCGCAGCGCCTGGGGCCTCCACGTCAACGTGACGATGTCGGAGCAGACGCTCACCGAGACGGGCCTCGACGCGTTCTTCATGGACGTATGGCTCGAGCCGGGCCTCTCCCAGCCCGCCAAGAGCCACGTCCACACGAAGGCCTACTCCGAGGGCGACACCATCATCGTGGACGTCACCGAGACTCTCCTGTCGTCCCGGGACGGCGCGACCGACCCGGGCACCGCGTGCTCGGCGGACCACGCCTACACCGTCCGGGGCGAGTTCGCTGACGACTTCGCCCCCCTCGGGCTCGTGCCCGAGCAGGGCGGGGTGGGCGGGGGCTTCGCGTTCACGCCCCAGGACGCCGTCGAGGCCGCCGCTGGGCAGGTGACCGGATTCCAGGCCTGGCTCGACGCGCACCCGTCAGCGTTCTGCCACGACGGCAACTACTCGACCGCGGACGTCGAGCCCACCTGGCGGTTGTCGTTCGGCACCGAGGGCTCCTCGGAGCACTTCTCAATCGTCGTGCAGGGCGCTCCCGCCGCGCTGACCGCCACGGGCGCGAGCTACATCGACGACGGGCGCCCGCTCGGCTCCGCCGTCGACATCGGCTCCGTCGCGACCCTGAGCCGGGGCATCCGCCTGCTGCGGAACCAGACCGAGGTGAGGAGCAACGCCTTCCTCGACAGCAACCCGGACTGGTCCCGGTTCAACCTCACCATCGGCGAGGGCGCGCAGTCCATCCCGCTCGACCCGACCTCCATCGGCTCGTCGTCGGGCGCTGGGTACGTCTACATGCTCGAGAGCCATGACGACCCGCTCGGCGACAAGGGCCGGTACCGGGCAGGCCTGGACGCGACCAACGGCCAGGTCCTGTTCTCTTGGACGCAGAGGCAGACGCGCGCAGGCAGGATCGGGGGGGTGGGCTGACCATGGCCAGGGCGCGCAAGGCCGGGAGGGCGAAGGCCGCGGAGCCCGTGAGGACCGTTGTCCTGGGCATCTCGGGCGCGTCGGGCGCCGCCTACGGCGTGCGCGCGCTCCAGGAGCTCTCCCGCCGCGACGACGTCCGCGTCCACCTGGTCGTGACGTCGGCTGCCAGGAGGCTCGTCGAGGACGAGACCGGGCTCGGGGTCGAGGACCTCGAGGCCATGGCCTTCAAGGCCTGGCCAGACTCGCGGATGGAGTCGCCCCTGGCCTCGGGCAGCTTCCGGGTCGACGCCACCGCGATCGTGCCGTGCTCCATGTCCACGGTCGGCAAGCTGGCCTCCGGGGTCGCTGACACGCTCCTCACCCGCGCGTGCGCGGTAGCCCTCAAGGAGCGGCGCAGGCTCGTCGTCGTCGCGCGGGAGATGCCCCTCTCGACCGTGGACCTGCGCAACCTCACCTCCCTCTCGGAGGCAGGTGCCGTGGTAATGGTGGCCTCCCCGCCGTTCTACACCCACCCCCGCAAGGTCGACGACCTGGTCGACCTGGTCGCTGGCCGTGTCCTGCAGTCCATGGGGCTCGACCCTGGCCGCCTCCTTAAGCGGTATATGGGCCCGCGGTAGCCAGGGTCCGGAGTAGGGTTATACGGGGATATGGGGAAGTATATATGGGGAATAATGGAAATCTATATATATTTAAATACCCTATTTATGCACCAGCGGGACAATGCCCGGGGTGAAGCGGTGGAGTACGCGAACCTCCCAAAGCTCATCATGGATGACATCAACATGCGCATCCTGTCAGCCACGGCCTTCGAGGCCCTCTCCGCCCGCGACCTGGCCTACATGTTCAACATCCCCCTGGTCTCGTGCTACCGCAAGATCAACGAGCTCGAGACCGCAGGGCTCCTCAAGTGCGTCGAGAAGCAGCTGCGGGCGAACGGCAAGCGCGTGCGCAAGTACCGGTCGCAGCTCATCAAAGTCGCGCTCACCTTCGAGCGCGGCAAGCTGCGCATCTCCCTCGACGTCTCTTGGAAGAAGACCCAGAACTACGAGGCGTCCTGGACCACCCTCAACGACGGCAAGAACGCCTTCGGCCGGCCGATGCCGTAGGCGCCCTCTTCAGGGCTGCATCTCACCACCCTTCAGACCGGCCAGTGGCCACGTGACCGGCCGGCCAGCAGGCACAAGCGCGGATCCCCGCGAGCCCTCCCGGGCCTCGAAATGCACCCCTCCATTCATGAGTAATGACCCGAAAAATGGTGATAACAGGTCATGATTTTCGGTAGCGAGAACCGAGAAGAATGCCCACCAGTATCCCGGGGTCGCCCGGCGGCGGTTGATTATCACCATTGAAAATCACCTGCGGGGATTTATATAGGGTTTCCCGGCATCACTTACTTTACCTAACCGGAGCCGACCCCTATGGGGGGGGATAGTATGGAGAAGAGCCTCAACCTGCCGAAAATTCTGATGGACGAGTACAACATCCGGATACTGTCCGCGACCACGTTCCAGGCGCGGAGCGCGCGCGAGCTCTCCTACATGTTCGGGATACCGCTCGCATCGTGCTACCGCAAGATCAACGAGCTGGAGAAGGCCGGGTTCCTCAAGGCGGAGTCCCGGGAGCTAACCAGGGAGGGCAAGCGGTACAACACCTACAAGTCCCAGGTCGGCTCGATAAACATCTTCTTCGAGAACGGGAAGCTGCGCATGCGGCTGCAACTGGCATGGCAGAAGCCGATAGATATCGTGGAGACGGCCGAGAGCCTGCGGATGCGCAAGTAGGCCCCGGCCCCCACCCCCTTTTTCCCTTCCTTCCATATTAGGGGTTCCCCTGGCCCTCAGCTTGCCCGACATCGGGCCAGTGGCCCCTCTCGCAGACCATCCCATCCCTGGCCCCCATGGCGCCCGCTGGACACGTCGCTGGGGGGCGCAACCCTTTTCAACCGCCGACTTTATACTGGCGGCCGGTGGGCATATGCCAAGGCACCTGCTGTCGGTGGCCGACTACGCGGACAGGTTCGAGCTCGTGATCGACAGGGCCATAGCCATGAAGAGGGCCTACAAGGCCGGCAGGCGCGAGCGGCCGCTCGAGGGTCGCACCCTCGGCATGATATTCGAGAAGCCCTCGACGCGGACGCGCCTCAGCTTCGAGGTGGGCATCTTCCAGCTGGGCGGCCAGGGCATCTTCCTCTCGCCCAAGGACATGCAGCTGGGCCGCGGCGAGACCGTGGCCGACACAAGCCGCGTGCTGAGCCGGTACGTGGACGCCATCATGTACCGCGCCTTCGACCACAGGATGGTGGCCGAGCTCGCGGCCGCCTCCTCGGTGCCCGTCATAAACGCGCTCGACGACAAGGAGCACCCCTGTCAGATCATGGCCGACCTGATGACGGTCAAGGAACACTTCGGCGCGCTGAAGGGGAGGCGCATAGCCTACGTCGGGGACGGCAACAACGTGGCCAACTCGCTCGCCCTAGGATGCGCGCTCGTGGGCGCGCACCTGCGAATCGCCACACCGCCTGGCTACGAGATCGACGCCGGCATCCGCGAGAAGGCCATGGCCTTCGTCAAGGGGACGGGCGCCAAGGTCGAGGCTGCGCGCGACCCCGCCTGGGCCGTCGAGCGTGCGGACGTGGTCTACACTGACGTCTGGACATCGATGGGCCAGGAGGAGGAGGAGGAGAACCGCAAGCGCATCTTCTCCAGCTACCAGGTCAACTCCTCGCTCATGGCCAAGGCCGGGCCCAAGGCCAAGTTCATGCACTGCCTGCCCGCGCACCGCGGCCTCGAGGTCACTGACCAGGTCGTCGACTCGGCCGCGTCCATGGTCTACGACCAGGCCGAGAACCGGCTCCACGCCCAGAAGGCCATCCTGGTCGACCTCATCCTGGGCTGAACGGCCGCCCAGGGCGACCCCACAGCGAAGCTGGCCGGCCGACCGGACCCTCCCGGACCCCCCTCCAGCGCCCCAGTCAAGCGCGCCTACCATCCGATGGCGCAAATCTTATATACGACTGGTGGTATTACAGTATACAACCGAAAGTTCACTACCAGTCACGCACGAATGTGGGCGGCAGTAGTGGCCAGGGCAAGGAGGCATCACGCATGCTCGGAAGGAAGGAAAGGAGAGTTGAGCTTGCGAGGGTCGAGGACCGTCCCATGCTGGGCGACCGGTGGTTCGACCCCTGGAACGAGTTCGACCGCGTCCTCGAGGACTTCATGTCCGACAGATGGCTCATGCCGGCCGTCGGCCCGAGGGCCATGATGGCGTCGCACGCGCCCCGCGTCGACATCACCGACGAGGGCGACCACCTGCTCATAGAGGCCGACATGCCCGGCGTCACCAAGGATAGCATCGAGGTCGAGGTCCACGATGGGCTGCTCCATGTGAGGTCCAAGATGGACGAGGAGCGAAAGGAGGAGGGCAGTAACTACCTGCGCCACGAGCGCCGGTCCTCCTCCTTCGGCCGCAGCTTCATGCTGCCCGAGGGCGTCCGGGAGGACGCCATCGAGGCCAGCATGCGGGACGGCGTGCTCCACGTCAAGGTCCCCAAGGAGAGGCCAACGGAGCCCAAGAAGGTCACCGTGAAGGTGGACTGAGGCCCCAACATCTCACACTGACCGCACGGAAGGCACCCTGGGCCCGCCACCCCCCCTCGCCCTCCGACCACGGCCCGGGGCGCCCGACCGTGCGGTCCATCCCCCCCTTTTTGTCGGTCGACCGTAAAGTTACTCTACATCGAACCCGATAGATTCCTGAGGAGAGAACGCGGATGAAGAAGGTCGAGAAGATCCTGCGCGTGGTCGAGGCCAAGCCGTCGGACGTCGACAAGGGCGTCGCGCGCATCGACGGGGCCATCATGGACATACTCTCGCTCCAGAACGGCGACGTCGTCACCGTGGAGGGCAAGCGCAAGACCGTCACGGTCGCCTACCGCGGCGTCGCCGAGGACGAGAACCGCGGTGTCATCCGCATCGACGGCACCACGCGCCGCAACGCAGGCGTGGCCATCGACGAGAAGGTGGGCGTCGAGAAGGTCGTGGCCGTCAACGCGGCCAAGGTGAGCTTCGCGCCCACCGAGCCCCTGCGCATCATGGGCGGCGAGCAGTACCTCCGCCAGAGGCTTGACGGCCGCGTCGTCACCAGGGGCGACACGCTCCCCATCAACATCATGGGCCGGGTGTTCGACCTCGTCGTCACCGCCCTGCAGCCCGCCAAGACGGCCGTGTTCATCACCCAGTCGACCGAGATATCCATCTCCGAGAAGCCCGCGGTCGAGAAGCCCGCGAAGGTCCCGCATGTGTCCTACGAGGACATCGGCGGGCTGGACGTCGAGATATCGCGCGTGCGGGAGATGATTGAGCTCCCGCTGCGGCACCCGGAGATCTTCGACAAGCTCGGGATCGAGGCGCCCAAGGGCGTGCTGCTGCACGGGCCCCCGGGCACCGGAAAGACGCTGCTGGCCAAGGCGGTGGCATCCGAGACGTTCGCGCACTTCATCTCCCTCTCTGGCCCCGAGATAATGTCCAAGTTCTACGGCGAGTCCGAGGAGCGGCTGCGCGAGATATTCAAGGAGGCCGAGGAGAACGCGCCCTCCATCATCTTCATCGACGAGATCGACTCCATATCGCCCAAGCGCGACGAGGTCCAGGGCGAGCTGGAGCGCCGCGTGGTCGCGCAGCTCCTGGCCACCATGGACGGCCTGGAGTCGCGCGGCAAGGTCGTGGTCATCGGTGCCACCAACCGCGCGAACGCGCTCGACCCGGCGCTGCGCAGGCCCGGCCGGTTCGACCGCGAGATCGAGATCGGCATCCCCGACCGCAACGCGCGGCGCGCGGTGCTGCAGATACACACGCGCGGCATGCCCCTGGCCAAGGAGATAGACCTCGACCGCATCGCCGACCTCACGCACGGCTACGTGGGCGCGGACCTGGCGGCGCTGTGCAAGGAGGCGGCCATGAACGCGCTGCGCAAGCTGCTGCCCCAGATCGACCTGGACCAGGACTTCGTGCCCGCGGAGCTCCTCAACTCCATCCGCATCGAGGCCGACGACTTCGAGCAGGCCTTCCGCGAGATGGTGCCCTCCGTGATGCGCGAGGTCATGCTGGAGACGCCGAACGTGTCCTGGCAGGACATCGGCGGCCTCGACGAGGCCAAGCAGCAGCTCGTGGAGGTCGTGGAGTGGCCGCTCAAGTTCCCTGGGCTGTACAAGCACATGGACGCGACCCCCCCCAAGGGCATCCTGTTGTACGGCCCGCCAGGCACCGGCAAGACCCTCCTGGCCAAGGCGGTCGCGCACGAGGCGCAGGCCAACTTCATCTCGGTCAAGGGCCCCGAGTTCCTCTCAAAGTGGGTCGGGGAGTCCGAGCGCGCGGTCCGCGAGACCTTCCGCAAGGCGCGGCAGGCGGCGCCCTGCATCGTGTTCTTCGACGAGCTCGACTCCATCGCCCCCAACCGGGGGACGGGCTCCGACGCGAAGGTGACCGAGCGCGTGATATCGCAAATCCTCACGGAGATGGACGGGCTGGAGGAGCTCCACAACGTCACCGTCATAGCGGCCACCAACAGGCCCGACCTCGTCGACCCCGCGCTCCTGCGCCCGGGCCGGTTCTCGCGCCACATCCTCATCCCGGCCCCGGAGGAGGCCGCCCGGAAGGCCATCTTCAAGATCCACCTGCGCGACAAGCCCACCGCCCAGGACGTCGACGTCGACAAGCTGGCCTCGAGCACCGTCGACTACTCCGGGGCCGACATCGCCAACGTCGTGAGCGAGGGCGTGATGCTCGCCATCCGCGAGTTCATCAAGAGGGGCAAGGGCGCCGAGCCCAAGGAGAAGGACGTCAAGGCGTTCAAGCTCGAGATGCGCCACCTCGAGCAGGCCCTCGCGAAGGTCAAGCCCAAGAAGGCGGGCGACCTCAGCAGGTACAAGGCCTTCAAGGACGAGTACGCCTACGCCTGACCGGCGAGGGCGCTCCCGTCAGCGTGGGATGTGCATCGGTGACGATGCCGATGTGGCGGTGCGCGCGATGCCCTGGAAGGGAGGAGCGAGCGCCCGGGGGCATGCGCCCCCGGGCGGTCACCTCCTCGTGTCACGCTCGATTGGGCGTTCACTTCATCGGCCCGAGGGGCAGGACGGTCTTGCCCCAGACCTCGTTGATGACCTGCGCCCAGCCCGCGTAGATGGCGGTGAAGGCGCACAGGATGCCCTCGTAGCCCGCGATGCGGTGCACGTCCGGGTTGTACTGACCAGCGGCCAGCAGGAAGAACAGGATGGTGAGCGTCAGGAACACCATCTGCAGCGCCCGGTTGATCTTGAGCGTGCCCACGAACATGAGCCCCGTGAACATGCCCCACACGGCGAGGATGGCCGCGAAGCCGCCCTTGAACGAGGACGCCGGATTCCATATGTCCGCGTCCGCGAGGAGGTGCCAGAACGCCAGGCCCATCCAGAACGCACCGTACGTGGTGAACGCGGTCGCGCCGAAGGTGTTGTTCTTCTTGAACTCCCACAGGCCCGCGAACAGCTGGCACAGGCCGCCGTAGAACATGCCGTAGCCGAGCACGAGGGAGGTCGTGTTCTTCTCCACGAGCTCCGCGTTGACCAAGTTGAGCATGAGCGTCGTCAATCCGAAGGCGAACAGGCCGAGGGGCGCCGGGTTCGCGATGGGCCCCCCCGCGTCCGCGTGCTTGTGGGACGCGACCTTCTCCTCCAGCTTGGCGAGGCGTTCCTCGATGCCGAGCGTCTCTTCCACCATGGTGTTGCCTCCTTGTGACGCACTTATCCCCGGAGCGTCCATACGGGCCCCGCGGGCCCGTCGGCCGGCGGATGTATTGCGCATTTATAATGGTTGCGAAACCCACCCAGCTGCGCGGGGAGGGCCTACCGGCCGAACCGGTTCCACGCCGCCTCGACGGTGTTCCACATCAGCATGCACACCGTCATCGGCCCCACCCCGCCTGGCACCGGCGTGATGGCCGACGCGACCTCCTTCACCGCGTCGAAGTCCACGTCCCCCACGAACCTGTAGCCCCTCTCCCTGGTGGGGTCGTCCACGCGGTTGGAGCCGACGTCGACCACGACCGCGCCGGGCGCCACCATGTCGGCCGTGATCGCGTGGGGGCTGCCCGCGGCCGCGACCAGGATGTCCGCGGTGCGAGTGATGGTGCCGAGGTCCGTGGTGCGCGTGTGGCACACGGTGACGGTCGCGTTCGCCCCCGGGCGCTTCTGGATGAGGATGTTCGCGAGGGGCTTGCCCACGATGTTGGACCTTCCGACGATGACCACGTGCGAGCCCTCCACCCTCACGCCCGACCGCACCAGCAGCTGCTGGATGCCGTGCGGGGTGCACGGCAACAGCACGTCCGGGTCGCCCATGACCATGCGGCCCACGTTGAGGGGGTGGAAGCCGTCCACGTCCTTGCGCGGGTCGACCGCCTGCAGCAGGTGCGTCTCCCTGATGTGACCCGGAAGGGGCAGTTGGACCAGCACGCCGTGGACGCCCTCGTCGCGGTTGAGCCCGTCCAGGGTCGCGAGGAGCTCGCTCTCCGACGTCGACGCGGGCATCCTGAGCACGGTCGAGCCCAGGCCCAGCTCCTGGCACCTCTCCGACTTCATGCGCACGTAGGACTGGGACGAGGGGTCGTCCCCCACGAGGACGACAGTGAGGTGCGGGACGATGCCATGGCGCTCCCTGAAGGCGGTGATGCGCCCGCCGAGCTCCACGTAGATCTGCGCGCTGACGACCTTGCCAGAGATGATCCTCGCCGTCATCGTCGTTCCCCGCGGTCCCTGCTCCGTCCGACCGCCGGGGTATTACGCCTTGCGCGCATAAGGCCCTTGCGGAGGCTCAGTACAGGCCCACGGTGTTGCCGTCCTGGTCGATGTCGATGCCCTCGGCCGCGGGCTCCGACGGCAGCCCCGGCAAGGTCACGACGTCGCCGCACACGACCACGATGAAGCCCGCGCCCGCGCTCACGCGGACCTCGTTGACCCGGAGGGACCAGCCCTTCGGCACGCCCCTGAGCCGGGGGTCGTCGCTCAGCGAGCCCTGGGTCTTGGCCACGCAAACGGGCAGGCCCCCGAAGCCGTTGCGCTCGAGCAGCTTGATGTCGGACTCGGCCCGCTTGTCGTAAAGGACGCCGTCCGCGCGGTAGACCTTGGTGGCGATGGCGAGGAGCTTGTCCTTGATGGGCGCGTCCAGCGGGTACACGGGCCGCATCTCGGGCCGCGGGGCCTCCAGCACCGCGAGGACCTCGCGGGCGAGCGCCTTGCCCCCCTCGCCGCCATGCGCGAAGACCGTCACGCGGGCGCAGGGCACGCGCGCGTCACGCAGCGCCTCCTCGAGCGCGCCGAGCTCCTCGGGCGTGTCGCTAGGGAAGACGTTGATGGCGACGACCGCGCCGATGCCGAGGGCGCGCACGTTCTCCACGTGCGTCATCAGGTTCGGGATGCCCCGCCGGAGGGCGTCCACGTCGGGGCGCTCGACGTCGTCCTTGGCCGCGCCCCCGTGCAGCTTGAGCGCGCGGCAGGTGGCCACGATGACGGCGGCGTCGACGCGCAAGCCCGCCTCGCGGCACACGATGTCCACGAACTTCTCCGCGCCCAGGTCGGCCCCGAAGCCCGCCTCGATGACCACATTGTCCGCGAGCTTGAGCGCCATGCGAGTGGCCACGACCGAGTTCGTGCCGTGCGCGATGTTGGCGAAGGGCCCTCCGTGCACGAGAGCGGGCGAGCCCTCCACCGTCTGGCACAGGTTGGGCTCGAGGGCGTGCCTCAGCAGCACGGTCATCGCGCCGTGGGCCTTGAGCTCTCGCGCGCGGACCGGCGAGCGCTTGTGAGTGTAGCCCACGACGATGTCCCCGAGCCGGCGCCTCAGGTCCTGGAGGTCGGACGCGAGGCACAGCACCGCCATGACCTCGGAGGCGGCAGTGATGATGAAGCCCTCCGGGCGGGCAACCCCGTCGGCGGCGTCGCCGAGGCCGACCACGACGCTGCGCAGCGCGCGGTCGTTCACGTCCAGCGCGCGCCTCCACGTCACTCGCTTGGGGTCGATGCCCAGCACGTTGCCCCTCTGCAGGTGGTTGTCCACCATCGCCGCGAGCAGGTTGTTGGCGGCCGTGACGGCGTGGATGTCGCCCGTGAAGTGGAGGTTGATGTCCTCCATCGGCAGGACCTGGGCGTAACCGCCCCCCGCCGCGCCGCCCTTGACGCCGAAGACCGGTCCGAGCGAGGGCTCGCGCAGCGTGTTGACCACGCGCAGGCCCATCGTGTACATGGCCTCGCCCAGGCCGATGGAGACCGTGGTCTTGCCCTCGCCCGCGGGCGTGGGCGTCATGGCGGTGACCAGGATGAGCCTCCCGTCAGGCTTGTCCGAGAGGCGGTCGAGGACCCCCAGCGAGACCTTGGCCATGTGCGGGCCGTGGAGCTCCAGCTCTCCCTCCCCGATGCCGAGCTGCCTGGCCACGTCCGCGATGGGCCTCAGGTGCGCCTGAGACGCTATCTCCATGTCCCTCCTCATGGCCATCGCCCGTCCACCTGGCATGGGCCGCGCCCTCGCCAGGACGAGCACAAGGCTGGGCCGTTATTAACCTTCCCATGGCGATTTGGCCGGCCGGACCCCGGCACTGCGGGTTCGGGCACCGCGCGTCTCCATGGTCCAGGCTGGGGGTGGGGTCGAACGGCAGGCCGTGTGGGCCCTTGGGGGGCGGGTGGGACGGTCCTCCGCCCGCGCCCCCGCGTCCCGCTGCCTACTTAACGTTCTTCACGAGCTTGTCGTGGTCCGTGCGCAGCCGGTCCACGACGGTGGGGTCCGCGAGCGTCGTGGTGTTGCCCATGTCGGTGCCGCCCTCGGCGATGACCTTGAGGATGCGCCTCATGATCTTGCCGCTGCGGGTCTTGGGCAGCGCGTCCGTGAACTGGATGACGTCGGGCTTCGCGATGGGCCCGATCATCTTGGTCACGTGGTCGCGCAGCTCCTTGACCAGCGCGTCGGAGGGTTCTTGTCCCCGCTTGAGCGTCACGTAGGCGTAGAGGCCCTGGCCCTTGATGGGGTGGGGCATCGGGACGATGGCCGCCTCGGCCACCTTGGGGTGGGCGACGATGGCGGATTCGACCTCCATCGTGCCGATCCTGTGGCCCGAGACGTTGACCACGTCGTCGATGCGGCCCATGAGCCAGAAGTAGCCGTCCTCGTCCTTGCGCGCGCCGTCGCCGGTGAGGTACATCCCCTTGTACTTGGAGAAATAGGTCCTCATGTATCGGTCGGCGTCGCCGTAGATGGTCCTGGCGATCGCTGGCCACGACTGGCGGATGACCAGGTAGCCACCCTCGTTCACCGCGGCCTCGGAGCCGTCCTCCTTGAGGATGACGGGGTCGACGCCGAAGAACGGGAAGCTGGCGGAGCCGGGCTTGAGCGCGTGGGCGCCGGGCAGGGGCGTTATCAGGATGCCGCCCGTCTCGGTCTGCCACCAGGTGTCCACGATGGGGCACCTGCCGCCGCCGACCACGTTGTAGTACCACATCCACGCCTCGGGGTTGATGGGCTCGCCCACCGACCCGAGCACGCGCAGCGACTTCATGTCGTGCTTCTTGGGCCACTCGTCGCCGTCGCGCATCATGGCGCGGATGGCGGTCGGGGCCGTGTAGAAGATGTTGACCTTGTACTTCTCGACGATGTCCCAGAACCTGTCGGGCTGCGGGTAGTTCGGGACGCCCTCGAACATGAGGCTCGTGTACCCGTTGCTCAGGGGGCCGTAGACGATGTAGCTGTGGCCCGTGACCCAGCCGATGTCAGCCGTGCACCAGTAG
>CAYGVT010000137.1:0-5403 GCA_964353355.1 uncultured Thermoplasmata archaeon | reverse complement strand
AGACTCGTCGACGTTCCTGAAGGAGCACGGGGCGAAGCCCAAGGCCGAGCCCAGGAGGGCGGCCGCGGGCGCGGCCGCGCCCCCCGTGGACAAGGCCGCGCTCCTTGCCAAGCTGGAGGAGCGGTTCATCCTCGGCGAGATATCTGAGCAGAGCTACCGGGAGCTCAAGCGAAAGTTCGAGGCGGGTGCGCCCGGGCAGCTCCCCAGCAAGGGCAAGGGTCAAGAGTGGGTCGAGGAGGAGTGAGTCGACAGCCCCTCCCGTGGGATTGGCCCAGGACCCCACCAGGCAGGCCGACCCAGGACGCGTCGGGCCGATCGCATGTCCTATAGCGACGCCTGTCAAGGCCGGTCCATCGGGCCTGCCACCCTCGGTGTCGTCATTGGGAAGGGTTTATATATCGCGCAAGGCGGCATCCCACCTAGGACCACGATGTGGGGCGCCGTCGCCAGGAGGACATCTGCGGTGATGCCGGCACCCCTCTCCGCGGTCGGGTGGTCGGGATGATGCGCCGGGTGGACACAAGGCCTCTCCTCGCCGTGGGCGTGCTACTCCTCATCGGGCTCCCCTACATGCCCGCGGGGACGGCGGCCGACGATTGGGACGGCGGCGGGCTCACGCCCATGCTCTCCACCCCGCCCGAGTGGTACGACGCGCTCGACGATTCCAGCCATGTGTACGTGCCGCCCGTCGGCCTCGTCGGCGTCGAGGTCACGGGGGGCGAGGCCCGCCTCCTCTCGAGTGCCTCCGTGGGCTGGGTAGCATCGTCCATCATCACGTGCCCGGACGGCTACATCTTCGACTACGCGCGCATCACCTACGACGCGCCCGGGGGCAGCCGCGTCCTGGTCTCCATCCTCAACGCGAGCAAGGAGCCGAGCGTGGCCGGGTACGCGAACGAGACCGTCCCGGGCCTCGCGGACCTGGAGAGGGGCGCAGTCTCGCTCTACGGCCTGTCCAAGGACATGTACCCGAGGGTGCGGATGCAGGTCGACCTCGTCGCCAACGGCAGCTTCAAGCCCACCCTCCTCGACTGGAGGATGGTGTTCGGCGCGCCGGACGAATGGCACGACCCGTTCGTGGGGCTCGACCGCGAGGGGTCGAGGGGCGACCTCCTCATCGGCAACGGCTACGCCTCGGTGGTCTCCGACGGCATCCCTGGCGGTCTTCTGGGCCACTACTACGACGACAGGGACCTGTCCGTTTTCAAGTACACGAAGGACCACGAGGTCATCAACTTCAACTGGGGCAACAACGGGCCCGCGGGCCTCGACGTCAACACCTTCTCCATCAGGTGGGTGGGCACGGTCGAGGCGCCGGTGGCGGGCCAGTACACCTTCTACCTCACCGTGGACGACGGGGGCCGGCTCTGGATTGACGGGACCAGGCTGGTGGACAAGTGGTTCGACCAGGCCCCGACCGAGTACCCCGCGAACGTCCAGCTGACCAAGGGGAGGCACGACCTAAAGGTGGAGTACTACGAGAACAATGGCGGTGCGTCGTGCCAGCTCCGGTGGTCGTCGAGCACCATCGCCAAGCAGATCGTGCCGGGGTCTGTCATGCGCACCCCCCAGAACAACGTGCTCGTGTCCGACCCCATCAACCTCGTGCCGGGCCAGCGGTGGGACGTATCCCGCGTCGTCCGGACGGCCGACGCCGGCGGCACGATAGCCGTCGACGTCATCGACACAACGAGCGGCATGCCCATCCCCGCGTTCACGGCCGTCATGGACGAGTACATGGACCTCTCGTTGCTCTCCCCGTTCCAGTACACGACCATCAAGCTGCGGGCCACCTGGAGCGTGACCGACCTGGCGACCGCCCCCAGGCTCCTCGACTGGTCCGTCGGCTGGATGCCGCGCGGGACCTGGAGGGAGAGGTTCGACTTCACCGCCCGCGTGGACCGCCTCGTCAACGCCGACCTCGCCGATTCGATGCTCCGGCCGGAGTGGGCGGGCGGGACGCAGCAGCTCCTGGTGACCGGGCTGCGCAGCGACGCGGGCTACAACATCGGCAGCACGATGTACCTCGACGCGGCCGCCCCGTCCCTTCTGACCGCTCCCCGGCTGTCCTTCCCGACCGCGGGCGCCTCGGCCGCGGACGTCGAGGACATCGATGGCGACGGCTTCATGGACGTCGCCTTCGCCATCCACCGCACCGCCGACCAGGCCTTCGCGGCCAGAAGCCCGCTCTACATGGGCTCGAGCCTCGGGTGGGGGTCCAGGCCCGACCACGAGTTCGCCTCGACGGGCGCCTCGGACGTGCTCCTCACCGACCTCAATGGCGACGGATGGGGCGACCTGGTCCTGGCTCAGGAGCAGGACGGGACCACCTACCTGGTCAGAAGCGCCCTCTACTGGGGGCGCGTGACGGGCTGGAGCGCCGCCCCGGACGTAGAGCTCAACACCACGGGCGCGTCCGACGTGGACGCCTGCGACGTCGACGGGGACGGGAGGCCCGACCTCGTGTTCGCCTGCTACAGGTCGACCTCGACGCTCACGGACAGCCTCGTGTTCCTCCAGGGGCCCACAGGCTTCGACGGCCCCACGCCCTCCCACCGCCTGTCGACCCGCGGGGCGCGGGCGGTGGCGGAGGGCGACATCGACGGGGACGGGAGGCCCGACTTGGTGTTCGCCAACAGCTTCGCGGGGGGCCAGACGGAGATAGACAGCTACGTCTACTGGGGCAGGGCGGGAGGCGGGTTCAACGCAACGCCTCGCGGTCTCCCGACGGTGGGGGCGGAGGACGTGGAGGTCGCGGACCTGGACGGCGACGGCCACCTGGACGTCGTGTTCGCGAACGCCCTGGACAACACGGAGAGCAGGAGCGTGAGGTCCTGCGTGTACCTCAACGACGGGCTCGGGGGGCTCCCGGCGTCCCCTAGCGCGCGCCTCCCCACTACCGGCGCCGTGGCGGTCGCGGTCGCGGACCTTGACGGGACGGGCTGGAAGGACCTCGTTTTCGCGTGCGACAGCAATGGGACGAGCTACTCGACGCCCTCCGTGGTCTACCTGGGCGGTGCCTCAGGCTGGGGCGCGTCCCCCGACATCGCCCTGCCCACGGTCGGCGCGACCGACGCCCTGGTCGCGCGCGCCGTCAACGCCAGCGTCGGTGCGTACGTCTCCAAGGCGATAACCCCCGAGGTCCCGTCGGACACCGGCGTGTTCCACACGCTGAGGTACACCGCGACCATCCAGTCCGGCGCGTCCACCGTCCTGCGGGTGCTCGACGCGGGGACGTGGGAGGTCCTCGCGAGCGCGAGCCTGACCACCGGGACCCACGGGGTATCCCTGGCGGAGGCCTTCAGGGTGAAGGAGCACCCCTCCATACGGCTCTCCATCACCTTCGACCGCATCGACTCGTTCCAGGGCTCGGGCGTCGACGAGCTGTGGCTCAACTGGACCAAGCGCGTCCGGCGCGCGCCCGTCATAGAGGGCCTCTCCGTCGCGTCCCCGTCCGTGCTGAGGATGGCGCGCGACACGCTCTACCTCAACGTGTCCGACGAGTACGACACGGCGGGCGAGCTCGATGTCCACCTGGAGGTCCGGCCGGAGGGAGCGACGACCTGGTCCTCCACGATGCTGGGGACGCCGGCCTTCGACGGGGCGCGGTGGGCCGTTCCCATCGGCCCGCTCGCGGACTCGTCGGTGGGGTGGTACGACGTCCGCGCCGTCGCGGGCGATTCTGACTCCGAGACCTCGGGCCACATCGAGTTCCCCCGCGTCATCGAGGTTCTCAACAACGTGCCGACGGCGCCCGTGGTGCGCATTTCGCCAGAGGCGCCGACCACGACCATGTCCCTCACGGTCGAGGTGGTCACGCCCTCGTCGGACGTCGAGACGTCGGTCGTCTACCGCTTCCTCTGGTGGCGCGACGGCGCGCCCGTCGACGTCATCACGGGCGACATCGTCACCTCGGCCCTCACGGCGCGCGGCGAGAACTGGACGGTGGAGGTGCGCGCCTTCGACGGCATCGACGAGAGCCCCCCCGCGACCGCGTGGGTGGTCATCCGCAACGCGCCCCCGCGGGTGAGGGTGCCGCTCGGCAACCCCGAGCTCGCCGAGGACGCGGTCGACAGCAGCTGGGTCGACCTGGCGGCGGCCTTCGAGGACCCGGACGGCGACGAGCTGGCGTACAGGGTCGCCCCCGTGCCGGGGCACATCAGGGTCACCATCGGCCCCGCGACGGGCAAGGTCACGCTTGAGCCCGAGAGGGACTGGAACGGGCAGGAGAGCATCACCTTCATCGCCAGCGACGACGGGTTCCAGGCCGCCCAGACTGTACTGGTCACGGTGACTCCTGTCAACGACGCCCCACGGTTCACGACCGTGAACGGGGAGCCCATCGCCGCCGACCCCGTGCACCTGGAGGTCGAGCAGGGCGAGCTCCTCGTCATCTCCATGGGGGCCATCGACGTGGAGGGCGACGAGCTGGTGTTCTCGGTCAACACCACGGCGGTCGAGCTTGTTGGGGCGACGGGCGAGATGCGGTTCCAGCCTGGCAACGATGAGATCGGCACGCTCAGGTTCGCGCTCACGATGTACGACGCCGGGTCCCCATCGGTGAAGGTGCGGCTCAACTTCACCATCAAGGTCGTCAACATGAACGACCCGCCCGACCAGCCCCGCATCGTCAGCCCGCGGACGGGGGAGAGGTACAAGGCGAACGTGACGTTCTCCCTCATAGGGGCGTGCTCCGACCCGGACACGCAGTACGGGCAGGGGCTGAACTTCTCCTGGTACTGGAACGGCACGCACCTCATCGGCTGGGGCACGAGCATCACCACCAACTTCTCCCTCGAGGGCACGTACAACATCACGCTGAGCGTCACGGACGGCGAGCACACCAGGAACGTCTCCATCGAGATCGTCATCCTGCCCGTCGAGATCCCGACCCCTCCCCCGCCCCCGTACGAGCCCGGCATCCTGGAGCGGACCAACTGGGTCCTGCTCGTGGGCGTCCTGGTCGCAATCCTCGTGCTCGTCAGCGTCGGCTTCGTCGTCGTGTCCAAGCGGCGCGAGGAGAGGAGGGAGGCCGAGGAGGAGGTGCAGGAGAAGCACGACGCCCTCAAGCACATGGCGGCCGAGGTCAAGGCCACGGCCGACCAGATGGAGCTGGAGCTCGGCATGGCCCGGGCCGTGCCGAAGGAGGGCGGCGTGAGGACGGCCGAGCTCGAGGAGGTCACGATCGAGCAGAAGGGGCCCATCGGTGTGGCCGCGATGCTCACGACCGAGGGGATGGAGGAGGGGACGCTCACCATGGGGCCCAAGGAGACGGAGGCCGCCTCCAAGGAGACCGAGCAGCTGTTCAGGGACATGTCACGGGCCGAGACCGCGGTCCCGGCGCAGGACCAAGAGAGGATGCGCGTCGACAACCTCAAGCGCAAGTACTCGACGGCCATCGGG
>CAYGVT010000136.1:0-25761 GCA_964353355.1 uncultured Thermoplasmata archaeon | reverse complement strand
TGGGCTTGGGCTTGGGCTTTGCCTTGGGCCCAGGCTTGGGCTTGGGCTTGGGCTTTGCCTTGGGCCCAGGCTTGGGCTTGGGCTTGGGCTTTGCCTTGGGCCCAGGCTTGGGCTTGGGCTTGGGCTTTGCCTTGGGCCCAGGCTTGGGCTTTGGCTTCGGCTTTGCCTTGGGCATGGCCCTGGGCCGTGGCACAGACGTCGCGACCGGCACTGGGGCCTGGACGGGCGGCGGCGGTGCCATGGCGACCTCCACCCTCGGCGCGGGGGCAGGGGCGGGGGCGGGGGTGGGGGCGGGCGCAGCCAGCAGCGGCGCGGGCGTCGGCGGCGCGGCCATGACCGCCCTTGGCACCTTGCCGGTGCCCGAGCAGTGGATGCACCTGCGAGTGTAGGCGCACATCTCGCAGCCCTTGCCGAGGTCGCCGAGGCCCCCGCAGATGTGGCACTCCTCGGCCGAGCCGACCTGCTCGCGGCCGGAGCCGGAGCAGGTGTAGCACGGCCCTCCCGGTGCGCAGTAGAAGCACCTGCCCGAGCCCCCGCAGAGCGGGCAGGCGACCCACTCCGGCTCGGTCCCCATCCTGCAGGCATCAGCGGTCACGTCCCTCGCGGCGCACACCTCGCACACGGTCGCGCTGCCGTCATGCTCGGCCCCGCACTCGCAGCACCGATTCATCGTCCCACCGACGGTGGGAACGAGCCCCTCGCTTATAATCCATTGCACGCGCGCGCGCGCAGGGCCTCGGCGCGAGGGCGGGGCGGGCGTTCAAGGGGCCGCGGTGGGCCGCCATCAGGAGCCAGGGCATGCCGGTCCCGTGCTAGCCAGTGTCATCGGGAAGGCTTATCTCCGTCTTCTGTTATTCGGCCCACGACCCGAGAGGACCCAAGATGATGGCCAGATGTGTCATCCTGGGGCGACGGGTACGGCCTGGCGCCCCATAGGCGCACGGTCCGGGCCTGCCGACCCTCACGGGCTCCAATGGGGGACACAGAAGATGGACCTCATCCCGACCCTCGCGCTGCTGAGCATACTGCTCCCGACCCTGGGAGGCCTCCTGGCCTTCCCCATGGGCGACCGCGCCCGGAAGGGCATCGTCCTGGCCTTCGCCGCGGCGATCATCGCCGTCGGCGCCGCGCTGACCGTCGTGTTCCTGCTCGACGGCAAGGACGTCGTGACCATCGGCAAGGACGGCCTCGGCAACGTGGACGCCTGGGTCTGGGGCATCACCGCCCTGGACCTGGCGCTCATGGCCGCGCTCATCTGGCTCGGCGTGCGCTCCCGCAGCATCGTCGCGATCGTCGCGGCGGTCGTGCAGCTCGTCCTCGTCCTGGGCTTCGAGAGCTGGAAGGGCTTCGGCGAGGTCCCCGAGGTCGCCTTCGTCATCGACAGGCTGGCCCTCGTCCTGGTGGCGGTCTGCTGCATCATCGGCTCCCTCATCGCCGTGTTCGCCCTCCAGTACATGGAGGGCCGGCAGAAGAAGGGCCGGTTCTTCGCGTTCGTGCTTCTGTTCCTGGGCGCGATGAACGGCGCGGTCCTCTCCAACGACCTCCTGTGGCTCTTCTTCTTCTGGGAGGTCACGACGCTCTGCTCCTTCTACTTGATCTACCACGACGAGACCGACGAGGCCAAGGCCTCGGCGCGCCTCGCGCTGGAGATAACCCTGTGGGGCGGCGTCGCCCTCGCCGCCGGCATCGTCTACGCCGGATGGAAGCTGGACACGCTCGAGCTCGACCAGCTCACCGCCTCCGCCGACCTCGCGGGCATAGCGCTCATCGTCCCTGCCATGCTCTTCATCGGCGGCATGACCAAGTCCGCGCAGGTCCCGTTCCAGTCGTGGCTGCTGGGCGCGATGGTCGCGCCCACCCCCGTGTCGGCGCTGCTGCACTCCTCGACGATGGTCAACCTGGGCGTCTACGCCATCCTGAGGATGGCGCCGCTGCTCAAGCTCTACACGCCGCTCACGGTCACCGTCGCCCTGCTCGGCGCCCTGTCCTTCGCGGCCACGGCAGCGCTTGCGCTCACCCAGAGCAACGTCAAGCGCGTGCTGGCCTACTCCACCATCGGCAACCTGGGCCTCATCGTGATGTGCGTGGGCATCAACACACCGGCGTCGCTCGTTGCTGCCGTGTTCATCCTGCTCTTCCACGCCGTGTCCAAGGGGATGCTGTTCCTGTCCGTGGGCGTCATCGACCACGAGCTCAAGACCAAGGACATCGAGGAGATGGGCGGGCTCAGCGAGAAGATGCCCTTCGTCACGTGGGTCATCATCCTGGGCTCGGTGTCGATGATGATACCCCCCTTCGGCCTGTTCGCGGGCAAGTGGCTCTCCGTGGAGGCCGCGACGAGCATGCCCATGCTGCTGCTCCTGCTCGGCCTGGGCTCGGCCGCGACCATCATCTACTACACCAAGTGGGTCGGGCGCCTCATCTCGCGCACGGACGCGCCACCCAAGGCCCCCGAGCACCTGTCCCCCTACTACAAGTACACCCTCGGCACCATCGCCGGGGGCATCGTCCTGCTCTCCGTGCTCACGCCCTTCATCGCCGGCGACTTCGCCTTCCAGATGCTGCCCGAGGGCTACGCGAACCCCCACGATAGCGAGGCCGCCGACCTGCTGGCGAGCAACAGCTACCTGTGGATCGGGGCCATCTTCATCTTCATGGCCGTGGGTCTGTTCCTGGGACTGACGCAGGTGCAAGTCGCCGACAAGGACCGTCGCAAGGTCTACACGTGCGGAGAGCCCATCGAGCCGCAGATCGCGGGGCACTACTTCGGCGGCGAGAGGACGGCGACCCTGCTCACCGACCTGGCGGTCTCCGTGTGCGCGGGGCTGGGCATAGCCATCATGCTCCTGCCGGTCATCTCGGAGGTGGTGTAGATGGACTGGCTCTGGCTGGTCATCGCGACGGTCATCACCGCCATCGCGCCCTTCGCTGTGGCCGTGCTGGGGGGCGTCGACAGGAGGATAACCGCCCGCATGCAGAACCGCGTGGGCCCGCCCCTCATGCAGCCCATCTACGACCTGCTGAAGCTGCTCTCCAAGACCAAGGTCGTCGTCAACAAGGGCCAGATCGTCCTCGCCACGATGTACGTGACGATGTCGATCCTGGCGCTTTGGATGTTCCTGGCCGGCGCCGACCTGCTCATCATCTTCTTCGTCCTCAGCGCCGCGGCCGCATTCTACACCCTCGCGGCCTACGCGGTGCTCTCACCCTTCAGCCAGCTCGGCGCGACCCGCGAGCTCATACAGCTCGTCGCCTACGAGCCGGTGCTGCTCCTCTCCTTCTTCTGCATCTGGCTCGTGAACGGCACCTTCGCCTCCGAGGCGACGGACAAGATGCTGGTGCTGTGGCTGCCCCTCACGTTCGCGGCGCTCCTCATAGTGCTGCTCATCAAGCTCCAGAAGTCGCCCTACGACATCGCCGAGGCGCACACCGAGATCGTCGGCGGGCCGGAGATCGAGTACTCGGGCAAGTTCCTGGCCATGGTCAAGGTCGGCCATTGGTACGAGACCGCGCTCATGTTCGCCATCATCAGCCTCTTCTTCGGGCACCCCAACATCTACATCGCTTTCGTGGGCAAGCTCCTGATCGTCCTCCTGGCCTACTTCATCGTCATCCTGGTCGACAACTCCACGGCGAGGCTGCGGTTCGGCGAGATGGCGCGCGTCGTGCTCACGTACGGGCTCGCGCTCACCGTCATCAACGCGCTAATCGTCTGGGCCGTCCAGCAGGAGGTGATCCCATGGCCTTGAAGGACCTCATCAAGTCCCCGTGGATCATTCACTTCGACACGGGTAGCTGCAACGGCTGCGACATCGAGATATTCGCGACCCTCACGCCGAAGTACGACGTCGAGCGGTTCGGCATCCTCAACAGGGGCAACCCGAAGCACGCGGACGTCATGGTCCTCACCGGCCCCGTGACGAAGAAGACCAAGTCGCGGCTGCTCGCGCTCTACGAGCAGATGCCGGAGCCCAAGCTCATCATCGCCGTGGGGGACTGTGCCTGCTCGGGCAGCCCCTTCACGAACGCCTACAACACCGAGGGCGGCATCGACACGTGCCTGCCCGTGGACGTCTACGTCCCCGGCTGCGCGGCGAGGCCGGAGGCCATCATCGACGGCGTCGTGAAGGCGCTCGAGAAGCTCGACAAGCTGTCCAAGGGCGAGCCCACCCCGCCCGCGCACATGCGCGGGGCGAACGACGTGCCCCACGAGGTCGCCGAGGGGAACGCGGCCATGAAGGCCGTGCTCGGCCCGACCGCTGGCCCCGCCACGGTCAAGAAGGAGGGATGAGCAATGACGGACGACGATGTCAAGGCGGCCATCGCCAAGTGGCGCGGAGAGATAGAGGGCATGCACAAGTCCGGTGCGAGGTTCGTCGTGCTTGCTGCCGTGGACCACCTCGACGACCTCGAGGTCATCTACCTGTTCCACCACGAGGGCGCGCTCAAGGAGGTCAAGCTCATGGTCCCCTACGAGGCGAGCATCCCCAGCATCACGGACCTGTTCCCGTCCGCCAACTTCGTCGAGCGCGAGATGGTGGACCTCTTCGGGGCCAAGGTCCCGGGCGCGGCCCCGTTCCTGGAGCTCACCGAGGGCTCCGGCATCGTGGCCCCGCTGCGCAAGAATCGGCCCGGCGCCGCCCCGGCCCCTCCCGAGCAGGGGGTGAGCTGAGATGGCGCGCACCACCGTCGTCCCCATCGGGCCCCAGCACCCGGTGCTGGTCGAGCCCATCCACCTGAGGTTCGAGGTCGAGGAGGAGGTCGTGGTGGGCGTCACGCCCGTCATCGGCTACAACCACCGCGGCATCGAGAAGCTCATGGAGAACGACTGGAAGAAGAACGTCTACTTGAGCGAGCGCGTGTGCGGCATCTGCAGCCACCAGCACTCCACGGCCTACACGCAGGCCGTCGAGCGCGTGATGGGCGTCGAGCCGCCGGAGCGGGCGCTGCTCATCCGCACCATCCTCCTGGAGCTGCAGAGGATACACTCCCACCTGCTCATCATCGGCCTGGAGGCCGATTCCATCGGCTACGAGAACCTGTTCATGCAGTGCTGGCGCGACCGCGAGATAGTGATGCGCATCGTCGAGCTCATCTCCGGCAACCGCGTCCACTACAGCATGAACCAGATAGGCGGGGTGCGCCGCGACATCGACGACTCGAAGGTCAAGGAGGTCGAGGAGGCGCTCAAGCAGTTCGACGAGCGGTTCGCCGACCTCGACTCAATCATGCGCAAGGACCCGACCTGGCTCGCCAGGACGCGGGGCATCGGCATACTCACCCACAAGGACGCCTGGGACCTGGGCGCAGTGGGGCCGGTCGCCCGCGCGTCGGGCGTGGACTACGACATCCGCTCCACGCGCGCGCACCCGTTCGGGGCGTACCACCTGCTCAAGTCCTTCAAGCCGGTCGTGCGCGAGGAGGGCGACACCTGGGCGCGCATGATATGCAGGATGGACGAGCTCTGGGTGACGCTCAAGATAATCCGCGAGTGCCTGAGCCTGCTGAGGCCGGGGCATCTCACGGTCGAGGTCAGGGGCAACCCGAACGGGCAGGCCTGGTCGCGCGTCGAGGCATCCCGCGGCGAGCTGGTGTACTTCGTCAAGGGGAACGGCAAGCCCACCCTCGAGAGGGTGAAGATACGCACGCCCACGTTCTCGAACATCCCCCCGCTCGTGCCCATGCTGATGGGCTGCCAGGTGGCGGACATACCGCCAATCGTCACCGCGATAGACCCCTGCATCTGCTGCACGGACAGGTGATGCCACATGTCGATGCTCTCCAACAGCCTGAGGAACCTGTTCAGCAAGCCGGCGACCCGCCTCTACCCGGCCGTCGAGGCGGACATCCAGCGCGACTGCCGCGGCCGCATCGAGTACGACATGACCAAGTGCATCTGGTGCACGATGTGCTCGCGCAGGTGCCCGGTCTTCGCCATCGAGTCGGACAAGGCGGCGCAGACCCACAAGGTCTTCAGGATGCGGTGCATCGCCTGCGCCGCGTGCGTCGAGGCGTGCCCCACGGACGCCATCACCATGCGGCTGCACTACCAGGAGCCTGGTTACGCCCCCATCATAGACACCTACAAGCAGGAGGGCCCGCCCCCGAAGCCCGCCAAGAAGGAGAAGGCCGAGGCACCCCCCGGCCCCAAGGCGTGATGCGCACCGGCGCGCACCGGTGACGGTACGGTACGGTGCGGTACGGTACGGTACGGCCCGGCGGCTCACGATTCGCAAAAAGGATTATCTAGGGGTCCCTCCCTATCAAACGGCAAGGGGAGCCGCATGCCGATCTGCAGCAGCATACAGACCGCCGACTGGAAGGCGGAGAAGCACGTGCCCGCCATCGAGTGCCCCGACGCCGTCAAGGCCGGGGAGATGTTCGAGCTCAAGGTGAGCCTGGGCAAGGCCGTCGCCCCCGACGGCAAGCCCGTCGACCACCCCAACACGACCGAGCACCACATCAGGTGGATCAAGGTCTTCTTCCACCCCGACGGCGACAAGTTCACCTACGACGTCGCGAACCTGGAGTTCGCGGCGCACGGCGAGTCCGTCCAGGGCGCCAACAAGGGCCCGGTCCACACGCACCACGGCGGGGCCGTCATGATGAAGGTCGACCGGCCTGGCACCATCCACGCGATGGCGATGTGCAACATCCACGGCCTGTGGGAGTCGGAGCGCAAGCTCGCGCTCAAGTAGGCCGACCGGGACATCCGATACGACCGGCCAGCGCCGGCACGAGGGCCCCGGCCGCGACGCCGGGCATCCGTCCTCGACCCAGGCACGGGCCGGCCGCAGGCCCATCAAGCGGGCCTGTGGGCGATGACGCTCACGCTGACGATGGATTTGCCTGCCCTCTTCAGCTCCTCGACCGAGAGCCCCGTGTCCTCGAGGAAGGTCTGGATGGTCCCGGCGTCGTCGATGAGGAACTCGACCGGGTAGTCCCTCTGGCCGGTGACCTTGACGCGCTCGAAGCCCGCGTCCCTTATCATCTGGATATAGGCGCCCTTCAGGGCCGCCCCCGAGATGCACGCGGAGTAGGCCGCCGCGTCGTCGAGCAGCCTCTGGGGCAGCCTTCGCAGCAGCACGATGTCGGAGACCATGAGCCGCCCCCCAGGCCTCAGCACCCTGAAGGCCTCCTTGAACACGCGTGGCTTGTCCGGCGAGAGGTTGATGACGCAGTTGGAGATGACCGCGTCCACTGACCGCGCGGGCAGCGGCAGGTCCTCGATCTCGCCGCGCTTGAACACCACGTTGCGGTAGCCGCCCTCCTTGGCGTTCCTCCTGGCGCGGCGCAGCATCTCGGGCGTCATGTCGACGCCGATGACCTTGCCCTTGGGACCGACCCGATCGGCGGCGAGGAAGCAATCGATGCCCCCGCCCGAGCCCAGGTCCAGGACGGTCTCGCCCTCCTTCAGGGAGGCTATGGCCACAGGGTTGCCGCAGCCCAGGCCGAGGTTGGCCATCTCGGGGACCGCCGCGAGGTCCTCTTTGGTGTAGCCGATGAGCTTGCCCATCTCGGCCGCCCCGCGACTGCCGCAGCCGCAGCTCGGCTGGGGCGCACAGCACGACTCGTCGGGTTGCCTGGCGATGCGCGCGTAGTGCTCCCTCACGCTCGCCCTCACCGCGCGCCCGGCCTTCTTCGATGACGCCACCGCGCGTGCCATGTCAGGGCACCTCCCTCATGACCGGTCCGAGCATCCCCTTGACGAGCTCGGAGACCTCCTCGGCCCTCACCATCGCGATGCAGCACACCTGGCCGCCCCTCCTCATGAGGGTGATGGCGAACTTGTCGCCGGCCCGTATGCCTGCATGCTCGCGCACGTCCTTGGGCAGCACCATCTGGCCACGCTCGTCGACGGACACGATCGCCTCGACCCTGCAGCATCCCGCCTCCGCCCGCGCGCCCGCGTCGGGCCTGGACCTCGCGCCCTTCTCGACCATGTGCGATTCCTCACGTGGAGAAGGCCAACTGAGTATTTCAATATTTCTGAATTGTCTGATAAATCAGCAAGAACTACCTAAACGACCCGACCGACCCATGGCCTCGGCCCTCGATAGGCCGAGCGCTGCCCGCACGGGGTACCACTGGGACGCGTCCCCCTCCGCCCGGGGGTCGCATCCAGCGCGGATTCCGTACCAATCATTATATGTACGGTCGATGTGTGAAAGGCAATGTCCCAGAGCCCCTCCGCCAATATGCGGTAGGACAGTGACCTCCCCGGTCCCTGCCCGCGTGGGCTTGGCCCGAGGGCCCCGCAGACCCGGTGCATCCAAATGCTACTGCGCATCCTGACCAAGTCGATCGTGCGGCGCCGCTCGCGCATCGCGCTGGCCGTCGTGGCCGTCCTCATCGGGGCGGCCGTCGCCACCTCCCTGATGAGCGTCTCGATGGACGTCGAGGAGAAGGTCGCGCAGGAGTTCCGCCGCTACGGCGCGAACCTGATGGTCGTGCCCCGGTCGGACACAATCGACGTGGGCTTCCCCGGCGTGCAGCTGGGCTCGGTCACCGAGCAGACGTACATCAACGAATCGGACGTCTGGCGCATCAAGTCCATCTACTGGCGCAACAACGTGCTCGGCTTCGCGCCCTTCCTGTACCAGGTCGTGGGCGCGTCCGCGGGCGGCGGTCCCGAGCAGGACGTGGTGATGGCGGGCACCTACTTCGGGGAGGAGGTGGCAATCCTCGAGCCCTACTCGCCCGACGACTCGTTGGTGTTCAGGACGGGCATCCAGGACATCAGCCCCTGGTGGCACGTCGAGGGCGACTGGATCAAGGGCCCGACCGAGACTGGCCTGGCCATGGTGGGCCGCAACGTCGTGGAGAAGCTGGGCGCGACGGTCGGGGGCCCGCTGCGCGTGACCTACCGCCCCCTCGTGGGTGCGGAGGGCAACGTCACCACGAGGGACCTGACGGTCGTCGGCATCATCACGACGGACGGCGCCGAGGACAACCAGGTGTTCGTGGACCTCCGGCTCGCGCAGGAGATGACCTCGCGGCCCGGCAAGGTGCACACCATCCAGGTGAGCGCGCTGTGCACGGCGTGCCCCGTCGAGACGTTCGCCGAGGAGATAGAGGCCAAGATGCCCAACGTCGAGGGCAGGACGGTCAAGCAGCTGGTGGCGGCGGAGATGGACACGCTGTCGATGGTGGAGGGGCTGATGCTCATGGTCACGGCCGTGGCGCTCTTGGCGTCCGCGCTCGGCGTGCTCACGACCATGACGGCCTCCGTCATCGAGCGCCGAAAGGAGATCGGCCTCATGAAGGCCGTGGGCGCCGGCAGGCGACAGGTGATGAGCCTGTTCCTGGCCGAGGCCATCATCATCGGCGCGCTGGGGGCCCTCGCAGGCTTTGCAGTGGGGTTCGTGCTCTCCCAGGCCATCGGGCAGGGCGTCTTCGGCACGAGCATCGGTCTGCACTGGTCCGTGCTGCCCGCGGTCATGGGCATCGGCATTGCGGTCGCGGTCCTCGCGAGCCTGCTGCCCGTGCGGCGCGCCGTGGGCGTCGAGCCCGCAATCGTGCTCAGGGGTGAGTGACATGGCGGCGGGCGCGCTCATCGCGGTCGAGGGCGTCCGGAAGGTCTACGGGACCGACACGACGGCCCTGGACGGGGTCACGCTCGGCATCGCGGAGGGCAGCTGGACGAACATCACTGGCCCCTCGGGCTCGGGCAAGACGACGCTGCTCAACATCCTGGGGTGCCTCGATTCCCCCTCGGAGGGCCACGTCACCATCGACGGCACCGAGGTCACGGGGCTCGGCCAGGCCGAGCTCACGACGTTCCGCCGCGAGAACATCGGGCTCATCTTCCAGCAGTACCACCTCGTGCCCTACCTCACCGCGCTCGAGAACGTCATGATGGCGCAGTACTTCCACAGCGTCGTCGACGAGGGCCAGGCGAGGGCGGCGCTGGAGCGGGTGGGCCTGGGCCACAGGCTCGAGCACCTGCCGGCCCAGCTCTCGGGCGGCGAGCAGCAGCGCGTGTGCATCGCGCGCGCGCTCATCAACGACCCCAAGATACTGCTCGCGGACGAGCCGACGGGGAACCTGGACCAGAGGAACGGGCGCAACGTGCTCGAGCTCATTCGGGCCCTCCACGCCGAGGGCCACACAATCATCGTTGTCACGCACAACCCTGACATCGCCCTCATGGGCGACAGGACCATCGAGGTCATCGACGGAAAGGTAGCGAAGGACACCACAAGGAGGGACGGTTGACCATGTCAAGGCGGAACGGGAAGCACACGCAGGCGGAGCAGCGCAAGCGCGAGCAGGCGCGGGTCCACGAGAGGAACATGAAGACGCTGAAGCTCGTCGCGGCGGTGGTCATCGTCGTCGCCATCGCTGCGCTCGCGGCCATGGCGCTCATGCGAGGAGGGAGCACCGGCCCGGCGCCGAGCCAGGACGTGCCAGTGACCTCGACGGGCGAGGTCAAGATACCCGTCTCGGAGCTCACCGGCGAGGCGAGGTTCTACAGCTCCACCGCGGGTGGCACCAAGGTCCGGTTCTTCGCCATGAGGGGGCCGGACGGCCAGATCCACATCGGGACGGACGCGTGCGACGTCTGCTACGGCTCGAAGAAGGGCTACCACCAGGACGGGGAGAAGATGGTGTGCAACAACTGCGGCCGCAGCTTCTCCGTCAACTCCATCGGGACGGACAACACCGCGGGCGGTTGCTGGCCCAGCCACATCAACTGGAGGCTCGACGGCGAGACCGTCGTCGTCACGGCCCAGGACCTCAGCGCCAAGGCCTACATGTTCAAGTGAGGCCGCACAGAGGCCGATCCAGCGAGGAGCCGAGACGGGAGCGCGCGGTCCCACACGTCACTGTATGTAAGTCACGCTCGACCTGTCGAACCCCGGGATGAGCTCGATGCGCGGCTCCCCGGGCGGCACGAACCCGTACCCAGGCGAGATGATGTCGCGGAAGATGGCGCCGAAGTCCCGCGCGATGCGCGTGACCTCGTGGGCCTCGCCGAACGCCCTCCTGGCCAGGGTCGCGGCCACCTGTCGGCACCGCGACTCGTCGATGATGCCCACCGAGTGCAGGTACTCGTGCAGCAGCAGGTAGAACCTGTAGCCCTTGAGCAGCTCGGGCGACCGGCGCTCGACCACGCCCATGGCCTGTCTGTTCACGACGATGGCGTTGCCGCCGACGACGAAGTAGGCGCCTACGAACCCCTCGGGCGCGACGCCGAGGTCCACCATGCCCAGCATCAGCCCCGCGCGGTGCAGCCCCAGCTCGCACTCGACCAGCTCCTTGACGACCTCGAAGAGGTCTGGTAACGTCTTCGAGGAGGCGAACTTGCGCTGGTAGCGGCCTGGGGCACCCTCGGCGCAGTCCTTGGGCCCGGGTCCCGCGGGCGCGCTGTCCACGGGGGCGGACGGCGGGGGCAGCCCGCCGGGTCCGAGGGGGGTCAGCGTGAAGGCGGAGGGCAGAACGTCGCAGCATCGGACATCGATGTACATCATCTCACGAATCCAGGTGGCACGGCCACAGGATGCCGCAGGCCAGCGTTCGAGCCATTGGCGTCCCGGCATATCTAGGCGGCGCCGAAGGGCGGAGGTCCCCTCAAGGCCCCTCGGGCAGGCCCGCGAGCCGTGCGCTTGCCGCCCACAGGCGCTCTGCCATGCCACGGTCCAGCGCGCGGATCGAGGGCGCGACCTCCCTGAGGTCCCGGAAGTACTTGCCCGTCACGCCCTCCACCTCGGGCGAGGATGCCAGGTACACGGGCGTCCGCGCGCCCTCCTCCGTGGGCCTGGATATCCACCGCTTGACCGTCCTCTGGAACGCGCTCATCTCGCGCCCGAGCTCGGAGTCGATGAGCCCGGGGTGGCACGCGTTCGCGGTCACGCCCGTGCCCCCCAGTCGCTCCGCGAGCGCGACGGTGAACAGGACGTTGGCGAGCTTGGACTGGTCGTAGGCCACGTAGGGCCCGAACCCCCTCTCCAGCTGCAGGTCGTCGAGGTGGATGCGGCCGCGGCCGTGCAGCCCCGACGAGACGTTCACGATGCGCGAGGGCGCGCTCGCCCTGAGCACGGGCAGCAGCAGGTTGGTGAGCAGGAAGGGGGCGAGGTGGTTGACCGCGAACGTCACCTCGAGCCCGTCGACCGTGACCTCGCGGCGGCGCTTGACGACGGCCGCGTTGTTGACGAGCACGTGCAGCCGGTCGTGGCCGGCCATGTAGTCCGCGGCCAGCCGGCGCACGGACGCCATGGACGCGAGGTCGCAGAGCAGAAGCTCGACCTCCGCGCCCTCGGCCACGGCCCTCACCCGCTCCAGGGCCCGCCGGCCGCGGTCCTCGCCGCTCGCGACGATGGCGACGCGCGCGCCCATCGCGGCGAGGACCTGCGCAACGGCGAGGCCGATGCCCGTGGTCGAGCCGGTCACCATCACTCCACGGTCCCGCATGCCGTCGGTCGCCATCGGCCTTCGCATCGCATTCGGGGATTATAACATGTGAGGAGAAGGGGCTCCCGCGCGCCCACGGCGAGCAGGGCCATCGAGGCAAAGGTATAAGGGCCAGCTGCCGCATTCGGGCTCGAGGGGTGGTCATTCCGGCATCCCCATACAGGGGCCGGTGCCGGATGGCCCGCAGTCCCCGGGGGTCTGAGGATGTCTGTCCTTTCGACGAGGGTATGGGCATCGCTATCGTTGGTTGCGATGCTGGCGCTTGCGCTCCTGACCGTCCTGCCGCCACCGGCCGCGGCCGCCTACTACAACCTGCCGGACCAGAGGGGCATCCAGATCCACTCCGAGAACCTGGGCTCCAGGACGATATACGCCGGCGACCAGAACATAAGCTTCTACGTCCGCGTGCTGAACAGCAACGGCGACGACCTCGATGACGACAATCCCATCAGGCACTGCAACGCGTCCTTCGAGACCGTCGTGCGGGACATGGACGGCAACGTCATCGGCTCGCCCATCCTCGAGTGGGACGCGCGCGAGGTCGACAACGACGCGACCATCTTCGACGGCTACACCAGCACGTTCTCCAACTTCCAGTTCGACCTGAGGCCGGACTGCGACGTCAGGACCTACAACCTGACATTCTGCCTGAGGTACGAGAACGCCGCTGGCACCGCCGCGGTGTTCTACTCCTACGTGAGCTTCGCCATCTCGCCCCGCGCCGCGGTCAGCAGGGTCACCGGCCTGTATCCTGGTGACTGGAACCGGGACGTGTCGATCTACGTCGACTTCAACGTGAACAGCCTCGAGGACCTGCGCCTCAACATCGCCGTGCCTGACGACGACTTCAGCTGGTTCGGCTCCTCGGGTCAGACCGCGAGCGTCTTCAGGCTCGGCGTCGTCTACTACAACTGGGAGCCCCACTTCGCGATGTCGGTCTCGAAGGGGAAGTCACCAGGGGTCTACAGGACCGCGTACACCCTCCAGTGCAGGAACGCTCAGGACATCGTCTGCTCCGAGCGGGGAGAGATGGAGTTCGGGGTCGGCTGCCTTCCCATGGTCGAGACCGAGGTCATCTCGCTCGTCCTCGAGCAGGGGGCCTACGACACCGAGGTCCCGATCGGCGTGACCAACGTTGGTAACGTCAACCTGTACGACGTGAGGCTCGCGATCGCCCAGCCCAGCCTCACCTACGTCCATCAGAAGGCCGACCACTACGAGGGCGAGAGGCCGGTCGGCTCGTCCAGGGTGACGGCGGGCGACATGAAGTGCGACGAATCGGTGGGGGCCAGCATGCCAATCGTGCTCGACCCGCTCATCCCCATGGGCACCCACCGCATCCTGGTCGACATCACGGGCTTCTACTACGACCCCATCGAGGGCTCGCACAAGGTGATGGACCTCGTCTGGACCGCATCGTCCATAGGCTACGTCGCCATGGTGGACGTCGGGACCGAGGTCGTGACGCTCTCACCGGAGCGAAGCCTGATGGAGGGGCCATCCTTCATGCTCGAGGTCGTGGACCCGACGGTGGACCTGACGGTGACGTGCCACTCGGACGTCCGCGCGGCCAGCGCGCTCGATTCCGGCTCGGTGCTCCTGTCGCTGAGGAACTTCGGCAACATCGACTACGGTGACGTGTCCGTCTGTGTCGAGACCGGGACCGAGGGCTCGCCCTTCGTGAACCACCTGAACCCCTCCAAGAGCACGTCGGAGTACGCGCCGCTCATGGTCCCCCTCACGGTGGGCTCCCTGGTCTACGTGCAGGTTCCCGTTGCGATGAAGGAAGGCGTGACGCTTGGCATCCACACGGTCAACGTCCACCTCGCGATGGTCGACATGAACATGGGCCGGGAGGTCACGACCGTGATGCCTGTGGCCGTCGACGTCCGTGGCATGGGGCCATTGCTGCTGGTGACCTCCCTCGACCCCGTCCAGGTCGCGCCGGGGGAGGACTTCACCCTCCGGCTCACCATCTCAAACGTCGGGGACGACAGCGCGCTGGGCGTCCTCGTGACCGCCCCGCCGGACGGCGATGGTGGGGCGGGCGGTGGCGCGCCGGGGCCCGAGACGGACGGCGACGTCACCCCGCCCATGCCGCGGTCGCTGCCGGTCCAAGTGGATGACATCGCCCCGGGCTCCAGCAAGGTCGTGGAGATCGAGATGATCACGAACCCCGACATGTCTCCCGGCCACGTCTACACCCTCAGGTTCGGCCTCGACTACACCGACTCCTACGGCGCGCGGCCGTCGGGGCTGGACCACGCGCAGGAGGTCTCGTTCAAGGCCACCGGCGACGGGGGCTCCGTGGAGGCCGGGCTCTATTCCTCCGCGAGCTCGCTCCTCTGGGTGGCCATCGTGGTGATGGTCGTGCTCGCGGTCATGTACAGCATCGGGAAGGCCTACGAGATCCGCGGGAGGCGACCGCCGAGGCAATCGCGTGCCGACACCCCCCAGCCATCGCCCACCCCGCCCCAGGCGCCCCCCCCGCCAGCCCCGCAGCCGGCACAGCAGCAGTACGACCCTGGAGAGCAGTACGGGCAACCACAGGCGCCGGCGCCCCAGCTGGAGTATCCGCCACCCCAGGCATAGGACCACGGCCCGGGGGCTGGAGGCGGCCTACCTGCCCATGAGCGCGAGCAAACCCTTGCGCCAGGCGCCCCTCTTCCTGCGCCCTGTCAGCAGCCGGTCGGTCTTGAAGATGCGCGCGACCACCCAGATGATGGCCACGTCGAACACGGCCATGTAGGCGATGCCGGCGAGCACCAGCGCGTACTGGTCGAGCATGAGCGCCCGCACGGCCATCATCGGGTGCGAGAACGGGATGAGGAACACGAGCATCTGGCCCGCGATGGGCATCGTGTCGAAGTCGAGGAACATGGTCATGAACATGGGGATCATCGCGAGCATCACGACCGGGAACGTGAGCGACTGCGCCGCCTTGAAGTTCTCCGCGAACGTGCCCAGGAGCATCGAGATGGCCAGCCCGGCGAGGAGGGCCAGGAACAGGGAGGCCCCCACGAGGACGTAGTCGACCGCCGAGAGCGTGAGGTCGTAGTCGGCGGGGTCCAGCCCTGGCACCGTGAACGAGCCCATGTAGTAGCCGAAGCCCAGCATGTACACGGCCGCCATGATGAACCCCACGATGGCTGCGCCCACAAGCTTGCCCGCGACGATTGACGTCCTCTTGACGGGCATCGTGAGCAGCGTCTCGAGCGTCTTGGTCTCCTTCTCCATGCCCATCGAGGAGATGACCATGCCCCCCGCCATCGTGACGAGCATCATGATGATCATGGGCACTACGATCGACTGGCCACTGAGCATGTTGCCCACCGTGGCCGGTGACACCCCCTCCATCACTCGACCCTTGAAGACCGTCGTGTCGTTGTGCGCGGTGGGCGCGAGCGCGATACTGGCGTTGATGCCGGTGATGCCCACGAGCACAGTCGATATCTGCCGGTCCACACCGGCGAGGAGCACCTCGACGGACGCCGTGGAGATGGAGTCCGCGATGCCTGCGCCGCGCATGTTCCACCGCACCTCGAGCGTCCCCGTCCTGTTGGAGAGGATGTCCCCCTGGAACCCCTCGCGGACCACGATGACCGCGACCCCCTCGCGGTCCTGGACGGTCCGCTGGGCCTCCTCGGTGGACGAGCCGTTGTAGACGACCTTGGCATTTCCCTCGACGTAGTCCACGGCCAGGCCGGACAGCGCGGAGCCGTCCTGGTCCACGACGGCCACGACGGGCCTCTCCTCCAGGGCCCCCCCTATGTCGCCCATCATGCCCCCGAGCGACGCGAAGATGAAGGACATGATCACCACGGGCAGCATGGTCTGGGCCGTGAGCAGCTCCTTGAGCTCCTTGCGGGCGATGACGCGCATGCTCACGCGGCCACCACCTTTGAGAAGACCTCCTCGATGTTGGCCGCGTGGTGCTTGGCCTTGAGCTCGGCGGGCGTGCCGGCCTCCACGATGCGGCCCTCGTTGATTAAGTTGATGCGGTCGCACAGCAGCTCCACCTCGAGCATGTTGTGCGAGGACAGCACGACGGCCGTGCCCTCGCGCGCGTAGCCCTTGATGAGGGCCCGTATCTCCTGGGCGTTGATGACGTCGAGCCCTGACGTGGGCTCGTCCAGGATGGCGAGCCGTGGCTCGACCATGAGCGTGCGCGCGACGAGCAGCCGGCGCGTCATGCCCTTGGAGTAGGTCTCGACCTTGTCGTCGAGCCGCGCGCCCAGGTCGGCGATCTCGCGCCCGCGCTCGACCATCGCGCGCCGCTCGGCCCCGTGGCGGAAGAAGGACGCGATGAACTCGAGGTACTCCACGCCGGTGAGGTTCTTGTAGGCGCCCGCGTCCTCGGGCAGGTAGCTGATGATGCGGCGGACGTCGTCCGCCTCCTTGACGACGTCGTGGCCGAACACCTTGACGGAGCCGGCCGTCACCTGGAGCAGGGTGGAGATGACCCTGAGCGTCGTGGTCTTGCCGGCGCCGTTGGGGCCGATGAGGCCGAAGATCTCCCCCTCTGCCACATCGAACGAGACACCCCTCACGGCCTGGACGTTCCCGAACGCCTTGACCAGGTCACGGACCTCGAGCGCGTTCATCTCGGAAACCCCCCTGATGTCATGGGAGGGAACGTGAGGTCCATATATAAAAGCACCCAGGTCGGCGGGGCACTGGTGGTCCGACATCGCCCGGATGGGGCGGTCCAGCGTCCCGATGGCCCGACCATAACGTTAAAATACGCACGCTGGCCTGTATCCGGGGACCCTGGTGCCACACCGGATGCACTATCAAGGGTGTCTAGGCCAACGATGGAGGCATGGGATTGACCTGCACACGTGCGACCGGCATCGTCCTCGCCGCCCTGGTGCTCGCGGTGGCATGCCTGCCCCCGGGCATCGGCCCTGACGCAGCGCAGGCCTCGGGGGGCGTCCCCCCCCTCGCCTCGACGGCCTTCCACCAGGTCTCCATCTTCCAGGGCGACGACCCGGGCACGAACGCGAGGGAGCCGGACGGCCTCGTCCAGGTCCTCTTGAGGTCGCTCTGGCAGGTGCCTTGGAACACGACCGAGCTCCTCACGTCTGTGCCCGAGGGCGCGCAGGGCGTGTCCATCGACCACGTCGAAAGCTTCTCGCACGGGGGCAGCACCGTGTTCATGCCTGGCCGGTACAGCGCCACTGCCAGCCCGGGGGATCCCCCCGCGACGGGGACCGTCGCCTCGGGCGCCCACCAGGGATTGCAGTACTGGCGGATCCCCGCCTCCGCGGACCGCTCCAGGAACCTGACGCTCGAGCCCGTGCCCGCCTCCGGTGCCGCGGTCCTCGACCCAAACCTCACCGAGGCCGGGGCGTGGAACGTCACGGATGGGACGCTACGGCTCGTGCCTGGGCGGGCCGACGCCACGATGACGAGCCCGGTGGTCCTCGAGTGCCACGACGTGGTCTCGGTCAACCTGACATGGACGGGCCAGACGGGCACTGGGTCGGTGGCGTTCGAGGCCTCGGCCGACAACGGCACCACATGGGCGCCGCTCGCCAACGCGACCGAGCGGGCGATGGCCGGCGCCGGCGGAGCGCTGAGGTGGCGCCTCACGATGTCCCAGTCGTTCTACGTCTATCCCGCCCCGCGGGTAGATTCCCTCCGGCTCGTCGTCCGGCAGGTCCCGCTGGTCGAGGACCTGTGGCTGCAATCCGAGTGGACGATGGAGGCCAAGGACGGGTGCGTCGAGCTCCCGATGGCCTTCCCCCTCGACGGCGCGGGCGCGAGATTGGTGCTGCTGGTGTACGCCGACGCGGGGGCGAGCGTCCGCGTCGAGGGTACCGATGTGACGCCCACGACGGTGGACGACCTGCCAGGCAAGACGGTCTACCGCCACATGCAGGGGCCCTATTCGCAGGAGCTGCTCATCAGCATTGAGCTTCCGGAGGAGGGCGGGATGTCGGCCATGGCCATCGCGGCCGTCCTCGTGGTCGCGGTCGTGGCGCTCGGCATACTCGGATTCGTGGTCATCACGAGGCGCAGGCGGTCCGCGGGCACGGGCGATGGGGAGGGGGGCGATGCGGACGATGGAGGGGCGTCCGCGCCAGGCGAGGTGCCTGGCGACGGCGAGGGAGAGGCCGTTGAGCGGCCTCCCAGCGAGCTCACGGTCGAGCAGCTCGAGCTCCAGAAGAGGAGGCTGCTTGAGGCGATCAAGCGCGTGGACGCGGAGCTCGAGGACGGGCTCATCTGCAAGGAGGAGCACGCCTCGATGAGAGCGGGCTACAAGAGCCGCGCCGTCGAGGTGATGAGGGAGCTCGACGGGCGGAAACCCGGCTGAGGGCCCCCCCCCCGCCGAATCCGGACCGATCTCAGGGTGAAGAGGGGAAAACCTATATAACTGGATAGCCGCTCGGACGGGGCATGGCCTGGGGCAACGTGGTCGTGTACGCCTCCCTCGTCCTCGCCCTCGCGGGGATAGCGGCCTCCCTCGTGAGGCTGCGCACGCGCGGAGAGGGGGCCGCCCAGGCCGCGCGGTGGGCCTCGGTCGCCCTGTTCGTCCTCGTGACGGCCTCGCTCGCCTACCTCTACGTGGCGTTCATCAGGCCGGATGTGTCCATCGACTACGTGTGGCGGTACACCCGCGAGGACCACCCGCTCAAGTACAGGGTCTCGGGCGTGCTCGCGGGCATGGAGGGCTCGCTGCTGTTCTGGGTGTGGGTCGCGCTCGCCCCCTGGCTCTACGAGGAGCTCACATGGCGCCGGAGGGGCGTCGGCCAGGACCTCGTCGACTGGACGCGCGTGGGCGTGCTCTCGGTCGTGGGCGTGCTGCTGTACGTTCTCGCGCTCCACGACATCTTCAAGCCTACGCCGGCGGAGGCGCTGCTCAACTACCCGGAGGGCTGGGGCCTGTCGCCGCTGCTCCAGACCGACCTGATGGTCGTCCACCCGCCCGTGGTGTTCGTCGCCTACGGGTTCCTGGTCGTCCCGTTCGCGGCCTCCCTCGCCCACCTCGTGACGGGCGACCGCGGCTGGACGCGCATCTCGACATGGTGGGCCCGCGCGGGCTGGCTGTTCCTCACGCTCGGCATCGGCATAGGCGCCCTGTGGGCGTACGTGGTGCTGGGCTGGGGCGGCTACTGGGGCTGGGACCCGGTCGAGACCTCGTCGTTCCTCCCGTGGCTGCTGCTCACCGGCTTCCTGCACGCGCAGCTCATGAACCGCAGGCGCCAGGAGTACCCCATCATCGCGCCCGTGCTGGGCGCCCTCACGTTCGCGCTCGTGGTATTCGCCACCTTCGCCACGCGCGCGGGGGGCCTGTGGGTGTCGGTGCACACCTTCGGGTCGGCCGACACGGGCGTCGGCGCCTGGCAGAGGCTCTCGGACATCCTGGGCGGGAGCGGCACTGTCCGGACCTACCTCGCGCTCGTCATCGGCATCGTCGTGGTGACGGCGGTGCTCGCGTGGCTCGCGTCAAGGAGGCGCCCGCGCGAGGAGGAGCGGTACTACACGCTCGCGGAGCTCGTCTCCGACGAGATGATCATGTTCGCGACCGTGACGCTCATGGTCGTCACCACCCTCGTCACGCTCGTCATCCTCGTGGGCGGGGTCAACGGCGTCGGCCCTGACGACTTCCACGGGCCCGTCGGCCTGCTCGCGGTCGTGGGCATGGCGGTCCTGCTCATCTGCCTGGTCTGGAGGGACCTGGGGCGCAGGCGCGTGGCCATGCTCGCGCTCGCGGCGCTCGCGGCCTCCGGCATCGGCGCGCTCGCGTTCCGCGACCACGTGTTGGTCGCCGGCACCGTGCCCGTGCTCGCGGTCGCGCTCGCGGGCACGGCCTACCGGGCCGCGAGGAGCTGGAGCCGCAAGAGGCCATGGGCCTCCCTCTCGCTGGTCTCGGCCCACCTCGTCCACCTGGCCGTGGTGATGGTGCTCCTCGGCTACGTGGGCTCGACGTTCCTCAGCGAGGAGCGTGACATGAGCCTCGAGGTCGGGGGGGCCGGCGAGGGGTTCGCGGGCTACGAGCTCAAGGTCACCGACCTGGAGTCGCGCACCGACTCGATCTACGCCACCGTCGACGTCTCCAGGGGCGGCTCGGTCATCGGGACCGAGAGGCCCGGCGCCGTGCGCATCAGCGGGCAGGTCCGCAACGAGGTCCAGGTCCTGCCCCGCGCGCTCGAGGACGTCTACCTCACCTTCGTGAGGACCACCGGCGCGAACGGCACGGACACGGTCGAGCTCACGGTCAAGGTCCTGCCCATGATGAACATGCTCTGGGGCGGGATGTGGCTCATGGTGGGCGCCATCTCGCTCAGGGTCATCGTCGAGAGGACCACGGCCCGGCGTGGGGGGGCCGGGGCCGAGGGTAGCGGGGAAGGGAAGGGGGAGGACGCGGCCCGGCCCAAGGGCCGGAGGGGCAAGCGGGACAGGAGACGCAATCCACCCCCATCGAAGGACGATGGCCTGTACGAGCGCCGCGTCGAGGAGGAGCTCGCGAGGCTGGACGGGAAGGGGGATTGAGCGGGGGACGCCTCCCGACCTGACGGCGCCACCCGCCCGCGAGGGGGGCCCGTCCCGTCATCGTCCGTACGGCCCGCCCGCCTCAGTACTTGGAGGGGCAGCCGACCTGTATCTGGCTCGCCTCCATCTCGTAGCTGGTGACCGTGATGGCGAAGGTCCCCTTGACGACGACCGTGATGTTCTCGCCGAAGCCCTCGGGGAAGGCCCCGCCGTAGTGCACGAGGATGACCTTGGTCTCCTTGGACGGGTCCACGAGCGTGAAGTTGCCCGTGGTGGCGTTCCAGTCCCGCACGGTGCCCTTGACCTGGACGACGGTGCCGTCGTACGCCGCCGCATCCCCCAGGACCTCCCTCACCTCGAGTATCTTCTCCGGCACCATGCCCCATAGCAGGATGGTCACGATGACGGCGACGACGGCGACCACGACGATGAGCCGGAGCCTTCGCGCGGAGAGGCGCCGTCCCTTCCCCGCGGGGGGCGCGGCCGGGACGGCCGTGGGCGCGGTCGTGGGATCGGCCGTCGTGGCGGCCGCCGCGGCGGGCGCCGGGGCCGTGGGCTCACTTCCTTCTAGCATCCAATGCCTCCCTCAGTGTCCGCATCTCCGTCTCAATCCTCAGGGCGTCCATGTGGAGCTTGAGCATGTAGACGAACAGCCCGGCCCATATTATGGTGTACGCTGCGTACAGGTAGTTGAGGGCGTCCATTCAATCACCGGCCATCTGCTTGAGCGTCTCGAGGTCGTCCCTGAGCGCCTCGACCTCCAGCCTCATCGCGAGAACGTGCACGTAGAGGAACGTGAAGCCCAGCACGGCCAGGACCAGCGCGAGTGCGGCGCCGGGCCCGATGCTGCCCCCCTCCGAGGAGATGACCGTCGGGTGCAGCGAAACCCATATGCGGTTGGCCGCGAAGCTGAGCGGTACGCAAATGACGCCGAGGGTGCTGAAGACCGCGCCCAGCGAGGCCCTCCTCTGCCGGGTGGGAGTGTTGGCCCGCAGCGCCAGGTAGGCGATGAAGACGAGCCAGAGCACGAGCGTCATCATGAGCTTCATGTCGTCCCAGAGCCAGTATACGCCCCACGTGGCCTTCGCGAAGATCGAGCCCGAGACGATGGCGACCGTGCAGAACACGATGCCGACCTCCGCGGAGGCGGCGGCGACGGCGTCCCACTCGAGGCGCTTGGTCCTCAGGAAGGCGACGCTGGCGGCGAAGGTCACGCCGAAGGCGAGGTAGGACACCCACGCGGAGGCCACGTGGAAGAACACGATCCTGAACACGTCGGGCTCCGGTTCGTCCCTCCAGCCCTCCGGCACGCGCGCAACGACGAGCCCCTGGTAGACGGCCGCGAGGATGAGCGCGGCCGCGACCGCGAGCAGGGCGAGCCGGACGCGCCGTGGCAACTTCATCATCAATCCTCCATCACGTATCCGATGAGGAGGTACCCGGCCGCGACGAACACGAGCGCGAAGGCCAGGAGCAGGCGCACCTCCTTCTCGACGCCGCCCAGCGACACGCCCGAGAACACCTGGGCGGTGCCGGACACCGCCGACATGATGACGGTGAAGAGCAGGACCGGCACCAGCAGCACGGGCAGCATCACCTCGCTCTGCCTCAGGTTCGCCGAGATGGCGCCGATGAGGCTGCCGATCGCGACGAACCCCACGGTCCCGAGCGCGAGCAGCGCTGCCAGCGCGCCCGGCTCGGGCACGTCCACCGGGAAGAAGGCGAGGAAGACCGCGAGCGTGAAAGCCTCCAGGCATGAGATGACCGCGAGGCTCGCGAGCATCTTGCCGAGGTACACGTCCGAGGCCGGCACGGGCGCGAGCAGCAGCCCGTCCCGCGTGCCCTGCTCCGTCTCCCTGCGCCAGGACGGGGCGAGCGAGAACATGCCGCTGAAGAAGATGGTGACCCACAGCACCGGGGCCGCGAGCGCCTGGTAGTCGGGCTCGAAGAGCACCAGCGCGAACCTGAACGAGGCCAGGATGAGCAGCGACAGCAGCAGGTAGGAGTTGATGGTCTGCTTGTTGCGGAACTCGACGCGGAGCTCCTTGGCGAGGATGGCGCCCACGGCCGTCACGGCGACTCCTCCCTGACGATGGCCGCGTAGTCCAACCGGAGGTCGTCGAAGCCCGCGCGGCCGGACTCTTGGACGATGCGGCCCGACGCGAGGACGCCGCCGCGCGTGGCGATGTCGAGCCCGTGCACCACGTCGTGCGTGATGGCCAGGAACGTCCTGCCCTCGTCGCTCATGCGCACGACGAGCGAGCCCAGGGCGTCCTGGGCGCGCAGGTCGAGCCCGGTGTAGGGCTCGTCGAGCAGCACGAGCTCGGGCCTGTGCAGCACCGCGCGCGCGAGGCCCAGCCGCTGGCGCATGCCCCTCGAGAACGTGTCGACGCGGTCGTGCGCGCGGTGGTCGAGCCCCACCTCCCGCAGCATCTCGCCCACGCGCGCGTCGCGGTCGGCCAGGCCGTAGAGGCGGGCGAAGAAGTCGAGGTTCTCGCGCGCCGTCAGCTCGGGGTAGAGGCAGGGCTCGTGGGACAGGAAGCCGAGGCGCGCCCGGGCCCCGGCCGGGCGGTCGGTGGTGGGCTCACCGAACAGCAGCACCTCGCCCGAGTCGGGCGGCGCGAGCATCGCGAGTATGCGCAGGAGGGTGGTCTTGCCCGCGCCGTTGGGCCCGAGCAGCACGTACCTCTCTCCGCGACCGACCGAGAGGTCAACGCCACGCAGCACCTGGCGTCGCCCGAAGGACTTGTACACATTCCTCGCAGCGAGCACGGGCCCGGCCATCCGCCCGTTGATGCGGGCCGGGGCCTTTAAATCTTCGCCTGTCGCGCCATCGCACCGTCCAGATGCCAGCGCGGTCAGGCATTGGCGCGGGCGGGCGGGAGGGGGATTCCCCCCCGAAGGCGCACTGGAGCGGGGATATGATTATCATGAAGGGCGCGCTAGCATCATCCCTGGGGTGACACCATGATACAGGACTTCGACGCGGCCTACGCGGGCCAGCCCCCCTGGGACATAGGCCGCCCGCAGCTCGCCATCGCCCGGCTCGAGGCCGAGGGGCTGGTGCGCGGGCGCGTGCTCGACGCGGGCTGCGGGACGGGCGAGAACGCGCTGCTGCTCGCGGAGCACGGCCACGAGGTCGTGGGCGTCGACATCTCGAGGAGGGCCATCGCCAAGGCCCGCAGGAAGGCCGAGGCGCACGGCCTCGGCGTGAAGTTCATGGTGCACGACGTGACGCGCCTGGACCTCCTCCGCGAGACCTTCGACACGGTCATCGACTCGGGGCTCTTCCACGCGCTCGACGACGGGGCGCGGGCGGCGTACGTGGTAGGCCTCACGGACGTGCTGCGCACGGACGGGCTCTACCACATGCTCGTATGGAGCGAGCACGAGCCCGGGACGGACGGCCCGAGGCGGATCTCGCAGCGGGACATCCAGCACGCGTTCCGCCACGGATGGCGCGTCGAGCGGGTGCTGCCGTCCTGTTTCGAGACCGGCCACGAGGAGCCCTGCCGGCTCTCCTGGCTCGCGACGGTGCGGCGGCTGTGAACAGGTGCGCGGAGCAGACCGCTGGGCCAGGACGACCTCCCTCACAACGCCTTCATGTCCGGCTGCAGGAGCCCGAAGGCGTTCCCCTCGGTGTCCGCGCAGTAGCAGAACAGGCCGACGCCGGGGATGGTATCCTTCTGCGTGACGACCTTCCCGCCCGCCCTCTTCACCATCTTGACGGAGCCGTCGAGGTCCTCGACGGCTATCGTGTTGATGGTCTGGCCCCCAGGGCTCATGCGCTTCATGATCGCCCCGTCGATGCCCGGGGCGTCCTTGGGCCCCGTCGTCACGAGCCAGTACTCCATCGGGCCCGGCCACTCCTTGATGTCCCAGCCGAACACGGTCTTGTAGAAAGCGCTCGCACGCTCGGGGTCGTCCGCCTGCAGCTCGAAGTGCACAACGCGTGGCATGTCGCTCGCCTCGTGGACGAGGAGGCGGTGGGTGGACTATGACCCTTCCCCCTGGGGGTCGGCGAAGGTGGGAGGGCGCCACACTGGCCACGCACCTCTCGCATGTGAAACGCTCGCGTCATCCCAAATGCTTTATATCCCCGACATCTAAGTATGCGCTGCGGGCCCATGGCCCGCGCGGGGCAAGTCCCCAGGACCTGCCCCGGGGGATGATTCGATGCGCTCTCTCACCCAAAGCAGGAGGGCTACGTCGGCCCTCGTCGCATGCGCCCTGCTCCTAGGAAGCCTCGCCCTGCCAGCGGGGCCGGCCGCCGCCTACCCCGGCGACGAGACCCGCGTAACGACCGACCAGAATCAGCAGATAGAGCCCGCGGTCTGGGGCGACCTCATCGTGTGGCAGGACGTCAGGGCGCTCAACAACGACATCTTCATGTGGAACGCGACGAACCACAACGAGAGGGTGATCACTGGCAACCCCAAAGAGCAGGAGAGACCCGACATCTGGGAGGACCGCATCGTCTGGGAGGATAACCGCAACGGCAACTGGGACATCTTCCTCTACGACATCCCGACCAGTACCGAGAAGCAGCTTACTGCGGACCTGTTCGACCAGTACTCACCTGCCATCTGGGGCGACCGCGTCGTCTACGAGGACAACCGCAACGGCAACACGGATGTCTACATGTATAACCTCAAGACCGGCGCCGAGACCCGCATCACGGCCAACGCGGCGAACCAGCAGTTACCGGACATCGCGGGCGACCGCATCGTCTGGCAGGACGTCCGCAACGGTAACTGGGACATCTACATGTTCGACCTCGCCACCGGAGCCGAGGCCCGCCTCACGTCCAACGGACAGGGCCAGAACTACCCGGCGATCTGGGGCGAC
>CAYGVT010000135.1:0-16435 GCA_964353355.1 uncultured Thermoplasmata archaeon | reverse complement strand
AGGTCACCGTCGGGGTCGATGGCGTTCGCAAAGACGAGGACCTCGTCGCCGTCATGGTAGGCCTTACTGGTGTCCGGTCCCACGCGTAGCACTACGGGTGCGCGATTGTAACGTAGAACGTGGACGGTGAGGGTGAGGTTGCTGGAGATGCCCTCGACCCCCTCGTAACGGAGGATGGCCTGGACGTCACGCGTCCTGCGTTGCTTCTCAGGGGTCCATTCCGGCAGGCCGTCCAGCCATGCGATGCCGGTCTCTAAGAGGCGCACGGCGAATCCATGGCTGACGCCTTCGGCCGATAGGGTTAGGAGGAGCTCCGTGGGACGGTCGAAGTACAGGAAGGTGATGTTGGAGAGATACAGAGCAGAGCCCTCTTCAACGGTATATTCCCCCGGTAGAACTGGGGTCGGAGGAGGGCGTTCTGGAGAATTGTACATCACCAGCATGGGCATTGGCTTCGACATCAGACCCGACGGGTCGAGGGCGGAGATATTGAAAGAGAGAGAGTACCTGTCCTCCGGTGGCTGGATCGACAGTACGCCCCCCTCGAACGTGGCGTTCATCCACCCAGGGGCCTCGAGGCGATAGGTCAGCGCATCCCCATCGACGTCATAGAAATACTCCGTCACATCCACCTCGATTGGCTCGAGGACCGCGCGGATTACCGGTGCATATCGCTTGATTACGGGCGCGTCGTTGACAGGCCGCACGACCACGACGAGCTCCATCTCGGCGTAGAGCCCGCCAGGGTCCGTCGCCCTGACGGTGCAGTAGGCCTCCCCGTTCCAGTCGAGCCCGACCGCAGTGAACGTCGCAACCCCATCCGTGATGGCCACCCGCAGCTGGGGGGGGCACGCGACCGTGATGGTCAGGTTCCAGAAAGGGTCGTCGACGTCAGTGAAGTAAGGGACGAGGTTCACGGGAGGGGAGGTCCCGTCCTCGTCCATTGTCACAGGCGCCGGCGGGAGGCCGAAGACGGGCGGGTCGTCCACGCCCTTCACGTGGACATGGACCCCGAACACGCACCAGTAGCCGTGGTCATCGACGGCCTTGACGGCCACCGTGTCCGCGAACCCGTAGTCGTTGGGAGCGGCCACGAGGCGCAACCGTGTGCCATTGACGGTGGCATTGAGGCGGCCCTCTTCATGGCCCGGGACGATGGTGTATGTGAGCGGACCACCCTCGGGGTCCCTGAACAGGAGGCCGAGGTTGATGTTCTCGTCTGGGACGTCCTCGTAGATGATGTGCACGCCGTCGAGCCCCGCCGCGGCGGGGTTGGCAACCGGGTCGAGGTTCGTGCGAACCCTGAGGATGTACGACATCTCCACTGGCGGGTCAAGGGGATCGATGCCATATGGTCGGACCATGATGTAGATCCAAGAGGGACCGGCGGCCATCATCTCGAACGCGATGTGCTCGGTGACGTTCCCCTCCTCGTCGGAACGTACGAGGGTCTGGTTCTCGCCATTCCTGACATAAAGGTCCAGGTCTTCGGTCACCTCGAGCCAGAGGTTGAGCACGTCTCCCTCGACCAGGGCGATCTTGTAGAAGTCCTCCTCGTCGAACCATGTGTTCAGGGTGCCTTCGACGATATCGCCATCACGGACCTCTACCGCGGATTCGATACCATCGCAATCCCTGGGGTAGTCCAGGAGGTCCACCTTGAACCTTATGGTCCCCGTCCCGTAGGTGCACCACAGCCTCAGGTACAGCGTCCCTCGGGCGCCCAGTTCCGTGTAGTCCCAGAAGCCCCTCCCGCTGATCAATATGTCGGTGCGATAGTCGATCGACGGGCGCAGCACCCCACTGGAAGTATAGATCTCCCACTCGAAGTTACCGCCGGTGATCTCAAGAATGGTCAACCGGAAGTAGGTCTTGGTGGTGTTGTTCACCGGCATGTCGAAGGTGTAGAAATCGGACGGGTCCATCACTCGCGACATCTGGTCCGTGACGTCGGTGCCGGGCTCGATTGGGATGGCATCAGCGGGCGCATCATTCCCGTCAGGGACGCCGGCCCCGTGGGTGACCGTCCAGTTGAATGAGATGGAGAGGTCGCCGAAGCCCCCGGCGGTGTGGAAGAAGTAGTCACCATCGACGACCACGAGGAAGCTGAAGTTGAAATGTGCCCGATCCTCCTCACCACCAGTATCGTAGTAGAAGACCGGGAATCGGCCGGGATCCGAGATGTAGTACTCCACCGATGCCGCCCACATCGACGGGTTGACCCACATCGTGACGAGGTCACCCACCGCGAGCCCCTGGAGCCTGAAGAAGTCGAAATCCCCCCCGCCATCCCTCCTGAACGTTATGTTCACGGGGGTAGCTCCGACCGAGAGGTTGTAGGCTATGTCGAAATTATAGTACACGGGGGAATTCGGCGGCGTCTCGTTGTCGAGCAGGCCGGCCGAGGATTCACCAGAGCAGAGGACGAGCAGGATCAGCGCCATCACTGCCATCAGGCCAATGGCGACCAGGGCCCAGCCATTGCAGTGGGAATGCAACGTTTTCCCATGCGAGCGTGCGCTGCCCTGCGCGACCATCGCCATTTCAATTGTGCCTTCAGGCTCTTATAGTTGGCGATGTGCGCGACCGTGCCCGCTCAGGATGGCTCGCGCTCATCGTAGGCCACGTGCGCCTGTCGGTCGGTGCTGGACGGCCCGGTCCTCACTTCCTCCGCCTTGAGAGCACCAGGACCGCGACGACCGCCGCGAGGGCCCCGAACACGAGCGGGCCCGAGAAGCCCGGCCCGTCGTCCGTGTCCTTCTTCACAATCGTGATCGCGTAGTCCTTCGTGGTCTCCGCCCCGCTCGGGTCGGTGACCTTGAGCGTCACGGTGTGGGGGGTGTTCGTGAGGAAGTCCTTGTACTTGATGGTCGGGCCAGTGCCCATCGGATTCGTCTGGTCGAGGAACCACTCGTAGGTGAGCGCGTCCCCGTCGATGTCGGAGGCGTTGCCGATGAAGGTGATCTCCTTGCCGAGGTAGTACGGCGGGCGGTCCGGCGTCGTGACGTTGAGGTTCGCCGGCGCCTGGTTCTTGTTGGTGACCGTCACCGTCCAGTTCGCGTCGTCGCTGCCCATGGCATCCACGACCAGGAGCTTGACGATGATGATGCGATCCTTCTGCGGCGTGATCGGCGCCTTGTAGGAGTAGGCGAACCGGTCCGCGACGTCGGTCGCGGGGACCTCGACGCCGTCCACGAACCACTTCCAGGCGAGCGAGATTTGCTCCGAGTCGGGGTCGTAGAACGAGTAGTAGACCCCCTCATCGAAGGTGACCGTGTCGCCCTCCTGGATGGTCACCGTGGGCTTTATGGGTGTGATGGTGGGCGGGTCAGGCGTGTCGAGGACGTTGAGGAGCAGCGGCATCGGCGAGCTCTTCGCGCCGAGCTCGTCGAGGGACCAGATGGACATGCTCGTGATGACGCCCGAGAAGTCCTTGATGCCGAGCAGGGTGAGCACGCCGTCCTCGATGGAGACCATGACGCTGCTGTTGTTGGCCCACCCGTAGGTCAGGGTCTTGCCCTCCGGGTCCCGGAAGAAGGCCCCTGAGGCGTTGTTCACGAGGTCGATGGTGAGCGGGACCTCCTCGTACATCGTGATGGCCTCCATGTAGTGGCCGATGGTCGGCGGGTCGTTGATCTCGTAGATGACCACCATGACCTGGAAGCTCACGGTCTCATCGCCGGAGTCGGTGCACTCCACGGTGATGTACTCGGTGCCGGTCCAGTCCGTGACGAGCGGCGTGAAGGTCGCGAGCCAGGTCACATCGTCGAGCTCGACTTGGATGTGGGTCGTCGAGGTGACCGTGAAGGTCCACGTGCCGTAGCCGTCGTCGATGTCCCTGAAGGCGCGGGTGAGGTTCACGCCGCTCTTGGTCAGGTCCTCGCCGATCCTGATCTCCGCCGGCACGTCCGCCGGGTCGTAGGTCGGCTCGTCGTTGACGGGCGTGACCGTGATGGTGACCGTGTGGTTGACCCAGAGGTCCTTGAGGTCCGTGGCGTTGACGAGGATGTTGATGGAGAACCTGGAGGCGTTCGCCACCGGCGCGATGCGCAGGTGGTTGTCCAGCAGCAGCTGGACGTCGATGAGCGTGTTGTTGTAGCTCATGTCCAGGTCGAACGTGAGCGCGTCGTCCGTGTCGGTGTCGACGAACCAATCCGCGACGCTGTAGTAGGATTCGTTGATGGTGTCCTCCTTGATGGATATCTTGAGGAGGGCACCAGGGGCGGTCTTGGGCGCCGAGTTGATCCAGACCTTGAGCTGGTAGTTCGTCGTCGGCGGGTAGGGGAACTCCGGCTCATCGACGGCGGAGATGCGGATGTAGTAGTAGCCATCGTCGTCCGGGACCCAGTTGTAGATGTGCTCCTCGTCCAGGCCCGGTGCGCGAGAGGAGGTGATGCTCAGGTCGTTCTCGTCGACCAGGTAGACGTCGACGGGCGCGAGGTCGGGCTTGAGCCATATCCAGAGCGGCTGCTTGGCGAGCAGGTAGATCTTGTCGTAGTCGTCCCAGTCGAACGAGAGGTTTATGTCGGCCGTGAGCTCGGTGTTGTCGAAGACCTGGTAGGCCTCGTCGATGGTGTTGTTATGGTCGTTGGGATACTGGAGCTCCGACACCTTCAGGGTGTACGCGCCGTAGCCGTACATGACCCATACCCTGATGATGTAGTCCCCGGCGGCGAGCACGGGCCAGTCGACGAGGGGCTGCGTCTTGCTGCCGAAGGGGGGGCTGCCGACCATGTCCGCCTTGTAGTCCTCGGCCGTCCTGAGGATGCCGGTGCTGCTGTAAAGCTCCCATTGGACCTTGATGTCCGTGTCGTTGTCGAGCGAGATGGAGAGGTACTTGTTCAGGTCAGCGGTGGGGTTCACGGTGACGAAGTAGAAGTCCGACGGGTCCCACGGCAGCCCGCCTGTGCCCGGCTGGGTCGCGGGCGCGGTGAGGCGGAGCTTCTCGGTGGGCTTGTTGTTGGTGTCCTTCTGCGCCGGGGACGGGCTGATCCTCGTCCTCGTGATGGTGAAGTTGATGTACGTGCTACCGAAGCCCTGGCCGGTGTGGATGTAGTAGGTGCCGGTCATGATGACGCCGAACTCGAAGGAGAACGTGTTGGGGTCGCCCACATCGAAGTTGAATTGGGAGAAGTAGACCGGGAACTTGTTGGGGTCGGACACCCAGAAGTCGATGGTCGCTGCCATGGTGTCGTTGGTGTCTATGGCCACATTGACCAGGTCGTCGACCGACAGGAAGAGCATCTTGAGGTAGTCGTCGTCGCCACCGCCGTCCCTCCGAAACGTGATGGGCGTCCCGAGCTCGATGATGCCGACGTTGTAGGCGGTATCGAAGTTGTAGTATGCTGGCGGGTTCGGGGGCGTCTCGTTGTCCAGGGGCGTGACCGCCTCCACGGAGAGCGCGAGCGCCACCAGGAACACCAGCCCCAGCAGGGGCAGCAACCACACAATCGTCCTTCTGGACCCGATGTCAGGAAATCCCATCTTGTCATCCTCCTTGATAGCGAGCAACCTAGACCATCACGTGCAATGGTGCGCGGCCTTATATAATGTTTGTCAAATTGTTCAACGGGGACCGACTAGCCAGGGACCCCGCGCACCGGCTAGGGCCCTGCATTCTCTGCCGTCACCGAAGCGTCCGGGGCGGGCGCGGGCCCCTCCCGCTCCACGACCCCATCCGGGGCCCTCTTCCCCTTGGGGGCGATGGCAAGGTAGACGAGCGCCATCCCGAGGAGCATCACCAACGGCATCAGGGGCACGCCCTCGAGCTTGAAGTCGAACGGCCAGGCCGCGAACGCCACCCCCGCGGCCCAGACGTACGCGCCCTTCCACCGCCTGTCCTCGAGGACGTCCCTGGCGCCGGTGACCACGAGCGCGGCAGCCCCGAGCGCCAGCGGGGCCCCCAGCGCCCAGCCCGCTGGGGCGAGGCGCGACCAGCCATCCCCGAACGGGAGCGCCCGGAGACCGTCGTCGTCGACGAGGGCCCCACGCAGCGCAACGAGCGCGATGGCGCACACCACCGACGCTGCGAGCACCGCGAGGCCGGCGGGTCGCTCCCACCGGGATGGCACATCGCCCCGGCGCCTCCTCAGCAGCGAGCCCGCGCCCAGGAGCCCGACGCCGCCCGTGACGAGGGCGTATGCGGCGGCAAGCGAGGCCGCCGACCAACCGAGCCGGTCGGCCCCTATCTGCACGAGCGCGGAGCCCAACATCATGTACATGCCCGCTGCAATGACCGCGCATGGGACCGCCCTGCGCTGGAGGGCGATGGTGCCAATTAGGTAGGCGAAGCCAAGAGTGCCCACCGCCTGCGCGAGCAGGTACAGGACGAGTTGGCTCATCGATTTATGGGTGCGATGGTGTGGTAATAAACCTTGGGCCACCTTTCTCGCCCGCGGAACCATCGGGGGCCATGGCCCCAGGCATGCGGGGCATGGAAAAGCGTTTATATACTGCGCGACGCGTTCATGCACCAGGAAGGATGCACTCCCCCGACGGTGAGGGCACGAGGGGCCCCGAGGAGAGGACGGACCGCACGGCCCAGGGCACCCTCGACATGTTCCTGGCCGAGGAGCCCAAGGGGCCACGGGCCGCGCCGGTCAAGAAGGCCGCGCCGACCAGTCCCCATGAGACCGTGGCGAGCGCGGCGACGGCCGCGGCCGAGGCCCCGCATGGCGAGCAGCGCAGCATCGACGCCTTCGAGCTCGCGGGCCAGGGCGCGCGACAGGAGCTCGAGGCGCGGGCACCCAGGGCGGCGGCGGGGCTGATGCTCGAGCACGACATCGAGCGCGTCGCGAGGCGCGAGGCGGCCACCGGCATCACGCGCGACGAGCTCGTCATCGTCATCGCTAGGGAGGTGCAGCTGCCGCTCGAGGACCTGCACCTGGTCGACTCGTACGTCTCCGACCTCCTGCTCGAGGGCAAGCTCACGCTCGTGGGGGAGCGCGTCGTGCTCGCCTCGGAGCCGGTGGCCGGGACCAAGGGCCCGGTCGGGCCGGCCAAGCCAGGCAGGCCGGCGAGGCAGGCCAGGCCCGCCAGGCCCGCCAGGAAGGCAAGGTCCGGCAAGGCGCCCCGACGAGGCAAGCCAGGGGCGTCGCGGTCGACGAAGCCGCGCAAGGGCCGCGCCAGGGCGGCGGGGACGGTCGTGCGCCCGCGGCGACGGAGGAAGGGGGGCGGTGGGAAGTGAGCGAGGGCGGCATCTACAGGCTCGGCGGCGGGACCGAGGGGCGTCAGAGGCCGACGATGACCATCGTTGGCTGCGGGGGGGCCGGCTGCAACACGCTCGCGAGGGCGGCCGAGTGCGGGATGCTGCTCGGGACGCACGTGGCCGCCAACACCGACGCGCAGCACCTGCTCGGCGCCCGCGCGCACCGGAAGGTGCTGCTCGGCCGCATGTCCACCTATGGCCGCGGGGCGAACGCCGACATCGCGCTCGGCGAGCGCGCGTGCGAGGAGGCGCGCGCGGCGCTCGAGGACGTGCTCGTGGACGCCGACATCGTCGTCGTGCTATCGGGCCTCGGGGGAGGCACTGGCAGCGGCGCATCGCCCGTCATCGCCGACGTCGCGCGAAGGGCGGGCGCCATCGCCCTCTCGCTCGCGACCCTGCCCTTCACGATCGAGGGCTCGACGAGGCTCGCCAACGCCGAGGTCGGGCGGGCGATGCTCGCGAGGCGGTCGGACGTCTCGGTCGTCATGCCCAACGACAGGCTGCTCGAGGAGACGCCGACCATCGGCCTGCTCGAGGCCTTCCGCGCCGCCGACGAGGCGCTGCTCGAGCCGGTGATGCTGCTGCGCGGGATGATGACGAAGGAGGACCTCGTCGCGCTGCGCAGGGTGCTCAAGGGCGCGGGCGCGGCGCACCTCGGCAGGGGGAGCTCGAACAGGAGGGCGGGTTGGGCGGGCGCGCTCGAATCCGCGCTCACGGCGATGTACCCGCGCATCCCTGTCAAGGTGTGCAGGCGCGCGCTCGTCCTGTTCAAGGCCAGCACCGGGGGGCCGAGGGACGATGAGCTGGTGGAGCTCGTGCGCTCGCTGCACCTCGCGATGCCCCCCGAGGCCGAGACGGCGTGGGGCGTGCACCGCGATCCCTCCTGCGGAGACGAGCTCCAGGCGGTCGTGCTGCTCGCGGTGGGCGCCCCAAAATCCTCTAGAGGCTAGCGAGCCAAGAATAATCGGACATGCTCTGTCCGAACGCATCGTCCCCGCTGTACAGGTGATCCCCCACGAGCACGGCCCTCTGCATCACCTCGACGGACCCACCATCCAAGGTCCTGTACCCGACCGGCATTGGCTTGGTGGAGAACGACCACAACCTCAGCAGGCCGGTGGCCTTCAGTGCGCAGAGCACATTGTCGTCCGCCTGTTTGAGGTGTGCCTGCACTTTCTTCGCCTCCGCCGGTGCGTCCTCACTGGCCATTCCCGCGCCTAGCGCCAGCAACTCGCCGCTGTCGACGCTTTGCGCCAGTTCGAAAGTCGTGGCGGGATTGACCGTGATGAGCGAGCTGCGATATGCAGGCAGGCCGTCCCGTATCATCCCGGCGGTGGCACCTTCTTGCCACCCGGGGTAGAGCGCGTGGCCGGCGGCATCAACGTACGACAGGTCTGCCGGGTGCGTGTCGTCGACCTGCATCGCCGCGTGTGGCGTCATGATTGGAAAACTGTAGCCGCGGAGGGAGGCCGAGAATGGCAGTTCCCCGAACACTTCCCTCATCTCCGGCACGAGTGCCTCGCGCTCGAACCTCTGCCTGAGTTCGAACCTGCGCCTGAGCTCGGCTTCGGGGGGTACATCGATTGAGCCGGGCGGATAGAAGAAACGGGTCTCCCTCACAGGGTTCTCCGAACGGCCGTCGATTGCATCGCGATACCATGCAACGAAATCCTTCGCGACGATCTTTTTTTTGAACTCTCCGGCAACTCTCTCGGCCTTGCACCTCGCAGGCAGGTCAGGCATGTCCTTTGTGCTTGCGTTAGTGACCACACCGACGTAAACGACCGGGGACCAGCCGAGCCTCCGCTCCAACCGGGCGGCCTCGTGAAGCTCCTGGCGGCCGGTGGAGAAGCTGCCCGATCCCCAAACCGCACAAGTCGGTATGCCCCGCCCCATCAGCGGCTGGAATCCGACATCGTACAATGACCTTGCACGGTCCCTCCATTCGTCCGGCTTGGTGGAATCGCGACCGTTGCGATTCCAGTACTTCTCGGCAACCGAACGCACGATTTCCAGACGGGCGGCGCCGACGGCCGCTATCACATCGTCACCCGACAGCAAGACATCCTTAGGTGTGTCATGCAGGCTCGGTCCTTGTCCCATGTAGACTTCAGAACGTTCTTGTGGTATTATAAATTGCTGGACCAGCCCCCTGGTACCCAGACATGACCAGAGCGGGCAACGGAAATGCCGGACATATGCCCCTTCGTTCCCCGGATAGATATTTTTCGCTCTTCCTCTGTACACTCTTCCTCTGTTCACATCTGAAGACATCCCATCGTTCCGGCTGGATGGGCTCCCTTGGGACGCATACCAAGACAATGGTTGCGCCCCAAAAGCTTGAAATAGGCACTCGCCTTTCCGCCATTGCGCGGCCCAGCATTCTGGGAGCGCCCGCTACGCCCCGGTAGTGTAGTGGCCTATCATCCAGGCCTGTCGAGTCTGGGACCCGGGTTCAAATCCCGGCCGGGGCGCCACCCTTCTCCGGCCCCTTGCCCCGCATCGGCGAGCGCCACCCTCAAGGGCTCGCCCCGACGACCCCGTGGGAATGGGGCTGGCTGGTCGAAACCCTTATCGGTTGGCACCTCCCATAGGAGGGCGACCCCTCGGAGGGCGTGAAGCCAGTGTGGCCCCGCATGAGCCTCGCGTCGCTGATGCTGTCGTCAGCGGCCGTGCTGGGCGTCTCACTCCTCATCTCGACGGGCGGCGAGGCGAAGGTCGTCATCGACCACGACCTCGACGTGACGACCTCGCAGACGCTCGCCGACGACATCTTCGAGGTCCACGGGAACGTCACCGTCAGGTCGGGGGCGACGCTCACGCTCTCCAACTGTGTCCTGGCAATCGTCGGCACGGGCAACGGCACGCGCATCCTCAACGTTACGGAGGGAGGTACCCTCGTCGCGGACTCCAGCGCGATAACCGGTGGTGCGGACTCCATCGGCGTCCACATCTGGGGCGGCTGCATCCTCCGTGACACGAGGGTGTCGAACATCGAGACCGCCAACGCCTCCCGCGGCCTGTGGTTCCATGGCGGGAACCCGAGCCTGACGGATGTGAAGGTGAGCGACTGCCCGAACAACACGGCCGTCCTGGTGGAGGGCAACCTGACGGCACGGGGTTGCACGTTCACGGACCTGGGCACCACGGCCGTCAGGGTCGGGGTCACCCCGTGGCCGCTGGTCATCGAACTGAGCGAATGCACCTTCGATGGCGGGTCGCGGCCGATGCCGGGCGCCACGGGACTCCACATCGACTGGAACGCCTCGGCGGCCCAGTGGGCGAGGGTCAAGGTCGAGGGCTGCAACTTCACCGGACTGTCGGTCGGCCTTCTCGCGCAGCCGAACTCGACGGAGGGCGAGCTCGACCTTGCGGGGCTCAAGTTCAGCGATTGCCAGGAAGGCCTCATCGTCTCGGGCAATCGCGCCAGGGTCAAGGTCCACGACTGCGAGGTCGAAGGGCAATCCATCGACATCGGCATCGGGCTTTTCGTGCCGTACTCCGCCTACGATCCGATGGTCCTCAACGCGAGCAACCTCACCGTGACGGGCTGCGAGCGGGGCGTCTATGTCAGAGGTCCGTCGGTGGGCTTTTCCCCCCGACTGTGGCGCATATACATTTACGAATGCACCTACGGGCTGGCGGTACAGGGATGCACGGTTGAGGTGGACAACTCCTCGATTTACTGGTGCGACTTCTGCTTCGAGGTCGAGCAGCGCGGGCACATCGATGTCCGCACCACCAATCACGAGCACATGAGCGCCTGGATAGCCTCTGGTGAGGAGGGCGCCATTGTGGTCTACGAGTTGGTCGATGTCATCTCCTGCAGATGGAAGAACGCCGGTCCCATCTCCTCAGGGACGCTGTACCTGTATGGCGAGGACGCCCTCGAGCTGGAGCGGCTCGACCTCGCGGCGCTCAGGCCCGTCGAGGTCGTCGCGTGGGCGAAGAGCAGGTGGAACCTGATAGGGCGGCGTTACGTCATCCCGACCTACTTCGTGGACGATGTGCGTTTCGAGGCCGCCAATTTCTCGATCTACGATGGATGGCAACAGCGGGTCGAGATTCTCGACAACCGGACGCCTGAGCTGAGGGACGTCCGCCTCAACGCGCACATGGACAGCACACCTGACAAGTACATCAATACGTCGACCATCCGGGTCTATGGTCACCTCGTCGAGGAAGGCACGGGCTTCGACCGCCTCGAGGCGTCGCTCGAGGGCGTCGTTGACAAGGTGGTCTACGTTGCCCCGGACGGCAATTGGTCCGAGAGCTTCGGGCCGCTCTTGGACGGCATGTACAACATCACGTTCACCGTGAGGGATCTGGCTGGCAACATCGGGCTGGTGCGTCTCTCCCGCATCGTGGTCGACACGGTCCTCCCGGACATCACCCTGGGCCCCTCATGGCACCGCCTCTGGAACACGAGCTTCGTGATCGCCGAGGGCTGGACGAATGAGCATGCCGTGGTCCGGTTCGGCACACAGCAACTCGGTGTGAGTCTTATGGGTGGTAATGAGGCAGTCCTCTTCCGGCTCGGTGACGTGTTCACGGACGGGGAGCATGCCGAGGCGCTCACGGTCGAGGACCTTGCGGGCAACACGAACTCCATCATGCTCTACTTCACGGTGGACACGGTGCCCCCCTCCGTGGCCATCACCTCACCGGCCGGAGGCTCGTGGTCCAGCTCCGGCACGGTCACCATCGTCGGCATCGCCGAGGAGGACACCTCGCTCTGGGTGCAAGGCGAGGCGGTGACACGGCGCCTGGGGGAGCAGGCGTTCTCGCGCACGGTGCAGCTCGGGGAGGGCGACGTGACGGTCGTCGCGCGCGTCATGGACGCCGCGGGCAACCAGGCGGAGGCATCGGTCCTCGTCCGCGTGGACACGACCCCCCCATCGCTCACCATAGTGGAGCCCGTCGGCGGGCGCGTGGTGACGGTCGAGGACACGGTGACCCTGAAGGCGGAGGTCAGCGACGCCCACCTGGCGTCCGTGCAGCTCGACGGCCTCGAGGTCCCCGTCCTCGACGGCTATCTCGCGCGCACGCTCCAGATCGTCGACGGCAGGAACGAGTTCCACGTCGTCGCCGTCGACTTGGCCGGCAACCTCGTCGAGCGCGCCATCATCGTCCTGCGGGACATCACGCCCCCGACGACGCAATTCGGGGTCGAGTGCGTCGGGGGTCGCCTCGTCCAGTCGGGCGAAGTGACATTGGCGACCGCACCTGCCCTCAATATCACGGTCACCCCCTCCGAGTGGGTGCGTGCGGCCCTCAGGGGCGGGCTCGGGATGGCGGAGGGCGATGGGCCCCTCGTTTTCGCTCTCGCCCTGGAGGAGGGGCCGAACGAGTTCCTGGTGCTCGTCGAGGACGAGGCCGGGAACAAGGGCGCGTCCATCGTCGTGAGGGTCACGCTCGACACGACGGCGCCGGCCATCCATGTCGTGGAGCCCTCCAACGGGACGAGGGTCGAGGGGACGACGGTCAGGGTCCTTGGCAGTGTGGAGCCGGGCTCCGTCCTCGAGGTCATGGGCAGGACGGTCATCGTCGCGGGCGACGGCTCCTTCAACGTCCAGGTCCCCCTGGCAAAGGGCGTGAACGACATCCTCGTGCGCGTGGTCGACAGGGTCGGCCTCGAATCGTCCCTCAACCTCACGCTGACCCGCGTGGAGGCGGAGGGGGACAGCCCGGGACCCGGCGCGGTGGCGGCGGCGCTCTCGTTCGCGGCGGCCGCGACCGCGCTCGCGATCGCGCGCGGCGGTCGTCGCAGCCACTAGCGCCCCCGCGCGCGCTCCACGAACAGCTCGAGCGCGCCCAGCATCGGGTCGGCCAGCAGCTGGAGCGGGGGCGAGTAGGCGCGCTCGACGTCCGCGAGCTCCTCGGCCGGCACGCCCATCGAGATGGCGACCGCGAGCAGGTTCATGCGCTCCTTCACGTCGCGCGGGCCCACGGCCTGCGCGCCCACGATGCGGCCGTTGCGGTCCCCCACGAGCCTCACCTGGAGCTCGCCCGCCCCGGGGAAGTAGCGCGAGCGGTCCAGCCCCTTCGATGTGACCGACCACGGCCCCAGCCCCGCGCGGTCGGCCGCGTGCGTCGTGAGCCCCACACCGCCTGCCTGGAGGCCGCCCACGACGACGACCGCGGGCGCCACGACAGGCCGGTGCTCGTGACGGCCGTCGAGCAGGTGGAGGGCGACGCTCCTGGCCTCGTAGAGCGCGGTCGAGGCGAGGGGGCTCAGCGTCGGTCGCCCGGTGAGCGCGGACCTCACCTCGGCGCAGTCCCCCACGGCGTAGACCCCGTCGACGGGGCTGCCGCCCCGCATCACACGCAGGTGCGCGTCGGTCGCGAACGCGCCCGTCGCCCCGAGGTCGAGCCCCGCCGCGACCGCGAGCGAGGATTCGGGCCTCACGCCCGCCGCGACGACGATGAGCTCGGCCGGCAGCGACGTGCCCCCCGCCACGAGACCTGCGGCGCGCCCGTCGGGACCGGCCTCGAACCGCTCGACCGCGGCCCACGCTAGCACCGCGATGCCCCTCGCCTCAAGGTGCGCCCTGACGGGCGCGGCGAGGTCCGGGTCCAGCATCTGGGGGAGCAGGTGCGGGAGCATCTCGACGACGGTGACATGCGCTCCGAGCGCCGCGAGCGCGACCGCGGTCTCGAGGCCGATGGCACCGCCGCCCACGACGACCGCGCGCCTGGCGCCCCGCGCGAGCTCGATGACGCGCTCGGCGTCGGCGTAGTTGGAGAGGGCGTTCACGCCAAGCAGCTCGGCCCCGGGCACGGGGGGGACGAACGCGCGGCGTCCCGTGGCGAGGACGATGACGTCGAACGCGCCCTCGTCGGCGCCGTCCGCGGTCCGCAGCCGCCTCGTGGCGCCGTCGAGCCCCACCACGTCCACGGCCTCGTGGACGCGGAGGCCGCGACGCTCGCACTGCTCGGGCGTCTCGAGCACGACTTTGTCGAGCGGGTAGAGGCCCTCGAGCGCGAAGGTCATCCCGCAGGCGGAGTAGTGGTGCCACCGGCTGCGCTCGTAGAGATGGACCTCCGCCCCCGGGAACGCGGCCCGCAGCCTGCCCGCGGCCGAGTAGCCCGCTACCCCGCCGCCGACTATCGCGACCCTGGGCGCCCACTCGCGCCCGCGAGACCCATCATGCGACATCCCGCAATCGCCCCCCCTGGCTCACATCCCCTTCATGTCCTCGTCGAACCGGTCGAGCATCGTGCGCATCCGCGCATACCACTCGTCGACGCAGCCCTCGAGCCGTCCCTTGATGAGGTCGCGGGGCACGGCCGAGTAAGCGTGGTAGTGCCCCCCCCGCGCCAGCGCGCGCGGCTCCTTCCTGACGACCTGGCACGAGACGAGCGTCTGGAGCGACCTGTACACCGTGCTGCGGTCGCGGCGCAGCTTGCCCGCGAGCTCGTCCGACGTCATCGCTCCGTGGCGCAGCAGCGACCGGAGCGCGTCCATCTCGAGGTCGGTGAGGCTGTACATGCAACGGACCAGGTCGGCGCAGCTCGAGGCCTCGCCCGCGGCTCGCATCCCCTTGAGCGTCGGCTCCATGGTGCACGGTATTGCCGAAACCCCACATAATGGTTGTCGCGGACACGTGCCCGTGGTCTCGGGCCATCCCTGCTGGCCGGGACCGGCCACGGTCCGCCAAGGCGCAATGCTTATTTGCCCCCTCACCGCTCGTCCGACACCGGTGCGCCGGGGCGCGGAGGCGATGTGATGCAATCGGACGAGAAGCTCGATTGCGTGGGGCTGATGTGCCCCATGCCCATCGTGCAGCTTTCGAAGAGGATGAAGACCATGACGCATGGCAAGGTCCTCGCGCTCTCCGCTGACGACGAGGGCGTCCTCGTGGACCTACCCTCCTGGTGCAACCGCACGGGGAACCAGTACCTCGGCAACGAGCGCCAGGGCAAGGTCATCATCAGCTACATCAAGAAGACCACGCCCTGAGGGACCCTGCGCCCGTGCAGGGCGACGGGCGGGGGGACAATGGAGGGGGCCGGATGCCAGCGAGAAGACCGCATACGTTCGACGTGGAGACGACGTGGACCGGGGGCATCCGGACGGTGAGCCGCGCCCGCGGGCACGAGGTCGTGGCCGACGGCCCCCTGTGGCGGCACGGCACCGACGACGGGCCCGCGCCGGGCGAGCTCATGCTCTCGGCCGTGGCCGCGTGCTACGTCAACCACCTCGTGCGCTACATGCAGCTCAAGCGCTCGCCCGTCCACGGCGTGAGGGCCTCGGTCACAGGGCGGTTCAGGATGGTGGGCGAGCGCGAGGTCTTCGACACGTTCTCGTTTCACGTGACAGTCAGGGCGCCCGCTGCGGTGAGGGCGGTCGCGGAGAAGGCCTGCAAGGTCGCGAAGGTCGAGTGCACCCTCCTCATGGTCCTCGACGTCAAGAAGGAGTTCTTTATGGAGTTCGTGCCGGACGAGGGCTAGGGCGGCTCGAGCTGGATGGCCGTTCCCACCCCGCCGATCTCGACGTTGTCGAGCCTGTGGGCGAGCACCCGCTTGTTGGGCGTGCAGTGACAGGCGACGATGCGGCCCACCCACGACAGCATCGAGTGCTTCGGGTCGAGGTCGTGCAGCCCCCCGACGACGACCGAGAGCTCCCCGTCCGCGGCCGCGACGATGGCCTCCAATCCCGGATGCCCGCACCCGAGCACGGCTGCCCAGCCGTCCTCCGTCTCCATGAGCAGCGCCTGCTCCGGGATGGTCCCGCCCAGGTCGCCCGTCACGCGGAGGCCCTCGACGATGTCCCTGGGCCCGGCCTCGCCGAGCACGACAGTGTTCCTGGGGAGCTTCCGTGCGATGGCGGCGGCGGAGGGCGCCGGGACCGAGACCTCCAGGCGGGGCCGCTCGAACAGGAGCCTCGGCAGCCCGCCGATGTGGTCGGGGTGCGCGTGCGAGATGACCACGAGGTCGATGCTCTTCGGGTCGATGCCCTCCCGGACGAGGGCGGCCATGAGCATGTCGCCGTCGGGGCCCGTGTCGAAGAGGACGCGGGGCCCCTGGCTATCGACCAGTGCGGCGAAGCCGTGGGCCGTGGGCACGCCCGCGGGCGCCATGTCGTCGACCAGGACCCGTATCTCCAACGCCCCACCCTCGGCGTGTATCGGGGGTCGATGTCTTTAGCTTTGCGTCCCAGCCTCCGCCTCCCCTCCGCCTCCGCCTCCCCCGCCCCATCCCCCGCCCCATCCCCCGCCCCATCCC
>CAYGVT010000134.1:0-185653 GCA_964353355.1 uncultured Thermoplasmata archaeon | reverse complement strand
GTCTGCTTCTGGTCCTCCATCCCGGCGTTCTTCAGCTTGCTGAGCACCACCCTCGCCATGACGGGGTCCGCGTACTCGGGGATGCCGGTCACGTTCGTGCCAGCGCTTGCGCCCTGCGCCGCGATGACGAGCCCTGCCGCGCCCTTGCTGGCGATGACGTCGCCCGGCACGCCTGTCATGGCCATGCTGGCGCCGGTGATGATTGCGTCTCTGGGCACCAGGAACGATGTCATGTTGAACCGCTCGGTGTGGTCCACGATGGTCGTCGTCACGTCGTCCGTGCCGTCCGCGAACCCGTTCTGGAACCCGTAGAGCCCCACGCCCGTGCCGTTCCAGGCGAGGTCGACCTCGCCGTCGCCGGCCACGTCCACCTCAAGCCCGCTCGGTGCCATCGTGTGGAAGACGTCGAGCACCATGTAGGATGTGGCGAGCGACGTGCCCCTGCCGGCCTCCTTGGGCATCGTCACGGCCACCACGTAGAGCTGCCCCGTCGCGTCGGTCCAGCCCCCGTGGGGGCCGAGCTTGGCGTAGAGGTACGCCGACGTGCCCGAGGAGGTGCCGCGGTGGATGGCCCCCCACTCGCGCCACATGCCCTTGGCGAAGTCCGCGACGTAGAGCCTCACGTCGTCGGTGGAGAAGGCGAGCCCGTTCTGGATCCCCACGCCCAGCCACCCGAGGTCGAGCCTCACGTACCTGTCGACGCCCCCCAGCACGTTCGTGAGGTCGTAGGCGAACAGGTGCGCCGCCCCCTCCGCGCTCAGCGACGTCTTCGTGGTCGAGGTCGAGTTGAGCGATACTAGGGTGAGCTCGGTCGGCGTGAACTCCGTCCCCCTCAGGGCCGCGATGTCGATGGACCTCGGGTCGAAGGCCGCGGGCGTGGACGTCCACGCGCTCACGTTCCCCGCGTCGGCGAGCACGATGGTCCTCCTCACGGCCTGGTCCGACCGGAGCTGGAACGACAGGTCCTTGACCCTGCAGTCCGGCGGGAAGCTGATGGTGGTCGAGGGGTCCCAGGTGCCGGCCCTGAGGTCGAGCCCCACCTCTGCCACGTCGCCCGTGAACTTGTCTATCCTGCCCGCGAACGCGCCCGTCGAGGTCGAAAGGACGACGAGCGTCACGAGCGCGATAGCGGTGACGGCCTTGAGGCTAAAGCCTCGGCTGCGCTGCTGCTGCCTCTTCATGCTATCCCATCCCAAGGCTAGCTGGGTGGTTATTGGGACCCTGGATATTTAATGGTTTGTCTCAACGCGGGATAACCAGGGCGAAGGGTTTTTTTGCCCTGCGATGGTTACTGCGCGCATGAGGGGTTCGCGAGACCACCTCCTGCTAGCCGCACTGGTGGCCGTCACCACGAGCTCGCTGTTGCTGGTGCTTCTGGTGCTCCTGACCTGACGGGGCGTATCCCCTCAGCCCTGCTTGGCCGTGAGGTAGTTGGTGTAGTTCAGCCCGCGCTTCGCGTTGAGGCTGCCGGGCTGCGCCTCGAGGGCCGCCTTGAAGACCTGGTTCGCCTCCCCGATGCGCCCGAGGACGGCGAGGACGGCTCCCCGCTTGCACAGGAGGTTGATGTCCTTGGGCGCGAGCCTGACCGCCGCGTCGAAGCACTTGAGCGCCTCGCCGGCCTGGTCGAGGTCGAGCAGCGCCGTGCCCAGCTCGGCCCATGTCTTGGGGTCGGCCTTGGACTCGGCCTTGGCCTTGAGGCCCTGCAGCTTGGACCTTGCCTTGCTCACGCGCGATTCGGCCTTGCCGAGGCCGTCCTTGGCCTCGCCGTAGTCGGGCACGAGGGCGACGGCCCTGGAGTAGAGCTCCACCGCCTTCGAGGACGCGCCGAAGAAGGCCTGCAGGTAGGCCTTGAAGTACAAGTCGCGGGCCTGGATGGTGGCCACGCGCTTCCCGAACTCCCTGACGAGGTCGTCGCGGCCGGCGAGCCTCGCGACCGCGAGCAGCTTCTCGTAGATGGCGGGCTCGTCCACGGGGCGCTCGAAGTATCGCTCGGCCTCGCCCATCTTCAGCACGACGAGGTCCAGCGTCCGCTTGTGGTCCGCGGTGAGCGCGCCCGAGGAGGGGAGCGCGTCGAGCGCCTCCTTGAGCCTCGCGATGGTGATCGCCATGTCGAGCTCGGCGTCGAGGGTCTCGAACTCCTTGAGGTCGAACATGGGGAGGGCGATGCCGAGGGGCCCAAATAACGTTTGCGGCAGCGGTCACCCCGAGCTGTTGCCCTCGAGCAGGTCCTTGAGCTCGGCCTCGAGCTCGTTGACCCTCTGTCCGGGGTACCACTTCGAGAGCCTGTCGCTCAGCTGGACGTCGATGTTGACGATGGACCGCTTCATCTCGCCGGCGACCTCCTCGAAGACGTTGCCGGAGCACCGCGCGACGATGAAGTAGTTGAGGCCCTTGCCCACCAGGACCTCGTTCCCCTCGAACTTGAAGGCCTTGATGGTGCCCACCTTCGCGCCCTCGAACCGCTCCTGCGCGAACATGGTGCCAAGCTCGATGAGCTCGTCCATCTTCTCCGATGCGAGCCCGTTCTCGCCGCCCCTGCCCATCTGCGCGACCAGCGACGTGCTCTCGTGGATGACCAGCACGTCCTGGATGCGGGCGGGGACGGGCTCCGTGGGCGGGGCGGCCCCGCCCGGCGGCCCTGGCGCGGGTGACCCCGCGGCGGTCGTGCCCACGGCCGCCGCCCGCGCGCCCTTGGCGACCGGCGCCCCTGGGGCGGTGGGGGTCACCCTCGCCTGCCCTCGGGCAGCCCTGGCGCTCGCCCTGCGGTCGGAGACCACCATGAGCGCCCCCACGATGGTGAAGAGGACGACGATCAGCAGCACCCAGAGCAGCCAGGAGGTCCCGTCCTCCTCCGGCTCGACGACCTGCACCTGGACGGACTCGATGGAGGACGGCTGCAGGTCGGAGTCGATGAGCTGGAGCGTGAGGTAGCCGCTGCCGAGGGTGTCGGACGCGCGGATGCGGAGGTTCCTGTCGGCGTCGACCTCCACATCGAAGAGCTTCGGCCGGAGGCTCTCGGCCACCCATCTCACCTGCTGGGGCTTGTTGTAGTCCTCCTGGTCGTACCAGTACTTGTTGAGCGCGAGGGGCACCACGAGCTCGGTGCCGCGCACCACCTTCAGCAGGCGTGGGACCGCGTCCGGGCCGCGGAGGATGACGGGAGGGTGCCTGAGGGCCTTCGTGAGCGCGATGTGCGCTACCACGTCGACCACGTTGCCGTCCGGGTCGCGGACCCTGAGGGGGAGCGTGTAGTTGTCCGGGGCGGTCGCGACCGGGACGATGCGCAGCACGTGGCCGCCGTCCACGACCGCGACGAAGCCCGTGGACGTCCCGTTCACCTCCCAGACGAGCTCCGACGCGGTCGACTCGACGTCGGTCGCGTAGGGCGTGAGGTCGATGAGGCCCTGGCCGTCGAGGCTGATTGCGAAGCTTAGCGGGAGCTCGACCCTCGGGGGCGTGTCCGAGACGATGGGCCTGACGTGGATGACGTAGGACGTCTGGTTGAGCCCGTCGCTCACCGTCACGGCCACGTTCTCCTCCACGGAGCCGTTCGGGTAGAGGAGGACGAGCGTCGTGTTGTCCGCCTCGTAGGTGGCGCGAGGCGAGTCCGTGGTGACCGTGATGCCAGCCAGTGGCGAATCGATGTCCGCGAGCGCGAGCGGCACCGCGTGCGGGAGCTCGAAGGACGGCGTCTGGTCGCCGAGCCCCCCGACGATGTAGGGCGGGTCGTTGACCGGCTGCACGCGGACCTTGAACACGTTGGTGCTGTTCACGAGCCCCCGACCGTCGCGCATCACGACGTGGAAGAAGGCCTCCCCGGACCAGTTGGCGGGAGCGTCGAAGATGACGGCGTTGAGGCCGGTGAGCTCGAAGCTCACGTTCGCGTCCTCGCCGTCCTTGAAGACCGAGTAGTTGAGCTCGTTGTTGTCGTAGTCGTCGCGGCAGATGGTGTCCAGGTAGAGGGGGCCGTCCACCATGGGACCGTCCTCGAGCACGACCACGTCCTCGATCTCGAACGCCCAGGGCGGGAGGTCGTACACCACCTCGGTCGCGGTCACGTTGACCACGCCGGCCGTCGCGGACGTGAGGTTGAGCGGGACGTGCGCGTTGCCGTCCAGGTCGACGTAGGCCGCGGCCTTGGCCACGTTGATGGCGTCGGACAGGTCCGAGGTGTTGAGAGGCGCCCTGTAGTAGACGTGCGGGTCGATGAGCGCGACGTCGCCCTCGGTCGCCGCCGACAGGTTGAGAGGTATGCGCAGCAGCTCGTTGCCCCAGGCGTCGATGTGGATGTCGGGCCAGTCCGCGTAGCCGAGGACCTGGTTGAGCGCGCCGGTGATGTCGATGGGGGCGGCCGTGCCGATGAGCTCGCCGGACCAGTCCACGGTGCCGTCGTCGGCGACGTCCAGGGTAGGCGAGTCCGCGTAGAGAAGGAACGACGTTCGCGCCGTCCAGCTGAACGTCACGTCGAAGGCGTTGGCGTTCGACACGGCGAACGTCCAGTTCCCCCCGGCGTAGGCGACGTCCGTCAGGTTGACGTACACCCTGCCGGCCGCGTACCGGCCCGCCACGCCGCCTACCGACAGGCCGGGCGCGTCGCCGGGGTCCAGAGCGGTGTCGACGTAGGTCCTGAACCCGAGGTCGAGGTTCCGCGCCGACCAGGGCTGGGACCACCCGTCGAGGCATGTGGCGACGAACGCCTGGCCGCCCGCGTAGCCAGCGCTGGAGTTGAAGCCGAGCTCGTAGTAGGCGAAGTCGGCCCCGGAGCCGGCGTCCTTCGCCATGAGCACGATGGAGTACCGCTCGCCCTTGGCGACCGTCACGCCTGAGAGCGGCACGAAGTTCCAGGCGTTCTGCATGACGTCCGCCGCCCTCAGGACGGACTCGCCCAGGAAGGGTGGGCCGGGCTCGTTCGTGACCATCGTGCGCACGAGCTGCACGGTGGTGTTGCCGGGGGTGCCCACGATCCCGTGCACGTAGAACGCGATGCCCCTCAGCGGGCCGTCGCGCCCGGCGGTGAAGGTCTGCGCCCAGGAGGCATCGAAGGAGGGGTCGTAGCCGAGCCGGACGTTCTGCGCCCGGAGGAGCTGCTGCTGGTCGGTGACGTTGAGCTTGACCGCGTCCGTGAGCAGCACCGAGGAGTTGGTGTGGTGCGCGTTCGAGGGGACGCCCGTCACCTGGCGGAAGGGACCGGTGCCGCCCCCGGGCACCGCAACCTCGGAGCCGGCCGAGCCGCGCTCGCCCGGGGTGGGGAAGGCCACGTAGTCGATGAAGGCGTGCTCGACGGTCGCGCCCCTCGGCACGAGCACGGACGCGCTGACGTTGTACCCGCCGCCGGCCTCGAAGGAGAAGCGCGCCTCCGTGGTCCCGTCATCGAAGGCGCCCGAGTGCCCGAGCTCCCCTGTGCCCCCCACGGTCCCGTAGCCCCACTCCGTGGAGCCGTCCGCGCCCACGTCCAGGCGGGGACGGGGCCAGCTCGCGTGCGTCTCGGTGACGTTGAGCGAGTCGGTCAGGAGCGTGGAGTTGAAGCCCGTGTGCGATATGGCGAGCACGATGACCTTCCACTCGCCGGTGAGGGTGCGGTTCACGTGCCTCCACGGTGCGAGGAGCTCGGTGGCGCCGAGCGTGCGGTCCTCACCCGTCGCGGAGTCGTAGGTCGCGAGCAGCGACCACCCGCGCGAGATGTTCAAGTACGCGTAGAGGGAGGCCCCGTAGAGCGTCGTCGTGCCGACGGTGGAGCTGGCGAGCCCGCGCCAGCCGATGGCGATGGAGTAGAGGTCCACCGGGTCGACGTCGACGAGGAACAGCTGGTAGGCGAAGTCGGCCGCGGAGGTCGTGAGGTACTGGCCGTCGTGCGCGGCCGCGCGGTCCAGGTCGGTCCCCTGGACCACGGACCCGTAGTACCAGCTCATGTCGCTGTCCGGGTCGAGGAAGTCGACCCCTCCCGAGAACGCGACGGTGGTCGCCGGCGTGGCCCTCCGCAGCATCGTCGACGTCGAGGGGCGGCCCTCGACGGAGAGGTGCGAGGAGAGCACGTAGGAGTTGTTGACGACCGAAAGCTCCATGGAGGCGCTCGCCGCCCCGCCGGGCAGCGCGACCTCCCGGGGCTCGACGCCGAGCGGCTCTGGCACGACCGGCGGGACCGAGGAGAGGACGAGGAGCACCAGCGTCGCCAGGGCTAGGCCTGGGCGCTTCGCGTATCCCATCCTCAGCAAAGCCTCACCTGGCGTGGTATTGCTACACGCGAATATTAAGTGTTTCGCACCGCATCCCCGGCCTGGATTGCCGCCGCGGCGCCCTCATGCCCCGTCGAGCCGCAGCTCCATCCACTCGTGCGGCACGTGGAAGTCCATGTACCCGTCGCCGGTGCGCTCGAAGCCCATGCTCACCCAGAAGCCGATGGCGGCCACCTGGGCCCCGGCGCGCACGAGGTAGGGCCCCATCATCGCCGCGTTGCGCACGACGAACGCGACCATCGCGGAGCCCACGCCCCGCCCCCTGTGGGGCGGCAGCACGCTCACGCGGCCGATGTGGGCCACGGTCCCGGACCCGTCGCGGTCGAGCACCAGCCGGGCGGTGCCCACGACCCCGGGGCGCGCGCCCGCCACGGACGCGACCGCGTGCATGGCGCGCGCGTCGAGCCCGTCGAACTCCTGGGGCAGCGTGTATCCCTGCTCCTCGACGAAGACCGCGCGCCGCACCGCGAAGGCGGCCTCGCGGTCCTCGGGCGTCTCCGCCCACCTCACCTCCAGCGCGCCCGCGCGGCCCATTCCCCCCTGGCCCTTGCGACCCGTCATCCGCTCACCCGACCTTGATGGGGCCCTGCTCCCGCGCCGCGTCGTCGAGCGCCTTGAGCGCGCGGGGGTCCATGAGCATGGGGTCGGTCGTGAATGTCCGCTCGAACGTCTTTTTCCCGAGCATCCCCTTGCGCAGCCCGTCGAGCTCCTTGGGGTCGGTGACGACGGGGATGAACCGCACCAGGTGGCGCCTCCGCAGCCCGAGGGCGAGGCAGTCAGTCGGGCTGCTGGTGACCGGATAGAACTGCATGCGGTAGGTCCTCTCGTCGGCGTCGAGGACGAGCACGTCCCAGTGGACCTGGACGCGGTAGCCCTGGCGCCGGTGGCGCCCGTAGATGTCCGAGAGCGCGGCGGCCGCGTCCGGGAGGAGGCTCGGGAGCGGGATGGCGCCCAGCGTGATGCGGCCGCTCCTCTTGCGGAGCCACCACAGCCGGAGGCGGTCCCAGGGGCCCATCGGACCGTCCATGCGCTGGCTGGCTAATCCTTCTTTCGGAGGCATGCGACGATCGGGTGATGCCCGTCGCCCCAAGAGAGCCTACGCCAGGTCGATGCTCCTCTCGAGCTTCTGCATGCACACGTCGCGGTCCTCGCGCACCGCCCTGTCGTCGGGCAGCAGCTCCGCGGCCTTGTCGTAGCTCTGGACCGCGTCCGCGTAGATGGGCATCACCTCCAGCGCCCTCGCCAGGTTGATGTGCCCCTGGGGGTCGTCGCCCTTGAACTTGATGGCCATGATGGCGCGGTGGTCCTCCCCCCTAATATAAAAAGGGCAACAAACTATATATATTGCCCTAATTATATCATACGACGATGTCCATGAAGGTCCCTGAGCAGTTCTCGACGCTCGTGCTCGGGAGGGAACGGGTGACCGTGCAGGCGCTCGTCGCCGAGCTCGGGTTGAAGGAGGTGACCGTCAGGAACTACCTCAGCAGGATGCACCGCGGGGGGTCGCTTGAACGCATCGGACGGGGGAGGTACCTGGTCAAGAGGAGAGCAGGCCTGCCTCAGAAGTTGCCTGCCGACCTGCTGAGGCCGGTAAAGCTGATCAGGAGGTCATTCCCCGACCTGGAACCGGTCGCATGGGCCTCATCCATGGTGTCGGAATACATGCACAACGTCCCGGGCAGGGACCTTCTCGTGGTCGATGTCAAGAGGGGCTCGGCCGGGCGGGTCGCTGAGTTCCTCGCCGAGCGGGGCATCCTCGTCCTCAGGGACCCCGCGGAGGATGTCCTCGGCACATTGGCCTGGTCAGACCTCACGCCGCTGTTCCTGTTCGGTATGGGCGAGCGCATCGCATCGACCAGGGCCGATGGCTACAGGGTCGCCACCATCGAGAGGGTCTGGCTGGACATGTACTACCTCATCACGAGGAGGGGGCTGCCGTTCCCGCTGCACGAGATGGGCACCATCCTCGCCAACGCGCTCCGTGCTGGCGCCATCTCCGTGGACACGATGCTGAAGTACTCGAGCAGGAGGGGGCTGAGGGCCGAACTCCTCTTCGTGCTCTACGAGCTCGGGAAGCTGTACGATGACTTGGATGCGCTCGTTTCCGTGCTCCCGCACGGCCGAAGGGCCAATGGATGGGTGGACGAGGTCGTCACCGGAGCTCAGGAGGCGTGATGATGGTCGCGGGACGGGGTCTGCTCGGCGACCCATCCAACTTCGACGGGGAGTCCCTCCGGAGGCTGAAGCGCGAGAGGCGGCTCAGGGAGAACGTGAACATCGAGAAGGCGCTGTGGGCTCTGGAGCTGACCGCCCAGCTCGTTCAGGCTGGCCTCGGTTTCGTCTTGAAGGGAGGCACCGCGGTGCAGCTGGTATCCGAGCCCGCATGGACGAGGTTCAGCGTGGACGTCGATGTGTGCACCGATGCCACGAGGGAGGAGGTAGAGGGCGCCCTGTCCACGATCCGCGACGGCTTCGACGCGGGCTTCGCGTACACCCCGAGGGAGACCCGGAGGATGATAGGCGGGACGTTCTCCAGCTACAGGATCTCGACACCGCCCATCGGTGGGCCATCGCGCACGGTCCTGCTCGACGCGTACCTCTCCATCCCGGCCTACACGACCAGGCCGACCGCCATCCAGAGCTTCTTCTACGATTCCTCCATCATCGTGCTGACGCCGACGGTCGGTGCGCTCCTTGGCGACAAGCTGACGACGATCGCCTCTGGGACGGTCGGAAGGCAGCTAAGGGATACACGGCAGGGTCTGGAGTACGCGAAGCACGCATTCGACATCAGCCGTCTCCTCAGGAGCAGGCCCGAGCCCGCCCATGTCGTGAGGGCATTCGAGATGCTTGTCATGGAGCAGAACCGCATCCGGGGGACGGGGCATGCCACAGAGGAGGTCGTGGAAGACCTCGTTGCTACCTGCGAGGTGATAGCCACCTTGGCGCTCCCGCGGGAATGGCAACCGTCCTCCGCTCCCGCCACGGCGCTCCCTATGCCACAGATGAGGCGCATCTACCGGGAGGGCGCGAGGGACATCCGGCCCTTCCTGGTCGGGGGCGTCGTCTTCGGCATAGATGAGCTCGTGATTACTGCGGGTGAGGCGGCGCTCCTCGCCCTCGCGATGGGCTCGGAGCGTGAGATGGGGGAAGTCCTGCGGCTCCTCGTGGGCCCTCACATGGACGAACGGCCCCCGGAGGAGTCCAAGAGGATGCTGTCCGCGGTCGGCCGGGATGTGGCCTGGTTCATCGAACCGGAACGGTCCCTCTACTCAGCGAGGGCGCTCGCCATCTGGGCCGAGGTGGTCGCGAGGCCAGGGCGCGATTGACCGCCCCGCGGGCGCGTCTCACGCCAGGTCGATGCTCCTCTCGAGCCTCTGCATGCACACTTCGCGGTCCTCGCGCACCGCCCTGTCGTCGGGCAGCAGCTCCGCGGCCTTGTCGTAGTTCTGCACCGCGTCCGCGTAGATGTGCATCACCTCGAAGGCCTTGGCGAGGTTGACGTAGCCCTGCGGGTCGTCGCCCTTGATCTTGATGGCCTGCTGGAAGCAGTAGGCCGCGTCCTGGGCCCGGTCCAGGGCGAGGAGGCACGCGCCTTTGTTGTTCCACGCGCGGAAGTGCCGCTTCTTCAAGTTGAGCGTGATGTCGTAGCACCGCATCGCGTGCGCGTGCTCGCCGAGCGCCTGCAGCGCGGCGCCCTTGTTGAACCATGCGTCCTCGTTCCTGTCGTCGAGGACCGTCACGCGCGTGAACGCGAGCTCGGCGGATGCGTAGTCGCCCAGCTCGTACGCGACGGAGCCCTTGTTGTACCACGCGTCCATGTCCTTGGGGTCGAGCGTAAGCGCGCGCTCGTAGCAGATGAGCGCGTCCTCCTTCCGGCCCGCGCCGTGCAGGGCCGTTCCCATGTCGACCCACGGCAGGCTTGCCGCCTGGTCGTGCTCGAGCGCCTTGGCGTAGCACCGGATGGCCTCCTCCGTCTTCCCGAAGTCGTGGAAGATCGAGCCCATCGTGAACCACGCCTCCGCGTGCGTCTTGTCCTTGAGGAGCGCGCGGTAGAGCGAGCCCGTGGCCTCGAAGTGGTCCCCGAGCGCGGCCTGCGCGCGCCCCTTGCCGGCCCACGCGGCCCCGTAGCCGGGCTTGGTCTCGAGCGCGACCTCGAAGGCGCGCAGCGCCTCCTCGGGCATGTCAATCTTCATGAGCGCCAATCCCTTGTCCTTCAGCGCGACCTCGTTCCTGGGGTTGGCGTCTATCGCGCGCTCGAACGCGTCGAGCGCGTCGTCTATCTTCCCCTGGGCCTCGAGCACCTCCCCCTTCTCGGTCCAGGCCTCAGAGTTCCTGGGGTTGAGCTCGATGGCCTTGCTGAAGTCCCCGAGGGCGTCGTCGAGGCGGCCCATCGAGCGCATGAGCATCCCGCGCGAGAGGTGGAGGTCGTCGTTCGAGGGGTCGAGCTGGATGGCCTTGTCGAAGCACACCACGGCCTCGCGGTCGCGGCCGAGCTTGAACGACGCGTAGCCGCGCAGCGACCAGGCCTCCTTGTCCGCCTCGTCGAGGCGCAGCGCCTTGTCGAGGCTCCTTATGGCGTCCTCGAGCTCGTTGAGGGCGTAGAGCGACTTGGCCTTGTGCACCCACGTCGAAGCGACGTCCGGGTTGAGCCGAAGGCTCTGGTTGTAGCAGCTGATGGCCTCCTTGTACACGCCCATGCGGTACAGGGCCTTGCCCTTGTTGCGCCAGCTGCGGTCGGAGTCGGGGTCTATCTCGATGGCCTTGTCGAACGAGCCGAACGCGCCCTCGTAGTTGGCCATCTCGAGCTGCACGAATCCGCGGTGGTTCCACGCCAGCACGTTGGTGGGGTCGAGCTTGAGCGCGGTGTCGAACGAGCCGATGGCCGCGTCGTTGCTGTGGAGGCGGCAGAGTATCTCGCCCTTGGCGAAGTGGGTGTCCGGGTCCTTGGCCTCGATCTCCAGCGCGGAGTCGAGCGCCTTGAGCGCGTCCTGCTCTTTGCCCTGCGAGAAGAGGAGGCGGCCCTTGTCGCGCCACGCCGGGTGGTAGCCGGGCTCGAGCTGGATGGACCTGTCGTAGGACTCCATCGCCTCCGCCGGCCGTCCCATGGCCGAGAGCGCGAGGCCCCTGTTGTACCAGGCCGTGTGGTCCTCGGGGTTGGCCTCGATGGCCTGGTTGAGCGCGTCGAGCGCCTCCTCGATGCGCCCCAGCTCCTGCAGCAGGGCGAGCTTGTGCTTCCACGCGACCTCGTACGCGGGGTTGAGGTCGAGCGCCTTGCCGTAGTTGTAGATGGCCTCCTCGTACTCGTCGAACTCCTCGAGCGTGAGCCCGATGTCGGCGTAGAGCACGGGGTCCGTGTCGTCGTGCTTGAGAGCCCGGTCGTAGGTGTGAAGCGCCTCCTCGAAGAGCTTGAGCGCGTGCTGCACCTCGCCCTTTAGGCGCATGACCTGGGGGTCCTTGGGGGTGAGGCGCAGCAGCCTGTCGTAGCTCCTGAGGGCCTCTTTGTTGCGCCCGAGCTTCTTGAGCGCGTCCGACCGCTTGCGCCATACGCCCACGTCCTTGGGGTCGTACTTCAGGAGGCGGTCGTAGCACGTGAGCGCCTCCTCGTCGCGCTCCAGCAGGCGGAGGGCCTCGCCCTTGCCGCGCCACGCGTCCAGGAGCTCCGGGTTGAGCGCGAGCGCGCTCCCGTAGGCCTCCACCGCCCCGTCGAGCTCCTTGATGGCGAGCCGCGCGTCGCCGAGGTTCTTCCACACGCCCTCGGACGCGTTCCCGTTCTCGATGGCGGACGTGTAGCACTTCGCGGCCTCGGGGTACTTGTGGGCGGCGTACATCGCGTCGCCCTTCTGCTTCCACGCCTCCCCGTTCTTGGGGTTGAGCTCGAGCACGCGGTCGAAGGCGTCGATGGCCTCCTGGGGCCGGCCGAGCGAGAGGTACGCCAGGCCCTTGTTGTACCACGCGTCCTCGAAGGTCGGCAGGATGGCAGTCGCGCGGTCGAAGCTCTCCAGCGCCTCCTGGTGGCGGCCGAGGATGGCGAGCGCGCGCCCGCGCTTGGACCACGCGTTCACGTTGGAGGGGTCCTTCTCGAGCCGCTTCTCGTAGGCCGCGAGCGCGTCCGCGAACCGGCCGAGGGACTCGAGGATGGCCTCCTTGTGCTCCCACGCCTCCATGTTGTCGTCGTTGAGCTCGATGGTGCGCTCGAACGACTTGAGCGCCTCGGCCTTCATGCCGCCGCGCTCCATGATGAGGCCCTTGTGCAGGTGGGCCGCTTCCATGTCGGGGTCGAGCTCTATGGCCTTGTTGAGCGACTGCAGGGCGCTCTTGAGGTTCTTGAGGTCGGCCAGGATGACGCCGCGCTCGAACCACACGGGCGCGTCCTGGGGCTCGAGCTTGAGGTACTGGTCGAAGGCCCTGAGGGCCTCTGCCTTGTTGCCCACCTTGCTCGAGCACACGCCCTTGTTGCGCCACGCCTCGGGCAGCTTGGGGTTGATGGCGAGCGCGCGGTCGTAGGCCTCCTCGGCCTCCTTGAACTGCTCGAGCCGGTAGTGCACGTTGCCCTTGGCGTTCCAGATGCGGTCCTTCCGTGCGTCGGCCTGGAGCACGTGCTCGAAGGCCTCGAGCGCCTCCGGGAGGAACCCCAGGTCGTACTGCGCGAGGCCCTTCTTCTCCCACACCTCCGCGTCGCCGGGGTCGAGCTGCAGTATGCGGTTGTAAACGACGATGGCGGCCTGCGGCATGCCCTTGCCCTCGAGCACGCGGCCCTTGGCGCGCAGAGCCTCCAGGTTGTCCGGCTGCAGCTCCAGCACGCGGTCGTAGGCCTTGAGCGCCTCGTCTGGGCGCCTCGCGTCGTCGAGGAACCGCGCCTTCTCCATCCACAGGGGCCCGTCGTTGTACCGGATGACCGTCAGCCGGTCGTATGCCGAGAGCGATTCGTCGACGCGGCCGAGCTTGCGGAGTATGACGGCCTTGTTGTGCCACGCCTCCGCGTCGTTGGGGTTGCGCTCTATCTGCCGGTCGTAGACCTCCAGCGCCTCCTCGAGCCGGCCCGTCTGCTTGAGCGCCTCCTCCTTGAGCGACCAGGCCTCCTCGTCGTCGGGCTCGGCCTCCAGCACCCGGTCAAGGCACTCGATGGATTCGTCGAACATCCTCATCGCGAACAGGAGCTTGCCCTTCCCGCGCCACGCCTCGGTCCTGTCGACGTCGAGCTGGAGCGTGGTGTTGTAGGCCATGAGCGCCTCCTTGGTGGAGCCGAGCTCCTCCAGCGCCTTGGCCTTGATGAGCCAGATGTCGACGTCCCTGGGGTTGAGCTTGAGGATGGTGTTGTAGCACTCCACGGCCTCGGCCGTGCGCCCGAGCTTCCGGAGGGCCGTGCCCTTGTTGCGCCACGCCTGCTCGAGGTTGGGGTTGAGCGAGAGCGCGCGGTCGTACCGGTCCGCGGCCTCAGCGTACTTCTCGAGGTAGTAGTAGGCGTTGCCGAGCGAGTTGTACACGGCGCCCCTGGTCGGGTTGAGCGTGATGACGCGCTCGAACACGGGGATGGCCTCCTGGTAGCGCTTGAGCTCGTAGAGCGCGTTGCCCTTGTTCTCCAGGAGCTCGGGGTCGTCCCCCCAGCGCTTGAGGGCCCGGTCGATGAAGTCGAGCGCCTGCGGCCAGCTGCCGAGGCGCGCGTAGGCGTTGCCCAGGAGGCGGTCGACCTCCTCGTGGCCGGGCTTGCCGGTGGCGACGCGCGCCAGGGCGCGCACCGCCTCCTCGAGCTCGCCGAACTCGTAGGCGAGCGAGCCCAGCCGGTAGACAGCGTCCAGGTTTGACGCGTCCAGCTCCACCGCGCGCCGCAGCGAGTCCCGCGCGCCCTTCATGTCCTTGACCCTCAGCAGGCAAAGCCCGCGCTGGTAGTGCGCGTCCACGTTGTCGGCCTGGAGCTTGACGTTGGCCGCGTAGGACGTCGCGGCCTCGGCCCACCGCTCGAGGTGCTGCAGCGCCTGCCCCCGGCGGTAGTGCGCGAGCGCGTCCTTGGGGTCGAACTCGTTGAGCTTGGCGTAGTTGGCCGCCGCCTCGTCCCACCGGCCCACCTCGAACAGCGCGTTCGCCCGGTTGTTCCACACCTCCTCCCGGGTGGGGTTGATGGAGATGGCCTTGTCGTAGGCCTTGATGGCGTCCTCGGTCCGGCCCATCTTCTTGTAGGCCGCGCCGATGTTGATGTACATGTCCACGTCGTTGGGCCGGAGCTTGATGACCTCCTGGAAGCACTCGACGGCGGCCTCGTGGCGCCCCTGCGCCATGAGGCTGACGCCCTTGTTGCCCCAGGCCTTGTCGTAGTCGGGGCGCAGCTTGGTCGCCTTGTCGAAGGCCGCGACCGCGTGGACCCACCTCTCCATGGCCATGTGGGCCGTGCCCAGGTTGTACCAGACCTCGACGGCGTCGTCCTTGAGCCTGCCCGCGCGCGTGTATGCGTCGACGGCCTCCTGGTTGCGGCCGAGCTCCTGCAGCACGCAGCCCTTGTTGTACCAGGCGATCCACTGGTCATCCTTGAGCTTGAGCGACTTGTTGTAGTTCTCGAGCGCCATGTCGAGCTTGGCGTGCGAGTAGTAGTAGTTGCCGAGCCGGAGGTACGCCTCGGGGCTCTTGAGGAGCTCCCCCGAGGCCTTCTCGACCTCGCGCACCTTGGCCTCGATGAGGTCCACGACCTGCCGGTCCTTGGCCGAGATGGACATCTCGCCGCCCTTGGTGTAGTCGGCGACCACGCCCATCTGGTTCATGAGCAAGTTGAGCTGGTTGGCGATGTTCTCCAGCTGCTGGGCGTCGAGCCCCGTCACCACCATGGACTGCAGCTGCTTGATGGCGTCGCCGGTGGAGACGAAGGACACGCCGTCGCCGTAGGTCGTGGGGCCGACCGACAGCGACGAGGCGGCGTGCTGGCGCGACCGCGTCAGCGCGGTGCCGCCGAGCACGGCCCCGCCGCCGATGAACCCGCCACTGATGCCCCCTGGGGCGGCCACGGGAAGCAGGTCCGAGCCGCACTGCGTGCACTTCTTGGTACCGGGCGGGTTCTCCGTCTTGCACTTGGCGCAGCGGACCATCCGAACACCATCCAGGCCCAGCTCAGGCTGGTCGGCTCGTGATGCGTGTCGGGCGTTATAAATGTTCGGCGCTGAGCGACCCTTCAGACGAGCGCCTTGAGCCGCCGCGCGGCCTCCTCGATGAGGGGCACGACCTGGGCGAACTTGTCCCGGTCCTTGACGAGGCACGCGAGCAGCACGCGCTGCCCCGCGCCGAGGATGACCAGGTTCGACGTCGCGAGCTCCACGTTGATGTACCGCAGAGACGCCTGCGACTCGGCGGTGGCGGTCTCGGCGGCCCCGAGCATGATGGCCATCATGGCGCCGAAGGTCTCCATGTGGATGAAGGAGGGCGCGTCGCCGTCGATGATCATGCCGCTGCGGGAGACGACCGCGGCGGAGGCTATCTCGCCCACGCTGCGCAGCTCGTTGAGGACCTCCCTCACGGCCTTGTTGGGGGACGGCAGTCCGGCAACCTCCAGCGAAACCCATGGCGATGGCTGAACGCCATCGCGCGTCCGGATAAGCGGGTCAGGCTAGATAAAATCTTTGCTCCGGTTACCAGCCGGGGACGGCGCTCTGGCATCCTGCCAGGGAATGACGGGACGGGGCTCGACGGGTCCGCCGGGACAGGCTCAAACGGCACCGCAGGGATATCTATTAAAGGCGCCCGGGCCTTTCGGGCTCGATGCTTGCCAGATGGTCTGCGGCCATCGTCGTCCTGCTCATGCTGGCCTGCACATCCGGGGTGTCTGGGCTCACAGATGAGGAACGGGCCGGGGGATGGTCCGGGGAGCTGACGAAGGGCATCCCCGTGGGCATGGCGCCCACGGTCGAGTTCAAGAACGTGACCATCCCCATCGACAGGCACGCCAACGCGACGGGGAGCTTGAGGCTCAGGCTCTACGATGACCGCGGGCAGAACCTCACGAACATCACGCTGCATCTTTCGATATACGGCTGGGGCATGCTGGGAGAGGAACGCTACCAATTCGAACTGGAAACACCAATGCCGACATTCCTGGTCGGGGAAGGGTACTTCCTGGACGAGGATTTCAGCACCAAGTGCTACGCGAGCTTCGATGGGACCCTCGGGGACGCGACACGGGCCTGGGAGCTCATCATCAACGTAAGCGTGCCTCCCCGCGCCGAGCCCGGGTTCTACCGTGTGAGCCTCAAGCTTGAATTCAACGACGACCCTCACGGTCTGTACGCCGGCTCGCGGGGCCTGTTCCAGGAGAACATATGGGCCATGCTCCTCGAGGAGGCATGGAAGGGGGGGGTCCTGTCCTCCGTCATCGAGGGGGTGAGGGGCCTCCTGCCCGAGGCGGGCTTCACCGTCGCACCCCCCGACTTCGACCTCGTCAGCCGCCCCAACCGGGTGCCGGACTTCGGCAACTTCACGACGCCCGTCATCAGGCCCGGCGAGAAGGGGACTTACAACTTCACCATCTCCAACAGGTACGACGCGGACATGACGGACGTTGTGGTCAGGGTCGAGCTCTACATGTGGGCGACCCTCGAGGAGTCCAAGGCGCTCGACCGGCTGAAGGGCCCGAAGCCCAAGTTCGACGACGGCGCGACCTCGACCGAGGTCACCTTCCCGGGCGGCATACCCAAGGGCGGGAGGGTGGAGGTGAGGCTCGACATCGGCACGAACGACGACACGCCCAAGGGCACCTACTTCGTGCGGCATCGTCTCACGTTCACGTACATGGGCGAGACCTACAACATGTCCTCCCGGGGCTACTTCACCACCCCCCAGTGGGAGGGCTTCAACTACGGCAACCTCTACTACCAGCTCAACGTCTCGGGCATCGTTCCCGACTCCTCCATCTCCGTCAAGGACCCGGTGCCCCTGTGGCCGCTCGCACTGCTCGTCGGACTTTGCGTGTTCTTTGGCGCGCTCGCCGTGGTGTTCTACCTCGCCGAGGAGCACGGCTCCGAGTACCCCCGGCTAAAGAAAGCCCTTCAGTACTGGACCGGCAAGCTTGAGCAGCGACGGCGACTTATGCAGCAGCGACTTGACGAGCTTCGACGGGAAGTCGATGTCCCCCTCGACGACGATGAGCCTTAGCAGCTCCGGGTCGTCCACCGCCGCCAGCAGCTCGTCCACGAGCGCGTCCGACATCGCCGCGTAGGACCGCCTCAGCCGGGCCGCGCGCTTGAGCTCGGCGCCCACACGCTCGTTGAACGCGCGCGGGTACGCGCCCAGGGCCCTCGCGGTGGGCTCGCCCCGCTCCAGCGAGTCCACGATGGCGGCCGCGGCCGCCCCCGCGGCCTCGAGCGCCGGGTAGACGCCGCCGCCCGACGTCCCCTTGGGCTGGGCGGCCGCGTCGCCCACCAGGACCGCGCCGTCCGCGACCGGCCTCGCCAGCGGGCCCACCGGGATGGTCCCCGCGTAGTAGGCAAGGGGCTCGAGGCCGCGGAACTCGCCCATGAACCTGGGGTCGCGCAGCAGCCGCTCGAGCCGTGCCCTTGCGCTGACGGGCCCGCGCTCGCAAGCGACGCCCGCGAGTAGCTCGTACTCGCCCACGGGAACCGCCCATGCGAAGAATCCGGGCGCGGTATCGCGCCCAGCGAAGAGGTGGACCGCCGTCGTGTCGATGCCGTGGGGGGTCGCGAGCCGTGCCTCGAAGCCCTGGAGGAACTCTCGCGGCCGTCGCAGGCCCACCGCCCTCCTGACGAGTGACCCCGGGCCGTCCGCGCCCACCACGACGCGGCACTCCAGCAGCTCCCTGCTCGCGGCCGCGTGCCCGTCCCGCACCTCGACCTCGCATCCCTCCGCGCCCGCCCTGACCCCCACCGCCCTCGCGCCCAATCGGATGCGGGCGCCCGCCCTCGCCGCGCGCGCTGCGAGCTCGTGGTCAAAGGCCGCGCGGTCCACGACGTGCGCGCGCGTTCGGCCGGCGTCGAATGCCACAACCCTCCCCGCGGGGCCGTGGACGCTCGCGCCCGACACGTGGTTCTCCACCGCGAGCTCCTCCCCCAGGAGGTCGGCGGCGCGCGTGCTTATAAGGCCCGCGCACTGCATCGGGCGACCCACCTCGCGGTGCTCCTCGAGCACGAGGACGTCGAGCCCCGCGCGCGCGAGCAGTTCCGCCGTGCGCGAGCCCGCTGGCCCCGCGCCCACCACGACCACGTCCAATGCCCCGGCGGAGGTCATGCGCGCACCCAATGGCAGGGCGCGTAGATGATGGTTGCGGGGGGGGGTGACGCGGATCGGTCCGGGGATGCTCCGCGGCCAGCGCCGTTGGCGGACGGGTCACCCCGCGACCTACCATACGGAACGATTATGTACCCGCAATCCTCTCTTACGAGCAGCAGCCGCCTGGCCAGGCCGGAACGCCCGGCCTCGCGGCAGTCGATGACCGATGGAGAGGAGGAGGGCCCACATGAGGTTCCAGATAATCCTGGATGGCATGGGCCTCATCCTCATCCTCTTCGCCCTTTCGTTCCTGGGCCCCATCTGGACGGGCGTTGTCTACGACGAGGACCCCTACCGGCTCTTCCTCGCCTACGGTATCCCAATCATCCTGTGCCTGGGCACCGGCTTCTCCATCAGGGCCCTCATGCACGAGAAGTTCGAGCAGATCCGCGTGAGCGAGGCCCTGGTGATGGTGAGCCTCACGTGGCTCGTGCTCGCGGGCATCGGCGCCCTGCCCTTCCTCGCCCTCGGGGCGGTGCCGGACGCGACCTCCGCGTTCTTCGAGTCGATGTCCGGCTTCACCACGACGGGCGCAACAGTGATATCCGGGCTCGACGACCTCGACAAGAGCCTCCTTCTATGGCGGTCGCTCACCGAGTGGCTCGGCGGCATGGGCGTCATCGTGCTGTCCGTGGCCATCCTCTCGCGGTTCTTCGGGGGCAGCATCAACACCGTCATCATACAGGCGGAGGTGCCTGGCGGACGGGTAACCCGGATGGCGCCCAGGATGGCGCAGACGGCGCGACTGCTATGGGGCATCTACGTCCTGTTCACCGTGCTCCTCGTCGCAGTGCTAATGGGAGTGGGCAACTACGGGGACCACGAGATGTCGCTCTTCGACGCGGTCAACCATGCGATGGCCGCGATGCCCACGGGCGGGTTCAGCACCCACGACAAGAGCGTGGGATACTTCGACAACCCCGCCGTCGAGTTCGTCATCACCGTCTTCCTGCTCATCGCAGGCACCAACTTCGTGCTGCACTACCACGCGCTCAGGGGCAAATGGCGCGAGTACCTCAAGGACCCCGAGATGCGGTTCGCCATCCTCATCATCGTCCTCGCCATCGTGTTCGTGACCGGCGACCTCGCAGCCAGGGACATCTACAGCGTCGACCAGAGCTTCAGGTTCGGCTCGTTCGCGGTCGTGTCGACCGTCACGACGACAGGCTTCGCCACCGCGAACTTCGCGCTCTGGCCTGTGTCGTCTCAGATGGTGCTGCTCATCATGATGGTCATCGGCGGCACGCTGGGCTCGACGGCGGGCGGTATCAAGATGGTGAGGCTGCTCATCATCCTGAAGTCTATCCGCGTCCTCTTCCTGAAGGTCACGCACCGCAGGGGCGTGTTCCACGTCAAGCTGGGCAACGTCATCATCCCGGACTCGCAGGTGGCCAACACGGCCGTTTATATCCTGATGTACGTCGGACTCATAGCCCTCGGAAGCATCCTCATCGCCCTCGACGGAAACGACATGACCACCTCGGTATCCGCGGTCATCACGTCCATCAGCAACGTGGGGCCAGGCCTGGGGCTGGTCGGCCCGGCCACCACGTTCGCTATCCTCAACGGGGTGTCGAAGACCGTCCTCGCCATGCTGATGTGGATCGGCCGCCTGGAGATACTGGGCTGTCTGCTGCTCTTCAGCCCGAAGGCGCTCGCCGAGTGAACGGACGACGCACGAGCGCGTCACGCCGGGGCCACGGCCGTCTCGAGCTCGCTGGCCATGGTCTCGGTGAACTCGGCCGCACGCCGGCGGCCCATGCCGCGCAGCGCCGCCGCGCGGCCCCTCCAGAGTCCGACGTAGAACGCGTCCGGTCGGAGCCGCCACTCGACGGGCCCCTTCCCGCCGTCGCGTCTGGTGTAGGCCGCGTGCGCCTCCTCGATGGCACGGTCGAAATCATCCAGGGCGATGCGGAACTCGCCCTTTGCGAGCATGAGCCGGCCCTGGTTGGACATCCGCCACGCGGTCTCGATGCGCATGCGCTGGACGCCCGCCGGGGCGTACGTGTAGATGACGGTCGCGGAGACCAGGACGACGATGAGGATGATCGGGAGGCCCTCGGGCAGGACGAACCCCGGGGCGGGGGAGGACGGCTCGGGCGGCGGGGTCTCGATGCGGGGCGCGTCGTCGTCCACCCCAGGGACCTCGGGCACCCCGGGGTCCAAGGGAGCGACTCCCCCGTCCGTGGTCGTCGCCCCGTCCACGGGCACGCCGACCTCGGCGACGGCCGAGGCGGCCAGGACCGCGAGGAGCGCGGCCGCTAGCAGACCGATGGAGGTTAAACGCGCTCCTCCCATGACCATCATGCTCGCCCTTCGGCCCTCATCTACGACGCGATGATATATAACCATTACCGCGAAGGACACCCGACGACAACCCCGCCTGGAGGGACCCCGCGGAGGGATATGGTTCTATGGGCCGCGGCAGCGGCGGCATGATAATTGCCGATGATATCCAGGCGGTCATCCTTAAGAGCCCGGCGGTCGGTAGGAGACCTGCGCGCGGAACAGGCCCCGGAGCATGGGACGCAGGGATGCGTTCTTGTGCCGGGGCGGGCCCGCGCACACCTCCATACCCCCAAGAGGCAACCCCCCCAAGCATGCAGGGCCGGCCGTCCCACGGCTTGGCGGCCGGCCCCCCCAAACCTCGAAGCCCCGACTTCCCCCGTCCCCCTGGCGCACCCCCCCCGTGCCGGGGGGGCGGGGAAAGATATTTTTTTTCAATCCGGCCTCACGTGGTCCGCGACCCATCCCCCTCAACAACCTTCATGAGGGCGCGCCCCGTTACATGGCGCATGACCCGCGCGGTCGTCACGGGAGGGGCGGGCTTCATAGGCTCGCACCTGGCCGCACGCCTGCTCAGGGAGGGCGTGGACGTGACGGTCATGGACAACCTCGACCCCTACTACGACGTGCGCATGAAGCGCAAGAACCTCCAGGTGGTCGAGGCCGCCGCCAGGGGCGAGGGCGCGGGCGACTACGCCTTCATGGAGGCGGACGTGACCGACCTGGGGGCGTGCCGCGCCGTCCTGGGCCACTCAGGCAGGGTCGACGCGGTCTACCACGAGGCCGCGCAGGCGGGCGTGCGCCCCTCCGTCCAGGACCCCTACAAGTCGCTGCGCGTCAACGTCCAGGGCACCATCAACATGCTCGCGGCCGCCAGGGACGCGCGCGTGGCTCGGTTCGTCAACGCCTCCTCCTCCTCGGTCTACGGCCGCGTGGCCTACCTGCCGTTCGACGAGGAGCACCCCACGCGGCCCGTGTCGCCCTACGGCGTGACCAAGCTCGCGGCGGAGCACTACTGCCGCGTCCACTACGAGGTCCACGGCCTGCCCACCATCAGCCTCAGGTACTTCACCGTCTACGGGCCGCGGATGCGGCCGGACCTCGCAATCCCGCGGTTCTGCAAGCGGCTGCTCGCGGGCGAACCGCCCGTGGTCTTCGGCGACGGCGAGCAGAGCCGCGACTACACCTACATCGACGACATCGTGGAGGCCAACTACCGGCTGCTCGACCCCCGCGTGCTCCTCGAGGGGCAGTCCCTCAACGTGGGCTCGGGCCGCCACATCACCATCAACGACCTCCTGGACGTGCTGCGCCGCCTGACGGGCGCGACCATGGAGGCGGTGCACGAGGACCGCGCGCCGGGCGACGCGCAGGACACCTGGGCGGCCATCGACGGGGCCAGGCGTCTCGTCGGCTACGAGCCCTCGACGCGGCTCGAGCAGGGGCTGGAGGCCTTCCTCGCATACTTCAGGTCGGACGCGGAGGCGCGCGAGCTCGCGATGTGAGCTTGGAGGGGCCCGGACGAGGCGCGGCGGCCGTCCCATCACCGCCGTGTCCGGGCCTACCTCCAGACGACGTCCCCGCCCAGCTCGCGCTTGCGCCTCGCGCGGAGGTGCTCGATGGTGAGCCGGAGCCCCTCCTCGAGGGGCACCCTCGGGCTCCACGCCAGGAGCCTCTCGGCGAGCGAGGGGTCCATCTGCAGGAAGGTGGGGTCGCTCTCGCGGAACCTCGCGCGGTCGAAGATGGGCTCGAGGCGGCAGCCAGTGAGCTCGACGACCTTCATGGCGAGCTGCTCGATGGAGATGGTCGGCCGGCTGCCCAGGTTGATGGTCTGGCCCGCCACGCCCTTGGCCATCGCGGCGCGGACCAGGAGGTCCACCGCGTCCGTGACGTAGGTGAAGTTGCGCACCGGCCGGCCATCGCCGAGCCTGAGCTCGATGCCCTCCAGGCACTGCCTGATGATGGTCGGGACGACGAAGTAGTCGTTCTGGCGCGGACCGTACACGTTGAAGGGGCGGACGATGACGACAGGCACCCCCTGCTGCTCGTGGTAGGCCTGCGCCGTGATCTCGGATGCGAGCTTGGTGTTCATGTACTGGTTCTTGGGCTCGACCGGATGGTCCTCGTCGATGGGGAGGTAGGCCGGCTCGCCGTAGAGCGCGGCCGTTGACACGAGCACGACGCGGGGGGCGGGCTGCTGGCTGGCCGCGAGGTTGAGAACGTTCACGGCACCCTGGAAGTTGGCGAGGCGGGCGAGCTCCAGCTCGCGCTCGCACTCGGCCACCGATGGCATGCCGGCCAGGTGGATGATGGCGTCGACCTCGCCCGCCGCCTCGACGTCGACCATGCGGGCGATGTCGCCCTGGACGAGCCTGAGCGGCAGCGACGGGTCCAGCGAGAGCCACCGCACCGGCATTCGATGGACGAAGGCCACGACGGTGTCGCGCCTGGACGCGAGCAGCGCCTCCACGACGTGCGAGCCGATGAACCCGTCCGCGCCGGTGACCAGGAACCGCATGGCGACCCCTACGCGCACGTTCGGGTAAACTACCTTTCGCCTGCGTCCACCATCGGGCCCCCCGGAAGGTTTTATAACCATGCCAGGCCCTAACGGAAACCATGCGCCCTACGCTTCGTGCTCTCATTGGGCTCGCAATGGTAGTCTGCGCCGCCCTGGCGCTCGCCGCCATCCTCTCCACCCCCGCGAGCGCGGCCGACTACTACTACGAGGGCCTGTGGGTGATAAACACCGACTTGGTGTACGAGAACGACAACGTCATCGTCAGGGGCGACATCTGGATACGCGACGGCGGCTCGCTCACCCTGCGGCACTCCACGCTCCAGGTCGACTCGCGCGAGAACGAGATAAAGACCATCACCGTCAACTCGACGGGCAACTTGTACGTGTACGACTCGGAGATACGCAACAGGTTCGACTACCGGTACTTCTTCAACGTCTACAACGACACGGTCTTCAGGGACTCGACCGTGAGGCAGCTATTCGGCTGGGACGGTGCCCCGGGCGGCATCCGCCTCTACAAGGGCGAGCACATCTTCGACGGCTGCACCATCACCGACTCGTCCACCTACGGCATCTGGACGCGCCGGCCGACCATCCTCAACAACACCGTCATCTCAGGCTGCAGCTGGGTCGACCTCGGCATCGACACCGGCTCGCAGTTCGAGGAGATCGACATCGTCGCGCGCAACTGCACCTTCAGGAGCAACCCCAACGACCAGTACGGCTACGGCGTGCTCATCGACGACAACTCCGCCGGGACCCACCGCCGGTACATCAACATCTCCTACTGCAACTTCGAGGGCAACTACTACGGCCTCGTCACGAGCGTGCCGTGGCAGGACGGGCTCGTGAGCGTGGACCACTGCGTGTACGACCGGTGCGTCTACGGCAACTACATCGTGGTCAACTTCATCAACTACGTGTTCCACAACAACCTCTACCGCGTGCCAGGCGGCTGCGTCGGGTACTACATCTACCACGGCAGCTACGGCAACATCACCTTCACCAAGGAGGACATCCGCGCGACCTCGGCCGGGTCGGGCTACGGCATCATCCTCGAGGGCGTGGGCTCCGTGCGGCACAAGGTCCAGGACGTCATCATCTGGAACACCTACTACGGCATCACGTCCAGCTTCGGGCCCGTCGAGGTCCGCGACTGCTACGTCAACGTGACCGGCCTGGCCTTCCTCGCCTCCGGCGGCTCCACCTTCGACATCTACACGACCGAGCACCCCATCGGCTCGGGCTTCGTGGAAGTGTCGGGCGGCCGCATCACCGCGTGGCAGAGGCTCGACATCTCCAAGGTGCGGTGGTCCGACGGCACCGAGGTCGCGGACGGCATCGTGCACCTCATCAACGACACGGAGGACCGCATCGGCGAGGTCAACCTGTCGCTGGGCGAGCACTACCTCGACTTCATCCGGTGGGAGGCCAAGCGCTCCTTCCTCTGGGTCAACGCGCACGTCTACGCCGCGCTCCTGGACGTTGACACCTACTTCCGCGCGCCCGAGCTGGACATCATGCGGACGGACCCCCAGGAGATCGTCTTCACGGACGACTACGCCCCCCGCCTCACGGCCCCTGGCTTCTCGGCGGGCATGACCGTCAACAGGACCCAAATCGCGCTCGCGGGCGATGTCGTCGAGCGCGGCCAGGGCCTCCTCAAGGTCGAGGCGAGCCTCGACGGCGGGGCGATGTGGGCCTCCGCGCGCGTCGTCGGCGAGCGCTACGACGTCACGTTCTCGCTGCTGCCCGACGCGGTCTACGACATCGTGGTCAGGGCCGTCGACCGGGCAGGCAACATCGGGAGGCTCGATTTCCCGGACGTCATCCTCGACACCCACCCCCCGTTCATCGAGCTCGAGGGCGAGATCCCGAACGCCACCAACGTGCGAGTGCTGCGCCTCGCAGGCCACACGGAGCCGGGCGCGACCATCCGCGTGGGCAACCTCGTGGCCAAGCCGGACGCCCTGGGCGCGTTCGTCATCGACTTCCCGCTCACCGAGGGCATGAACGGCCTCGACCTGCTCGTGACCGACCGCGTGGGCAACACAAACCAGACGGCCCTCTCCGTCCTCCTGGACACCATCGCGCCCACGCTCACCATAACGTCGCCCGAGGAGGGCACCATCACCGACAACGGCGCGGTGTTCGTCTCGGGCCGCACGGACGCGGGCGCCAGGGTCACCATCAACGGCGAGGCGGTCGCGGTGGCCCAGGCCTCGTTCACCAGGCAGCTCCAGCTCGGGGACGGGACGCACGACATCGTCGTCCGCGCCGTGGACGAGGCGGGCAACGAGGCCTTCCGCACCGTGACCGTGACCGTGGACCTGACCCCGCCCACCCTCACCATCGAGACGCCGGCAGGGGGCAGGGCGGACACGGCCGAATCCACCTTCTACATCACTGGCCACACCGACCCGGAAATCGACGTGGTGTTCATCAACGGCGAGAGGCGCGACTCGCTGCCAGGCGAGTTCGCCATCGACGTGTCCCTCACGGAGGGCTCGAACGAGTACACCATCGCCGTCGTCGACCGCGCGGGCAACCGCAACGAGACCACGGTCGTCATCACGAGGGACACGAGCCCGCCAGACTACACAATCGAGGTCACCGCCAAGAACGGGACCCTCCTGCAGTCCGGCCTCGACCGGTTCTCGACCTCGGACACGGTCGTGCTGCACGTGACCGTGAACGAGGACGCGGTGTTCACGGTCAGCGGGGGCGCCGAGCACACCGGCAAGGGCGCCCTCACCATCGACGTGCCCCTGGTCGAGGGCCGCAACGACATCTATGTGGACGTCAAGGACCTGAGGGACAACGTGGCGCCGCGGTTCCAGTACACCGTGCACTACGACCCCACGCCGCCCACGCTGGTCGTGACCGCCCCGGTCGACGGCTCCAGGGTCGACGCCGTCGAGGTCACCATCAAGGGCGCCACCGACGACGCGGATAACAAAGTCTGGGTCAACAACGCCCCCGTCGGCGTGCGCAGCGACGGCAGTTTCGAGGTCACGCTCCCGCTCGCGGACGGCGCGAACTCCTTCACGCTCAAGGCCCGCGACCGCGCGGGCAACGAGAAGACCACGACCCTCTCGGTCGAGCGCAAGGAGGAGCGCGTCGTGGACGAGAGCCCCGTGGCGGGCTACATCGCCGCGCTCATCGTGGGCCTGGTGGCCGGCGCGGTGCTGATGTACGCGATGGCGAGGGGCCGCGGCGGCAAGGGCCCTGAGACGGCGCCGCCGCCCGCCCGGCCGGTCAACGCCGATGCCTCCCCGTACGGCCGACCCCCCCAGAAGCCTGGCGGCGGCTGGGAGGAGATGTGAGGCAGGGGACACGGGTCACCGCCCGGTGGGATGCTCCGCCAGCAGGCCAGGGCCGTGGCGGACCGCATCACCGGGGCGCGCGCTCGCCCATCCGGCGCACGCGGCCGTCCCCGTCGATGGACCTGATGTAGTCGGCGACGGACGCCGGCACGAGGTCGTGCCAGTGGCCGCCCTCGGCCATGACGGCGCGCACGTGGGTGCCCGAGTAGCTCCTGCGCCTGAAGTGCTCGACCGCGCGCACCTCGTGGCCCTCCTTGCGGAAGAGCTCCAGCGTCACGGGGTTGTGGGCCACCACCACGTCGAAGGGCGGGCACATCGAGACAACGTACTGGGCCCAGATGGCGTGGTTGTGGATGTCAGGGATGGCGACCACGCGGAAGGACGGGATGCCCGCCTCGCGCATCGCTACCGCTATCATCTCCGACCGCTCGCCCGCCGTGAATGGGTTCTCGACCTGGAAGGAATCGGTCGCGGCCGCCACGCCGAAGATGAGCTCGTCCGCCCAGCCGGCGACCTCCTTGACGACGTGGAGGTGCCCCAGGTGGAACGGCTGGAAGCGGCCGATGATGAGCGCGCGGACCGTGCCTGACACCCCCCTCCCCTGTGCGTCCGTGCCCGCACCGCGAAGGCCGGGAGCGGCCCTACCGATCGGTGCGCCCCGCCACGACCCTGCCCCGGCCGAGCACGCACGCTCAGTGCGGGTGGGGGAGGCGGCGGTCGATCTCCTTGATCTCGATGCGGGGCTTGTCGCCCTTCTTGGACACCATGCTCGCGAGCCGTGCGACGAGCGAGCTCTTGGTCGCGCCCACGAGCGCGACGTCCAGCACGTCGCCCAGGTTCTCGGCCGGGATTATCTCGATCTTGCCCTTGTACTTGGCCTGGAGCATGAGGTCCCTCATGTTGGCCGCGGGTATGATGACCTTCTTCACCCCGACCTCGGCCGCGGCCTCGACCTTGGCCGTGACCGCGCCGACGGGCAGCACCTGCCCCCTGACCGAGAGCGAGCCCGTCATGGCCACGGACTGGTCGACCTCGAGGTTCTCCAGCGCCGAGATGACGGCGGTGGCGATGGAGATGGACGCGGAGTCGCCCTCCACGCCCTCGTAGGTGCCGATGAACTGGATGTGGATGTCGTAGTTGCGGATGTCCTGGCCCGTGTACTTCTTGATGAGGGCCGAGACGTTCATCACCGCCTCCTTGGCGATGTCGCCGAGCTTGCCGGTGGCGATGACGCGGCCCTCGGACGAGGACGACGAGGCGGTCACCTCGGCCATGATGGGCATGACGACGCCCGCGACCTCGGACACGCCCTGGTCGCCCGCGCCCATGACCGCGAGGCCGTTGACGCGGCCTATCTCGAAGCCCTCGGTGACGTAGGACTTGTACTCGAGCTTCCGCTCGATGAACTGGTCCGCTATCTGCTGCTCGAGGCTGCGGGCGATCTTCTTGGCATCGCGCACGTGCTCCTCGTTGACCTGCTCGGCCTGGGTCTCGCGCGCGATGTCGCCCGCGGTGCGGATGAGGCCGCCCAGCTCGCGCAGCCGCAGCGTGAGCCTGCCGGACGTTCCGGACCTGCGCTGGGCCTCGAGGAGTATCTCGGAGACGCCCCTCTTCGTGAAGTGGGGTATCTTGCCGTCCTTGTGGACCTCCTGGGCGATGAACCGGACCATCTTGCGCCTGTTCTCGGACGTGTCGTCCATGGTGTCGCGCACGTACACCTCGTAGCCGTAGCCGCGGATGCGCGACCGCAGCGCGGGGTGCATGCCCGAGACCGCGTCGAGGTTGCCGGCCGCGACGAGCACGAAGTCGGTCGGGACGGCCTCCGTCTTGACCATCGCGCCCGAGCTGCGCTCGGACTGGCCCATGATCGGGAACTCGCCCTCCTGGAGCGCGGTCAGGAGAGACTGCTGCGACTCCATGCGCAGCATGTTGATCTCGTCGATGAACAGCACGCCCTTGTTGGCCTTGTGGATGGCGCCCGCGTCGACGCGCTCGTGGGCCGGCGTCTCCAGCCCGCCCGACTGGAACGGGTCGTGCTTGACGTCGCCCAGCAGCGCGCCCGCGTGCGCGCCCGTCCCGTCGATGAACGGCGGCATGCTGTCCGGGTCGTGGGTGATGAGGAGCTTCGGGATGAGCGCCACCTCGGACTTGCCGGACGTCCACCGCATCAGGAACACGACGGCGACGGCCGCGATGATGCCGAAGAAGATGACCTCAGGGGCGATGACGAGCTCGCCCTCCGGCCCGCGCTTGAACGCGAACAGCACCGACATCAGCAGGATGCCGACGAAGAACATGACCATGACCGAGGAGCGCTCCTTCTTGCGCTGCATCGCCTCGGCCTTCTGGGCGGTGACTATCTCCTTGCCCTTGCCCGCAGGGACGACGCGCACCTTGGGGTTGTTGCCGTCCTCTGGGTTGTGGTAGACGATGACGTCCTGGAGCTCGCCCCGCGGCAGGAGCTCGGTCATGGACTTGGCGAGCATGGACTTGCCCGTGCCGGGGGGGCCGATGAGCATGACGTGCCTCTTCTGCTCGGCCGCCTTCCTCACGACCTGGACCGCGCGCTCCTGGCCGATGACCTGGTCGACCAGGCGCTCGGGTATCTCGACGTCCGCGGTGGTCTTGAAGGGCTCGCGCTCGACCCACCTGTCGATGGGCTCGTAGGTGACCTCCGATTCGGGGGGCTTGACCACGTTCGTCGCGTTCTCATCCATCGCCAAGGATACCACTCACTGGGCAAGCGTGACTATGCCAGAGAGCCTATTTAAGACTATTCCCTTTAGGTTCAGCGAGGAGAACGATGCGAGGGCCAGCCTGCCCATCGGCATGCCCCGGGGACGGGGCCGGGACCGTCCGGTCTGGGGCATGGTCGGGCCTTCGCGCGGGCGGTGGCAGGGGGGACCGTGAGGCGCAACCCACATAAGCCCTGCCGGCGATGACCGCCCCCCTGGGGGACCGACCGAATGGCCGATACCGAGCTGCTCTACATGCCCACGACCGAGGGCAACTACGTCCGCGAGTTCGACGCGCGCGTCATCAGGCGGAAGGACGACTACGTGGTGCTGGACAGGTCCGCCTTCTACCCCGAGGGCGGGGGGCAGCCAACCGACCTGGGGACGCTCGAGTGGCCGGGGGGCTCGGTCAGGGTGAGGATGGTCGAGAAGAAGGGCATCATCAAGCACCTGCTCGAGGGCGACCCGGCCGTCGTGCCGGACCAGGTGCACGGCCGCATCGACTGGGACCGCCGGCACGCCCACATGCGCATGCACACGGCGCAGCACCTCATCTCGGCGGTCATCCTCGAGCACCTGGGGGCTCACACCGTGGGCTCGCAGCTGTACGTGGACCGGTCGCGCATCGACTTCGACCGTGCCAAGCTCACGGACGAGGACATCGAGCGCGCCCGCGTCCGGTTCGACGAGCTGGTGGACAGGGGCCTCCCGGTGCGGGTGCTCGAGATGGACCGGGCCGAGGTCGAGGCGCGCACCAGGAAGGGGAGGGCGCAACTCGACCTCCTGCCCAAGGCCATCACGCGCCTGCGCGTCATCGAGATCGAGGGCTACGACCTGTGCCCGTGCGCGGGCACGCACGTGCGCAACGTGACGGAGCTCGGGCACATGGTGCCCCTCGGGCGGGAGTCCAAAGGCGCGCTCAAGGAGCGGCTCACCTACACGCTCGAACCGCCCAGGGCGGCCTGACGGCGTTCGGCCAGGGGGAGGCGCCCTTGGAGAGGGACCCGGGGGCCAGGGTCCCCCGTGGGGCCCAAAGGTCGTCGACTGGTTCATCACTAAGGATGCGGCGCCTCAACCCCCGGATGCGCCTGCGGGTCGTTGCAGACCCGGGATTTTCAAGGCCTTTTCGATATAAATACTTCTTGGAACAACATTGGAAGAATCCGTCCCCACGCCGCCGCCATCTGGGGGCCCTCATCCGTCCGGCCGGGGGCGCCTGACGCGCCTTGCCATGCCACTGAGGGCCCTGGCGGGCGTACGGGCCAGCAGGCGGAGCTTTGCCCCCACCTGCATGCCCCTGCGACGGACCACGACCAGGGCCATGACGGCCACGAGGATGAGGAGCCCCACCGCGGCCCAGCCAAGCGAGGGCCTGCTGCCCCCATCGGACGGGCCCTGGGGCGGCGCGCCCCTGTCCAGCATCACCCGGCTCATGTTGTACCGGAGCGTGGCCATCGCGACCGTGCCGCCTGCGTAGTCAGTCGAGGGCTCGCCTGGCCTCCAGGGCTCCGCCATGGCCTGGTAGTAGCCCTCCGGAAGCGTCACGACCACCGCGCCCTGGCCGGCCGTCATACGCGCCCAGACGCCCATGGAGTACTCGATGCGGACCTCCACGTAGTTGCGGTCCTGGCGCGGCCGCTGGAGCCGGAAGCCCTCCCCCAGCACCGAGAAGGCCCACCATGCGCCGGTCCCGCCCTCGGAGGCGGAGATGGTCGCCCGCCGCACGCCCTGCTCGGCCGGGCCCATCGAGCCCTGGCGGTCGACGGAGCCGTCGAAGCCGAAGTCCACCGTCCAGGTGACGCTGCCCGCCGTCAGCTCCTCGAAGCTGATGGCCGAGTAGCGCATCTCGAGCTCGACCTCCCCGGTCCCGTCCGGCACCCACACCAGGTGGGTCTGGTTCTGGATGGCGTAGGGCTTGCCGAACTGGTCGTTGTAGCGCGAGTACTCGCCCGCCCACGAGGCCGAGAGCGAGTCCGTCGCGACCTCGACCTCGCCGCCCTCGAGCGTCGCGGCGTAGGCCTTGAGCGCGTCTCTGACGGTCACGTTCTCGCCCGGGTGCTCCGACCGCAGCCGCTGGAGCGCGAGCGCCACGGCCACCGCCCTCTCGGCGTTGACGATGCCGTAGCCCTGCACGTAGTCGATGGGCTCGCCGTCCACCCCGTGGCCGTCGAGCTCGTCGTCGCGCTCCGGGATGCCGTTGGCCCCCAGGCCGCGGCCCTCGAGGAACGTCGCTGTCGACTCGATGATCCACTCGGCCTCGTGGATGCGCGTGTCGTCGCGGTCGAACCAGTCCCCGGGGTCCCCGGAGTGGTCCTCGTGCTTCCAGCTGAGCCGCAGCGAGGGCGCTGCCTGCCACAGCAGCGCCACCAGCCCGGCCACGTGGGGCGTGGACATCGACGTGCCCGAGATGGCGAGATAGTAGGGGTTGTCGTTGCCGCCGACGTAGGAGCCGGTGGATATGACTGTCCTGCGCGCAGAGCAGCTCCAGATGTCCAGGCCCGGGGCGCCGATGTCCGGGTAGGTCTGCGCCGCGCCCCTGCGCCCGCGGGAAGAGAAGTCGGTCACGCCGGTGCCGTCGTGGGTGTAGGCGGCCACCATGATGCCCGCGGGCGTGTTGCCCTGGCCCGAGGTCGTGAGCTCGTTGCCCTCGGGGTCGTTGCGACCGTCGTTGCCCGCCGACCACGTCGTGGTCACGTCGTTCTCGTGCGCGAGCGCGTTGATGAGCACCGAGATGGCCTGCTGGGGGTCGTACTCCTCGACGGTCGTGTGCCACGAGTTGGTGGCGACGCGGATGTTGTAGGGGTTGTGCCACGGCCGGCTGTTGCGGTAGACCCAGTCGAGCGCGCCCACGTAGCCGACCGAGTTCTGCGTGTCGATGGTGATGCCGATCAAGTTGGCCCCGGGGGCCACCCCGCGGCGCGCGCCCGCGGACGCGTCCCCGTTGCCCGCGACCGTGCCCGCGACGTGCGTGCCATGGCCGTAGCCGAGGTCCGAGTTCTCGATCTCGTAGTAGGGCGCGTCGCCGGTGTCCGACCGGAGGTTGAAGAGCACCTTCTGCCCGTAGTCCAGGTCGGGGTGACCCGCGTCGATGCCCGTGTCCACGACCACGACCGTCACGCCGGTGCCGTCGATGCGCGTCCCGCCCGGGCCCACGGCGCCCGTGACCTGGCTCGCCCACACGCGGGTGGCGTTGATGACCGCGGTCGAGATGTCCATGTCGATCGCGAGCGGCCGCTCGGGCTCGACATACCATGTCGCGCCCGTCTGGAGCAGGTCCCGCACCGCCCGCGAGGGCCCGCGGACGTAGCAGGCGTCCACGCCCGCGAACCTCATGACGAGCCTGAGGCCGAGCCCGCCGAGCAGCGCGAGGTCCGCGCCGTCGGTCCCGTCGCGGAACTGCACGAGCACGCCCACCGGCTCCTCTGGGCCAAGGTCGGCCAGCAGGGGCAGCAGGTCGGGCGGGCAGGGCTCGCCGCGCTCGTGCGCGGCCACGAGCCATGGGCGCGAGGAGGCGGGCACGGGCAAGGACGGGTCAGGCCCGTCGGGGAGCGCCCCCTGCCCGCCGGCCAGCTCCTGGGACGGGCGGCCCGTCGCGACGCCGGCTGCGCCAGGCAGCATCAGTGCGGCGGCGACGAGCACTGCGAGCAGCATCCGCACCACCGTGTCCTTGCGCATCGGGACAGTTTCCCCTGGGCCCTCTATCCCCCCTTCAAGGATATGAATGTGTCCGCTTAGGAGGGCGGCGCGGCGGCCGTGGACTCGCCGGCTGCCGTCCGCCGCTCGAGCGCGAGCCCTGCCCACTTGCGGGCCTCGACCAGGCAGAACATGAAGGCGAACGCCACCACCACGTAGGCCCAGTGCTCCAGGCCCAGCGGGGCGGTCTCGAACCAGCCCGGGACGACGTATATCGCCACGAGCTGGAGCAGGAAGCCCGCGCCGGCGCCGAGGAAGATGAACGGGTTTATCGAGAGCGACCGCCTGATGTTGGAGAAGAAGGGCTCGCGCTCCTTCTGGGCCTGGATGCCGTTCGCCCACTGGACCGCGACCACGCTGGTGAAGGTGATGGTGCCTGCGACGACCTCCTCGTACCTGTGCCTCAGCCCCACGAACATCATCAGGGCCATCATTCCCATGCCGAGGCCGAAGAACGCGGTGCGGGCGAGCTGGGCCCTGTCGAAGAACTGCCTCTCGGGGCGCACCGGGGGGCTCGACATCACGTCGCCCTCCTCCTTCGCGAAGGGGAAGGCCTTGTCCTGGGCGCCGTCGGTGACCAGGTTGACCCACAGCACCTGCGTCGGGCGCAGCGGCAGCGGCAATCCCGCGATGATGGCCGAGGAGATGAGCACTATCTCGCCCATGCTCGTGGACACGAGGTAGTAGATGACCTTCCTGATGTTGGCGGCGATGACCCGCCCGTTGCGGATGGCCTCGACGATGACGCCGAGGTCGTTGTCGAGGATGACCATCTTGGCGACGCCCTTGGCGGCCTCGGTGCCGTCGCCCATCGCGATGCCCAGGTCGGCCGCCTTGAGCGCGGGCACGTCGTTGACGCCGTCGCCGGTCACGGCCACTATCTCGCCGCCGGCCTGGAGGACCTTCACCACCCTGTACTTGTGCTCGGGGAGGATGCGGGCCAGCACCGTCGCGCGCCCCAGGGCCGGCAGGAGGTCCTCGTCGGACATGGCCTCCACCTCGCGCCCGGACAGGAGGCCGTCGCCCTCCCTCCATATCCCCACGTCCCTGGCAACGGCCCTCGCCGTCTCGGGATGGTCGCCCGTGATCATGATGACGCGTATGCCCGCGCGGCGCGCGGCCTCGACGGCCTCCCTCACCCCTGCCTTGGGGGGGTCGAGGAAGCCCACGAGGCCGACGAGCCTCAGGGCGGGACCCTGGGGGTCCTCGATGGAGCCCTCCCCGACGCCCAGCGCGAGCACGCGGAGCCCCTCCGATGCCATGCGCTCGACCTCGGCGTCCAGCAGGGCGAGGTCGCCGCCGTTGACGGCCATCGGGCGCAGCGTCTCGTAGGCGCCCTTGACCATCATCAGGCTCCTGCCGCCGACGGCGTTGCGCGTGGCCATGTACCTGAGCTTGGTGTCGAACGGGTGGGCCCAGAGGCGAGGGCTCCGGGCCCTGAGCCCGACGTGGGCCTCGCCCACCCACCGCAGGAGGGCGACGTCCACCGGGTCGCCCGTCCTTCCGTCCGAGTCGTTGCACATCGCCGCGACCTGCCTCATCGCCTCCGGGTCCAGCTCGCAAGTGGCGTGCACGCTGAGCCGCCCCTCGGTTATGGTGCCCGTCTTGTCGGACGCGATGACCGTGGCGCTGCCCAGCGTCTCGACGGCTGGCAGGTGCCGCACGAGCGTCTTGCGCCTGCTGAGCGCGATCGCGCCCACGACCAGGACGATGGTCACGACGATGGGCAGCCCCTCGGGCACAGCCGAGACGAGCTGGGCGACCATCGAGTAGGCGACGTCGAGCGCCCCCCTCCCCTGCAGCAGGCCGACGGCGCCCACGACGGCGAAGACGAGCATCAGCAGGGACACGTACCTCTTCGAGAAGGCGCTGATGGCCTTCGTCAGGGGGCTGTCGGGGGACCGCTCCTGCGCCCTCTCCGCAATGGATGCCAGGTAGGTCCGCCCTCCGGTGCGCGCCACGAGGGCCTCCGCCGAGCCCCTCACGACGGAGGTGCCCGCCAGCACCATGTTGAGCAGCTCGAACGGGAGCGCCTCGGGCGGCAGCAGCACGCCGTGGTCCTTGTCGATGGGGAGGGACTCGCCCGTGATGGGCGACTCGTCCACCGACAGCCCCGTCGAGGACAGCAGCCGCGCGTCCACGGTGACGAGGTTGCCCTCCCTCAGCATCATCACGTCCCCGGGCACCAGCTCGGACGAGGGGACCTCGACCTCCTGGCCGTCGCGGCGCACCCGAGCCCGGCTCTCGGTCAGCCTCTTGAGCGCGCGCACCGACGCCTCCGCCTTGAGCTCCTGGTTGAAGCCCAGCAGGCCGTTGAGGACGATGATGATGACGATGATGATGATGTCCTTGACATCGCCGACCAAGGCCGCGATGCCGGCCGCGGCGAGCAGCACGAAGATGAGGGGGTTGTTGAACTGGCGGACCAGGACCTCGAGCCGGTCGACCTCCTCCTCCTCGAGCACGTTGCGCCCGAACGTCGCCAGCCTGCGCTCCGCCTCGGCGGCGGTCAGGCCCTCCGGGGAGGTCTCCAGCGCCTGCAGGGCGCCCTCCGCGCCGAGCGCGTGGAACTCACCGTCCACCCTCATCGGCAGGCAATACTCCTCCCCATTAATACAATTACCCCACACAAGGTCGGGAGCGCGCCCATGGCAGGGGGCGCGCCGCGTCCTGAGCCCGGTGGACCGGCATCCTTTTTTCGCCTCGGGGAGGTTCACTATGGAGACCTCGCGTCGCTCGCGCAGAGCGGGAGGGGAGCCGACGGCCAAGCACTGGTGGACCACGTCCGATCTCCTGGAAACTGTCATCAGGGGCAGGAGGGCGCGCGCGCTCAGGCTCGCCATGCCGGTCCTCCTCGCCCTGGCGGGGCTGTTGCTGGCGCTGCCGGCCGTGCCCGCCGCCAGGCGCATGGCGTGGCTCGGCCTCTCGGTCGCCTACCTGATGCCACCAGCAGGGCTCGAGTCGGTGGTCCCCGTGGGGGTGGGCCTGGGCATCCCCCCGGTGCTCATGGCGTACCTGGTCACCGTCGTGGACCTGGCGTGCGCTGCGTTCATCACTTGGAACTTCGAGCTCGCCCGGAGGATGCCGCTCCTGGGGAGGTACATCGCCCTGGTCGAGGCCAAGGGCGCGCGGCTGCTGGACACCAGCACCGCCGCGAGGGCGGGGCTGTGGGCGGCCCTGCTCCTCTTCATCGTCGTCCCGTTCAAGGGCTCGGGGGGCATCACCGGCGCCATCGTCGGCAAGGCTGTCGGGATGCGCCCGCTGCCGCTCGCCTCCGCCCTCTCCATCGGCGCGTTCGCGGGCGGCATGCTCATCGCGTACTCGGCCGAGGTCGCGAGGCTCGCCGTTGGGAGGGACCTCGTCACGGGTGTCATCTGGCTGCTGCTCGCGCTGATGGCCGCGCTCATGGCCCTGCTGCTCTACCGGCTCGCGCGCATCCGCGCGTGGGAGAGGGGGGGCGGGGCCTGAGCGCGCCGGGCGCCTGGCCCCTGCGAAGGGCTTATCTCGCCGCTCGCACCATGGCGGGCCCGTGGCCGACCCGCTGTACCGGCACCTCCCCCGCTACGGCTCCGTCCTCGAGGGCGCCCGCTCCCCCCAGTTCGTCCACGCGCGCCTCTGGGAGGTCGACCACGACCCCCTGGGCGCGACCGAGGAGCTGTGGGCGGTGCATGACCGCGAGACCGCGCGCCTGCGCGCCTCCGGGGCCCTCGACGAGGCGCCCGACCGCGCCGACCCTCCGGGGCTGCGCTCGCCCCCCGAGGGCCGCCGCTCGCTGCTCGATTTAAAGGTCGAGCTCGCGCGCCGGCTCACGTCCCCGTGCACGCTCTGCGAGCGACGGTGCCGCGCGGCGCGCGCGGACGGCCGGGCGGGGAGGTGCGGCGTGCTGGGCCCCCGCGTCCCGTCCTCGTTCCTGCACCACGGCGAGGAGGCCGAGCTGGTCCCGTCGCACACCATCTTCTTCGCGGGGTGCAACCTCGAGTGCCAGTTCTGCCAGAACTGGGAGATCAGCCGCAGCCCCCTCGCGGGCGCCGCCGTGGGGCCCGAGGACGTGGTCGCCCTCATGAAGGCCGAGGAGGGGGTCTCGCGCAACGTCAACTGGGTCGGGGGGGACCCGATACCGAACGTGCACCTGATCCTGCAGTCCCTCTCGATGTACATGAGCCGCAGGCCCGTGCCGCAGGTGTTCAACTCCAACATGTACATGACGGAGGGCGCGATGCGCCTGCTCGACTGCGCCGTCGACGTCTACCTCGCGGACTTCAAGTACGGGTCCGACGAGTGCGCAGAGAGGCTCTCGCGCGTGGAGCGCTACACCGAGGTAGTCGGGCGCAACCACCGCGAGGGCCACCGGCAGGGCGAGCTGCTGGTGCGCCACCTGGTCCTCCCGGGCCACGTGGACTGCTGCTCCATCCCCGTGCTCGACTGGCTGAGGCGGGAGCTCGGCCCGGTCCGCGTGAACGTCATGGGGCAGTACCACCCCGACTACCACGCCGAGGAGCACCCCGAGCTGCGCCGACGGCTCACCACGGGGGAGTTCCTCCGCGCCCACCGGCACGCCGAGGCCATCGGCCTGCTGGGCCTGGACTGAGCGCGGCGAGCGCAGGTCGTGCGACTGGCGCGCCAGGGGCAACCCTAAATACCACGCGCGCGCATGGAGAGGGCGGAGTGACGCCCTTGAAGATCGGCCTCGTGGGCTGCGGCGCCATCGGCCGCGTCATCGCCATCGCCATGGACAGGACGGAGGACATCGAGGCCATCTTCCTCTACGACCGCAGCGAGGAGCAGGCGCGCACCCTGTCCGCGCGGCTCGACAAGGCGGTGCACATGACCTCGGTCGACGCCCTCATCTCCAAGAGCGAGCTCGTCATCGAGGCCGCGTCCCAGGAGGCGTGCAAGGAGATAGCGCCCAAGGTCCTCTGGGCGGGGCGCGACCTGATGGTCATGTCGGTCGGGGCGTTCGCGGACGACAGCTTCAACGACCACGTGAGGGCGGTCGCGCGCGACAAGGGGGTCAAGGTATACATCCCGAACGGCGCTCTGGCAGGCGTCGACGGCGTCCGGTGCGCGGCCGAGGGGCGCATCGACGAGGTCATGCTCGAGACGCGGAAGCCCCCCGCGGGCTTCAAGGGCTCCGAGACGGTCGCGCGCATGGGCATCGACTTGGATTCGCTCAAGGAGGAGCGCGTGCTCTACGACGGGCCCGCGCGCAAGGCGTGCATCGACTTCCCGCAGAACGTCAACGTGGCGGCGGCGCTTTCGATGGCGGGGCTGGGCTTCGACGAGACGCGCGTGCGCATCATCGCCGACCCCAAGGTCTCCACCAACCAGCACACCGTCACCCTCAAGGGCAGCTTCGGCGAGATGCGCTCGTGGGTGTCCAACTTCCCCAGCCCGGACAACCAGAGGACCTCTTACCTGGCCGCGCTCAGCGCAATCTCGCTCGTCCGCAAGATCGCCGGCCCCGTGTGGGTGGGCGCGTGAGGGGGTGATGTCCTGGAATTCGGAACGATGCGCCGCGTGAAGAAGAAGGTGGTCATCCTCGGGGACTCCGCGGTGGGCAAGACGAGCCTCATAAGGCGGTTCGTGCTCAACACCTTCGACGAGCGCTACGTCTCCACCATCGGCGCTCGCGTGTCCAAGAAGGAGGTCATGGTGCGCGGCGTCACGCCACAGGTCAGCATGGACCTGATGATCTGGGACCTCATCGGCTCCAAGGAATCGACGCGGCTCCACGAGATGTACTACAAGGGGGCCGAGGGCGCGCTGGTCGTTAGCGACATCTCGCGCCTCAGCACCATCGAGAACATGGGCATGTGGGTCCAGTCCCTGCGGGGCGCCGTGGGCGACCGGCCGGCGCTCCTGCTCTACAACAAGTCCGACCTCCAGGGCTACTGGACGCTCGACGAGTCGGGCATGGAGGCCCTCTCCGCGAAGCACGGCGCGCCCTACTTCCTGACCTCGGCCAAGACGGGCGTGAACGTCGAGCTCGCCTTCTCGCGGCTGGCCGAGGACATGGTCCTGCGCGACCTTCGCCGCGGCCTCGACGAGCTGTGACGGAGCCGACCCCACCTTGCCCGCGCCTTGCCCGCGCCCTGCCCGCGCGCCGCCCCGGCTCACTCCTCCTCGGGCGGCGTGAACACGGCCTCGAGCATGACCTTTATCTCCGTGAGCTCAGTCGTCTGGCCGTCCCACGTGTAAAGAGCGTCGCGGAACTTGGCGTCGATGTCGCCGAGGATGTCGGACATGTGCTCGCGCATGGCCTCGGTCTCGGGCCTCGTTGTCATGTTCGCGAGACAGAGGTAGCTGTTGTACTCGAACGTGACCGGCGTGCCCGCCACCGACGCGCCCTGGATGATGGGGATGCTCGGGTCGGCCATGGCCGCCTTGACCGCGTCGAGGCACTCGGTGACCCACTGCAGGAGCAGCGCGTTGTCGATGGAGGGCTCGAGCCGCGAGGTCTGGTGCGCGATGAGGCGCCCGTCGCGGTGGATGAGGAACACCTCGTCGGGCATGACCTTCTCCTCCGCGCCCGTGCTCACGAGGTGCCCGATGTACCGCTTGACGTCGGAGAACCGGCCGATGTCGCCGTCCCAGTCCTCGAGGAAGAGCGTGTAGCGCTTGTTGACGTAGGCGATGATGTTGCGCATGCCCTGGCGCAGCACGGGCGTCTCCTCGCCGGAGATGATGATGGCCAAGTTGACCTTGCCCATGGGCTCGACGAGGATGCTCAGGTTGCCGTACTTGAGCTGGTCGAGCGTGCCCTTCTCCTCGTCCATGAGCGTGTCCGTGACGAAGCTCTGCACGGCGGTGAGCATGCCCGTCGTGATGTCCTTGTCGCGCTCGGGCTTGAGCCGCCGCGAGTTGTGCGCGATGAGCCGGCCGTCCTCGTAGATCAAGAAGGCCTCCTCGACCTTGAACTTGGAGCGCAGCCGCCTCTTCTGGTCCGCGACGTAGCCGACCTCGAGGCGGCCCGCGCGCCACCGGACCACGGGGAACCAGCCGGCGTTGACCAGGCCGAGCGCGAGGAAGGGCAGCGCCACGCCCACCAGGAGCCGGGGCCGCAGCTCCCTGTCCATGATCAGGGTCCAGTCGACCGGACCGGTCGTGCCGTTGCCGCGCGCGAGCACGACGTATTCCGAGATGTCGTCCGCCCCGAAGGCATGGACGTAGAGCGTGACGTTCCGCTCGGTCCCCACGAGCACGCCGTCCGACACCGAACCGCCAAGGTAGAGCTCGACGTCGAACCTGGCCGCGTCCGCGGCCACGAGCCGGACCTCCTTGGGCTCGGTGACGTTGAGCACGTCGCGCGTGCTCAGGGTCTGCATGAACACGTCGTCCCGCATGGTGTAGTCGTTCCCCGCAAGGTCCTGCGCGAGGGCGGTGAGCGGGGGCGCGACCAGGACCGCGAACACCACGATTGAGGCTATGGCGGTGCCGAGGGCCGCCCTGGCGGCCGTGCGGTGGTCGCGGATGCGCTCTGGCACCGATGGCCGGGACAGGCACAGCAGCACGAAGAACAGCAGCCCCTCGAACCCCAGCAGCACGACCAGCAGGGCCAGGGGCACCAGGATGCCGGGCAGGTCGATGTAGCCCTCCTCGATGGACTCCAGGTCGTCCATGATGCCGAGGATGACGATGAACACGACCACCAGTATCTGGGCGAGGAAGACCCAGACCTTGACGGTCTCCAGCCTCGAGGTCCAGTGCTTGCCCTTCTTGGACCTCGTACCCTCAGTTGCCATCCTTGCCCTCCCCTTCGTCCCCCACGGATTCGGGCACTGCGCATAAAGACCTTCCGCCCACCGGAGGGACCTGCCCCCGGCGGGCGCTGGCCATACACCCTCCCGACCCCGGGGTTCTCCGCCAGGATACCTGCGGGGATACCTTTATAGTGCGAGCGGTCGAATAGCACCGTCCCCCGCCTGATGCGCAGAGGTGCACGGCGGTGTGATGCTGGCCATGCCCGGTTCGTTAAAAAACCGTACAAGCATGCATATATAAACGGGCGGCGGAATGGACGCCTGCAAGATGGGACGCCGTCCCCATGAGGTGGACGACACGAGGAACAGGGGTCGGTTGGTGGCCGCGGCGCTCGCCGCACTAGCCATATCGCTGCTCCTGCCCTCGCTCGCCGCCTCCGCGGCCATGCCGACGCCGACCCCCGACCCCTGGGTCAGGTTCACCCCATCCGAGGGGGACGACACCGCCCCCGTGCTGCTCATCGCCCCCGACCACGCACCCGTCGCCGTCTGGACCGACCCTGACGGGCTGCTGCGCATGTCCCGGCTCCCGCTCGCGGGCGACCCCGACGGCGGCACGCCCCTCGAGGGCGTGCCCCGCGACCTCCCCCCTGTCCTGGACGGGGAGGTCGACCGCGTCGCCATGGACGCGAAGGGCCTCATCCACGTCGTATGGGACGACGGCGAGGGCGGCGTGTGGCACCGTGCGTTCGACGCCGATGGCCGGCCGACCGGTACCGCGCACCTGATGAGCGCCATCGACTCGGTCTCGTCCGCCCCCGCGATCGTCGCGGCCGCGCCCGGCGGCGGCGACGAGGCCGCGGCCTGGGCCGCATGGGTCGAGGCGCGCGGCGCGCTGGGCGTGCACGTGCGGCTCGTGGCCATCGACGGCCACGGGAGCATCGTGTCATCCCGCCTCGTGGACCCCTACGCCTGCTCCCTCGGGCCGCGAGGCTGCGACGTCGCGGTCGACGCCGAAGGTCGCCCCCACGTGACCTTCCTGGGCTCCGCCGGCGCCTACTGGGCGCTGCCCCCCGAGATGGGCTCCACCATCCTGCAGGTGGACGCGTCCGACGGCTCGCTGCCGCTCGCCCTCGACCTCGGCGGGGCCGGCCTCTGGGCCGTCTGGAGGGAGGGCGGCGCGGTGGTCGCACGCCCCTTCGTCGACGGCGCCCTCGGCGGCACCGCCGTGCTCGTCGCCGCGGCCTCGGCCCCCGGCCTCCCGCGCGCGACCGACACCGCGACCGTCGCCGCCGGGGGGCCCTCCGCGTTGCTGTTCGCCCAAGACGCGCTCATGGCGCTCGGGCGCTCGGACGGTGACGGCCCCTCCGCATGGCAGCTCCTGCCGTTCACGGGCGAGCCGGCCTCGCCCACCTACGCCCGCGACGACCGGGGCCAGTCCTACGTCGCCTGGGCCGAGCGCATCGAGGGCTCCGTCGACTGCTACTTCATGGTCCTCGACAGGAGGGCGGACGTGATGCTCCATGGCCCGCTCGCTGTCGAGATGGGCATGCCGATTCCCATGAGGCAGGGTTCCGGGCTCGACGTCACGATCGACATCGAGAGCATCGTGGGGTACCGCGCGCCCGTCGAGCTGGAGGTCGTGCGCACCTCGGGCCTCTCGTCCCTCTCCGCGCACGTCACGAGCGCGGCAAGCCTCCTCGTCGACCCGATGACCACGGAGGCGGCCATCCTCCGCCTCACCGCCGCCCCGGACGCCCCGCCCGGCTCCGTGGCGTCCTTCGAGCTGGTCGCCCGCCCGCCCGGCCAGGGAGCCGCCGCGGTGCGCATGGAGGTGCTCGCCGAGGTCCCGACCGGCGCGCCCTTCGTCATCCGCGCGCCCGGGGGTGCCGTGCCGGTCCTGCCTGGCGAGGCCGTCGAGCTCACCGTCGCCATCGAGAGCTGGTCCTCGCGCGACGAGGTCGTCCAGCTCCGCGTCTCGACCCCCTCTGGCTGGCAGGCCGAGGCACCACAGGAGGTGGAGCTGAGGGCGGGCGCAACCGTGGAGGTGACCATCGACCTCTCGGCCCCCGTGGCGGCGAGCGCAGGCACCCTGGGCACGATCCACATCGATGGCTCCACGGCCGATGGCGACCGTGGCGCGGGCACCGTCGTGGGGGCGGTCGTCCAACCCCGCGCGGGGCTGTCCTTGGAGGTCGGAGCGAGCTCCATCACCGTCGCGCCCGGTGGGACCGTGCAGCTCGAGGTGCGATTGCGGAGCACGGGCAACCTACAGCTGGCCTTGGACATCACGGCCGAGGCGGGGAGCACCACATGGGCCGTGTCCGTCGTCCCTGATGTGCTGCACCTCGCGCCAGGGTCGGAGGCGTCCGTCCTCCTCGAGGTCACATCGCCCGCGGACGCGACCTACCCCTCGGGCTGTGCCATCGCCCTCACGGCCTCCGACGGCGCGCTGCAGCTCTCGGCGGGCACGGTGCTGCGCGCCAACACCGCCAGGGTCATCTCGTACTCCATCGCGGCCTACCCCGGGTCCGTCCCGCTCATCGACGGGGGCGCGCAGCTCGGACTGCGCATCGCCAACGACGGCAACTCGCCCGAGGCCCTCACCGTCGCGTCCATCGAGGGGCTGCCCCAGGGCTGGTCCGTCGCGTCCTTGGAGCACTCGACGCCGCGCACGCTCTACCCTGGCGAGTCCGCGATGCTCACCGTCCGGCTCGTTGCGCCCGTGGGCGCCGTCGCGGGGACGGTCCAGCTGAGCGCGGTCCTCGAAGGCCCGGGCGCGCCCGTCTTCGCGCCGTTCGAGGTCGTGGTGCCGCGGGAGTTCAGGCTCTCGCTTTACACCCCCGAGAGCGTCATCACCCTCACGCCGCCCGGGTTCGCCTACTTCCCCATCGGCCTCCTGGCCATCGGCAACATAGCAGGCGAGGCGCACCTCGCGGTGGAGGGCGTGCCGTCCGACTGGGACTACTCGTTCCGCACCCTGGAGGGGCAGACCGCGACGGCCTTCGATGTCGAGGCCGGCGGCGCGGCGGACGCGGTCCTCGCGGTCCGCGTGCCCACGAGCGCCTCGGGCGACACCTTCCCGCTGACGGTCGTGTGCCGCGACGCGCGCGGCATGGTGCTGCAGCGCGCCTCCCTCTTCCTCAGGCTGCGGTTCCCCGACCTCGCGCTGGGCGAGCCCTTCTTCACGCCCGCCGTCCCAAGGGCCGGCGAGCCGGCCACGCTGCGCGTGCGCGTCCTCAACCTGGGCGGGGCCGACGCCGAGGACGCCGTAGTGCTGCTGCGCGACGGGGACCGCGTGCTCGACCGCGACTCCATCTCGCTCGTCCCCAAGGGCTCCTACCGCGAGGCGGTGCTCTACTTCGTGCCCTCCCCGGGCAAGCGCACGCTCATCGTCATCGTCGACCCGTCGGAGTCCGTCCCCGACGCGTCGCGCGCCAACAACATGCTCGTGAGGAGGCTGGACGTGGCCGCGGCCGAGGAGGCGCCGCTCGTCACCACGACCGTCGTGGTGGTCTCGGTGGGCGTGGCCGTCACGGCCTCCATCATCGGCCTGCTCGGCGGGACCGAGGTGGGGCGCTACGCCCTGTTCGCAGGCCTGCTCATCCCGCTCTACACCAAGCTCATGAAGGACCAGGTGCTCGACCACTACCTCCGCGGCAAGATCCACGGCTACATCATAGCCAACCCCGGCGAGCACTACAACGCCATCAAGGAGCAGCTGGACGTGACCAACGGCGCCCTGTCCTACCACCTGCGCGTGCTGGAGCGCGAGGGCTACGTCCGCAGCCGCTTCGACGGCATGTACAAGCGGTTCTACCCCTCCGAGATGAAGCTCCCGCGGTCGTCCCGGCAGATCTCCTCGTTCCAGGAGGTCATCCTCACCATCGTCAAGAACAACCAGGGTCTCTCCCAGAAGGACATCGCCAAGCGCATCGGCGTGTCCTCGCAGGTCATCAACTACCACGTCAAGCTCCTCGAGGACTCGGGCCTCATCAAGGTCGACCGCTCGCGCCGCCGCAGCCGCGTCTACGCGAACGACTCGCCCGCGGGGCTCGTGGACGCCGTCGACATGGTCGAGCGGGCGTGAGCGCGAGGAACCGGCCGCAGGCGGCCCTGTGGTGGCCGTCCCCTCACCGCGCGAGGTGGGCGATGCCCAGGGCCTCGAGGGACTCTCGAGTGGGCACGCCCTCGCGGTCCCACCCGCGCGCGCCGTAGTAGTCGTCGAGCATCATGTCAAGCTGCGCCCGGTCCACGAGGTGGCCCTTGGAGGGGCCGTCCGCGATGGGCTCGTCCATCACGCGGGGGGGCAGCGTGTCGTCCTTGCGCGAGAGGCCCTCGCGCACGTTGAAGAGCCTGCGCACGGCCGTCGTCCTCGCGCCCGCCTCCAGGAGCTGAGGCTCCGTGAGCTCCAGCCCCGTCATGGTGCGCAGGGGCGCGAGCAGGCCCTCCGCGCCGTAGATGCGGCGGGCGAACTTGCAAACGCCCATGCAGTCGTACACCGCCATGAGGTCCTCCAGGTCCCGGCAGATGGGGCCGCGGCCTTCGGGCGAGAGCCGGTCGACGCCCTCGAAGTGCCAGAACTTGCCGAAGAGGTCGGCCAGGTAGGTCCCCGACTTGAGGTGGTCGGCGCCGCGGCTGCTCACGGCGTAGCCGAGGGCGAGCGTCTTCAAGGCGCGCACGTCGTAGGCGGGCGGCTCCATGCCCTTGACGTGGACCGCGAAGGCGTCCGAGCCCTGGCCTACGATGTCCGAGGCGCGCCTGACGCCCTCGGCGAGCAGGTCGCCGATGCCCTCGCGGTGGGCGATGCGGCGCAGGAGCTGCACGGCGCACCCGGGGTTGTGGAAGCCGACGTCGAGCCCCCCCAGGTCGAACGCGTCGAGCATGCCCCGCTCGGCGGCCTCCATCGCCCAGCCGATGACGACCCCCGCCGAGATGGTGTCGAGGCCCCAGACGTCGCAGAGCTCGTTGAGGCGGATGAGCAGCTCGGGGTCCCCGTTGCATATCTCCGAGCCGAGGGAGTAGATGGTCTCGTACTCGACCCCGTCGACCATGGCGCCCGCGTGGGGACCTTCGCGCACGGCGAGCACGCGCCCGCAGGGCTTCATGCACCCCCAGCACGCCTTTGAGCGCACCATGTGCAGGGGCGACCAGTGCTGGGGCACGATGCGCGCGCGGTCCTCGTAGGTCGACCGCTGCCAGTTGCGGGTGGGGAACGTGCCCCGCTCGGTGTTCAGCCAGTCCGTGAAGCCCCCGGTCCCGTGCCTGCGGTCGCCGTCCCAGCTTTTGTACTCCCGCAGAGCCCTGTCGTTGTCCGCCATCGCCTTGGCGAGGTCCCCCTCGTGCGCGACGCCCAACCTACGCGTGCCCCTGACGGCGATGGCCTTGAGCCGCTTCGAGCCCATCACCGCGCCGATGCCGCCCCTGCCGGCCTGCCGGTCGTCGCAGTCCACGAGCGCGAACCGCACCAGGTTCTCGCCAGCAACGCCGATGCAGGCCACCGCGAAGGCGTGGCCCAGCTCCGCGCGCAGCGCCTCCGAGGCCGCGCGCGTGTCCCTCCCCCAGAGGTCGCGGGAGGGGCGCAGCCTCACGTCCCCGTCGTCGACCACCAACGACACGGGCTCCCTGGCGGCGCCCCCCAGGACGACCGCGTCGTAGCCCGCGTGCTTGACGGCCGCGCCGATGCGGCCGCCCATGGACGCGTCGCCGATGGTGCCCGTGAGCGGAGACTTCGACGTGAAGAAGCACTTGCCCGGGGTGATGAAGGGCGCGCCGTTGAGGAGGCCGGGCGTGAGGATGACCATGTTGCCGGGGCCGAACGGGTCGGTGCGCGCGGCGATGCGCTGGTAGGCGAGCAGGGCCCCCAGCCCCGCCCCCCCGATGAAGAGGCGCGCGGCCTCCTCCGGCGTGGGCTCGACGCGGCGCTCGCCCGTGCCCACGTCTACCGTCAGGATGGAGCCGCCGTAGCCCTTCACAGGCCCGCCCCCCCGATTCCCCCGCTCCCCCCGCTCCCCCCGCTATCCCCGCTATCCCCGCCACCCCCGCGCATGCGCTCGAAGTCCTTGGGGGTGGCCTCGCGGTGGTCGATGGCCTGCAGCAGGCAGTACTTGGCGCAGTGGGGGTCCCCGCCGCACAGGTCGCACTTGCCCGCCTTGCCCTCGTCGTCGTACCAGATGACGTGGTAGGGGCACGCGTCGTTGCACGCGCCGCACGCGGTGCACGCGTCGCGGTCCACGACGACCGCGTCCGCGGCGCCACGGGAGATGGCGCCCACGGGGCAGGCCCCCGCGCACTCGAGGCCGCAGCCCGCGCCGTGCGTGCACACCACGACCAGGTCCAGGTCCAGCCGGCGCTTCTCGAGCCGGAGCCGCCACCGCGCGGGGGCGAGGCCGTCGCCGTGGGAGACGTTGCAGGCAGTGAGGCACACCCCGCAGCCGGAGCACCTGTCCGGTAGGGGGACTATCACCTTGGGCGTGCGACCACCACCGGGAGGATGGCCGTGAAGGGCCTTAATCCTTGCCTCCCAGCCTGGTGGCCGGACGGCGATGGCCCTGCCCGCTTGCAGGCGGCAATGGATTAGAAGGAAACGGGGGGCATGAGGGGCGATTGGGGGAGGGGAAGAGGAACGGAGGGATCGTTCCAATCCCTATGGGAGGGATCGAAGTTCATTCGCCTCCGCATGCCACCCGATTTCCATTGCCGGGACATAGGATGTCGCCCGTCCTTTATAAGGTGCATCAGATTGTTCAGGAAAAGGTGAACGGTCCGGCCGCATGGCCCGACGTCACGCCGGGCCAGCGCTCGCATCAAGCTTATTAGTCCCAGGGCCCATCCGGCGGCGATGGCGCAGCCGGAGGGGGGCCAGCAGGGGGCCGTCGACGAGCGTCTGAGGACGGACGCCAAGGAGGTCGCCGGGCCCTCCGCCGAGGCCACCATGTGGGACCTCGACCTGGAGGGGCGCATCCACAAGCTCACGTGGTGGTGGTGGTGGTGGCTGTTCTTCCTAAAGGACCCGGCCAACCCCGGGCGCACGCGCCAGCTCATGATACTGTGGTCGACCAAGGACACGGACTGGATAAAGGTCAACGACTACCTCTGGCGCCCCCGCAAGGACATCACGCGCGTGGTGGGCGACGACGGGGGGAGGCTCGAGTTCGACGGCATGACCGCCGCCTGGTGGTACGACGGGGCGCGCATGCAAGAGCCCCTCCTGCTCGAGCACGATGAGTTCGAGGTCCGCCGCACCGGGGCCGAGGGCGAGCTGGACCCCATGTCGCCCCATGACCTCCGGTTCGCGGGCAGCCCCGGAAGGTACCGCCTGGACATCTCCATCCCCGAGAAGCGCACGGCCTTCCACCTCGAGATGACGCCGTGGACGCCCTTCATGGGCCTGCACCGTTACCGCGCCAACCGCTACACGCGGCGTTGGTCGTACAACATCATGCGCATCTACGGCACTCGCGTCGGCGGTCGCTACCTGATGGACGGCGTCGAGCACGACGCCGCCGGGAGCACGGCCTACTTCCAGAAGGTGCGGGTCAACGCGCCCGCGGCGCCCTGGTACTGGTGCGTGATGCACACCGAGCGCGGGGACTACATGGACTACTTCATGCCCCACGTTGGCCTCGACGCGCTCCGCACCAAGGACGGGCCCAGGACCTGGCTCGACCGCGATGGCATCTTCCTCAACCGCAGCCTCCAGTTCTGGGACGAGGGGGCGCAGAGGCTGCACAAGTTCAAGCGCGTGCGCATCCGCAAGACGTTCACGGGGGGCGACCTGCCCGTCTTCCACGTCGATGGCAGGAACGAGCACGGCACCATCAAGCTCGAGCTGGAGGCCTACTCGCGCGCCTACTGGCGGTTCGAGCAGAGGCGGCGGCTGGGACTCCTGCGGTCCATACTCTACTACAACGAGTACCCGACCGAGGTGAGGGCCTTCGAGCTGGTCGCGGACGGCGCTCGCACCACGCTCGGGGACCTCGGATGGACCACGGCGAACTGCGAGCACACCTGGGGCAAGCTGCTGTGAGGTGTCCGTCCCTCCAGGGCCCAGGCTGAGGGGTGTGCATCCGCGTGTCGCGCCACCGGGCCGCTCATTCCTTTTGGAAGGACTCGAGGACCTTCTTCGCGAGCGCCTCGTCGAAGCCCTCGACCTTTGAGAGGGCCTCGACGGACATCGCGCGCAGCTCGTCGACGGACCGGAGGCCTGCCTCGAACAGCGCCTGGGCCCTGACGCTGCCGATGACAGGGAGGGCCTCGAACGCGGCCAGGATGGCCTTTACGGTGTCGGGGTCGACCTCGGACTCCTCCTCGGACACTGCGGCTGCGGGCGCCTCGGGGGCCGGGGCGGGGGCCTCGGCCGCCGGGGCGGGGGCCTCGGCCGCTGGGGCGGGCGCTGCCTCCACGACGGCGGGGGCTGCCTCGGCCGGCGCGCCCTCAGGCGGGGCGGGCGGCGCGAAGATGTTCGCCGACGACGCGGGCAGCGGCTCCGTGGGGACGAAGTCCCTCGTGGTCACCTCGCTCTTGCGTATCTCGATGCGCTTGATGGGGTAGACGGGCTTGCACCGGCGGAAGATGCCCTTCGACATCTCACCGGAGATCATGGCCTTGATGAGCTCGGGGAGCGTCGACTTGCTGCCGAACTCGGTGATGGTCGCCTGCATGGCCTGGCGGATGGCCTCCTGCTGCGACGTCTTGATGCGCCGCTCGGTGATGGCCATGGGCTTGACGCGGACGCGCCATCCGTCGAGGGTGGTGACGTCGTACACGCCGTCCATCTTCGAGTGCTTCCTGCGCGTGAGCCGGCGGACGTAGTCCGACGTGAGGTCGTGGCCGATGAACCTCGTGTGCGCGTCGTTGCCGACGATGCGGTCCACCTTGAACATGAGCTTCACGTGCATCTGGGAGAAATCGCCAGTGATGTCCTGCAGCGTTATCTGCGTGATGCGGCCCTCGAGCTTGGCCGGCTCATCGCACAGCGTCTCGCCTATCACGCCCTGCCCGAAGTAGTCGGGCGCGTAGACGTTGAACCACGACTTCGCCTTCCAGCGGTCCTTCACCTTGCGGGCATCGACACGTGCTGGCTTCTTCTCGGCCACTCAGCCACCATCCATTCGGGTGGACCGATAACGGGCGACCCCTTCTTAAGCTTTGCGCGCCAAGGCCGCGGACCACCAGAGCGCGCCCGCCCTCACATGAAGGTGAAGCCCTTGGGCAGCTCCGGCAGGTACCGTCTGAAGCCTGCGGGCCAGTCCCCGGGTTCCAGGCCGTGCTGGGCCAGGAACACGGCCGCCCAGCGCTCGAGCCCGATGCCGGTGCAGCCCGACCACAGCTCGGTGCCCTTCTGGGACTTGATGTTGAACGCGTCCGTGTAGTGGTCGCCCAGCACCGAGAGGTTCTGGAACTCGAGCCACTCCGAGCCGTCCCGCGGCCCCCTGTACGGGAGATAGGCCTCGAAGTCGATGGTGCCCTGCGCCCGGGGGTCGACCGAGCCCGCGCCGCGCGCCTTGCCCGCCTCGCCGCCCGGTGCGCGCTCGCCGCAGCCCCTGCCGGCCTGCTGCAGGTAGAACGGCGACACCCAGGCCATGCGCCACTCGAGGTCGAGGACCTCGTCGAAGACGTGCCTGTAGCGCCCGATGAGCCCCTCGCGGAGCTCGCCCAGCTGCTCGGGCGTGCCGATGTAGACGGGCTCGATGCGGTGGAACTCGTCCACGCGCTCGATGCCGTGGCGGCCGCCGCTCTCGTTGCGGAACGACACGGCCGTGCGGTCGAAGACCCTCGCGGGCAGGTCGCCCTCGGCGATGGTCCTGCCCTGGAACGACCAGTAGATGTTGGGGCACTGCGCGTAGGTGAGGCCCGAGCGCGGGGGGTCGAGCAGGCGCATGAGCTCGTCCTGCGGGACCTGCTTGGTGACCTTCACGTGGTCCTTGAGGTCCTGCCACGCGGCCTCATCGCGCGTGGCGGGCGTGACCACGTAGTAGATCTCGTTGGCGACGCCCTGGAGGTGGCCCGTCTTGAGCCACGTCTCGAAGGGCACGAGGGTGACGCTCACGACCTCCTGGAAGCCGAGCGGGCGCAGCACCTCCTCGACGGCGATGCGTTCCATCGCGCCGAGGATGGCGGCCGACTGCGGGCGGTGGAACCACCGGCCCTTGCCGGGGCCCTGCACGACCCAGCCCCTCGCGCTCATCTCCTCGGTCGGGTCCTTGTCGAACGCGTGCGCCTTCTGGGGCGAGGCCCAGATGAGGTCCCAGAACTCGGATTTGCCCGCATATCGCTGGGCCGCGACCTTCTCGCGCACGAGGGCGACGAGCCGGTCGACGTAGTTGCGCGTGAGGTGGTCCTCCGGCACGTCGCGCAGCTCCATGCGGGCCGTCCTGCCCTCGAACGCGACCGAGTGCGCGATGGGGACCTTGACGGGGCCGGTCGGCTCCTGGTCGAGGTCGAAGGTTATTACGTACCTGTCGATGCGGACGTCCCTCGCGCCCAGCCTGTGCGCCTTTCCGAGCGAGGCGGAGAGCTCCTTGCGGAGGCGCAGCAGCGCCTCGTGCGCGCGGACGTACCGGCCCGACTCGATGGTGAGATGGAGCTCGCTGCCCTCGATGCTGTGGTGCGAGACGCGGGGGGCCGTCTCCCCCGCGGGCACGCCCCGCTGCAGCGCGGTGCGCTCGAGCTGTTGCAGGGCCTTGGCGATGTCGTCCCCGGCCCTCGCCAGGTCGGCGCTGAACACTATCGCGCCCTCGAGCTCGAACCTCACGTCGGATGCCTCCAGCGTCCCGATTGGACGGCCCATATATGAAATCTCCGCAAGCTCCGCCCGAGGGCCTGCGACGCGCGCGCCGCGCCCGCTGGGTACCATCAAGCTTTATAACCACGTAACCGATTATGGGGTGTCCACCCTGGGAGGGTAGGCCATGAAGAAGGGTCTCCTCAAGCGGCTCAAGACAGAGGCGCAGCCTGTTCCAGAGAGCGAGAAGTTCATCGACCTCGGTGACATCAGCATCGAGGGCCTTGAGCTCGAGGGCGGGGCGGCCGGCGTCCAGATCCGCGTGGCCGAGGTGTCGACCTTCGACGACGTGACCCCCGTGGTGGAAGAGGTCTACAAGGGCAACATCGTGCTCGTCGACATCTCCTCCATCTCGGGCGACGACACGGCCGTGCGCCGCATCGCCAATGAGCTCAAGAGCGTGTCCCGTGACGTGGGCGGCGACGTGGCCGGGGTCGGCCGGAACCTTCTGGCCGTGACCCCGAACGGCGTGACCATCAACCGGACGGTCATGCGCGGCGGGGAGTGAGACCTGGCCACCCGCGATGCCCTTCCAGGACCGGAGGACCCCTCCCTTCCATGTCCAGCACCGCTGCCAGGCCCCCCGGGAGGCCCCATATGGGCGACATATGGGTGTATGGGGATTATTTCCAATTCGTGATACGTTTCCCGATTGATTATTCTTGATATCTGAAATTATCGGCACGTTTCTGTCCCACCTTTGAGAAACGCGTGGCAAATTATAAATACGCACCTTGGCTACCAAAGGCCACCTTGAGGCCAGGGTAGTCGAGGGAGCTCCATGCGTGTTGTTAGACCAACGTCCGATGCTGTGTCCGAGATTGTCGGCAACCTCCTCATCCTCATGATCACCGTGGCGCTGTTCGGCGTCGTGCTGGGGTTCATATACTCCATACCCGGCCCCGACTCGGCGCTCCAGGCGGAGATAGTGCCCGTGCTCGAGCGCAGCTCGGCCATGGACGCCACGCTCTACCTGCAGCACACCGGAGGCGAGGACCTGAAGGAGGGCGCGGTCTACATGATCATCACCATCAACGACGCGCCCACCAGGTACGAGATATCGAGCGGGCTCGGCGGTAAGAAGGTGATGGAGCCCGGCGACGTCTGGACCAAGGCGTTCGCGGGCAGCGTGCCCACCTCGGCCAAGATGGACGTGCGCATCGTGGACACGGTCAACAACAACCTGCTCTTCTACACCGTCGTCCAGCGCGGGGTGGCCTCGGGCGGCAACCACGACCCCATAGTCGCCTACGCCTGGGTCGACACGACCTCCGGCAGCGACATCATCCCCAACAACGACTTCACCACGTTCCGCATCTACGCGGTGTGCAAGGACCTCGACGGCAACCTCCCCCTCACCGGCTCCGTGACGGCCCAGGTCACCTCGATCAACAACGGCGATGGCACGTTCTCCATCACGGCCCTGGGGGCCGGCTCGACGGCCATGTCCGACACGAAGGGCGACGGCGTGTACCTGTCCGGCCTCCTCAAGGTGAGGAACACCGTGATGCCGGGCAACTACATCGTGACCATCACGGCCACGGACGACACGGCCAGGACCGCGACGGCCAAGGTGAAGGTCACGATCTCTACGTCCAGCAGCATCCTCAACCTCGAGGGCTTCGACGAGGCGCCACCGCTGCTCAAGTCCGGCGACATCAACAAGATCTTCCTCAGGCTCAAGTTCATCTCGATTGGCGAGTCCATCCACGTCACGAAGATACGCGTCACCAAGCTCGGGACCATCGCGGACGCAAGCTGCACGGTCCACTGCTACTGGGACAAGAACGGCAACGGGGTGCTCGACATAGGCACCGACTACGACCTGCCCGGCTTCGGGGTGTTCTTGGGCGGCACGAAGGACTTCATCGCCATCCCTCTGTTCACCGCCATCCAGGAGACGCCGACCTACGCGTGGGTCGTCCTCAACATCGGCGGCGGCACCGAGGGCAAGTCGGTGGGCGTCCGCATCGAGTCACAGGCTGCCGTCAACGCGATAGGCGTGTCCACGCCCATCAGCATCCCGCCCATCGGCGTGTTCCCCATCGACAGCTCCATCAGGACCGTGAAGGGTGTGTTCAAGATCTGGGGCTACAACGAGCAGCCAGCGGTCATCCTGACCGGCACCGACGACGTGAAGATGATTAAGCTCACGTTCCAGTCCACCGGCGAGAGCGTCTACATCAAGAACCTCAACATCACGCTCCTTGGCACCGTCGGCAGGGACCAGGTCACGGTCTACCTCAAGGACCAGTTTAGCGCCTTCCTCACGGGCGATACCCCCTTCGACCTTGGCACCGGCAGGTGCGAGTTCGCGGCCGGCGGCCTCGGATGGCTCGTGGACAAGGCCTGGGCCAGCTACGACATCTACGTCTACTTCAACATCCTCGGCACCTCTGGCAACACCATCGGGGTGCAGCTCGACGGCGTCGACGAGGTGTGGGCGAAGACGGAGATATCCCTGGACTTCCTCAACCCGCAGTCCCCCTTGGGAGTGCCCATCCCCAATCCCCCGACCATCAAGACGCTCCAATCGAAGGGCGAGTGCAAGCACGACTTCGACGGCACCGCGACCGCGCTGCCCGTGCGTGCGGGCGGGGTCAACCAGTTCATGAAGCGCATGCTGTTCCGGTGCTTCGGTGAGCCCATCCGATTCTACTCGCTCAACGTGACGCTCCAGGGCACAATCCCGTACGACAGGGTCACCGGCGTCAGGATGGTCGTTGCCGGCTCCTACCCGAACGTCATCGCATGGAGCCAGACCAAGACCTTCGGCGTGGGCAGGTGGGCCCGGTTCGAGAACACGCCCACGACCATCCCGATGTTCACCGTCAACATGGACACCAACTTCTACGGCTACGTCTACGTCGACCTCTACATCAGCCTCGACCACGGGACCGAGGGCCTCACCTTGGGTTTGACGGTGGACAACGCGGGCAAGGTGCCGTGCGAGGGACAGGTCACCTTGGCGAGCATCACCGTGACCTCGTACAACGGCCCTGAGGACAACTTCCCGCTCGCCTCGAGCACGAGGACCATCAACGGCCAGCTGTACGTCTACCGCACCTCGTACATCCCCTCGCCCCTCGTCGACTCCTCCCAGAACGTCCCCGTGATGAAGCTCACCTTCAAGAGCGAGGGCCAGGCCGTGCAGGTGACCCAGATCATCGTCCGGAAGCTCGGCATCGTCGCCGGCAACCTGGTGACGGTGCGTCTCTACGGCGACCCGCTCAACAACACCGTCAACAAGCTCAACGCGGACGACGTCGACCTGGCCCCTGCGCAGGCCGGGGCATTCGTCCTCAACGCGATCACGTTCAACCCCAACTTCTGGGTCGTGCCAGGCACGGACTTCAACGTCATCATCGTGTTCTCCCTGGGACTGGGCACGGCGGGCTGGACGCTCGGGTGCTCGGTGAGCGCGGCCGGCGATATGGGCACGCTCACGGCGGCGCCGAACAACGCCAACGCCTACCCGAACCAGTGCCTCAACGCCGCTCGCAATCCGCCTCTGGTCATGACGACGCCGACGGTGTTCATCTCGGACCGCGGCACGCTGACCATCACGCCCGAGGACCTGAGCCCCTCGCACGTGCATGACGGCTCCAGCTACGCGTTCATGAAGCTGACGTTCTGGGCCGAGGGCGAATCCATCGACGTCAACCGCATCGTCGTCTACATGGACAACGTGACCGCCTTCGAACCCGACTGGACCGGGATAAGGATCACGCTCATCGGTGACCTCAACAACAACAGCCTCTACAACGCCGGCGACGACTGGATCGACCAGATGTGGCTGGACTCGGACGGCAAGGCCTCGTTCCTGGCCTCTCCGCTATTCGCGGTCAAGCCGCGCACGCCCTACAACCTGCTGGTGTATATCTCCATCAACTGGTTCGTCGACGGCTACCTGCGCATGAACTTCACCGACGACTCGGTCATCCAGAGCAAGGGCCAGGTGTCCGGGCTCAGCATCACGCCGATAGCGACTTTCCCGATGATGTCCGCAGAGCGCCCGATATGGTGACCAGAGGGTACAGGATGGGAGACCCCGCAACCTCGGGATGGGGAGGACCGCGGGCGCCGCGCCTCAGGGGCGCCACCCAGCTGCGGCGCGACGAGGAGGCCGCGGCCGGCGTCGTCACCATCATGCTCGGCATACTGACCATCATCTTGGTCATGACGATGGTCACGACCGTGTGGATGCCCAACTGGATGAAGGACAAGGAGGCCGACCACATGCGGGCGGTGACGGACGACTTCGACCAGCTCAAGTCGAACATCGACGCCATCGTGCTGATGCAGGACCCCGCCTTCCTCGTCGGGAGCCCCATCGTGCTCGGCACAGAGGGCTATCCCATGTTCGAGACCGACTCCGCGGGCACGTTCTCAATCAACTACTTCCGCGACGACGTGGCGGAGTTCAGCTTCAACGTCCGCAACGCGACCGGCCAGCTGAACGTGACGGCGACGGGTGGCATGAAGTACGCCTCCAACCACCGATACTACTCCGACCAGCTCCTCTCGTACGAGAACGGCGCCATCATAGCCGCGCAGGGGGAGGGCCAGGTCCTGCGGGTGGGCCCCCAGTTCTCGGTCGAGGACCTGGGAGCGACCACGAAGGTCAGCTTCGTCCTCATCACCGTCTTAGGCGTCGAGACCTCCATCACCGGCGTCGGGCCCATCATGGTCGATTCGCAGCTGGTCACCTACACCAGCGAGGACTACATGCTCAACACGCCCGAGTGGCTGACCCTCACCATCGTCACCGAGTACCCCAAGGCCTGGGCCCGGTACTACAACGGCACCTTCACGCATGCAGGCCTCACGCCCGTCGTCGACTACACGACGACGGTGGGGACAAGCAAGGTCACGATTGGCATCAACAACACCAATTTCATCAACATCGGCTACGCCCTCCTCAAGGTGGACATCGAGAGCACGACGAGCGAGCTCGGCGGGGGCATCCCGATGCCAGGCGCGGTCGCCATCTGGCACATGGGCGAGGAGTCGGGCGCGACCGCCCACGACGCGACCGCGAACGGGAACGACATGACGCTCGTGGGCGCCGGCTGGACGAGCCACGGGGCCCAGGGCTCCGCGCTCCAGTTTGACAACACGTCCTACGCCAAGATGGCACCGACCCCATCGCTCACCCTGACGACCGGCGTCTCGGTCGAGGCATGGTTCAAGTGGACCGTCGACCCCGCGACGGGCTCGAGCTGGGCGTGCATATACTGCCAGGGCGAGCAGGAGTTCGAGCTCATGCACAGCGGCCCGGCCAAGCCCCTCACCCCCAACAACGGCGCCTTCGAGTTCGCGCTGAGGACGGACGTGGAGCGCAGGTTCGCCTGGTCCGACGTGGTCCCGGTCAGTGGCAAGTGGTACCACGTGGTCGGGACTTGGTCCGCCGCGTCGGAGGAGCTCAGGCTCTACGTCAATGGCGCGCTCGAGAACTCCACGCACATCAACGGCTCGCTCATCAACGACGCGGCCAGGGACTTCGTCATCGGCGGCCGCCACAACGGTGGCGCCGTGTACGACCGTCTCTTCGAGGGCGTCATCGACGAGGTCAACGTCTACGACAGGGCGCTCACGGCCACCGAGGTGGCCATGAGGTACATCGCCACGAAGCCCTACGGGGCCTAGGGAGGGAGGGACAACCATGGACGGCAGGGAAGGCACAGGGAAGGGAAGGGCGCTGGCGGTCCGCGGGCTGCGGGTCCGCAGATGCCATGTGCGGCACGACGACGAGGGCGCGGCGGGCGTCGTGGCCATCCTGCTGAGCATTCTGATCGTCCTCCTGCTGGTCACGCTCATCACCTCGGTGTGGATGCCGGTGTGGATGAAGGACCGCGAGGCGCGCCACTCGCGCGCCGCGAGCTCCGACTTCGGCAACATCAAGGCCATGATCGACAACCAGGTGCTGCAGGGCGACACCAACTTCGTCATGGCCACCCCCCTCACGCTCGGTACCGAGGGCGTCCCCATCGTGGGCACGGACTCGTCCGGCACGTTCTCCATCAACTACTTCCGCGGCAACGTCCCCGAGTTCTACTGCAACATCATGAACCAGTCGGGGCAGCTCAACGTGACGGCCACGGGCGGGTTGAAGTACTCGTCCAACAACCGCGACTTCGTGGACCAGGAGCTGGCCTACGAGAACGGCGCGATACTCCTCATGCAGGACAAAAATGAGCAGGTGATCAAGGTCGGGCCCCAGTTCACCGTCGAGAAGCTGGGACCGACGGTCAAGGTATCGTTCGTCCTCATCACCGTCTCCGGCGTCGAGACCTCCATGGAGGGCGTGGGCACGGTCCTCATCAGGACGCAACTGGTCACCTTCACGTCCTCCACCAACACGTTCGCCCAGCCCCAGTGGCTGAACATTACAATCATCTCCGAGTACCCGGACGCATGGTTCAGGTACTTCAACGACGCTCTCGTGGACGTGGGCATGACGCCCGGCACGGACTTCGAGGAGACCATCACGGGGACCGACCCCATGGTGCTCAACGTCCACATCAAGGACGTGAAGTACTTCGACCTCGGCTACGCGCTCATCGAGGCCAACCTCGAGGCGTGAGACCCGGACGACCGCGCACACCGCCCAATGGGACCCGGGTGGCCTCACCCAATCACATCGACTCAGCACATCGATTCGGCACATCGACTCGGCACATCGACTCGGCACATCGACACAGCACATCGACACAGCACATCGAAGGCCCACGGTCATCCGAGGGCCCTTGACCAGGATCAGGGATGGTTGGGGCCTCCTGATGCCCCTGCCACCCCAGCGGTACGATCGGCCGCCATCCACGGGACCGGCCTCGCGAGCCGTCCGGGGTCTGAAGGACTGGGGGAGACAGGCCCATGCACCCGACGACTGATCCCCCCAGGGGCGTCACCGCCTGACCCGCCCATCGGGCACCGCCCGGGCGCCACGACCACGGGCCGGGTCCGCCTCCTGACGGCGTCGCAGCTACGCGATGTCGTTCGACAGCGCCTATCCAGGACCTCAGGGCGGGCGGGTCGTCCTTCCAGGCGTCACCACTTCTCGCCGCAGATGCGGCAGGTGTACTCGCCGCCCTTGTAGAGGATCCAGTTGCCTCCGCAGTTGGGACAGAGCTTGGGGGCCTCGCGCTCCTTGGGCTCGCTGAGCATGTCGCCCATCAATCCATCCTCGCCCTCGGTCCCGGCCTCGGCCTCGTCCTCCTTCGCCTGCAGCGCCTGCCTGCCCTTGGGGGCAGGGACTTTGCCCTTCGGCTTCCTCGCGGCCCCCTCGGGCCTGAGGCCCAGCTCCCTGAGGAACGTGCCCTCGTCCTCGGCCGCCTCCTCGCCGGTCGCGCTCACCGCGCTCATGCCAGGCTCCTCGAGCTCGATGACGGGCCCTGAGAGCTGCAGCCTCTGCAGCGCAGGGGCCTTCGAGATGTCAGGCATGCCTGGCGCCGCCCTGGCGGGCTTGGAGGTCAGGGTGGGTATCTCCTCGAGCTCGGGCTGGGACGGGCTGCGGGCCTCCGCGGCGCCCTGTCCCGTCCCGGTGCTCGGGATCTCCTCCAGGAGCTCCTTCTCGCCCTCCTCGCCCTTCGTCTCGGCCTCGGCCCCGGCCTCGCCGGACGACTTGTCGGTGGTGAGCATGAGCTCCTTGAGCATGTCCTCGGTCGGCAGCAGCTTGCTGAGCTCGTCCTCGCTGAGCTGCTCCTCGCCGATATCGATGCCCGGCAGCCTCGTCGGCTGGCCGGCCTGCTGTGCGCCAGGCTCGCCCGCGTAGAGGTCACCAGCATCCTCGCCCTGGCCCGTGTCGATGGTCGCGTCCGCCTCTGTGACCGTCAGGCGCTTCTTCACGCGCTTCTTGATGCGCGTGCGGCGCGTGGAGTCCGCGTCCACGGCGGGGCCCGCCGTCGCGGTCGCGAGGGGGATGGGCGGTATCTTTGACTGCGACGTGGTGACCATATCGATCGGCTTGCCCTGCTCGGCCGCCTCCTCCACCACCGCCTGCTTCTCGAGCACCTCGATGGTGAACGGGGTGCCGCAGACGGGGCAGGAGGGCGAGTCGGCGGGTATCCAGGCCTCGCACTCCGAGCACCTGGCCAGGTCGGTCTCGAACTCCACGCCGCACTTGGGGCACTTGGCGGTGTTCGCGGGGATGAACGCGCCGCACTCACCGCACTCGACGAGCTTGCCCCACTGCCGGCGCAGGAAGAGCATCGCTCCGCCGCCGATGGCGGCCGCGAGCACGACGATGATGATGACGATGTAGAGCGCGAGCCAGTTGGTATTGTCCTCCTGCGGGGGCTCGACCGGCACCACGACGGTGTAGTCCAGCACGATGGTGGCGTTGTTCTCGGTGAGCGTGTCGACCGCCAGGACCGTGATCGTGTACCTGTCCGCGGGGATGAGCGGGGCCTGCATCACGATGCTGAACGAGCCGTCCAGGCGGGACACGAGCCTCTGCTGTGTTATCCGCTGGCCGAAGATGGTGACCTCCGAGCCGTTCACGCCAGTGGCATCGGAGGCGTAACGCACCGTGCCGCTGATGGTGATCGTGTCGCCGACCTCGACGAGCCTTGGCTCGACGACGGCGACGACCTCGATGTTCCTGGGGTCAACGACCAGCATCGCCCATGTGTAGTTCCTCATGAGCTGGGGGGTGGGGTCGTAGACGCCACCCTCGACCTCGACGAACAACCAGTAGCTCCCGGTGGAGTCGGGGAACTCCATGACGGTCTCGCAGTAGCCGCTCTCGCTGGGCCACACCGACCTGTCCAGCGTTTTGCCGTTGTAGTTCCTGTGAGCGTCAGCGGGGTTGGGCGTGTACGCGCTGGGGTTCTGGCCGACGACCGTCGAGTTCACAATGTAGAACCTGATGCTGCCCGTGTCGAGGGGCTCCCAGATGTTGTTGATGAGCTCGACCGCCATCAGCCCGATGGTGGCCGACTCGCCCTTGACGACCTCCCAGTAGCGCATCCTGTCCGTCCACATGCTCTCCGGGTGGGTCGTGTTGTAGTACTCCCAGGCCTCGGGATTGATCCTCTCGTTGTCCTGCGTCACGCTCCCTGGGAAGGTCGACCAGTAGTACCTGAGGTCCTGGACGGGGCCTAGGTCGATGCGCTCGAACACGAGGTAGGAGATGTCCTTCTTGGGGCTGTCGATGGTCTCGGCGAACGCCATCTCGCGGAAGAGGTCCGCCTTCATGGCCACGCGCACCCAGGGCGTGTAGGCCGGTGCGACCGCGTACTGCTTCTGGTCGTACTTCAGGCGGAACATGACGGAGCCGACGAAGTAGTCCCCCGTCCTGTCCGTCGTGTTCGCCAGGATGGCCACTGTGGCGCGTCCGAAGGTGTCCGTGCGCACGCTGCCGCCGAGGGACCTGTTGGTCTCGGTGGAAATGAGCTCCAGCAGCGCGCCGCTGCGGTCGGAGCCTGCGCCGTCCACGGCGTGGACGGTCAAGTACCAGTACCTCTCGGCGGTGGCGTTGTCGCGGCACACCACCGATGGCATCTCGACGCTGTAGAGCCAGGCGCGGTCCCTCAGGTCGAGGTCGTCGAGCGGGCGGTTGAAGCTCGTCTTCTCGGCGCGCAGGTCGTCGGCGACGAACCAGAGGCTACCGGCGCCGACCCAGCTGCCGGTCACCCGGGTCTGGTTGGCGTTGGGGTTGCGCTCGACGACGATGCTGACCTCGTCCGCGTAGATGAAGGAGTCCACGATGTTGAGCAGGTCGGCCTCCAACGAGATGTTGACGCCCCTCGAGAATTCCTTGAACCAGCTGAGGTTGCCCGTGACCTGGGGGTCGTCGAGCTTCTGCCAGCCGTAGACCGACACGAGCGACCGGAGGGTGCTCACGCCGACACTGCGGCTGACCGTGTAGGCGTTCGTCACATCGGCCCCCTTCATATCGAGCGAGTGGGCCTTGACCGTGAGGCCCTGCTCGGCCCACAGCGCGGCGTTGATGGTCGCCTTGGTGACGTCTATGTGCGTGTCTATCAAGTTGAGCCTCGAGGCGTTGAGCAGGACCTCCTGGCACGTCGCGTAGAGGTCGCCGGTGAAGTCGCTGCCGTCGACGATGACCGTGGACTGCTCGAAGGCCACGACCCTGATGTTGAGGGCCTCGGAGCCGCCCTTGATGACGAGACGGGCGTTGTCCTCGAGGAAACAGACGAAGGTGAACGTGCTGCTGAAGGTCGCGTCGTCGATGACCAGGGCTCCGCGCGCCCCCTTCACCCACACGTACCACTGGAACGCGAACTCCTGCTCGAGCAGCAGCGAGGCGTCCTTTACGGTCACGACCGCGTTGTCGATGACGATGTTGCGGTCGATGTTGCCAGAGAGGGCACGGTCGACTTTGATGTCGAGCGTGCGCGGGTCGGGGTCCGGCGAGCCGCTGGGCGGGAGCACCATGGTGAGCTGGTAGTCGTTGTACAGGGTCGCCATCAGCGGGTACTTGTAGTGGGAGATGCGCACGTACTCCGACAGCTGCGTGCCAAGCTCGGCGTGGACGCGGAGGTTGCCGACGAACGGGCTCAGGGACTCTCTGATGTAGTCGGTCACGACCTCGAGCCTGACGACGCCCTGGTCGTCCACGTCGCCCTCGGCCTTGACGATGTCTTGGAAGTAGTCGAGCACCTGGACGTGCGCGCCCGGCACGACCTTGCCAGACCACTCGACGACCCTCACGGTCAAGTAGCGGTGGATGTAGATGATCGACAGGGAGCCCGTCGCGGCGACGCGGACCTCGGTCCAGTACTCGAGCCCGTCGCCCGTCGTGTAGACGGTCGAGTCGACGCTGACGTTGATGAGGTCCACGGTCGCGCCGGATGTCGCCACGAGCGCTGGGGGCAGGCCATCGACGCGCCGCGTGTCGGGGTCGTAGAACTCCAGCACGGGGTAGTGGATGACCGCCTCGGAGAAGTCGCCGAAGACCCTGCGCACGATCAAGCGGGTGTCCCTGATGGTGGTGGTCCTGGCGTCGATGACGAGCTGCTCGTGGAGCTCGAGCTCCGAGTCGCTCGCGTCCAGCGTTGTGCCAGATAGGACCATCCTCTCGGCCACGACCCTAGAGCCCCTGACCGCCAGGGAGCCGCCGGACATCTCGATGCCGGGCGACGTGACGTTGCTGTCCTCCAGGACAACCGTCGCGGTGCCGTCCGAGACGATGCGCAGGTTCGTGCTGCCCTGCCCCCTCACGACCAGGCTGGACTGGTCGTGCAGGAAGATGGTGCAGTTCCTGTTCGATGCGAGGATGCCGCCGTCGATTACGAGGGAGCCGCGGCCAAGGAGGACGATGTCGTACTGGTCGTCGAACTCCTGCAGGATGGACATGTTGCCGCTCTCCTCTATGGTGAGCACGGCGTTGTCCTCAATTTGGATGAAGAAGTTGACCTTGTAGGCCGAGGTCACGGTCTCCTTGTCGCTCAGATCGAACACGAGGTCCTCCTTGGTGTGGATCTTCACGCCCTTGCCCGCCCTGTTGTTGACGAAGTTGGTCTCGCGGGGCATGACGTCCGTGACGTTCACGACGAGGGTGCGCTTGCCCGCCCAGTTGGTGGTGTCCCAGTCGAACGTCAGTATCGCGTAGGAGGTCCCGTTGATGAGGCCGCCGGGCTTCACGCCGATGAACCTGGGGCCCCCGAGGCCCTGGGTCTCCCAGAGCGAGACGTTGCACGAGTCGACGTTGGCGGTGCCGAGGTTACGGACCGTCACCCTGACGGTGAGCGTGTCGCTGTCGCGGATGTACTCGGGGTTCGGCACGTTGTTGAGCAGGATCAGGATGTCGGTGGATGTGACCTGCGCGTCCGGCCGCGAGAGGACGTCGACCGTCCGCGTCCAGTTGTTGTTGTCCCAGTTCATGTCGAGCTTGGGGGAGCCCAGACCGAACCAGGACACGAGCTTCAGTGTCACCTCGCCCGCACCAACAGGCGTCCAGTTGAGGGCGAGGAAGGCCGTGGCGTTGATTCCCAGGTCCACGTCCAACGCGCTGTCGACCGTCACGCCGTCCGCCTGGAGCAGCACATCGAAGTCGAAGGCGTTCTGCTCGCCAACGTTCTCGACGGCGAAGCTCACGCGGACCTGCACGCCCTGGACCAGCACGGAGGGCTGCACGTTCACGTTGCTGTCGAGTATCCTCAGGTCAGGAGCCGGTGGTCCCTGGCGGTTCCCGCCTAAGGCGGTCGCCATGGGCGCCAGCGATGCGGCGATCGTCAGGACGACCATCAGGACCGCAATTGCCTGCCGCCCGTCCCGGGCTCCAGTTCTCGGCGTGCGCGTCAGCGTGGATTGCTCTGCCATGCCTACACCCTCGTGCTTCTCCAAGACCTGCTCTGGTTCATATCCAGAGGTCATGGCCCCTAGGCTTGGCTTGACATTCGCCCCCCCGTATAAATAGGTTCATCTCGCTTTCTCATGCCTAATAATATTGACTGGATGGCGTGGTCCGGGGCCCCCCGGGGGGCGCGCCGTCCCGCCCCCGTAGGACCCCGCGCACCGCCTCGACCGGGGAACGGACCCTCGCGCGCCGGGAGGCGTACAGTCCAGGGTGTGCAACTTGGAGGCCCTATCACCGAAGGGTTAATAACATCACACTCCTTTGCGAGCGCAGCGCTAGCAGAAGGAGCCTGGTGGTGCACTTGAAGTCCATAATAAGTGAGGCACTGGAGAAGGCCAAGGAGGACGAGAAGATGAAGCGCCCGACGCCCCCCGCTGGCGGTGACACGGGCCTCTCGCCTGACGATGCCGAGCTCGAGAAGATCCTCGAGTCGCTCAAGGTCAACATCAAGATCTTCGGGTGCGGCGGCGGCGGCTCGAACACCATAAACCGCCTCGTCGAGAGCGGCATCGCGGACGTGGAGCTCTACGCGCTCAACACCGACGCGGCGCATCTCCTCAACGTCCACTCCCCGCACAAGATCCTCATCGGCCGCAGGTGCACCCGCGGCCTCGGCGCAGGCGCCGAGCCCCACGTGGGCGAGGAGGCCGCCAAGGAGGCCGAGGACGAGCTGCGCGCGGTCATCTCCGGCGCGGACATCGTGTTCGTCACCGCGGGCCTGGGCGGCGGCACCGGCACCGGCTCCGCCCCGTTCGTCGCGCGCCTAGCGAAGGAATCGGGCGCGCTCGTGCTCGCCGTGGTAACGCTCCCGTTCTCCGTCGAGGGCCGCAGCCGGCTCGAGAACGCCGAGTGGGGGCTCCGGCAGCTCAGCAAGTTCTGCGACACGGCTCTGCTCATCCCCAACGACAAGCTCCTGCATCTAGCCCCTAAGCTCCCCCTGGACGCGGCCTTCAAGGTCGCGGACGAGGTGCTCATGCGCAGCATCCGGGGCATCACCGAGATGATAACGAAGCCCGGGCTCGTCAACTTGGACTTCAACGACCTCAAGACCATCATGTCGTCCGGAGGCCTCGCGATGGTGGGCATCGGGCTCAGCGACTCGCCGGAGAACCGCGCGAAGGAGGCCGTCGAGGCCGCTCTCAACTCGCCCCTGCTCGACGTGGACGTGGCCGGCGCGACCGGCGCGCTCGTCTCCGTCGTGGGAGGCCAGGACATGACCATCGCGGACGCCGAGAAGGTCGTCGAGCTCACATCGGGCAAGATCAATCCGTCCGCGCGCATCATCTGGGGCGCGACCGTCGACCCGACCCTGGAGCACGAGATACGCGTCATGCTCGTCATCACGGGCGTCAAGTCCCGTCTCCTCGAGGAGCACCTCGGCAGCGCGCAGGCGGTCGCGACCGCGCGCTACCATCAGACGCAGGACCGCGTCGAGCACGGCGTCTCGAGGGGCGGCGCGGGCGGGGGCCTCGAGCTGGACTTCGTCAAGTGACCCGGGCGGGAGCGCCCGCGCGCGCGACTCGCGCGACGGGGTGTCCCGGGAGCCGGCCACCACAACAATCCAGCGCGGTGCCACCAGCAGTGCGAGCGTCACCACAACTTTAAATAATGCGCAATGGGTATACACCCCCAGTCCTATCTCCAGATGGGTGGACAAGTCCTCGAGGAGGGAGCCATATGAAGACCATTGTAAGGGAAGTGCTGTCACGCAGCCCCGTTCAGGAGCCGCAATCCATACCCGGGTATTCATCGCCCGGAACCGACGACGCCGAGCTCGAGAGGGTGCTCGAGTCCCTGCGCACGAACATCAAAATCGTCGGCATCGGCGGTGCCGGCTGTAACACCGTCAACAGGATGGTCGAGTCCGGGCTGCAGGGCGTCGAGCTCTTCGCGGCCAACACGGACGCGCAGCACCTCCTCACCATCCACGCGCCCAAGAAGCTGCTCCTGGGCCGCCGGCTCACGCGCGGGCTCGGCGCGGGTGCCCTCCCGCAGATAGGCGAGGAGGCCGCCAAGGAGGTCGAGGACGAGATCAAGGCCCACCTCGCGGGAGCCGACATAGTGTTCCTCACGTGCGGCCTGGGCGGCGGTACGGGCACGGGCGGCATCTCCGTGTTCGCCCGCGTCGCCAAGGACCTGGGCGCGCTCACCATCGCCATCGTCACCCTCCCGTTCGCCTCCGAGGGGCTCGTGCGCATGGAGAACGCGGAGTACGGCCTAGAGAAGATCCGCCACATCGTCGACACGGCCATCGTCATCCCCAACGACAAGCTGCTCCAGATCAATCCCCGCCTCCCGCTCAACGCGGCGTTCAAGGTGGCGGACGAGGTCCTGCTGCGCAGCATCCGGGGACTCACCGAGATAATCACCAAGCCCGGGCTGGTCAACCTGGACTTCAACGACATCCGCACCATCATGCGCTCCGGTGGCGTGGCCATGATCGGCCTGGGCGAGGCGTCCGAGGAGGACCGCGCCACCGAGGCCATCAACCAGGCCATCAACTCCCCGCTGCTCGACGTTGACATCTCCGATGCCACGGGCGCGCTCGTCAACGTCACGGGCGGCCCGGACATGACGGTCTCCGACGCCCAGAAGGTCGTCGAGGAGGTCCACGCCCGTATAAACCCCAACGCAAGGATTATATGGGGTGCCGCCATTGACCCGGCCCTCGAGAGGACCATCAGGGTCATGCTGGTGATAGTGGGCGTCAAGTCCAAGCAGATACTCGGCCCCGCCGCGCGCAAGGGCGGCAGGCCCGAGCACCTCGAGGTGGACTTCGTCCGCTGAGCCGGCGCCCGGACGGCCGACGCGAGATGGAGGAGGACCGATGGACATACTTGAGCGCACCTGGGAGGCCCAGGACAGGATCGAGAAGCGCGTGAACGAGCGCATCAAGTCCAACAAGTGGAGCCGGGTCATCAAGATGTCGGTCAAGCCGACCCCCGACGAGTTCATCAAGACGCTCCAGGTGTGCGCCATCGGCATGGTGCTCATCGGTGCGCTGGGCTTCCTCATCTACAAGACCTGGACCGGCGTGGGTGGACTGCTCAAGGACTACCTCGACCTCGGCGTCATGCTGGGGTCGCTGCTGGTCTGAGGGCGCCCGACCCCCCATCCGCGATCCCCATCCGCAAAGGTAATATATCCGTACCCTCTCACGGTGGACACCATGACCGGCGAAGACCAGGAGCAGTCCGGTGACGGCCCAGTCGATGGCCCCGCGCCCGTGGCGCGCAAGGCAGAGCCATCGCCGGAGCCCAAGGACGAGGGCCCGAGCCTGAGCGACCTGGGCCCCGCGGCCGCGACGGCCGATCGCGCGCAGCAGGCCGCCCCGGCCCCCGCCGCGCCCGCCGTCCAGGCCCCCCCCCCCTCACCCGCCCCCGCGGCAAAGGCCGCGGAGGAGCCCGAGCCGGAGGAGCCGGTCTACGCCAACACCATCTTCGCGGTGAAGACCTCCATCGGCCACGAGCGCATCGTCGCCGACGCCATCGAGAACAAGGCCATGCGCAAGGGCTCCGAGATCTATGGCATCCTCTGCCCGCAGCCGATGCGTGGCTACATCTTCATCGAGGCGCGCAACCCCGACGCGCTCCAGGAGCTCCTGAAGGGCGTCAAGAAGGTCCGCGGCATCGTGCGGGGCGAGGGCGGCATCATCCCCATGGAGCAGATCGAGCATTTCCTCGCCCCCAAGCCCCTCGTGTCCGGCATCGTCGAGGGCAACATCGTCGAGCTCATCGCAGGCCCCTTCAAGGGCGAGAAGGCCCGCGTGCAGCAGATCGACGAGGCCAAGGAGGAGATCACCGTCGAGCTCTTCGAGGCCATGATATCGATCCCCATCACCGTGCGCGGCGACCATGTCCGCGTCATCGAGAAGGAGATGAAGTGAGATGGTAGACGTAGTCGAGGTCCTGGTGGACGCTGGCAGCTGCACTCCAGGCCCGCCCCTCGGACCCGCGCTGGGCCCGCTGGGCGTGAACATCGTGAACATCGCGAAGGACATCAACGCCCGGACGGGCTCGTTCAAGGGCATGAAGGTCCCGGTCAAGATCACCATCAAGGACGACAAGTCCTACACGTTCGAGATCGGCACTCCCCCCGTGTCGGCGCTCATCAAAGACATGCTCAAGGTCGAATCGGGCTCCCACAAACCGCGCCACGAGGTGGCCGGGGACCTGACGATTGAGCAGCTCGTGAAGATAGCGGAAATGAAGGGGGACAGCCTCCTCGGCCATGACCTCAAGGCCAAGGCCATGGAGGTCGCGGGCGCCTGCGTCTCGATGGGCGTGACCATCGACGGCAAGAGCGCCAAGGATGTCCAAAAGCTTATTAAAGAGGGGGCGTATGACGGCCCCCTCAACGCGTAGGAACCCCCCACGCGTAGGAGGGGCCGAAGAGGCCCCGCTTGAACTACCGAGGTGACGTGGATGGAGGAAGCCCAGATACTAGCTTCTGTGAAGCAGGCCCTCGAGAAGGCCCCCCCCCGAAAGTTCGCGGAGTCGGTCGACCTCGCCATAAACCTGAAGGACCTGGACCTGTCGGTGCCCGGGAACCGCATCAACGAGGAGGTCGTGCTCCCGCACGGGCGCGGCAAGGCCCAGAAGGTCGCCGTCATCGGCTCGGGCGAGATGGTCATCAAGGCCAAGAACGTGGCCGACATGGTCATCCAGCCCGACGAGATAGAGAAGATCGCCGACGACAAGCGCGGCGCCCGCAAGCTGGTGCGCAGCGTGGAGTACTTCATCGCCGAGGCGCCGCTCATGCCCACGATCGGCAAGCGGCTCGGCGTGTTCCTGGGCCCGAAGGGCAAGATGCCCCGGCCCGTCCCACCCGGCTCCGACCCCAAGAACCTCATCGACAACCTGAGGAAGACGGTCCGCGTGCGGTCGCGCGACAAGCCGACCATGCACGTGCCCGTGGGCAGCTCCGGCATGAAGCCGGAGGACATCGCCGCGAACGTCGTGGAGGTCCTGCGCCGCGTCGAGGCCAAGACTCCCAGGGGCGCGGCCAACATCGGCTCGGTCTACGTCAAGACCACGATGGGCCCCGCGATCAAGGTGGAGGGCCGCTGAGGGGGGATGACGAATGGCACACGTCGCACCGTGGAAGCGCGAGACCGTCGCGGACATCGTCAAGGCCCTCGAGCAGCACAAGACCATCGGCGTGGTCAGCATCGCCGGCATCCCGGCCTCCCAGCTCCAGAAGATGCGCGGGGGCATGCGCAAGGACGTGCGCATGGTCGTGAGCAAGGGCACGCTCCTGGGCATCGCCATCAAGGAGGCCGCCGCGAAGGGCCATCCCGGCCTCGACCAGCTCAGCGAGTCCATCGCAGGACCTTGCGCGCTTGTCCTCTCGGACCGCAACCCCTTCAAGCTCTACAAGATGATGGAGTCCACCAAGGCCCCCGCGGCCGCGAAGGGCGGGGAGATCGCCCCCAGCGAAATATCGGTCAAGGGCGGCGAGACGAACTTCAAGCCCGGCCCCATCGTCCGGGAGCTTCAGAAGGTCGGCATACCGGCGGCCATCGAGAAGGGAAGGGTCATCATCAAAAGAGACGCCGTGCTGTGCAAGAGGGGCGAGGTCATCTCAAAGGACCTCGCCGGCATCCTGCCCAAGCTGGACATCATGCCGCTAATCGTGGGCCTGGACCTCAAGGCGGCCTACGAGGGCGGCTTGGTCTACAGGCCCGCCGTGCTCAAGGTCGACGACGACGCCATGCGCGCGAAGTTCGGCCAGGGCGCGGGCGCCGCCTTCAACCTGGCGATGAACCTCGCCTACACGACGCCGCACACCGTCCGGCCGCTGCTCCTGCTCGGCCACACGCACGCGCTCGCGCTCGGCGTGAAGGCGGGCGTCGTGAACATCGAGACGGCCGGCCCGATCATCCTCTCATCTTACATGAAGGCCCTCGCCCTCGCGGCCAAGGTCTCCCCGGAGGCCCTGGACGACGAGATACGCGCGAGGCTCGCCGGCGTGGTCGCGGCGACTGCGGCAATCGCCGCCGTGGCCGCGCCCACCGCGGCGCGCGAGGGAAAGAGGGAGGAGAAGAAGGAAGAGAAGAAGGTGACCGAAGAGGACGCCGCCGCCGGGCTGAACGCGCTCTTCGGCTGAACGCGAACGTACGGTCATGAAGGCATTGACGATAACACAATGGAGGCATGGAAAATGGAGTACATCTATGGCGCGCTTCTCCTGCACGCCGCTGGCAAGGGCGTCACCGAGGACGCCGTCACGAAGGTCCTGAAGGCCGCCGACGTCAAGGTCGACCCATCGAGGGTCAAGGCCCTGACGACCTCGCTCGAGGGCGTGGACATCGACGAGGCCCTGAAGGCCTCGTTCGCGATGCCCGCCGCCGCACCCGCGGCAGCCGCGCCAGCCGCGGCGCACGAGGGCAAGAAGGAGGAGAAGAAGGAAGAGAAGCCGGAGGAGAAGAAGGTCTCCGAGGAGGACGCCGCCGCGGGCCTCAGCGCCCTGTTCGGCTAGGCGCCCCCCAAGGAGCCCTGGACCCCCCGTCCCCAGTCTGCGCCGGTCCGCCGGGCCGGCGACACCCGCACCGGGCGGTGCCGACCCGGCCCAGCGCATGCCAAGCCCAGGCGCGCGGGGCCGCGACCGTGGCCGCCCGAGTTACATTTTACCGACACTCTTTTCCCATCCCCCTCCCCCTTTTGCCGACCCCGTCTCCCTTTTCCCATCCCCCCTCTCCCTCCCAATTTTTATAGCTGAGGCGTGATTTACCAGCATCCGGTGGACCGCCATGGCCGTCTTCACGCGCGACAAGGCCGTGCTCATCTCGTTCCTCACCGGCGGCCACTTCATGACGCACGTGCTCATCGCGGCCTACCCCGCGCTGGCCCTGCTCGTCGCGGACGAGCTCGACTTCACGAGCAAGACGCAGATACTCTCCCTCATCACCTTCACGGGCATCATCTACGGCACGGGCTCGCTGTTCACGGGCTATCTCTCGGACCGCAGGGACCCGCTCGCGATGGTGACCATCGGGCTCATCATATCGACGGCCGCGGCCTTCGGCATCGCGGCGTCCATCAACTACTGGATGCTCGTGCTCTTCTTCGGCCTGCTCGGCATGGGCCTGAGCTTCTACCACCCGGCGGGCCTGTCGTTCATCTCCAAGGTCTTCGGCGCCAAGCACAGGGGCAAGGCGCTCGGCATCAACGGCCTGGGCGGCGACATCGGACTGGTCGTCTCCCCGGTCATCACCGCCGCCATCGCCACGCAGCTCGGGTGGCGCGTGGCCTACGTCGTCTGGGGCCTGGTCGGGCTCGTGTTCGTGGGCTACGCGGTCGTGCTCTTCGGCACCAAGGTCCTCAGGGCCGAGGCCAACGGCGGTGGCGCCAACGGCGAGGCCCCGCCGCCGTCCAACGGCCGCGCCATGCTGCGGGGGCGCCTCGACATGGCCGCGATGGAGGTCGAGGAGAGGGTGGGCCCGACCAGCAAGGCGGACTACTGGAAGGGCATGCGCCTGCTCCTGACGTCGGCGGTCATGATCGTCATCACCATCACCATCTTCCGTGGCCTCCTGTTCCACGGCATGACCGAGCCTCTGCCGACATACCTGGCCCAGGAGAAGCACCTCGCGGGGGACCAAGACGCTGCCGTGCTCATCGCGGGCACGCTCACCTCCCTCATGTACCTGGTGGGGGCCTTCGCCGAGCCCATCGGGGGATGGATAAAGGACCGGTACGACGCGAAGGCCCCGCTCGTCGTCACGAACGTCATCTGCGCCCTCGCGGCCATCATGCTACTCTCCGTCGGGAGCGTCACGCTGGTGGCAGTGGCGATGATGGTCTTCGGTTTCTCGTTCTTCATGTCGATGGCGGTCATCAACGCGCTCGTGGCCGACGTGACCCCCCCCGAGGTCCGCGCGACCTTCTACGGCGTGAGCTTCTTCACGCGCGACGGCATCGGCTTCATCGCCCCCTTCCTCGTGGGCGTGCTCGCCGACGCGACCGGCACCTTCTCCACGGCCTACTGGATGGTCGCGGCCTTCGGCCTGCTCACGGCCGCGGACGCGATGTTCCTGAGGCAACCGAAGAGACCGACCACCAGGACAGACAAGTAACGGCTAGTCGAGCAATCGCGTGCCGTTCCGCATCCCCCGCGCGCCTCCCACCTGTCGCAGCAGCCCGTCGAGCTCTCAAGAGAATCTGACGTTGGTCACAGAATAGAGCTACGTCCCCGTCGGACTTTCCTGTCTCGCCAGACCATGACGAGAGCGATGGGTATCGCCACGAGGCAGAGCAGGAGAGCCCAGAATTCGATCCCCCATTCATCCCATCGATGAGACCTCGGTGTGACGATCACCTCGATCCAAGCTCGATCCTCGAGCCGACCGTCGCTCACCGTGATTGTGATGTTATGCCTACCAGGCGCGAGGCGGTCCGTCGTGAAGCCTACTTCAGGTCCGCCGATGATGCTCCTCAGCTGCCCGGACCGGCTGGATGACCAGGTGATGTTGAGCATGTCCCCGTAAGCCGTGTCTGGATCGAACACAATCACAGAGAAGGTGATGAGGGAGCCTTCCGAATAGGTGGAACGGTCCATGGGCGACAATATCTCAGCAAGGTGCGGTGCGTCGTTGACGTTGAGGACCCTGATGCTCAGCTCCATAACGCCCTCCCCACCGGACATGTCCTTCGCGATGACCCTCGCCCCGTACGTTCCGACCTCGCCCTTCCCTGCAATAACATGGAGAGTACGGTTAGGCGATACCGTCAATCCTGGCCATCCCGACTCAACGCTGAGCTCGGTATAGCCATCCGACCCAAGGCGCACAATAAGGTCCAGCCAAAGCTCGGAACCCTCGTCAAGGGACACGTTCCCGTCAGGTCCCAGGATTGCGGGTGGCTCGTACAGCTCGGTGACATCGACCCAGAACCATCCATCTACAGAGGTGGTACCATCCGTCACGACGAACGATACCTTCTCCGTCCCGGAATGTCCACATAGGAGCGTGAGATTTAAGCCTGACACTCTCACGACGACGGGGCTGGAACTGCGCAGCCCAAGATTCACCTCGGGGGTATCGTCGTCCAAGACATGTCCTGCGAGGCTAATGGTGATTGGTACGCCCACATGGGCCGCCTCGTGGAAGGGTCCGAGGAACACAGGCGGTCTGTCCACATCGATGACACGGACATGAAGTGCGGAGGTCACCTCGCTGTGGCCATCGGAGACCCACACCGGCACATCGACCTCAAAGCCGCCAGCATCGAACAGGAACCTCAGCTCATACCCGACCACGTTGCAGTAGTCAGACCCGACCCGCACTGTCAATGACCCCAGCGGAGTATCGATATCATGGAGGTAAGGCGTAATGTCGAACACGCTCATGGTGCCCTCGACAGCCGTCAGATTACCCAAGTCGGATATCTCGGGAGGGTCGTCCACCGCCCGGACCCTGACCTCGAAGACCTTCGACTCCGATGTGAGCCCCTCGCTATCTGTCGCCCTGGCCATCACCTTCACGGCACCGCTCCATTCATCGTTCAAATCACCTGTGCCGGCATCGATTCCGACGTACCGCCCATCCGTGATGTAGACCCCCACGATGCCCTGACGGTCGAGTTGTACCACATCGATGGTGAGGTTGGCGTCGTCCGTGAAGTCATCCGTGACGTATGCCCACAGGTCGATGAGCGTATCGTTGCACGTATCTTCGTCGATTGCGTACATGGACGGAATTTCTGTCCACACGGGGGGCATGCTCGCTTCAATCCGCAGATCGGACAGAGTGATCACGCCACCCGAATCGCAATCTACGATGATGGGCACCTCGATGTCCCCATTTGGACCGGCATCGTCCCGGTGGTCGTTGATCCATTCGTTCAAGAATGGCGAGAAATCGACCGTGGTCGGCGAGTACTCATATTCGATGTCGAGGCCATGGACTGTCACCTCACCGGGAGTGCCCGACGTGAGATTGATGCGGACATCATTGAAGGCGTTGCCCCACTCGTCCTGGAAAGCAACAGGTCCCTCAAGACATGTTGCGAGATCGGCAGAGAAGCCATCGACAAGCACGGTCGTGGACAGCTCGGCCAGATGGGTCCATACGGGATGGCCAATGCCATCGAGGTCCATAACGAGCCCGGAGGGAAATCCTCGATAGCCCTTGTAGAAGAAGATCTGGCCACTCGCAGCACCCACGACGATATCAAGCACGCCATCGCCGTCCAGGTCCCCGACCGTTGGGGCGGCCATCCAACCGACATTGATTTCTCTCGTACGATCAGGCCTCTTAACCCATGCTGGCCCTGTTCTGGTGCCGACATTCTCAAAGAGGGCGATCGTGCCATCATAGTTGCCGACGAGGAGGTCGAAATCACCATCACCATCTAGGTCTGCTAACGCTGGGTTGGCGTAGCTATCGGTCTCGATACCATCGAAATAGGCGGCCTGCGACCAGCAATAAGAACCGCCGACCAGATGACCATCGTACGATGATAGGCCAGCGGCCTTCCATTCATCCCAATACCATCCACCGCAGACCATGTCAAGCTCATCGTCGTCATCAATGTCGCAAAAGTCGACGATTGCGTACGATCCATCATCGATACCGGCGAACATGGAATTGGGGCCCATTCCATCGTCCGACCATATGGGCGATGAACGGTCGCCCGTGTTCCGATAGAGGCGTACTGTCCCATTCTCCTGGCCAATGACAAGGTCCAAGTCCCCATCACTGTCGATATCGATAAGGTCCGGGAAGTCAAATCGACGATATTTCCCCAGTTGATAGGATTCCTCCTGCCATTCCGCTCCTATTTCCGTACCGATGTTCTCATAGTACGGCAATCCCTGTCTATCGGTTCCATATGAGTCAATGCCGCACACGAGGTCAAGATCCCCGTCACCATCGAGATCAGCCAGGTCCGGACTAGGTCTAGTTTCAATGATGGGCACCTCATTTTCACCATCCCTGACGGAGAGGGTCACGGGGCTTGCCCATCCCTCACCGTGGATATTCCCTGTCATCAGCATCCCCGAATTCACGACCCGAGCCCCATGAGGAATTCGGACGATTGCCGAATCGCTCGAACCTGCCCATTCGAACACGAGGGTTGCCTCTCCCTCCCCTGTGACGAACCTCTGCTGGCCTCCCATGGTGCCATACCTCGCGCCCGCCCACTCGTAGATACGCCAGTCTGGGCTGCCAATGCTCAGGGCGACGCTTGAGGGGTGCTCATTCCTGCTGTTCGGTCCTCCAGTGACGCGCATGGTGGCGGACAGAACGACGCAATCCTTTGGCACCCTCAGGTGCGCACTTGAATTTGAACCGGGAGATTCAAAGATGACCCTCTGCTCTTCGGCTCCACCGGAGAACTCGTCAATCGATTCCGCATGGGCATCCGAGCATGGGCGGAGAAATGGCAATAGTAGGATAATGAGGATTGGGATGACAATACTATGGAACGTGGCCGACATTGACCTCCGCGGAGTGTCACGACATCTGAGATGGGCCCGTCTATTGATATTGACCGGGTCGGATTGTGCAATGCTCCAGGACAATCGAGGCTGGGTAAATCGACGTGATGCACCTGTGCGGCTGATGCGACAGATACCCCGTCCGGCCTGTTCAGACACCTCCTCGCCTCCTCCTGAGGACCAGGATGACGATTCCAACCGACAATGCGATGACGAGCACGATTACGAGAAAAGCCCACCAATCACCTCCGACCAGATATCTCGGCGCATCGTCTCCCCCATCTGCTGGATGGTCGGGCGGGCGACCGGTCGCAGACCTGAAGGTGACGTTGAATGGATTGGAGGAGGCGAACAGAAGAGGGTCGGATGGGTCGCTGGCATAGGCCCTCACACCTTTTACCATGGACGGTGGAGAGGTACCCGGAGGATAGGATATCGATACGAGGCCCGTCGTCTCATTGACCGATATCCATTCCACTCCCCCGGAGACCGAATAGAGGAGCCGCCTGGTGTCGGGGTCATAGAAGTGCCCCGCGAGGTCCAATGTGATGGTGCGACCTCCCTCTTCCACGGTTAGGTCCGGGATTGGCGCCAGTATGACGGGGGGGTCATTGACATCGATGACCTCAAGGGACCACGAAAGGTTGTCGGAGGCTCCTTCAAGGTCCTTGCACATGACCTGTATCACATATCGGCCGACATCATCGTTCGACGGCATCCACATTACAGAGCCATTCTCAAGGAGCGTCATCCCATCTGGAGCTCCTTCGTAGGAGAAGTCCACAGGGTCTCCGTCCATGTCGAACGCCCGGAACTGATAAAGGAGGAGGGTGTCCTCGATGACCGATTCGGGCGGTCTCCCCTCGATACGTGGAGGGTCGTTCACATTGACAACTATAAGATTCCACGCCAGAGAATCAGATGCTCCCCCGGGGTCTGTCACCGTCACAATTAGGACATGGACCCCAACGTCATCATTTCCAGGCGACCATGTTAGCTCCCCATCTGGGGAGCTGGCCATCCCCTCAGGAGCACCCAAGATTGTGAACAGCAGGTCATCATCATCGACATCCCTGGCTTGGAAATGGTAGTCTAGATAGGCATCCTGCAGGATGGAATCCGGTGGCTCGCCGAGCAGTTCCGGTGGATCGTTCATCGGCCGGATTGTGATGCGGAACGGTCGGGACCGGGAGGTGAGGCCCGCGGTGTCCCTCGCTGACGCGACGATACTGACCTCACCATACCAATCGTCATTCATGATACCAGTGAGCAGGTCGACGCTGAGGTAGTGGCCCTCCCCCAATGTGACGTCGGCGATTCCTGTGGCATCGAGCTGGACTACCGATATCGTCAACTGCTCGTCCGTGTCATGGTCGTCGGAGACATAATCCCACAGGTCGATCAGCTTGTCCACCTTCGAGTCCTCATCGAGCGCATAGGTGGAAGGGATGTCCGCCCAGACCGGGGGTCGGTCGACCTCGATGCGCAGGTCCGAGAGCACCACCGTCCCTCGCTGGGAACTGCCGACGATCACTGGTACCTTGAGGTTGCCCTGCCAATCTGCCTCGTCCCGATGGTCCCCGATCCAATCGTTCAGCATCCCCGCGAAATCCGCTGTTGTCCCGTTGTACATGTATTGGATTGTCAGGCCATCGACCGTAAGGAAACCGCGTGAGCAGGATGCGAGCTCCATGGCCACATCGCAGAATTCATTCCCCCACTCGTCCCTCCAATCAGACACGTTTCGGGAATCGAGCCATTCCTGAATGGGATGGGCTAGGTCGTCGACCGTCACACATCCCTTGAGCCTGCCCTGATGCGTCCACTCGATGCGCCCATCTCCCCCCACATCGACCGTCACGCGAGTGGGATAGTCGCGTAGGTTCTCGAAATATCGCATCTTCCCAGTGTAGTTGCCGACAACAAGGTCGAGGTCCCCATCCCCGTCAAGATCCCCGAGGGCAGGGCTGGCTCGCCTATCGACGCCGATGCCCCTGCTGATATCAGAATCGAACGACCACCGGGGATTCGACACGGACCCGATGTTCCTGTAGTATCCTATCGTTCCGTTGAGGTAGCCCACGAAGATGTCGAGATCCCCATCTTGATCGAAATCCCCGACTGCAGGAAAGGAATATCCATCGTCGTCGATACCCTTGAAGAGGTCCGAGACAACCCATCTGTAATCCTCATCAGAGCGCTCATTGATGTAGCACTTTATACCGACCGAGGAGTTCTGAGGAGTCTGGCGGCCCCCACTGCCCATAACAATATCGGAATCCCCATCCGCATCAACGTCACAGAAATCTACACAGGGGTATCCCTCATATGACCAAATATGCCAAAAAACGGAGCCATTGTCAAACGCGTCTGGAATCCATCTAGGCACGGACGAGTTGCCAATGTTCCAAAAGAGATCCATTTGCGGGTAGTACATCCATGTCCTTGCGATGTCATAATCAGAATCGCCGTCAAGGTCTACAAATCTATATGACCAGAAGTTGAAAAAGGAACTCTCAGTATTCGGAGGGAACGTGGAGTTCAGGATGGCGACATCGCGTGTCCACATCACCGAGCTACGATTACCAGTGTTCCTAAAGTAGAATGCTGTCCTATAGAAATTATCCATGGGATAATCTTGGGCGTACCCACCCGCGAGCATGTCGAGGTCGCCGTCGCGATCGAAATCCACCAGCTGGGGGGTTGCGCGGTACCCAAGGTCGATCGTCTCCGTTGCATTCCCAACGAGCTCCTGGACGACCACTGGTGGGGCCCATCCTCCGTCCTTGAGCGCGCCGGATAGGGTCAGGCAGGCTGCCTCAATATGGCAGCCGCGAGGGAGCCTGACGGTCACATTATGGCACTGACACTGGCCATCGAAATCGATCGTCCTCGGGAGCGATGCATTGACCAGGCCCCTCTGCGCGCCCATCCCACCGATGAAGGGACCCTTGAACTGGTAGACAGGGTTCGACGAGTTGCCGACCCAGACGTCCACATCCTCAGGGAAATCGCTCCCTGCACCTCCCCCGTCCGAGACCGCATGGCCGGAGACATTGAACCGGGCCGAGAGCACGATGGAATCCGCGGGAACGAGCAGCACGTCCTCGCCGAGCGTCCCAGCGGAGCTGAACTCGTACGTCGCAACATCTTGATATCCGCGAAAGAGAGTGACCGCCCCACCGCTTGCTGAAGGGCCAGGGATGCCTGGGATGGCCATCATTACGATCGCGAGAATGAGCAGTATCCTGGGCAGCCCCTTACTCATGAGATTACCGTCCGCTCTACCGGTTCTAAATATTATCAGTCCAGTTCATAGCATTATTCTTTTCGTTCACCGGGGGTTGCTGGTATCCCATGGTACTCAAATCCATCCAAGACCTCGAGACAATGGAAAGGACCGAACGACCGAGCTCCAGGGATGGGAGGCCATGCACGGATGAAGGTATCCCATTCGCAAGTACCATCAATGCCATCCCGCGCAGGAGAGTTCCCGGGAAATGGTTCATGGGGAGCACGGAACGATCGGCCCCCGTTTTCCCATCTCGCCAATGCGCGTGACATCAATGCTGGCCCGGACACAAGGACCCCTGTCGTCACACCTTCAGCAGCAGCTCGTTGAGCTCCTTCTCGAACATCTTGATGAGCTCGCCCTTGAGCTCCTCGCGGAGGTGCGGGGGTATCATGTTGAACGAGAGCTTCGCGCCGGCCTTCGTGAGCTTGACGGCCGCGATGAGCTCCCTCGCGCGCGCCTCCATGTACATGTTGAGGGCGTCTTTGACCTCCTGCTTGAGCTCGGGGTCCTCGTTGAGCTTGACGCGCATGTAATCCTTTATCTCGTCCTTGACGAGCTCCCTCATCGCGTCCGTCACGAGGCCCTCCGCCTGCAGCACGTCGCTGATGGTCCTGCGCACGAGGGGCGTTAGGGTCTCCTCGAGGTCCGCCATGGTATCCCCGGGCCATTGAGGGGGGCGCCCGGTTAAAACCCTTTGGGTCGCGCGATGGCCTGCAACGCAGAAGGGCCCATACCTCCGGGCCCTGGCCAGTACGCCTGGCGCGGCGTCCTTCCTGCGAAAGCTTAAGATAGGGCGGCGGCATAACTGAAGGTACGGCGCCAGGTGGCGCCAGCGAGGAACCGGGCGTGGACATCTCGTACTTCGACAACGCCGCGACCACCCGCGTCGACCCGCGCGTGGTCGAGGCCATGCTGCCGTTCCTCACCGACAGGTACGGCAACGCCTCCGAGCCCCATGCCAAGGGCCTGGACGCGCGCGACGCGCTCGAGGAGGCGCGCGCCTCGATAGCGGCCTTCATCGGCGCCCAGCCCGAAGAGGTCATCTTCACCGGCTGCGGCACCGAGTCGGACAACCTGGCCATCAAGGGCACCGCCCACCGGCTGCGGGAGAAGGGCCGCCACATCGTCGTGTCGCAGATAGAGCACCCCGCGGTCTACGAGACCGCCAAGTACCTGGAGACCGAGGGCTACAAGGTCACGTACCTGCCGGTCGACAAGGAGGGGTTCGTCGACGTGGCCAAGGTGGACGAGGCCATCCGCCCCGACACGACCGTCGTGTCGGTCATGCACGCCAACAACGAGATAGGCACCATCGAGCCGGTGGCCGAGATAGGCGCGCTCTGCCACGAGCGGGGCGTTGTGTTCCACACGGACGCGGTGCAGACGCTGGGCAAGGTCCCCATCGACGTCGAGTCCATGAACATCGACCTGCTGGCCGGCTCGGCGCACAAGGTCTACGGGCCCAAGGGCGTCGGCCTCCTGTACGCGCGCAAGGGCATGCGCCCGGTCCCCCTGCTCCACGGCGGCGGCCACGAGGGCGGCTCGCGGTCGGGCACCGAGAACGTCGCGGGCATCGTGGGCTTCGCCAAGGCCATGCAGGTCATGCACGATTCCTTCGACGAGGAGGTCGGCCGCTACCGGCGCCTCCGGGACGCGCTCATCGACGGCGTTACCGGCACGATCCCCCACACCTACCTCAACGGCCCGCGCGGGGGCAATCGGCTGCCCCACAACGCGCACTTCGGCGTTAGGTACGTCGAGGGCGAGTCGATGCTCCTCCGGCTCGACGCCGAGGGGTTCGAGGTGTCGACGGGCTCGGCGTGCTCCTCGGGGAGCCTCGAGCCCTCGCGCACGCTCCTGGCCATCGGGCTCAAGCACGAGGAGGCGCACGGCTCGGTGCGCATCTCGCTCGGCCGATGGTCGACCGTCGAGCAGGTCGAGCGGTTCCTCGACACCTTCCCGCGGGTCGTGGAGCAGCTGCGGGCGATGTCCCCGCTGTGGTCCGAGGCGAAGGCCAGGGGCGAGGTCTGAGGGAGGGGGCCGGGCATGTACTCCGAGAAGGTCAAGCAGCACTTCATGAACCCGCACAACATGGGCGAGATGGCCGACGCGGACGGGGTGGGGATCGTCGGCAACCCCGTGTGCGGGGACGTGATGAAGATATTCATCCGCGTCCGCGGGGGGGTCATCACCGACATCACCTTCCAGACGTTCGGCTGCGCCGCGGCCATCGCCACCTCCTCGATGATAACGGACCTCGCGAGGGGCAGGACGCTCGACGAGGCCCTCAAGATCACGCGCAACGACGTGGCCGACGCCCTCGACGGGCTGCCGCGCATCAAGATGCACTGCTCGAACCTCGCAGCCGACGGGCTGCAGGCCGCCATCGAGGACTACAGGCGGCGCGAGCGCGGCGAGAGCACGGGCGAGGGGACCGAGACGGTCGCGTGCGCCTCGTGCGCCGCGCACCTCGCGGGCGAGTGCGACTCCAAGCACCCGGAGGACGTGCACGGGCACGGCCACGACGCGTAGCGGGCGGCGCACGTCCACTTGGGGCGAAAGCCTCTTAACCCCCGGGCCGCTCTGATGCCGAGGCCCCCCGGGCACGGGAAGGTGAGCGTGGATGACGGAGGAGAGACGAGCATTGCTGGTGGTCGCGACCTCGCCCGCCGAGACGGAACTGGACTGGCAGCTCGACACGCTGGACCGCGCGGCGACGAGGGGCGTGCTGCTCATGCAAGATGGCGTCGGCTTCGCGACGGCCGGCGCCATCGAGGGGCTGCGCCGTGAGGGGCTGAGCATCCACGCGCTCGGGCCCTCGCTCGAGGCACGCGGCATCCGCGACCGGGTCGCCGGGGGCGTGGAGGTCGTGGACTGGCACCGCGCGGTCGACTTGATCATGGACGAGTACGACCTGGTCGTGTGATGCAGGGGGCGTGGAGGGAAGGAGGGGAGATGATGGGGGAGCTCACGATACTGCTCATGGCCGGGACGATGATGTCGACCGGGCCCTACAAGGCGCTCATGCTCGCGCAATCCGCGCTCGACCGCGGCCACCGCGTCAACCTCTTCTGCTACGGCGAGGGCGTGACGGCGCTGCGCTCCAAGCAGGCGCCCAAGGCCTTCCCGAACATCGCCGAGATGACCGTGGCCCTGATGGCCAGGGGCATGCGGGTCGCGGCCTGCCGCACCTGCACGGGCGCGAGGGGCCTCGAGCAGGCCGACCTGGTGCCCGGGGCCGTCGTGGGCTCCATCGCGCGGGAGTACATGGACTTCGTCGCGAGGTCCGACCGCGTGCTAACGGTGACGGCCTGAGGAGGGGGAGGCGAGGGACATGCCCATCAACAACATGTGCGTCGTCGTGCGGAGGCCGCCCTACGGGCGCGAGGACGCCTTCGCGGGCCTGAGGCTGGCCCTCTCGGCAGTCTCGCACGGCATCGACGCCGTCGTCGTCCTCAGGGGCGACGGGGTCTGGTCAGCGCTCAGGGGACAGCGGTCCGAAGCCATCGCGATGCCGTCCAACGAGTCCGTGATCGCGGACCTTCTGGAGATGGGCGCCGAGGTGTGGGCCGAGGACGCCGCGCTGGCCGAACGCGGCCTCGCGGCCGGCGACCTGGTCGAGGGCGTCAGGGTGGCCCCCGCATCCCAGCTGGACGGGCTCATCCTCTCGCGCGACACCTGCACGCCCCTGTGGGGCGGGTTCTGAGCACGTCTGGCAGGGGCCAGGCCCCATCCGGCCCGGGGCACCGCGCCCGTGACGGTACCCCATCCCCCCCCCCCATGCTCCTGGGCTCGGACCCGTGAACGCCGTCTCCCCGGTCGGTCCGCATCCCCTTTTTATACCCAGCCCCTCACACCCAGGACCGTTTCTCGCATCGTGCGATGAACGTATGGGAAACATTGAAATAAGAAGGTGCCCCTCTATTAAAGCCAGCTAGCTCCGGGGAGCGAATGCATATGCTAGAAGCGAAAGCCCGAGAGGATTATTCCCGTTCTGTGAGAAGGTATCTGCACGGCGTGCGTCTTTTCTCCATGTTCGCGCTTTTCGCGTTCGTTCTGATAGCAGTGAACGCGGCCGCGCAGGACGAGGAGGCACCGCGCGTCGCCGGGCCCGATGACGTGCCCGGCGCCGACGTCGTGTGGGAGGATGGGGTCGCGTACCTGCTGGACGCCACCGGCTCGACGGACAACGTCGGCATCGTGTCCTACCGGTGGGTGATAACGTCGCCTGGAGGGTCGACCACGGAACTCACCTCCACGACGCCCACAAAGTCGTGGACCCCCACAGAGCCCGGTCTGTACAAGGTCGTGTCGTTCGCCACCGATGCCGCTGACAACGAGGGCGCCCGCGTCTTCGTCATCGATGTCGTGGAGGTGCTCGATTCCCAGTCCATCGATGGCACGAACGTCACCTACGACCACTCGGTGGCCATCGAGGACGGGACCCTCCAGTACACGAACTTGGGAATCGACCTCACGGGCGGCCTCGCAAGGGACCCGCCCAGCTACGCCTCGGGGGAGATGCTCTCCGACGCCCTCACCTACAACGGACTGCCTGACGGCTCCCTCGCGGGCTCGTGGGGGCCCCGCGGGCCCTCCTACGGCAGCGTCTACCTGGAGACGTCGCGCGTCCTCGTCGGGAAGGCCTCCATCGCCAACACCGGCAGCACCAGCAACTACGGATGGACCTTCACGTTCACCAACGTCGAGGACCTCACGAAGTACACCAGCCTGGACTTCTGGTATCTCCAGGACTACGCGAGCGGCCGCTTTTACTACGCGGAGTTCTATAACGCGGCGAACAACTGGATCCGCATCACTCCCCCCTATCCATACTTCGGGACCACCGGCCGGTGGTACGGCATCTCCATCTCCCTCGACATCACCCACGTCGGCGCGATCACCTACTCCAAGATGACGGACCTGACGGCGATCAAGTCGTTCAAGATTATTGCATACGGCTATAACCAAATGATGCTCGTCGACGGGGTCTCTTTCGCCCACGCCACGCCTGGGGACAACATGACCGAGTCCGCGACCCCCTCGGGCCCGTTCGGAGGGTACTGGGAGAGCTGGACCACCGCGAGCAAGGCCTACGTGGGCTCGGGCTCGATCTACAAGCGCGTGACCGCCATAAATCCCCTGACCTTCCCGCTCGTCTACAACTGGGCGAGCGCCGTGGACCTGTCCTCGTACAACGCGCTGCGATTCTACACGTGGTACGCCACGGGTATCTACGCACAGCCCTGCTACGGCAAGGTCAACTCCATCCTCTTCACCGACTCGGGTGGCCACACCGCCCTGCTCTCCCTCAGCCAGCTGCCGTACTTCCACTACTACGAGGCCGACAGGAACTCCACATGGGCGCTGGTAACACTCCCCCTCGACAAGGTGGCCTACACGCAGACCGGCACGATGGAGTGGAACCACGTCACCAAGATGACCATAACGCTCCTCGGCTACAGGGTAGGCGACCTGTACATCGACGGTTGGGAGTTCTACCGTTCGACCAAGTTCAAGGCCGCGACGCCCGGCACCAAGGAGAACCTGGCGCACGGCATCTACGTCATGCCCGATGGTGACCTCGACCTCACCGGCGTAACGTTCTCGCCGACGGGGCCCTACGGGGGGTTCATCAAGGCCCAGGGCGAGCTTTCCATCCACAACTCGACGCTCGAAGGCCTCTGGGGGACCCTCAATTCCAACATCGCGCTGGCTGGCTCGACCTGGGGCGGTGTCATCACCGACGGGGCCCGCGTGACCCTGAATAACGTGGTCGTGCGCGGGGCCGACTCGACGGCCTTCTGCTTTATCAACTCCGACGTGGACGCGTACAACGTGGAGGTCGACGGGGTAGGGACCGCGTTCGCGGGCGCGTCCGCGATGGCCATCATCTACACCGGCACGGCCTCTGGCTCGACCGCATCGGTCACCCTCGGGGCGTGCGCCCTCACGAACACCTTCACAGGCGACGGGTTGGCCGTCCTTCTCATGGACGAGCTGGGGACCGTCGACATGAGCGTCACGAACCTCAACGCATCCAGCAATGCCATGCATGGCATCTCGGTGTCCCTGCTCGGGAGCGTGGGCTCCCTCGACCTGTCGATCGCGGACTCCCTCCTGTCCGGCAACGGGGGCTCCGGGCTCGCCATGACCTCCTTCGGTGCGGTGGGCGAGCAAGGGACGTCCCTGGTCGTGTCGGTCTCGAACTCCTACGCACTATCCAACTCCGGGGCGGGCGTCAGCGTCAGCCTGTCGTCGAGCGTCCTGGACCTCGACCTCACCGTGTCCGACTCCATGCTCGGGGACAACTCCGGGAATGGTCTGATGCTGCGGTCCGTCGATTGCGACGGCAGCTTGGGACTGGACCTCATGACCACGGACGCAACCGGCAACTCCGGCGACGGCGTGCTCGTGTTCCTCGAGCCCCGCACGTTCCTTCTCGGGTCGGAGACCATCACCCCCGACCTCGAGATCGTGGTCACGCTCTCTGACTGCAGCTTCAGCGACAACATGGGCAACGGCATGAAGGAGCAGGTCGGGACCGAGAACCTCATCAAGAACCCGCCCTTCCCCCACCACACCTACGCCCTCACCGCCCGCGGGATCGACTTCACCGGCAACGGGTACAACGGATACTACATCTACGAGCCCCTCCTCGACAACAACCGCGAGGCGACCTACGCGTTCACGCAGTGCACCTTCGACGGCAACGCCGGCTGCGGGCTGCTAGTCCAGGAGAACCTCAACACGAAGGCGATCGTCACCAACGAGCTCGCCTTCACGGAGTGCACCTTCAACGACGACCTGAGGGGCATCGAGCACCAGTTCCAGCTGGCCTTCGAGACCTTCATGTCCTTCACCACGTGCGAGATGACCGGCAACAGCGCCGAGGCCATCTACGCGCACGACCTGTCGGCCAAGCAGCGCTACCTCGGGCTTGAGTACAAGCTCGAGGGCTGCACCATCGACGACCCAGTCAGGCTCCTGCTCGACGGCGCCATGGTCGAGCCCGGCGTCTCCGATGCCGAGGCGTGCTACGCCACCGTCAGCATCACCGGCTGCTCGCTCCTGTCGGACTACCCCGTGCGGCTGCTCCTCGCCGCGCAGTACACCTCGACATGGGCGGCGAAGTACCTGTTCCCCATGAGGGCCACCGTGGTGTTCACGGACAACACCCTCCCAGCGTCGAGCAGGTCTGACGGCCTTTCCATCGAGCTGTGGGGCGCCACGTCGCTCGACGGCGAGGTCACCATCAAGAACATGACCTTCTCGGACGCGGGCAACGACGGGCTCTCGGTCTTTTACGGCGTGCGCGCCACGAAGCCGGACCACAACAGGATGATCTACGGCTCCGTCGTCATGGACAAGGTCACGGTCACCAACGCCCAGAGGTACGGCGTCAACATCGTGGCCGCGGCGGTCAACGACATGATGTCCGTGAGGGGCGCGCTCGCGCGCCTCACCGACGTGACCGTCGACGGGGCGACGTTCGGCGCGCGCTTCGACGGCATGGACGCCGAGATCTCGGACTGCACCTTCTCGAGGATGGCCCTCTCGACGGTCGAGGCGCGTGACTGCACGGTCGACCTGCGGCGCTCTTCGTACGGCGGCATCTACGAGCCGAACCTCAAGGCGCTGGACTCGGGCAAGATCAAGCTCTGGTTCGACCTGGAGGTCACGGTGCAATGGAAGGGCACGACGGAGCCGGTGGTCGGGGCGCGCGTCGAGCTCATCGACAACGCCTACAGGACGTTCGGGTTCGCCGAGGTGTCGCAGACGAGCACGCCTCTCTTCCGCGACCTGAACTCCCTCAGCATCGTCGCCGCGGGCGTGTTCACCAACAATCCCTACAGGCTGTCGACATCCTACCTCGGACTGGTCCAGGACAGGTACCTGGAGGTCAGGTCGCACACCACGGTCACCGTGGAGCTCGTCGACGACGTACCCCCGATTCTCAACGTGCGGCACCCCCTGGAGGGGGCGCGCCAGGGCTCATCGACGATACACGTCGAGGGCACGGCCCAGGACGTGCACCGGAGCATCGACCGCGTCATGGTCTCCCTCGACGGCACCACGTGGGCCCCGGCCGAGGGGAAGGAGTCGTTCAGCCTCGACCTCCTGGGCGTGCCCGACGGCGATGCCATCGTGCGGGTGCGCGTGTACGACACCGCCAACAACTACCGCGAGTACATGGCCGTGGTGCTCGTCGACACGACGCCCCCCGACCTCGAGGTGCTCGCGCCCCAGGACGGGCTTGTGACGAGCGAGCCGCACCTCCGCCTCCTCGCCGCGACGGAGGACGGCGCGCACGTCACCGTGGACGGCGTGGCCGTCACGGTGCAGTACAAGCTCATCGACCATGTCGTCGAGCTCTCCGAGGGGCGCAACCTCATCGTCATCGCGGTCTCGGACGCCCTCGGCAACGCCAGGCAGGCCGTCGTCATGGTCATGCTCGACACCCGTACGCCCCCACTTGCGGTCCTCTCGCCCGCCCACAGGTCCAGCGGGATGTCCTCGACCCTGGACATCGTCGGCACCACCGAGCCCGAGGGCGTGACGGTCACGGTCGCGGGCCTCGCGGTCCCCGTGGACGTGTCGGGCAGGTTCACGGCCCACGTCACGCTCCTGCCTGGAAGGAACGACATCACAATCGAGGTCGTCGACCTCGCCCAGAACAGGCGGACCCAGACCCTCACGGTGTTCCTCGACCGGGAACCCCCGTCGATGTGGGTGGCCAATCCACTCCCGGGCAAGGTGCTCGCGAGCGGGACCTTCCTCGTCCAGGGCTACGTGGAGCCCGGCGCCTCGGTCTCCATCGACGGCCGCTCGGTCGGCGCGTCCGAGGGGCACTTCTCGCAGGCCCTGTCGCTGCCTGACGGAGTGCACGTCATCGTGGTCATCGCCACCGACGCGGCCGGCAACGCAAGGGAGGTGGAGGTGCCCGTGACGGTCGACACGGCCCCGCCTGCCATCACGGTCCTGTCCCCCGCGGACGGGCTCCTGACGAGGGAGACGGCGGTCACCGTCAGCGGAACTGTCACGGACGACGGTCCCGGAGACGTCGCGCTCACCATAAACGGGCTCGCCATCACGGTCGGGACCGACGGACGGTTCGAGCGGTCGCTCACCCTCCCGGCGTGGACGGGGGTCATCAGCATCGTCGCCACCGACAGCGCCGGCAACTCGGCGTCCGTGGGGCTGACCGTCGTTTCGGACCCGGCCGCGCCGTTCCTCAACGTCTCCGTCGCCGGCCTCGAGACCGACAAGGGGACCGGGGCGCGCTACACGACGTCCGGCTCGGCCCACGTGACCGGCTTCGCCGGCCCGGGGGCCACGGTCACGGTCAACGGGGTCATGGTCGGCCTCGACGGGGCGACGGGCCGCTTCGACACCGACGTGCCCCTCACCGCGCCGACCGGCGATGCACCGGCATCGACCCTCATCAGGGTCGTGGCCGTGGACGAGGCCGGGAACACGGTCGCCATCGAGAGGACCGTGGAGCGCAGGCAGGCCGAGGAGACCGCCGAGCCCTCCAGCACGACGGGATGGGCGGTTCTCCTGCTCGCCATCATCGTGCTGGTGGTCGCCATCATCCTGCTCGTGCGGGCGCGCCCCCGCGCCTCGCGGGAGGACAGTCCCCACAAGGCCCCCGCAGGAGAGGGCGCGAAGCAGGCGGGGGCCGGAGAAGCTGCGGGTTGGGAGGAGTTCGACGAGGGGGGTGAACAGCCATGAACGGCCAGAGGCCAATCGCGCTCGCCACCGCCGTCATCGCGGTCGCCGCGCTCGCATGCGCGCTCGCGGTCCTTCTGCTCCTCGCGCCCGACGCGGGGGCCACAATCACCGGCAAGCCCGTGCCCCCGGCCGGCTCGGACTGGGTCATCGACAACAACACGTACGTGCAGGACGAATCAATCGTGCTGAGCGGCAACCTCATCATCAAGCCCGGCTACGCGATGGAGATGGGCAACACAACCCTGACCATCAACTCGACGACGGCCGGGCAGCGCGGCATCAACGTGCAGGCCAATACGACCTCGGAAGGCAGCCTGCTCCTCGACGGGTGCACGGTCACGGCCATGCAGCCCGACCGGGGGTTCACGTTCACCGTCAGCGGCAACGCGTCGCTCTCGTCGTCCAAGCTCCTCGGCGTGCACAACGGGCTGCGCCTCGTCGGGCGCTCCATCGACGTCAGGGGCTGCGAGCTGCGGGCCACAGGGACGCATGGCCTCTACATCGACGGCTCGAGCCCTACCGTCGCGGACACGAGCATCCTCCTCTCGGTCACGGCCACGGGCACGGGCATCGAGGCCAGGGGCACGCCCGCGCTCCCCGCGAGGCCAGTGCTGAGCGGGCTCTCCGTCAAGGTCGGCGCCAACGCCACCGTGACCTCCGCCCTGACCGTTGTCACGCAATCGTTCTCCCTCGTGGGGTTCAAGTCGGTCGGGGCCGACCTGGGGACGCTCACGGACATCGACGTCGCGCTGGGCGAGGGCCTGGTCGCCACGATGACCTCCAACTCCAATCCGAAGCTCACGCTGACCTTCGGGGCCGTGGGCATCAGGCTCGAGGGCGGCACCACCGTGGACGCCTTCGACAACATCATGGTCCACGGCGAGGGGTTCCTCGCTTCGGTGACCTACACCGGGACGGGCTCCGCAAGCGTGGCGACCACGAACTCGATAGTCGGGCTCAGCAACGTCATCGGCTCGACGGGCTCCTCCCCAATGCTCCTCTCGGACGTGACGGTCACGGGCATGACGGCCCTCGTCACGACCGTGGGCAGGTTCTCCGGGAGCACGCTCTCGCTGACCGGCATCGGCATCCAGTGGGAGCCTGACATCCTGGCCTGCTCGGGGCCTGCACTGACGTTTGCGGCTGTGGAGCTCTCCCTCCTCCAGGCCGATCAGGCCATCAAGATACCCGACCGCTGGAACGTGACGCTCGACCATGTGACGGTGTACGCTTGCGTGCTGACCACCTCCGCCATGAGCCTCCCATTGTGGACGCACGGCCTCACGGCCATAACGAGCATCCTCTCGTGGAACGTCGTGAAGGACGGCACGGGCGACCTGCTCTACGCCACGCGGATGTCCGGCCCCCTCCTGCTCGATGCCTGCTCTGTGACCTCGAACTACCTCGCCAGGGCGCTCGACGCTGACGCTCCCCTGGGCGAGGTCAGCGTCATCGACTGCGTGTTCGACGGGAACAACCACACGCAGGGCCTGGTCACCGTGTCCGGGCCGGGCGTCCTCGGGGCAGGACCCCTGACCATCAGGGGTAACAGCTTCACAAACAACATCTGCCTGTCGCCCACCCTCGCTCTGGTGCTGGTCGAGTACCCGAAGATGAACTTCACCGTGTCCGAGAACACCTTCACGAACGACACGGCCAGCGGCATCGTCGTCATGACCCCGTACACGGACGCGACCGCGTTCACCCACCCCGACTTCACGTTCACGCTCGCGGACAACGACCTCGACACCCTCAACGGCTGCGGGTTACAGTTCATGAACGTCGACAACTCCAACATCGTCGTGACGGGGAACTCCGCGACGGCATGCGCGCTGGGCGGCCTCGCGCTGGACCAGTCCGCCTCCAGCGTGAAGGTCACGAAGGCATGGGCCACGTTCACGAACTACATCCAGGGCCCGGACAGCATCATCGTGGAGGACAACGCCTTCTACGGGAACGCGCGCGGGGGCGTCTACCTGCGCACGACCATGTTCGACCCGAAGTACCCGACGCTCACCGGCAACCCGTACCAGTCGGTCACGGTGAAGGACAACGACCTCACGCTCAACGGCATCGACGGGTGGTCGCTGTCCATCATCGGCCTCTACGCGAGGCCGGAGGTGTCGGGCAACGACATGGACGGCAGCGCCCTCGGCCAGTACCTGGAGATGACGACCGACGAGGACAACAGCTCGCCGTTCATGCTCGTCTACGAGGGGCTCGTCTTCGACGGCGGCGACCTGGGCTCCACGGCCTTCAGCTTCAAGGCCATCGGGGCCACGTTCTACAACTGCTCCTTCAGCAACTACACCCTGGCGGTGTCCGTCAACGGGGCCGAGGTCAACCTGCTCTGGTGCGACCTCCCCGTGGGCTCCGGCGCCGCCGAGGCGGGGTCCGTCGCCTCCTACAACCACCTCGAGCTCGCCCTGACATGGGTCGATGCCCAGGGCCAAGTCGTCATCCTGGTGCCTGTCGCGAACGCCACGGTCTCGCTGACCGCCAGCAACGGCCTGGCCATAAGGACGCTCGCGACGGACGCGACGGGCAGGACGCCCGTCATCGTGGTCAAGGTCTGGGAGAACGTGGACGGGTACCTCCTGATGAACTCTCCCCTGAAGGTCGCGATTGTCAAGTCAGGGGAATCGAAGGAGTACTGGCTCGATATCCACGGTGAGAGCTCGGGCGCCGACGTCGTCCGGCTCACCCTCTGGGACCGGCACGTGCCATTCCTGACGGTCTCGAGCCCGCAGGCGCTCAGCGTGGTGGCCATGTCCGAGGTCACGCTCAGGGGCGTGCTCGAGGACTTCGGCTCGGGCATCGCGATCTTCATGGCCCGCCATGACGACATGCCCACGGATGAGTGGGAGGACGTCTCACCCGAGACCCTCTGGAGCCACACTTTCGACGGCCTATCGGACGGAGTGCACGAGTTCCGCGTGAGGGCAGGGGACTGGGCGGGCAACACTAACACGACCATCATCAGCATCACCATCGACACCGAGGCCCCCGAGCTGGATGCCACCCCGCACTTCGTCGACGGCACCCCGGTGCCGTACGACGCCGCGCGGCAGTCCTACTTCACGCCCCAGTCGCCCATCCTCGTCATGGGAAACTTCAGCGACAACGTCGCGGCCCTGGACAAGGTGACCATCCGGCTCGACGGCGAGGTCGTGACCGCCCTGGGAGGCCAGCCCGGCAGGATAACCCTGCGGCTCGACCTCCACGAGGGCGTCAACCTGCTGCTGCTGGACGCCACCGACCCCGGCGGCCTCAGGACGTCGATAGCGCTCAAGGTCACGCTCGACCGCACGCCCCCGGTGCTCTACGTCTACGCGCCCATCGACGGGGCCCAGACCAGGTCGGTCACGCTCACGGTGGAGGGGCTCACCGAGCCCACCATCGCCCTGACCTTCACGGTCGAGAGCGTCCTCGGCACCCACTTCTACGACCACATCGACGGGACGGGAGGGCCGCAGCCCATCTTATCGGACGACGACGGCACCTTCTCCTTCGCGGTCGAGCTGTTCGAGGGCACGCAGGTGCTGCTCGTGTCCACGCACGACACCGCGGGGAACAGCTTCGAGGTCGAGCTCGCCGTCATGCTCGACACCAAGACCCCCGAGTTCGCCATCACGAGCCCGACGGAGCAGACGACCGTCACCAGGGCGGCCACGTGGATGGTCGAGGGCAGGATGACGGAGGAGGTCGGGGCCGTCGTCACGGTCAACGGGCAGGTCGTCGAGAACCTCGGCACCTTCAGCTACCGTGCCGTGCTCCAGGAGGGCCCCAACCTCATCGAGGTCATCGCCACCGACAGGGTCGGCAACACGCACCGCGAGGTGCGCACCATCGTCAAGGACACGGTCGCACCGGTGCTGACGGTGTCCTCCCCTGCCGGCGTCGACGTGCTCACCAGGGACGCGACTGTGACCTTCAACGGGCATGTCACGGGGGCGAACAGCGTGCTCGGGGGGACGACGGGCGTATTCCTGGAAATCAGAGGGGTCGATCACGCCGCGACGCTCGTCTCGGGCACCTGGGACGACGGCGTGTGGGAGTACACGCTCACTCTCGGCACCACCGACCTCGACCAGGTCGTGACATTGAAGGTGATGGACGAGGCCGGCAACATGGTCGAGCGGGACGTGAGGGTCAGGTACGACGTCATACCGCCCTTGCTCCATCTGGACCCTGTCGCCGCGGTGACCTCCTCGCCCATGGTCTACATCAACGGCACGACGGACGAGACCATCTCCACCGTCCTTGTCGGTGGGATGCCCTTCCCGGTCGATGACGGGGTCTTCAGCGTCCCGTGGTTCCTCGCTTCGGGGGTGAACTCCATCCCTGTCAAGGTGAGCGACGAGGCCGGCAACATCAACAACGACACGGTCTCGACGAAGCTCCAGTGGGCGGAGCCAGGTCCTGAGCCGGTCGAGGGCGGGGAGGAGGAGGGGGAGGAGGGGCTGAGCCTCGCGTACCCCATCGCCCTCATCGCGGCGGGCGTGACGGTGCTGCTCGTGGCCGTGCTCCTCTCCCCGAGGCGCAAAGGGAGGGATGCCCGATGAACAGCGAACTCAGGCTGCCACGGTCGGTGCGCCTCGTCCCGTTCGCGCTCGCGCTCGTGGGCCTCGCCGTCCTGATGGCGGCGGCCCTCACGGCGGCGGACCCCGCCGACACGTCGAACCCGCCCACCGAGGACTGGGTCTTCGACGCGGACGAGCAGACCACGATATCCTCGATGACCTGGGGCGTCCACTACAACATCACCGTGACCAACGGCTCGTCCCTCAAGCTGGTCGGATGCGTGTGGACCATGTCCCCGGCCGCGGCCGGCACGGGGCCCATCTGGTTCCTCGTCGAGCATGACTCCTCGCTCACCATCGACACCACCACGCTCACGTCGGCCACCGGCTCCGAGGGCTTCTACATACTCTGCATCGGGGGCGGCGTCGACGTGACCACATCGACGCTGAGCGGACTTGCGAGCGACCCGTCCGGCGACGGGGGGCTCGTCGTCCGCGCCGGGGCCGTGACCCTCCACACCGTCACCATCATGGACGCCACCGGTGCGGTGGCGGTCTACGGCCACAACTCGAGCATGTCCGTGATGTCGAGCACGTTCCTCGACATCGCCGGGAACGCCATCGGGATCATCACCGACAGGACGGTGGTCGGCACGACGTTGCCGGTCATCGTGTGGGACACGACGTTCTCGCGGGTGGGCGCCACCGGCATCAGGGTCCTGGCCCATGAGAGCCATGGGACCCTGTCGCTGGACATGCAGAGGGTCTCGATGGACAACATCACCGGGGCGGGCATATCGTTCGCCCAGGGTGACGTGAGCCTCAACGATGGCGGCAACGGCGACATCGATGCGACATTCGTCTCGCTGGACCTGCGGGACATCGGAGGGGCAGGAATATCGATGACCTCGATGAACCAGGTGCTCAAGGGGCCAGCCGTCCACGGCTCGCTCAACCTCTCCCTGGACGGGTGCACAATCACGCGTGCGGTCGGTGGCGGGGTGTACGCGCTGTTCTCCCAAAGCGAATCCATCCTCACGCTCGCCATCGAATCGACCACCATAACGGACATCGCCACGGGCGTGGCCTCCAGCGGGATGCCCGGCCTGTACCTCGAGCACTACTCCAAGACCACCGTGCTGGGCCAGGTCGTCGCGACGGTCCTCAACTCCTCGTTCGAGCGGTGCGCGTGGGGCGGCATCTGGGACAGGGGGGCATTGGCCCCGTTCACGCTGCGCAACGTCAGCTTCACGCAAAACACGGGGTTCGGCGTGCACGCCTACGTCAACTCGAGCAACATGCAGACCCCCTACTACGTCGACCATTGCACGTTCGTCGACAACGCCGGCTACGGGTTCTGGGTGGAGTTCTACAGCGTCCCGGCCGGTGGCACGGTCACTGACCTGTCGAACTGCACGTTCGTCAACAACACCCTGACCGCGTTGGCGCTCGACATAAAGATGTCAATCGCCACGAACAAGCCCATCGTCCCGAACCTGAACGTCACGGACTGCTCCTTCGACCGCGCTCCCGGCGCGTCAGCCATCAGGATCGACCCCCAGAGGCTCGTGGGAGGCGTCACGTTCCGGCTCGTCAGGACCACTATAAACGATACGCTGGGCGTGTTCATCGGGGGCACGCTGTCGACGGACATGAACCTCTACCTGACCGTCACGGACGTGACGATCACCAACACCTCCGGCACATCGCTGGAGGTCGCGGGGGCCGCCCAGAACCGCGTGCTCTCGAACATGACCATCACCAACCTCACCGTCGAGTCGCTCCTGGGCGACGCGGTGGTGCTGGCCAACAACATGGGCGCCGTCGGGACGTCGTCGCTCAGCTCGACCCTCGAGATGACGGACTCCGTCATAGACACCCCGACGGGGACGGGGCTCACGCTCTCGACCAACGGGAAGCACCTGACGGGCGACACGCTCTTCGTCATCGACGGGTGCACCATCACCGGCGGCACCCGCGCCTTCGTCGTCCGCGGGCACGACGGCAAGGTCACGGGCGGCTCCCTCGCGGGGACGCAGCTCGACGACTTCCTCTCCATCGACTCGAGCATAGACCTGTGGCACGTCGCGCTCTCGGGCCCGGTGGAGGACAAGGTCCACGTCCTGACGAGGGGCGAGGTCCGGCTCTACTACTCCATCCAGGTGCAGGTGGTCTGGAGCTCCCAGGCCCCCGCCGTGGGATCGACGGTCTGGATCAGGGACAACTCGCTCACGACCGTCTCGATACAGGACACCTCGTCCCCCGAGGGCATCAACCCCGAGGTCGTGCTGAACCCGTACGTCGTCCACCCATCGGGGGCAGTGTCCAGGAACCCATACGTGGTGAACGCCAGCTTCTTCGGCGTGTCCCAGAGCGTGGGCGTCGTGCTGGAGAAGGACACGCTCACCAGGGTCGTGCTCAAGGACAACATCATGCCCGAGGTGCACATCCTCTCGCCCGAGGACGGCATGGCACAGCAGTCCTCGGTCCTGCGCATCACGGGCACCGCATGGGACTACGAATCGGGCATCGACATGGTGCTCCTCTCGATCGACGGCGTTGAGTGGTCCGGCGTGGAGGGCACGTCCTCCTGGAACCTCCAGCTCACCGTGAGCAACGCGACGCTCGAGAGCACCGGCGGGCGCATCACCATCCGCGTGAAGGCGTTCGACAGCGCCAACAACGAGGCCACGGACGCGGTCGCGGTCCGCATCATCCAGACGCCTCCAGGCGTGACCATCTACTACCCGCAGGACGGGTACAGGACGAACTCCCCCCTGCTGGCCATCAGCGGGGTGACCGACGAGGGTGCGAGGGTGACCGTGAACGGCGTCGAGGTCGATGTCACGGCCACGCTGTTCTCGACGACCATGGCGCTCGTCGAGGGTAGCAACACCATCTCCGTGGTCAGCACGGACTCGCTGGGCAACACCAGGGTCGTGAGGTTCCAGGTCATCCTGGACACGCGCCCGCCATACCTCGTGCTCCTGACGCCCGTGGAGAACGCCACGGTCAACACCGAGGAGGTCAGGGTGACGGCCCGCCTGGAGGGCGGCCTCGACCTGACCGTCAACGGCCAGGCCGTCCCGTACGGCTCCACCGCCTACCCCACAGGGGCGGGCATGCTCGACATGATGGTGCAGCTCGCCTCCGGCGAGAACACCATCACCATCGACGCGCTCGACCCCGCCGGCAACGCCTTCAGTGTCGAGCGGCGCGTGTTCCTCGACACCGAGCCGCCGTGGATGGCTGTCGACCAGCCCGCCGCGGGCGCGCTGCTCGCGGCCCACAGCGTCCTCGTCGTCGGCACCGTCGACCCGACAGCCACCCTGCGGTTGGACGGGGAGCTCATCACGACGGTCAGCGGCATCTTCAGCGTGTCGATACTGGCATCCGAGGGCGTGAACACCATCCACCTCTGGGCCGTGGACATGGCCGGGAACGAGCGCACGCTCGACGTCCCCTTCTCCGTGGACACCGTGGCCCCCACCCTCCGGCTCACCGCCCCCGCGGGCGTCGGGCCCCACATCGTCAAGGCAACCAGGCTCACGGTCACTGGGACCGTGCTCGCGGACGGCGTGGCGACGGCCACGACGCTGCTCCTCGACGGATCGCCATACGTCCTCGTCGATGACGGGACAGGCGTGCTGGAGCGCGTGAAGCTGACCATCTCGCCCGACGGGAGCTTCAGCTTCCCGTGCGACCTTGTAGAGGGCACCAACACCCTGACCGTGACCGTGCTGGACGCCACGGGGAACCAGGTCTCGGCAACGCTCACCGTCCTCCTGGACACGGAATCCCCCCTCCTCACCGCGACGATCGACCCCTCGCGCGCGGGGACCGGAGGGAGGCTCGTCTCGTGGAGCACGAGCCTCCGCATCGTCGGCTCCACCGAGCCGGGCGTGCTGCTCACCCTCGACGGGAGGCCCGTGACGGTGCGCCCGGACGGCAGCTACGAGTGCCTCATGCTCCTATCAAAGAAGGGGACCACGATGATAACCCTCACCGCCACGGACGCGGCCGGGAACGTCCGACGCAATATGATGAACATCACCTTCGAGGCTGGCGCCGTCTCCGAGGGGGAGGCGGGGGTGTCCACGGGGCTGCTCATCGGCGCCCTCATCATCTTCATCGTCCTCGTCGTCGTGGCCGTGCTCTACGCGTGGCCACGGCTGCGTGGGCGCACCGACGAGGAGGCGGCCAACGCCGACGCGGCCATCGCCGCTGACGCCGCCGCCGCTGCTGCGGCCGCCCCGCCCGAGGGCAAGAAGGGCAGCGGTGGCAAGGTCAAGCAAGGCAGAGGAAGGGAAGGCAAGGAGGCGAAGTAGATGGCATCCATTGGAAAGAGGAACATGCTGGCATTCGTGCTCGCGCTCGCGGTGCTCGCGTTGGCGTCGATCGCCATCATGGGCCTCGCGGGGGCGACGATAACGGGCGACGCCCCACCGCCCTCCGGGGACTGGGTCATCAACAACACGACGGCCGTGTCCGACGAGAACATCGTCGTCGCGGGCAACATCACGATCAACGCCCCGCTCAGCCTGGAGCGCTCCACGGTCACCATCGTCTCGCCGAGGCCCGGCGAGTACGCCCTCGTGGTGACACCCGCGGGGGAGCTCCTCGCCACCGACACGACCTTCACGAGCGGAACGCCGACCAAGGGATATGGCTTCGACGTCCTGGGCGAGATGCGCCTGGAGCGGTGCGTGGTCAACGGGCCCGAGGCGGGGGTGAGGGTCATGACCGACTCCACCGTCACCATCTCGTCCACCACCATCAGCAACTTCCGGTTGGGAGGGCTGTACCTCAACAACGCGGACGGGACGAGCATCACGGACGTGACCCTCGTCACGAGCCGGTTCTACTTCACGATGGACCTCTCCAGGGAGGTCAGGGAGACGGGCACGTACAACAACTACCACGTGCCTGACGCCGCGCCCGTAATGATAGTCGGCGGCAACCCGTCAATCGACGGCCTGGTCGCCTCCGTCAACGGGACGCTCTCCGTCACGGCGACTTACGAGTACTACTCGCCGGCCTACATGTACAACAACATCGTCATCATGTGCCCGATAGTGCTCGTGAGGAGCGACGACCTCGGGCGCCTGGACGGCGTGACCGTCCGGGACAGCGTGATGGACATCACGGTGCGCTACCAGGTCAACCTCCACGTGCTGCCGGCTCCGTCGACCCACTACATCTACAACCACTACTACCTGGGCACCATCCTGCTCCAGAACCCGCGCGACGTGGCCCTCGACGGCATCTCCGTCTCGGGGGCGAGGGTCGGGTACACGACGCTCAGCATCGCGGTTGCGGGCGGCACCGTCAACTCGAACCAAATCACTGACGGGACCTACGGGGTGCTGGCGCTCCTCGACGAGACGTACACGGACGAGGAGGAGCACCCATTCGCCGTCTCCCTGACGCACAGCACGTTCCTGCGCGCGAGCGCGCTGTTCATGCAGATGGTCTGCATCGGGACGGACCCGGACAGGACGAGGATCGCAATCGACGTCCTCGTGGACTCGATCGACGTGCGCGAGGACGGTTTCTCCGGGACGGTGCGCATCGACAACAGCATGGGATGGAAGACCCTCCTGGAGCTGCGCGCCGACGTAAGGGTCTCCAACTCCACGTTCGTGGCCAACTCCAACCTGGGCATCTCGCTCACGCTCACCAGCGGCTCGTCGGGCCCATCCGTGACCTCGAACGTCGGGGGGACGAGCGGTCCGCCCATGTTCCTGTACGACAACCTGACCATCGAGAACAACAGCTTCCTGACGAACTACCGCGAGTGCATAGTGGTCACCACCACCGGCGGTTCAGGCTCCAGCGGCGCGGCCGACATCTCGAAGGCCAGCGGGGCGGGCGGGAAGGCCGACATCTTCGAGTGGATAATCATCAGGAACAACGTCCTCGACGACCAGGACATGTCGTACCCGAACGTCCGCATCACCGGGAACTCGGCCGTGCACAACGGCACCGAGCGCCTCGTCTTCGACCGGAACGTCGTCTCGGACTGCAACTCGGCCAGCGGCACGACGTTCATGATCCAGATCTCCGAGAAGGACATCATCGACATCACCAACAACACCATCACCAACAACCTCGAGGGCAGCCTCTTCCAGATCACCGCATCGGGTGGCGACGCCGCGACCTCGGTCCCGGCGAGGATACGCGTCTACCAGAACACCTTCACGGGGAACAGGTTCACCTACCCGACGTCCGAGGCGTCCATGGGGACCTTCTCGATCAAGAGGCTCGGGGGAGACATGGAGGTCTCCTACAACAAGTTCTCGGCGGACTCCTCGGGAGCGCTCGTGAACCTGCAGGAGATCCCATTGAACGGCGTCAATTTCGCAGGCCGCACCAAGCTGGACTTCCACCACAACGAGATCACCGATTCCCCTGGCCTGCTCGACGCAGTGTACCTGTACAACTTCGACGCCTACCACAGCAAGCTCACGGTGAACGTGGAGCACAACACCATGCGCGACTGCGGCAAGTCCCCGCTGCTCGACTACTACGACCAGGGGTCGGCCCTGGACCTGTACGACTACGACGCGACCATCGATGTGCGCAACAACACGGTCATCAACGCCACCGGGCAGGTCGTGAGGGCCCACGGCGAGATCGAGGTCATGGACAACACCTTCACGGACTGCCGGGGCTACGTGCTCTACCTGCCGTTCCTGTACGAGCACATCCCGGTGATATCCGGCAACTCGTACACGGGCTGCACCGACCTCATCTTCATGGGCGGCAAGGCGAAGGCCCTCGGAGGGCTGTCCGTCACCGTCGAGGGTTACGACCTGGACTGCCCCGGCAACGCGCTGCACTTCAGCAACATGGTCGTGACGCTCAACGGCTGCAAGCTCTCGGGCCGCACCGACCCCGCGGTCATCGCGGAGAACTCGGTCGTCTCCATCGTGGGCGGCTCCGTCGAGGTGGGCTCGGGCGCCATCATCGGCACGGGCACCATCACGAGGTACCACTCCCTCGAGGCCGACGTCACCTGGGCTGACGCCAGTGGCACGTCCCAGGGCGTGCCTGCGGCGAACGTGCCCATGGTGCTGCTCGATTCGAAGGGCGGGCTCGCCTTCGTCAGGTCGACCGACGCGCAGGGGCGCCTCGGCTCGCTGCTGGTCCCGGCATGGACCATCAGGAGCGTGTTCTTGACGGTCCTCACGCCCCACACGATGCTCATCGGGACGCCCGGCATCGCCGAGACGATGGCGGTGACCCTCGACCGCGACCTCGTGGGCGATGACGCCCTCGACATCGTGCTCAAGGACGACAGCCTTCCCATCGTCCGTCTCTCGTCCCCCGCTGACGGCGAGCTCGACAGGACCGGCGGACTCACGGTCGCCGGCTTCGTCCTGGAGATGGGCTCGGGGCTCGACAGCCTGGAGCTCACCCTCGGCGGAGGCGCGCCAATAGAGCTCGTGGTGGACAGCAACGGCCGGTTCTCGACGCAGGTCGCGAACCTGCTGGACGGGGCCATCCTGGTCAAGGTCACCGCGAAGGACGTGGCCGGCAACGCGGCCTCCTCGGAGGCCAACGTCGTGGTCGACACGGTGGCGCCGGCGCTGCAGGTCGTGGAGCCGGCTCCGGGGGCCATCACGGCCGCCTCCCAGGTCGACTTGGTCGTGACATCGGAGCCTGGGTCGACCGTGACGTTCGGCGGCGTCGTCCAGGTGCTCGTGGGCGACACGGCGACGGCCAGGTGGTCGCTCGCAGAGGGCGACAACGACATCCTCGTCACCTCCACCGACCTGGCCGGCAACGTGGCGACGGCCATCGTCTCGGTGCGGCGCGACACCATCGCGCCGGCGCTCGTCGTGGTCACGCCCGAGGAGGGCCTCCTGACGAAGTCGGCCCCGGTGACCGTGACGGGGACCGTCGAGCCGGGCGTCGAGTGCTGGCTCCTGGTCATGCACGGCACGGAGGAGGTCAGCAACGACACGGTGACGCCCGCATCCGATGGCACATTCACCATGGAAGTCACGCTGCAGGAGGGAAGCGCGGACCTGGTGCTCCGCGCGAGGGACGCCGCGTCGAACATGAGGGAGGTGCGGCGCACGGTCGCCGTCGACCTCACGCCGCCCGCGGTGGCCATAACCGCCCCGTCGGAGGGTGCACTGCTCCCCTCCGGCATCGTGCACGTCACGGGGACGGTGGACCTCGGCTGCCAGCTCTTCATCAACGGCGTGCCAATCGAGAACGACGGCGCGTTCGACGTGACGCTCACCCTGAGCGAGGGCCCGAACGCCATCCACGTCATCGCCATCGACCCCGCCGGCAACGAGCGGACGGCCACTGCCTCGGTCATGGTCGACACCACGCCGCCCACGATCGAGCTCGAGGCACCGGTCCTGGACGGAACGCTCGTGACGACGTCGGGCGAGGTCCAGGTCTCCGGAAGGGTCCTGGGCGCGCCGTCATCCCTGACCGTCAGGGGCGCCTCCGTCGAGGTGGGGACGGGCGGGGCCTTCACGACCGTGGTGATCCTGACCTCTGACGGGCCCGCGACGGTCCCCATCGTCGCGGCGGACCTCGCGGGCAACACGGCGACGGTGACCTTCGACGCGCTGGCCGACCTGTCGGCACCGGGGCTCACGGCCGACCTCAGCACCGACGCGGGGCCCGGCAAGTCCTCCAACGGCACGGTGCTCATCACGGGCACCGTGGGCGCGGGCGCGCGGACCCTCCGCGTCATCAGGGACGGGGCCTCGGGGACGAGCGTCCAGACCTTCACGGTCGCGGCGGACGGGACCTACAAGATGGCGATAGGCCTCGATGGCGGAGTGAACACCATCGTCGTCGAGGCCGTCGACGCGCACGGCAACGTGAACGGGACCTCGCCCTACACCGTCACCTACACCCCGCCCACCGTGGAGGAGGAGGAGGAGAGCAAGGGCATCGATACCCTCGACGTGGGCATCATACTGCTCGCCATCGCCCTCGCGCTCCTGATAACGGTCCTGGTCATCTGGATGGTGCGCAGGCGCCCCGACGCGTGAAGCCAGGCCCCGCATGGGGGGTGCCGAGGGGCCAGCGCCGTCAGCACCGGGCCCCCGGCAGCCTCGGCGAGGGCTCCCTGGGGGCCCTCCCGCCCGTCCCACCAGTGAGTCTCAGGCTTGAGAGCGTCAGGCGCCCCTCCACCAGCCTCCCGCGCTATGGCCGCGGGTCGGTTCTATGGGTGTTTTCCGCCCCTGGTGATAATCATCCACGCGACCTGGAAGGGTGGCCTTTTATGTGCAAACCGGCAACCCTGGCGCGGTGCAGCCATGATTCCAGACCGCGGAACGCGCATGATATGGGTCGCCCTCGGGGCCCTTACCGTGCTGGTCCTCGCGGTCGCGGCCGCGCTCGTCATCGGCACCGACGACGGGCAGGCCGTGACCATCTCCACCTCGACGACCTACAAGGACAAGACGCTCGAGTGGACCGAGGACGTCATCGTCACGAGCGGGGCCAAGCTGACGATAAGGTCCTGCGACGTGACGTTCAGACCGTCGGGCACGACCCCCCTCCAGCTCATCGTGGACTCCGGCTCGCTCGAGGTCTACGACTCCGACCTCGCGGGGCAGGGGGCGGGCTTCGTCATAAGCGCGTACGGCCCGCTGCTGCTGCGCAACGTCACCGCGTCCGGCCTTGGCGCCGTCGCCAACTCGACCCTGGGGGCACAGGGGCTGCCACTGGCGGCCCACGGAGGGATCATGGCCTTCGGCACCACCCTCAAGGTCTACAACCTGGACGTCTCGTCCGCGCCCGCGACCGCGCTCTACGCCGAGGACTGCGACGTCGACGTGTTCTCGCTGGGCGTCCGCGACGCCTGCTCGGCCTACACGGGCGCCGGCCAGTGCGCCGGCGTCGCGCTCGTGTGGACGGGCGCCCCCGGCTCCGGCGCGATGCCCAGGAGGGCCGTGCTCAACTCCAGCAAGCTCCAGACCTCCGGCAACGCAGGGCTGCTCGTCGCGGCATCGGGCACGGACCTCATGCCCACGGTCGAGCTCAGGGCCGTTGAGATAAGCTCCAGCGCCGCCGACGGGCTCGTCGTGGTCGAGCGCGGCTCGCACGGGCTGCTCCGCGTCATCGGGGACACGAACGAGCTCAACCACAACAAGGGCGCCGCCATCTCCTGGGCCCGCTCCCTCACCTCGGGCGATTCCGAGATGCACATCTCCTCGTCGCGCATCTTCTCCAACCTGGGGCCGGCGCTGAAGGTCGTGTGCACGGGCTCCTCGGGCGAGGCAGAGCTCGTCCTCGACGGCTGCACCATCGAGGAGAACACGGGCCACGGCGCGGTCGTCACGACCACCGGCAGCACGCAGCGCCTCAACGTCACGCTCGCGGGCTGCACCGTCCGCAAGGCCACGGGCTGCGGCCTCTCGTTCACGGCCGACGGCGACGGCCAGACGTCCGAGTACCACATGACGCTCGATGACACGCTGGTCGAATCCCCCACATCGCACGGCGTCTACGCGCGCCTCACGCAGGGCTACGCCGACCTCAACGTCACCGTCGACGGCTCGACCATCTCGCGCGCGGGCGCGGACGGCGTGCACGTCGAGTACGACCTCACCTACTGGTCCTACACCTCGGCCCCGAGCGCCGTGGGCAACCTGACCGTCAAGGGCTCGACCATCGCGGATTCCAAGGGCTACGCGGTCTACGACAGCAGGATGCTGCGGTCCTACTACCAGTGGGCCCAGGCCAGGTCCACCCTCACGGCCTTCCTCAACCTCATCGGTTCCCAGTTCGTCAACCACACGCGCACGGCGGTGTACGTCCTCAACCCGTCGCAGCTGCAGTACGCCGCCTACGCGTCCGAGGTCGTCGTGGACGGCTGCGACTTCACGAACGCGACCGGCGCGGGCCTCTACGACCGCGTGGACGGCCTCTCGCCCCTGAACGGCGGCTCCACGGCCGTGTCGTGGTCCGTGCACGGCTCGACCTTCGAGCGCCTGACGGGGGCCGGTTTCGCGGTCGAGCTGCGCAGGGCCGACGGCGCGGCCATCGTCATGGACGTGCGCGGCTGCTCGTTCGACCGCATCGGGGACTCGGCCGTCACGCTCTGGTCCGCCGGCGCGGCGCAGGGCAACATGGTGGCCACCTTCGAGGGCTGCACGTTCCGGGACGTGGCCAAGTACGCCATCTACCTGAGCCCCGGCAAGCCCGATTCCACCACGGACACCCACGAGCTGCGGCTGCTGGACCTGACGCTCGCGAACACCACCGGCATCTATGCGAGCTTCGACGGCGTGGCCCTGCTGGACATCTACACGCTCGTGGTCGACGGCCTCGACGCGACGCACACGAGGGGCGACGCGCTCAAGGTGCTGCTGCACCCCTACAACTCCGCCGAGATGCGGACCGTGCTGCGCGACATCCTCGCGCAGGACACCAACGGCACCGCCGTCCACGTCGCGCTCACCTCCGACAGGCTGCAGCCCCTCTGGGGCGACGTCGAGGGGGACAGCATCACGCTGCTGGACCAGGTGGGCGGCCTGTTCATCCAGGACCACACCGGCCGCATGGACAACCTCACCATCCGCCGCTCGCGGGATTCTGACCTGCACAAGGCGGACTTGTGCGTGCCCGGCGACCGGTCCGGCATCCTCGAGCTCCACAACGCCGTGCTCGACCGCAACAAGGCGACGGTCGCGGGGATGGGCTCGCTGTGGGTGTACAACAGCCTCGTCGTGCGCGTGGACTGGCAGAACGGCCGCTCCGCGCTCGGCGCGGGCGTGCAGGTGCTCGACCGCTCCTTCTCGGTCGTGGCCGTGGGCCACGTCGACACCGAGGCCGGCATGCGGCCCGTGGAGCTCCTCGCGTACATCAAGGACAAGACCGAGTTCCGCTCGCGCTCCCCCATCATCGTCAACATCACCTTCCTGGACCTCGAGCAGACCGCCGTGTGCTCGCTGGACGAGCCCACGACGGTCACGATCACGCTCTACGACCGCGTCGCCCCGTCCGTGGTCATCCTCGAGCCCGACGACGGCGCGGCCCAGCGCGCCCCCGACTTCGAGCTGCGCGGCTCCACCCTCGACGCCCACGCGGGCATACTGGAGGTCCGATACAGGCTCGACGGCGGCAACTGGACCGTCGTCGGCGCCGAATCGCCCTTCCGCACGGAGGTGGGCGGCGTGCGGCCCGGGCAGCACGTGCTCGACGTCGAGGTCGAGGACCGGGCGGGCAACGTGGCGCGCGAGGTCATCCACATCGAGATCGACAACCAGCCCCCGGCGCTCACCGTTACGGAGCCCGCGTCGGACGTGCTCGTCAGGTCCTCCCCCATCACGGTGATGGGCGAGACGGAGGACGGAGCGACCGTGTCCATCAACGGCCTCAACGTCACGAGCACGCGAGGCCTGTTCATGGCCGTGGTGCACCTCGAGGAGGGTCCTAACACCGTCACCGTCGTCGCGATGGACCGGCTGAGCAACGTCGCGACCGTCAGGTTCAATGCGACGCTGGACACGGTCGTGCCCTTCCTTGACGTCCAGAGCCACGAGGACGGCGACTGGGTCAAGGGCCGCGACCTGACCCTCACGGGCATAGTCGAGGCCGGATGCGCGCTCACCGTCGGCGGCGGGGCCGTCGAGGTGGTCAACCTTTCCTTCGAGGCCACGGTGCGCCTCGTCGAGGGCGTGAACGTTGTCACGCTCACCGCGACAGACCCCGCGGGCAACGTCGCCACCCTCACGCTCCACCTGCGGCTCGCGACGGCGGCCCCTTGGGTCAACCTCGAGGAGCCCGTCGACGGCGCGCTGCTCGCGCAGCGCGAGCTGCGGGTCCTCGGCACGGTCCAGGACGGCTGCGCCGTGATGGTCAACGGCCGGCCCGTCACCATCAAGCAGGGGCTCATCGACGAGCTGCTCGTGCTGCCAGAGGGCGCGTCCACGGTGACCGTGGAGGCCCGCGACGCCGCGGGCAACCTGGCGGTCGTGGAGCGCTCGGTCTTCGTCGACACCCTCCCGCCCACCATCACGCTCGACCCCCTCCCCCGCGCCACGAGGCACGCGCGCATCAACGTGACGGGCACGACCGAGGGCGCCACCTCGATCCTCATCGGCGACGTGCCCTTGCAGATCGGCGCCAACGGCTCGTTCTGGGCGGAGGTCGCGCTGCTCGAAGGCACGAACTCGCTGGGCCTGCGCGCCATCGACGCCGCTGGCCACGAGGCGACCGCCTCCGCCGAGGTCGTGCTCGACACGTCCGCGCCGTTCCTGCGCGTCCTCGCCCCAGCGCTCGTGGAGGCCGGCGACGGCACCTACCTGTGCCGCGAGCAGGCGCTCGTCATCCAGGTCGTGTCGGAGCCCGGCGCGAGGGTGACCGCTGGCGGCATCTTCCTGATACTGGGCAGCGAGGGCACCGCGACCGTCGAGGTGCGGCTCTCCAGGGGCTCCCTGACCACCGTCGAGGTGCTCTCGGAGGACGACCTCGGCAACGGGGCGGCGGTGAGGTACGACATCGCCTACGAGCCGGCCACGGGGGGCGGCCCCGGCATCGACGCCAAGGGGCTCCTCGTGCCGGTGCTCTACATCGCGACCGTGGTGTGCATGTTCGCGCTCGTCGTCAGGTTCCGGTCGCTCATGATCAAGGCGACGAGGCCCAACGGCCGCCGCCCGCACAACGGCAACGGGGGCACGAACGGGGGGGGCGCGCCATGACGACGCACGCGCGCTACCACCGCCGGCGCGGACTGGGCGCCGACACGCCAATGCTCCTCGTGCTCCTGGTCCTCGCCGCCCTCGCCGCGCTGGCGGTCGCGTCCTCCTTGGCAGGGGGCGCGCCGTCGCCCCCGCCGACCGACGGCACCTCCGACTGGGAGGTGCGCTCCTATACCTCCATCGAGGGCGGCACCATCGTCCTGGGAGGCGACCTGGTCATCCTCCCGGGCGCCACGCTCGAGCTGCGCGGCTGCACGCTCGCCTTCTCGGGCGCCTCGTCCGGCCAGGTCCTCGACGTGCGTCCGGACGGCGAGCTGCTCGCCGAAGGCTGCACCATCACCGCCTCCGACGCCTCCCGGCCCTTCGCGCTCGTCGTCCACGGCTCCGGTCGTATCGTGCGTTGCGACGTCTCCCGCGTCGACGGGGGCGTGCAGGCGTGGAACGACGGGCTCGTCGTGGAGGGCAGCCGCGTCCACGACTGCGTGGGCCCCGCCATTGAGCTCCACGGCCACGACGCGCGCATCACGGGCTGCACCCTCTACTCCGTCGACGTGGGCGTCTCCTCCGTGGTCGGCCCGGACGACGTGTCCCTCATGGCCGCGGACGGCTGGAGCGTCCTGGTCGCGGACACCACCATCACGGCCAAGACCAACGGCGTCTACATGGCGTGGAACAAGACGCTCGCCGGGGACCTGGACCTGGACTTCACGACCGTCATCAGCAACGTCAACATCTCGGGCAGCATCAGCCACGGCATCTACCTGCACGCCGACTTGAAGGACAGCTCCGGCTCGGGCGCGCTCGACTCGCTGTTCGACCTCAAGGTCTCCGGCGGCTACTCGAAGAACAACGGGGGCTCCGGCATCCACATCGGGCACTACATCAAGCCCACGAGCGTGAGCGGCACCCACAAGGTCGCGCTCTCCGTCGCGCTCACCAGCACCAAGCTCAGGGACAACTCGGCCCACGGGCTCTACATCCAGGACAATTACAACTGCCAGCAGGGAGGCGCCCCCACCATTGCCGTCAACCATGGCGTGTCCCTCTCGGGCTGCGAGGTCCTCAACAACGGCAAGGACGGCATCCACATCGACCGCCCGCGCACCGTCTACTACGGCACCGGCACGGGCGACAAGGGCCGCACCTACACCCTCACGCTCACCGACACCTCGGTCAAGTCCAACAAGGACTACGGCATCTGGACCTACGACTGGCACTACGCCTACAGCGCGCGCGGCCGCCTGCTCTGGAGCAGCACGCTCAAGCTCGTGCGCGCGACGATCGAGTCCAACGGCAAGGACGGCATCTGGTGCTCGCTCTACGAGCAGCTCTACTACGGCGACCGCGTGGGAGTGGACTACAAGCAGGTGTTCGACTTCCAGGACTCCACAATCGGCAGGAACGGCCGCAACGGGTTCGACCTCACGTCCTCGGGCTACATGTACTACCACGGTACGATGACGCTCACCAACGAGCTCAAGCTCACGCGCACGAGGGTCCACAACAACACCAACCTCGCGGGCAGCACCAACTGGCAGATGTACGGCTACGACTGGCAGTACACCTTCTACCGCAAGGGCGGCTGGTGGGTGGACCAGTCCGTCATCGAGGACAACGCCGGTGGAGGCGTCACTGGCAAGGCCGGAGGCTGGTCGTGGTACTCGGAGTTCGACATGACCGCGCGCATCCTGAACTCCAAGCTGCGCAACAACGGCGCCGACAAGGCCATCGCCCTCGAGGGCCTGGCCGGCAACAAGGGCGAGGCGCTCGTGACCGGCAACCTCTTCGAGGGCAACGGCGGCGGGGGCGGCTCGACCTCGGTCGACCTCGTGTACTTCTCGCAGTTCGTCGCCTACAAGAACACCTTCTTGAAGGAGACCCACCGGTCGCTGCTGCGGTTCTACGCCTACACCACGGCGGGGCCGAGCCCCAACGTGGGCCCCAAGTACGGCGACTGGGTGCAGATATACGAGAACACCTTCGAGGACTGCGGCGTGGGCACGTCCAGCACCGACGGCGCGGCCGTCATCGACAGCTACTCGGGCGACGGGGGCCTGCTGTTCGTGGACAACGTCATGCGCGGGGGCACGGGCAACGCCCTCGCCACGAACCGGCTCTACGGCAAGGGCACGCTCGTCGCCCAGCGCAACACGCTCGAGGCCATCGGGGGCTCCGGCTTCTCGATAGCGTCCTCGTCCTCCACGGCCAAGGTCGTCATCTCGGGGAACACGATGCGCAACGGCACCGGCTCGACCCAGAGCGCGTTCGTGCGCATCCAGGACGACGCGAGCGGCTCCATCACCGTCACCGACAACGTCGCCGAGGACAGCACGTGCGCGGGCGTCGTCTCCACCGGCTCCACGGGGCCATCGACGCTGACGGTCAAGGACAACCGGCTCCTCGGCCTGGGCGGCAACGCCATCGACCTGCTGGGCAACAGGTTCACGGTCGAGGGCAACGAGCTGCGGGACTGCAGGGGCTACGCCATCGCGCTGCGCGGCTTCACGAGCCTCCCCACGGTCGGCGTCAACTCCATCACGGGCGCCGAGAACGGGCTCCTGCTCGAGGCCAAGCCCCGCACCGACGGCAAGCGCCTCAAGGTCTTCATGGACAACGTCACGTGGCAGGTCAACGAGACCGCCATCGCGACCGACCACATGGACCTCGTGGTCACCAACTCGACGCTCACCGGCCGGCGCGCGCTCACGGCGTCCGACGGCACCATCACGACCGTCTCGACGCGCGTGCCCTACATGTCGGGCTCGACCGACGCGGCGGGGCGCATCGAGGTCTACTACAAGCTGGGGCTCAACCTCACGTGGGCCAACGCCACCGGCGCGGTGAGCGGGCTGCCCTGCCCCGACGCGCTCGTCGTCTTCAGGCGCAGCACGGGCTCGTACTACACGTCGCGCATCGCGAGCCCCGAGGGCCGCACCGCTTCGGAGCTCTTCCCGGCCTGGATGGTGGTCGAGGGCCACCCCGACCGCATCTCGCCCTACGACCTGGAGATCACCGCATCGGGGCTCACGACGCACGCCACGCTCGCGCTCGACGACGACATCCAAGCCGACGTCGCGGTCGTGGACTGGGCGCTCCCCGCCATCTCGGTGGAGAAGCCCTACGCGGGCGCGCTCGTCAACACGCAGGACCTCACCGTGAAGGGGTTCCTGACGGAGATGGGCTCGGGCCTCGCGGGCGCCTGGGCGAGCATGGACGGGGAGACGTGGGCCCCGGTCGAGGCGGGGGACGTATGGTCCGTCCGCTTCTCGGGACTGGAGCACGGCAGCTCGCGCATCTACGCCAAGGCCATGGACCGGTCGGGCAACGTCAACGTCACGAGCGTTGACTTCCAAGTCGACCTCTTGGGCCCGGACCTGGAGGTCCTGCGCCCGCTCGACCGGTCGAGCGTGCGCGACTCCTACGTCATCGTGGAGGCGACGACCGAGAGGACGGCAGAGCTCTTCCTCGACGGCGTCCCCGTGCCGAACCGCCAGGGCGTGATGTTCGAGCGCATACACATCCGCCAGGGCCTGAACATCATCGTGGTCGAGGCCGTCGACGGCTCGGGCAACGCGGCCATACAGGTGCTGCACGTGTGGCTCGACACCGTCCCCCCGGCCCTGTTCGTCTCCTCTCCCGTGGACGGCTCTGTCTCGGCCTCGCCGCTCGTCACGGTCGAGGGCCGCACCGAGCTCGCCGCGACGGTCACCATCAACGACGAGCCCGTCACCCTGGACGCCCAGGGCTGGTTCAGGACGACGCGCCTGCTCACGAGCAGGGAGAACCTGCTCATCGTGGCCTCCTCGGACCGCGCGGGCAACGTCAACAACTCCTACGTCCGCGTCACGCTCGACGACCAGCCGCCGGGCTTCCAGATCGCCACGCCCGCGGACGGCGCGCTCACGTCCGCGACGTCTGTCGTGGTCGAGGGCTCCGTGAACCAGGAGGACCTCGACTCGTCCGTCTACGTGAACGGCCAGCGCGTCGAGCAGGTCGGCCGGTTCACCACCACCGTCACCCTGGTCGAGGGCGAGAACCGCATCACGGTCGACGTGGTGGACCCCAACGGGCGCTCGAGCGCGCAAGTCGTGCGCGTCGTCCGCGACACGACCGCCCCGCTCATCGCGCTCGCGAGCCCGCCCGCGCTCGCATGGACCACGCGCTCAGGTGTGCTGCAGGTCCAGGGCACGGCCGCGACCGCGAGCGAGCTGTGGGTGGGCAACGACCGCGCCCGCCTCGACGCGGACGGGTCGTTCAACCACACGCACCAGCTCCAGGCCGGCACCAACACGGTCGAGCTCATCGCCAAGGACGCCGCGGGCAACGAGCGCACCGTCTCGCTCACGGTCCTTTGGGACCCCAGCCCGCCCGACCTGCGCATGGACGCCCCGCCGCCGTCGACGGAGGAGGAGTCCATCCTCGTGAACGGCTCCACGGACGGCGTCCTGGTCCGCATCGACGGCGTGCCAGTGGCCGTCATCGACGGCACCTTCAGCGTGCCGGTCCACCTGAAGCTCGGCACGAACACGTTCACCATCACGGCGGAGGACGAGGCCGGGAACGTGGCGACGCACCAGCTCACGGTCGAGCGCGCCGAGCGCTCGTCCCACGAGGCGAGGCAGGGGCTGCCGGTCGACATGATGACGCTCGTCCCCCTGCTGGTCGCGCTCGTGGCGCTCCTCGCGACCGCCGCCATGCTCAGGCGCGCCCCCCAGCAGGTGGCGGCCCACCGCAACGGCCGCCGCCGCCGCCCCAGCGGGAACGGCCACGCGGCCGCGACCGCGGCCGCGGAAGCGCCCGTGATGCCCGCGTCCGAGGCGACGTACGCCCCCGCGCCCACCCCCGTGCCGGAGCCCGTCATGGTCGACCTCGAGCCCGTCCAGGTGCCCCAGGCCCTGGCGTCGAGCGGGCCGCCGTACGAGCAGGGGCCACAGGCCTATGCGCCCACGGCGCCCGTGTACGACGAGTCCTACAGGCGACTCTACGCACCCCAAGAGCCCGCGTACGTCCCGTCGCCCGAGCCCGTGTACGCACCACCGCCGGAGCCGGTTAACGCACCTGAGTACGCACCCAGGCCCGCGCACGTCCCTCGGCCCGAGCCGGTCCACATCCCAGCGCCGGAGCCGGTGTACGCGCCCGAGCCCGCGTACGTCCCGCCGCCCGAGCCGGCCTACGAGCCCGGCCCGGCCGCCATCCCCTACGAGGCCGTCGCCCCGGGGGCCGCGCCCGAGCTCAAGCTGGAGTTCGCCCCGCTGCCCGTCTACTCCGTCCCCGACCCCGCGTCGGCCAGCGTCGTCGACGTCGGCAGCAACGGCGAGTACGCGCGCTCGGAGATGGCCGTGCCGGCCATTGCGCCCGAGCCGGTCCTTGCCCCAGCCCTCGCCGCCCCGCCGCCAGTCCCCACGGCGCCCGAGGGCCCGCGGTGCCGCAAGTGCGGCTCCGCGCTCGACCCCGAGTGGATCCTGTGCCCGGACTGCGAGACGCCCACGGGCGTCGCGCCGAGCGCGGCCCCCGAGCCCGTGCGCCCCGCCGTCGAGGCCCCCGTGGCCGCCGCACCCGTCGTGGCGACGGTGCCCGCGCCCGCGGTCAGGCCCCTGGCCCCGGCGCCCGTGCAGCCCATCATCGAGCCGCCCAGGCCGAGGCCGAGGCGGTTCTTCGACGCGAGGCCCATTGCCGCGCTCGAGACGCCGCATCCCGTCGCTACCCGCGCCGCCGAGGCACCGGCCCACGCGGAGGCGCCCAGGAGCCCCGAGCCCGCACCGAGGAGGGCTGCCCCCCCCGCGCCCGAGCCCGTCCCGGAGGCCACCGGACCAGCCCCGACCATCGAGGCCCCCAAGCCCATGACCGAGAGGTCCAGGCACGAGCTCGCCCTCGAGCGATTGAGGCTGGCGATGGATCGGAGCAGGCCACCGGCGGCGGCACCGAAGCCAGTCGAAAAGGCACCGAGGCCCGCCATAGAGACGCCCCGAGCCGTCCCCAAGCCGCCGGAGCCCGCGCCCGCGGTGGCCCCGGCCATCGTGGTCGTCCCGGCCCCCGTGGTCGCCCCGGCCCCCGCCCCGGCCCCTGCGCCGGTCGCGCGGCCGTCGATGCGCATGCAGCACGGGCCCGTGCCCGTCAGGGAAGGCCCGGACGCAGAGCACTACGTCACGCCCGTCCCGCGGCCGGTCCCGAGGGCGCCAGAGGCGGCCCGCCCGGTGCCCCGCCCCGTGCCAGCCCCCGTACCCTCGACCAAGCCCTTGGTTCTCAAGGTCCCGGCGGACCGGCTCAGGCCCGTCGCGGCCCAGACCCCGAGGCCGGTGCCCCCGTCGGCGCCCCAGAGCGTCTCCAGGCCGCACATCAAGAGCCGGTTCTTCACCAATGAGCCCGAGGCCGCGGCCGCGCCCCCGGCCAAGCCGCCCGTGGAGCGGGTCGCGTCCACGCAGGCTTCCAGGGTGAAGGCCGCGCTCGACGAGCTGCTCGAGGAGCTGGAGCTCGACGACGATGACGATGACGACGACGGCCAGGACACGGCATGAGCCTGGCCATCAGGTCGACCGACCGAGCCTCCCTCCTTCGACCGCCGGCCACGGCCAGTCCCGATGCGGAGCCCGTCCGGTTGCGTGGGAAGCATTTTAACCGCGGGCGGCACAGGGACCCTGGTCGCAACCACCCGGAGGTCGCATGCCCCAGGATGACCCGTTCGGCGCTGACGGCATCCCCCGAGACGCCCCCACCGCGACCGCGGGGGCGCGCGAACCCCCCGCCGGCGGCACGCCCGGGAGGAAGCTCAAGAAGCGCCGCGTGAGGCGGACGCAGCGGGACGAGCGCGCCGTCCCCCCAGTGCCCGAGCGGGTGATGGAGCCGCTCGTCGTGGTCACCAGGGAGGGCGCGGCCCCCGAGCTGGCACCCCCGGCAGAAGCGGGGGAGAGGGCACCGGGGCACCAGCTCGTCGAGGTCGACGTGGAGCGCGAGGTCATCGGCACCAGGCTCTACCGCGAGCGGCGCATCGTGGAGAGCGTCGTCGAGGTCGAGGTCAGGCCGCCCACGAGGGAGGAACGGCGCTGTGGGAGGAGGGGTAGGGAGCGCGTCCGCGCGGCCCTGCGCAAGCGCGCGAGCGCGGAGGGCGGGCTGCGCGCGACGCTGGGCTACAAGCTGTTCTACGACCTGGTGTGCAACCGGCTGGGGCTCGTCCTGGCGGGCTTCGGCTCCGCCATGCTGCTGTTCGTGATGCTCTACGACCCCGTGCGCCGGCAGCCGCTCGAGTTCGGCCCCGTGCACCTGCTCGGCCTCGCGGTCGCGGGCGCGGTCTACTTCGTGGGCATGGTGCTCGAGATGCTGCGCGCGTGGTCATGGGAGTGCGATGCCCCCGACGTGGCGGAGGCCGTGCCGGTCGGCGCCGGGGGGATGCCCCCCGCCGCGCGCAGGGCGGCCGCGCCCCCGTCGCCCACGCCCCTGGTCCCGGAGGATGCCCTTGCATCGCTGCGCGAGGCCCAGGACGTGGGGGGGGCGGCGGGAGAGCGCTCCGTGCGACGCCGGCGGCGCCGCTGATGTCATCCCCAGGCCCGCGCTCTCTCCACGCCCATCTCGGCCCTCGGGCCCCAGACCGTCAGGGGCCACCTCACCTCGCGCCCTCCCCAGTCCAGCGAGCCCAGCAGCTGCGCGTCGCGCGCGGCGTCGGCGGGCGGGAGGCCCCCGCGGGCGGTGAGCATGAGCACGTCGGGCGTGCCGCGCGTCTTGGTGGGGTAGCCCGAGGTGGCGAGGAGCGCGGTGCGGTCGTCTAGCAGCGCCCAGCTGCCGGCGCAGCACGTGGCCGGGCCCGTCTGCCCCCCCTGCATGATGCGGTAGGGATGGTCCAGCGTGAGCTCGACGAAGGTGGCCCGAGCGCCCTTCCCGAGCGCCCCGGTCGCCTCGATGTCGGCCACCATGGCCTCGAGCCCCAGCCGCTCCGGCTTGCCGAGGGCCCCCTCGCGGTGGAAGCACACCGTCGCGGGCGGCGAGCGCCGCGCGCACGGGCCGAGCGCGGCCGCGAGCGCGGCGCGCACCGCCTCGCCCTCGAACCTCCCCCCAGGCAGGGGGACCACGCCGCCCACCGAGAGCGCGCCCCCGGCGCGGCCGTCCACCGCGGCGACGACGCCCGTCGCGGGCGCGCCCTCGTCCAGCCACATCGACCGGCCCATCAGCGAGAGCCCCACGTGCACGTCCTGCGAGGGCCGCGCCTCGATGGACCAGGGCATGCGGCCGGCCTCGCGCTCGAGGGCGGTGGCGAGCCACAGCATCGAGTTGAAGTAGTGCGCATCGCCCTCCAGGGCGCCCTCCGCGGGGCGCGAGGCGAGCGTGCGCGACGACAGGGCCTGCACCGCGGCCGAGGGGAGGGCGGCCTTCGCGGACGCGTAGGCCGCGTACGGGTCGTCCGCGACCGCGACCACGGCCGAGGGCGTGGGCGCGACCGTCGCGAGCAGGGCCCCGAGCTCCACCGGGCGCGAGAACTCGAGCGTGCGAAGCGGCCTCGCGTCGGCCTTCGTGCCCAGGTACCGGAACAGGTTGTACCTCACGTCCGACCAGAGCCGGGCCGCCGCGCCCTGGCCCACTCCCTCCTGGTGCGCGAGGACCGCGCCGCCGAGGCGCGGCGCCTCGGCCGGCACGTCGAGCCCCTTCAGCGCGAGCCTGCGCTCCGCGTCCCAGCGGGCGAGCCTCTCCTCGGTGGGAACGACGCGCAGCACGCCCCTCAGCAGCTCGGCCCCGTCGGCGGCCACGCCCTGCACGGCCGGCTGCCACGGCCGGTCGACGTCGAGACGGACCTCGTGCGCCCCCAGGCGCGCCTTGCCAAGCTGGTTGGCCATGCCCTGTACTATCCTCCACCTGGCGCTCGGCGGGGGGTCGAACGACGGCCTCTCGTCCGGGCGCGCGAGCGCGTGCAGGAGCGAGGCCGCGTGGGGCTCCTCGCGGCCGGTCCGGCCGTGCTGCAGCCTCCTGACGTACGCCACGTGGTCCGACGCCGCGACGGCGGAGGCCGTCGCGCCCATGCCGGTGCGCGCGTAGTGCTCGATGACCGTCTCGCGCTCGCCCCCGTGGCCCACGACCACGGGGTCGCCGACCGTCACCTCCTCTACGAAGCGCTCGACCGTGCACAGCCACGCGCCGTCCGGCGTCGAGAGCACCGCGAGGCCGCCCGCCGGGACCTGCCGGCCGGGGGGGCTCGCCGACAGGCTCTCGCGCCTCACGTGCATCTGCCCCACGTCCACGGCGAGCACGACGGGCCCCGGGTAGTCCACGCGGAACGTCACACGCCGGTGCACGGCCCACTCGCCGTCCTCGGCCGCGGGCCTGGAGTTCGCGTAGGAGTTCTGCCCGACGTGGAAGAAGTCCGACCGCGACGACATGTAGTCGCGCATGCCCTGGTGCACGAGCCGCACGACGGTGCGCCGCTCGTCGGGCGTCGCGCCCGTGAGCGCGAGCTCGCCCGCGGTCAGGTACTCGCGGCCGTGGACCCCGGACTGGGACTGGAACGGCACGGGGCCCATGGCGAGGATGACCTGGCCGAGGTCGGGGTGGTCGAAGAGGGCCGTGGGGGCGCCCAGCCTGCGGCTGAGCACGCCCATGTCCGAGAGCATCTCCTGCACGCTCTCGGGCCCCTCGCCCTCCCTGCGCGACCTGAAGGCGACGCAGGGGACGGGTTCGGGCAGCCCGGAGATTACAAACGCACTGAGGAACAGCCCCATGAGGGCACGGCCCCAACGTATCAACCTAGGTGCGGCCCTAGGATATCAACGTGCCGGTCCTCGCGGACCCGGGGCAGGGGGTCGACACGACCGCACGCCAGCCCGGTGGCCTATCCTGCGGCACGCATCTCCATGGGCGGCGCCGGCAGCTCCTCGAGCTCTGCCTGGCCCCGCCACCGCCTGAAGAACGCCTCGAGGAGCTGGACACGCACGTCGGCCACGGTCCAGGCGACGAGCGCCGACTCCGTCGAGGCCACGACGAGACGGACCTCGCGCCCCTCCCCGCCGACGACCGTGAGGCCCACCGCGACGGGCACGCGCCCGTGGGCGGCCCCCGCCTCCACCGTCCACGCGGGGGGCGGTCCCCTGGACTCCACGCCCGAGCCCATCTGGAGCCCCCGCGTGCCCAGCACCGTGCGCGCCGTGCGCAGCACGTCGAGCGCGCCCAGGCTCGGCGGGTACCGCCACGCGCGCACGGCGACGTCCGCGGACCCCGGGTCCACGGGCGGGCCCCGGCGGGGCGTGCCCACCGGCCCTGACCGCGGGGGCCCGACCATGACGTGACGGCGGGGCAGCTCCACGTGGCGCGGGGATTGGCCCGCGTCGAAGAAGGTGAGCTCCCCCTCGACGAGCGCGCTGCCGGGCCGCAGGGGCTCGAGCAGCGCCGCGACCGACCCGGCGTCCCCGGGCGAGAGCGACACGAGACGCAACCGGGACGGGCCGTCCAGGGCGCGCGCGGGCCTGGAGGCGTCGAGCCTGAGCACCTCCCGCCCGAAGCTGAGCTCGACGAACGGGTCCGGCACCGGCGCGAGGCCCGCGTTGAACACCGCGACCTTGAACCGCGCGCGGCCGCCCTCGAAGTCGAGCGCTGTCGTGGCGAGCACGCCCTTGGTGCGGAGCGGCTCGCCGACGCCGCCCGGGCCCCAGGCGGACGTGCGCGCGACGACGGGCCGCAGCCCCTCCGCGACCGCCCCCACGGAGGCCTCGTCCCCCGTCCAGGCATCGAGCGCGCCTTGCATGCGCGCGCCGATGGCGCGCGCGGCCGCCTGCATCGAAGCGCGCAGCTCCCTGTCGGGCCTCCCCCTCAGCACGGCGCCCACGTGCACGCCGGGGCCGGGGACGATGGCGAGCACGCGCTCCCCGTAGACGGCGGACACGGGCCGCCCGCGCTCGGGCAGCCTGTCCTGGACCATGCCCTGCAGGGCGATGACGACGGGCGACAGCGCGTCCGGGGGCGAGCGCACGCGACCGTCGGGGAGGACCGTGACCATCGGCCTCCCGTCCGCGCGCAGCGCGTGCGCCTCCGCGACCCAGTTGGCAGCGGGCACGTCCCCGTCCTCGGTGGCATCGGGCGCCATCGGGCGCTCCATGGGCGCGCGCGGTCAAGTGGCTTTCGGAGGGGGCGCCCCGCTCCACGCGCGATTCTTGCACAATTCCTGGACCTTCGAGCCCCGGTCCATCGACCGCACCGATGGGGTCACCGGACCCTGAGCGGCAGTCTCCATCATCATCACCACAGGCCGCCCCTGCCTCTCCACGGACAGGGTGCCCGGTCCGGCCCGGCCCCGCTCGACCTCAACGGTCCTCGAAGCGCGGCGGACGCTTCTCCACGAAGGCCCGCATGCCTTCCTTCTGGTCCATCGTCTCGAACAGCGTCGCCCAGACCTGGATCTCGTACTGGAGGCCCGTCGCCAGGTTCGTCTCGGCCGTCATGTTGATGGCGCGCTTCGCGGCGACCAGTGTCTCGTGGCTCTTGCCGGCGAGCTGCCTGGCCAGCGCGAGGGCGGCCCTCTTGAGGTCGTCCTTGGGCACGACGTCGTTGACCAGCCCGATGCGGAGCGCCTCCTTCGCATCGATGTGCTTCCCGGTGTATATGAGCTCCTTGGCCTTGCCGAGGCCCACCACCCGCGTCAGCCGCTGGGTGCCGCCCCAGCCGGGGATGATGCCGATGTCGATCTCGGGCTGCGCGAACACCGCGTCCTCGGAGGCGATGCGCAGGTCGCACGCGCAGATGAACTCCACCCCGCCGCCCATGACGAAGCCGTTGACCGCTGCGATGACGGGCTGGGGGAGCGTCTCGAGCTTCCGGGCCAACCGGTGGCCGAGCTCGGCGAACCGCTTGGCGCCCATGACGTCCTTCTCGAGCATCTCGTTGATGTCGGCCCCTGCCGTGAAGAGCTTGGGGTGCGAGCTCAGGAGGAGGACGACGTCGACGCCGTCCTCGGCGGAGATGGCGTCCAGCAGCCTGTCCAGGTCCCTGAGCGCCGCCTCGTTGAAGATGTTGAGCTCCTTGGGCCGGTCGAGCGTGACCGTCGCCACACCGCCTTCCAAGGACAGCGTGAGGCCGCACAGGCCCGCCGCACACTCCTTGAGGCCGTCCGTCTTGGGCACGGGGGCCTTGCCGCGACCGGCGTCCGTCCCCGCGTGGCCGTGAGCGACGCGCGCGTCCGCGCCCCCCTCGCCCCTTCCGCCCGTGACCGGCGCCTCGCCGGCGTTCGCGGGCATGCTCACCCCTCCAGCGGACCCGCCCACTGCTTGAGCCTGGAGAGGGGTATGCGGGTCCTCCTTGAGAGGGCCTCGAGGTCGGCCGACGCGAGGTCGCGCGCGTCCTTGACGCCCGCCTCCCCGAGCCTCCGGGCATAGGACGGGCCCAGGCCCTCGAGGGTCCCCGATCCCACGGCCTCGCCGTGCCCATCACTGGACGACCGCCCCCGCCGCGCCCTCCCGGGCGTCGGCGTCTCGGGCGGTTGTCCCGCGTCCGACCTCTTTTTGATCCACTCCGACACCGCGGGCCAGAGCTCCCTGTGCGCCCTGCTGCCGACCGAGAGGCCTATGTGCCCCGCCTCGACCTCCTTGGCCTCCTTGTCGGTGCTCGCCACCGCATCGAGCAGCGGGCGTGTGGCTGCAGGGGGGACGAGGTGGTCCCGCCGCCCCATGACGAGCAGCAGGGGCATGTCGATCCTCCGCAGGTCGACCGTCCGGTCGCCGAGCCGCATCCGGTTGCGGATGAGCAGGTTCTCCTGGTAGATGTCCTTGAGGAACTGCCTGAACGTCTCGCCGGCCATCGGGATGCCGTCCGCGACCCATTTCTCCATCCTCAGGTAGTTGCGCACCGCCGCGTCGTCGTCGACTATCTCGGTGAGGTGGACGAACTTCCCGACGTTGTTGAGCACGGGGTCGAGGATGTTGTAGCCCAGGTTCATGAACTCGGCGGGCACGTTCCCGAGCGTGTCCACGATCTTGTCCGCGTCGTACCACTCCCTCCTGGACCAGATGTGCAGGAGCCCGTCGTCCGTCTCCGCGTCCACGGGCGCGGCCATGATGACGAGGTTGCGGACCCTCCCGGGGTGCAGCGCGGCGTACATGACGGAGAGCGTGCCGCCCATGCAGTAGCCGAACAGCGTCAGTCGGGCGGCGCCCGACCGGTCGAGGACCGCGTCGACGCACCTGTCGATGTAGCCGTCCACGTAGTCCGAGATCGTCAGCGAGGAATCCCCGCTCGAGGGCGAGCCCCAGTCGATCAAGTACACGTCGTGGCCCCTCTCGAGGAGGGCCCGCACGACGCTCCTGTCGGGCTGGAGGTCCAGGATGTACGGCCTGTTGATGAGGGCGTAGACGACGAGCACGGGGGGGCTTGCCGCGCTCCCCTCCTTGAGCGGGAGGTAGTGGAGCAGGCGGAGCTTGTCCTCCGTGTACACGACCTCCGAGGGCGTCGTCCCCACGTCGACGTGGGGGGGGTCGAGCATGATGGAGAGGGCTCTCATCGCCCTGTCCGACGTGCGCGCCATGTCCTCGTGGCCGACGACGCTGTCGGCCTTTCCACCACTGGATGTGGGTGCCATGCGGATGCCTCCTCCGATTGGCTGGTTCAGCGCTTCTGTGCCTTGCCCTTGGCCCTGCCAGCGCCCTTGGCCGCGCCCTTGGCCCTGTCAGCGCCCTTGGCCCTGTCAGCGCCCTTGGTGTTGACGCTCTGCTTGAGGGAGCGGAGCTCCATCGTGATCTCCTTGAGCGACTTCTGGACGTCTTCCATGTCGCTCCTGGTGGGCGAGCCCATGGACCTGAGCGTCTCCTCGTTGAGCCGCCTTGCCTGGAGCATCGCGTCGAGGTCGGTGTCCCTGAGGTTGCCCATCCACTTGGAGAATGCGGCCGTCCTCATGACCTCCTTCATCATGTCGGAGGTGAAGCCGGACCACGCCTCGTAGATCCTCTTGGACTTGCCGCTCGCGTCGCCTTCCCCCTCGATGATGCCCTGGATGCTGCCCACGACCTTGGTGTAGTTCTCGGCCCAGTACTTGGCCATCGTGGTTGTCAGGTCCGCGACGTCCTGGACGTCCTTGCTGGACATGGGCTTGAAGGCCGTGCCCTGCCTCTCGCTGGCCTTCGCGAACCGGTCCATCTGCGCCGAGATTTGCCCCGTCGCCTGCTCGGCGAGGAGCTTGTTGATGCGTATCGCGTTGCGGGCCCAGGCGTCCTGGATGTCCTTCATGCCGGGCATGTCCGAGCCCGACGCCTTGGAGAACTGCTCGGCCATCCTCTCGTTCCACTCGGACCAGGCCTTCCTCGTGCTGGCGTAGGCCCCTGGCTCGCCGCGGTTGAGCTCGATGAGCGTCCGTGCCATCTCGTTGGAGTACTCCATCCACGTTCCGAACAGGTCCTTGGCGTCCTTGGCCTTGGGGCCCGTCATCTCCGACCACTGCCTCCCCATCTCCTCGGACAGGGTGAACCATGCCTCCGTGAGGCCCTCTATCTGCCCTTGCTTGTCAGTCACTTCGATCCCTCCTCGATTATTGCGCTTGCACTATCGTCACCGGACGCGTCCGCCGCGTCCTCCTGCGGGACGGTCTGGGCCATCTTGCGGCCCAGCGACTGCGACTCGCGCACCCACGTCTCGTAGAGCTGGGCGAAGTCGCCCTCCGTGTCGTTGGCGAAGAGGTCCAGCCTCTCGCCGACGGCCTTGGCGAACTCGAGCCAGGCTTTGTTGAGCTCGCGGTAGTCCTCGCCGCCGCGCTCGACGAGCCGGTCGACGGCGTCGCCCATCGTCTTGGAGAACCTCTGCCAGGTGCTCGCGAGCTCCTCGACATCGGTCCCCGTGCCGTCCATCCCCCGGATGATCTCCGCGAGGAACCTGCCCGAGAACACGAGCCAGTCCAGGTACGCGCCCTCGAACGTCGACGCGTTGTCGCCGGCGGTGGCGTCGCTCATCCGCTTGCCCAGCGCAGGGGCCCAGTCGCCCCAGGTCTCGACGAGCCGGTTGAGGCGCTCCTCGCGCTCGTGGACGACGACGTCCATGCGCCGCGCCATCTTGCCGGAGTAGTTCCTCCAGACGTTCCAGACCTCCATGGTCTCGGGGACCGCGGGGTCAAGCATGCCTGCGTGGTCGGCCATTCGGGTCGTCATGTCGGACCAGGAATCGTGGAGCACAGTGTACCCCTTCTGTCCGGTCTTGATGGTCTCCGTCATCTGGCCCTGCATGGCCGAGTTGAACTCGCTCCATATAGAGTTGATGTCGGTCCTCGTTCCTTCCCTGTTGTTCATCTCCTTTGCCTCCTTCTTGATCTTCCATAATCGATTTTAAGTCGCACATTGGATGGTGGCCGACCGGGACCCTCATGGGGACGGGTGGATGACGGGCGGCCGTCGCGGGGGTCCTAGAGATACATGCCCCCGTTCACGTTCATGACATGGCCTGTGATGTAGGCCGCGTGATCCGAAGCCAGGAATGCGGCGGCATGGGCCACCTCCTCCGGGAGGCCGAACCGCCGCATCGGGATCCCTTCGAGTATCTTCTGCCTCACGGGCTCGGGGATGCCGTTGACCATGTCGGTGGCGATGAAGCCCGGCGCGATGGCGTTCACGGTGACGCTGTGCCTCGCGAGCTCCTTCGCGAGCGCCTTGGTCATCCCGATGATGCCGGCCTTCGAGGCCGCGTAGTTGACCTGGCCGATGTTCCCCATCTGCCCCACGATGGAGGTGATGTTGATGACGCGTCCCCTGCCCGAGGCGATGAGGTCCTCCAGGAATGTGCGGGTGGTGTTGTAAGTCCCCGTGAGGTTGGTGGATATGACGGAGTCCCAGGCCCCGCGGTCCATCTTCTTGAACATGCGGTCTACATTGACGCCCGCGTTGTTCACGAGCACGTCGATGGGCCCCACGCTCCTCGCGGTGACGTCGTGCATCATCTGGACCTGCCCAAGGTCGGACACGTCCGCGGGGAAGGTCCAAGTGTCGGTGTCCAGTCGCTCAAGCTCTTGCGCGAGCTCCTCGGCCTCAGACTCGCTGGAGCGGTAGTTGATGATGACGTCGGCACCCTCGAGGGCGAACGCCCTCGCGATCTCCCTTCCGATGCCGCGCGACGCGCCCGTGACGAGGGCCCTCCTTCCGGCGAGCAGGCCCTTCCGGGCAACGGTCGCGTCCCCCGGGGGGGCATCGAGCGCATTGAACGCGCCCACGACCTTCTCTGAGCCATTGGCCGACATATTGTCATCTCTCTTGGCATCGCAAGCACTGGTCGGGATGCCATTTGAGATGACACGGCGACTGGTGTTTCGGGCGTCATCGGTCGCCCTCTTCTCGGGCGACCTCCACTTTTCGCACTTTGCACTTGGGATTGACACCCCTATGCGGGGGTCGTATAAGTAGTTATTGTGCAAAAAGTCAGACCCTGCGAGGATTCCCAACCGGCCGCGGTATCCATTGGAGATGGAATCTGGCCAGTGCGGACCGTGCCCGTTCCGATTCAATGGGCCCTTGCGCTCGACCTGTCCTTTCTGTGCGCTGTGCGGGACGTCCCATGGGGGGCCCGACCACAGCGCCCCTGGCGCGCCGCCCCCTCATCTCACATCTGCTTGTCGCCGACGTGCAGCCCCGTGCGCTTGCGACCTGGGCGCGAGCCGATGACCTGGGTCGCCGTGGCGCGGTCCCGCGTCGCGATGTCCTCGAACGCGCGCCTGTTCTCCTCCCAGTACCGGCGCTTCTCGGCGAGCGTCATGTCCTCGAAGTGGGACCTGGTGTCGCAGATGGTGCGCAGCCCCTCGTGGTCGAACCTGTAGCGGGGCACGATGTCGAAGTGCAGGTGGCTCGACGCCTCGGTCGCGCTCAGCACTACCACGTCGCGCACGCGGCGGTCGAACCCCCTCACCACCTCGGAGGCGATGATCAGGTCGTCCAGCAGCGTCGAGCGCAGCTCGTCCACGACCTTGGGGTCCAATCCCCCGGGCAGGGTGCCGCGCAGGTCTGTGAGGTCGCGGACGTGCTGCTTGCACACGAGCCTCAGGTGCCCCTCCGCGAGGGGCTCGCGCTCCACGACCGCGAACCACGAGTCGTCCTCGAACACCCCGAGGTCGCAAGGGATGAGCCCGTCGATGCGGTCGGGGTGGGGCTGCCTGTCGAGGAAGCCCTTCATGGCGGCGACCCAGCCCTCGAGGGGGGCCTTCGCCTCATCGGTTCGGTAGCAGAAGGAGCACCTGGAGGTCATCGGGAGGTCAAGCCGCTCCCGGGATATAAAGATGAGGCCGTGCGCCAGTCCAGCAGGCGAGGAAATGGGGGATGGGATGACGCCCGTGCCCCTGCCGTGGCGCACCCTGCGCCGGGGACATGACGTCGACCCTCGTGGGTGCGCGCTGCCGTCCGCGCTCATTCGCACGGGGCGAGGTCGAGCAGCGGCGCCTCGGGCACGCCCAGGAAGTCGCGCAGGCGCCTCACCTCGCGGCCGAGGGCGCGCTCGAACTCGGGCGAGCCCCACCTGTCGGCCAGGTCCGGCCTGGAGCAGATGAGCATCTCCCTGACCTCCTCGATGGTCACGAGGTCGAGCACGGAGGCGGCTATCTCCCTGTTCTCCAGGAGCATCTGGCCGTACCGCGACAGGACCTCGTCGGCCATCGAGACGTGCCCCTTGAGCCATCCATCGAGCTGCGATTCGCTCAGGTCCGCGATGCGACGCTCGACCTCCTCGAGCAGCCTGTCCTTTATCATCAGCGCGAACAGCCGCATCGGACATCTCACCTCCTGCGGGACAGCCGGGGCCTCAGCCTCTCGGGCTCGGGGCGCGCCGCCGAGGCCGCGTGGCGGTCGCGCCACCAGATGGCGGCGGCGGCCAGCACGAGCGCGCCGAAGGGGAACCAGAGCAGCCACAGCCACGGGTAGCGGGGCCCCGTGTCGGGGATGGGCGTGTACGTGACCTCCACCTGATAGGACCTGACCGTTCCGTCCTGGAGCGCGACCACCACGTGGCCCGGGTAGGCAGGGTGGCCGGCCACCCACGTGACGGACCCGTTCGCGGGGAACCCGAGGTCCGTGAAGGGACGCACCTTGTCCGGGCTGCCCACGTGCCATACCTGGAGCTCGGACGGCCCCCCCGGCTCTCCCACGGCGACGACGTGGGTCTGCGCCTCGTCGAACGTGAACGCCGCGCCCCTCACGGGGCCGTCGGCGGTGCCGTTGTGGGCCACGTACCTGGCGTGCTCCGCGAGGTACCGGAGATGGCCCTCGCCGTCCCCGAACAGCGAGAGGTGGGCGGCGTCGACGCACCAGGCGGTGGGGGTCCCCTGCATCACCCGGCCGCTCCAGTCCTGCATCCACTCGCGACTCTCGTAGATGGTCACGCCGCCCGAGGAGTCGATGCACACCATGTCGCTCACGACGCCCCTGATGCCAAGCACCGTGGCGTTCCCCGGGTACGCGTGGTCGCGGTGGAGGCGGAACGGGTGGAGCTCGTAGACGCGCAGCCTGCTCGTGCCGTTCTCGTCCCGGCCACCGACCACGAGTATCCTGTCGTTCGCCATGAGCGCGGCCGCGCTGATGCTCGACAGCCCGAGCTGTGGCCCGGTGATGGAGTCGGGCTCTTCCTCGAGCATGCTCGCATTCCAGGTGAGGAGCACGGGAACGTCAAATCGTGAGGTCCCCCAGACCATGATCCACCTGTTCGAGTAGGACCATGTGGCACCAATGGGCGTCCAGAGCATTTGTGGGAAGGCGAGGGCGCCCTGGTCCCTCAGGTCACGGTCGAGCACGTGGATGACCTGGCCTTCGGTGCGCTCGAGGACCAGCAGGCGCGAGCCGTCATAGGACCATTCGAGCTCGGCGCCCCCTGAGGTGCCGGGCAGCTGCCACTCGTCGACCGGGTCGATGGCCGTCTCCAGCCCCCCCGACCGCGTGGGTTCGTCCCGCCCGAGGGACCACCCGCCCGCGTAGAGCGCCATGGCGGCCACCAGCAGGGCCACGGTCCGCTTCTGGGCAGTCCTCGTTCAATCGACCTCCCCCGCCCGCCGGCGGCGCGCCACCAAATCCGCGCCGGGGGCTTAAACCCTTGTGCCAGATGGCCCCCCGTGCTTGCGCAAGCCTTATCTGGTACGCCCCCCAATATGAGACGTCCTACGGGAGGGAAGAGCGCATGTCGAAGCCCCGAGTCCTGGCCCTGGTCGTGCTATCGCTGCTCCTGCTGCCCGCGGCCGCCACCGCAGTGCCGCTGCCGGACCCGGAGCCCTCCCGTGACTTCGTCACAGTGGGCCCCGGCGGCTTCGCGACCGTCCAGGCCGCGATCGACCACGCGCGGGAGGGCGCCATCATCAAGCTCCTGCCCGGCGTCTACCGGGACCCCATCAACGTCGACAAGACCGTCGTGCTCATGGGCACCCCCACCTCGACCGTGACCGAGACCATGGTCGTCTCGGCCAACAACGTCACCGTCTCGCTCGTGGCCTTCGTGGGCTGCTACAACAACACGACGGCCGAGTTCGCCTGGGACGCGGGCGGCATCGTCACGCGCCAGACCGACGGCGATGCCATCGACAACGGGCTCGTGTCCGACCTGAGGGTCAACAACTGCACCTTCACCGGAGGCCGCCAGGGCGTGTTCCTCTTCGGCGCCAAGCGCGCCCGCGTCGAGGACTGCGCGTTCACCGGCAACTACCGCGGCATCACCATCCGCGGGCACTACATGGACACCGGACTTACCTGGGAGGCCTTCGGCAACACCATCGCCCGGTGCACCTTCAACGGCCAGGCGGGCACGGGCAACTGCGACGGCGAGGCCGTCGCCATCCTCGCGTCGCCCAACAACGCCATCGTGGGCTGCACGATGACCGGCAACAGCTACCCCGTCTACGCCCTGGACTCCCCGGGCACCGTCATCAGGGACTGCACGGTCCAGGGCAACGCCCACAACCTGGTCCTGGAGGGCTGCGCCTCGCCCCTCCTCAAGGGCAGCACCATCGACGGCTCGACTGTGACGCTCCAGAACTGCACCGAGGCCAGGCTCGAGGGCAACGACTTCGCGGTCTCGGCCAGGTCCGCGCTCTCCCTCACCGGCAATGTCAAGACCCACTACAACCACGCGATCGGCACCGACAACAAGATCGGCGGCAGGGCCATCCACTACATCTACAACACCGCGGACGTCGACCTCAGCGGCATCACGGCGGGGGCCATCCTGCTGGCCTACTGCCCCTCGCCCAGGGTCACGGGCTGCACCGTCCGTGACGGCGACGGGCTGTGGCTCTACCAGTCGCCCGACTACGCGGTGACCGGCACCACGCTTCACAACACCGTCTACGGCATCGGCATCTCCCAGTCCACGGGCGGTCGCATCCGAACGAGCTCTGTCGACACGGCCACCAGGGGCTTCACGGGGGTGGGCCTGGTCGGTGCGACCGGCGGCGTGTCCGACGACCTCATAATCCTCACCCCCCTCGGCACCTCGGCATCGTACACGCTGTGGGGCGGCTCGACCCACGAGACCCTGAACTGCACGTTCGACGCCACCAAGGTCCGCGCCTCCGCCCTGGGCGGCGGCGTGCTCAGCGTGTACAACTACCTCACCATCACCGTCACCGACAAACTCTCGAAGAAGCCCGTGGCCGCCGCCGAGGTCAACGTGCTGTCCGGCGGCACGTCCTACTACGGCACGCCCTACTACGGCGGCGCGAACGCGACCTCGGACGCGAGCGGCCGCATCGGCCCCCTCAAGCTGCTGTCCAAGGCGTTCGACCACTCGGACACCGCCACGACCACCATGAGCTACAACCTGGTGGTCTACGCCAAGGCCGACAAGGCCTGGAACGAGTCGCGCACGAACGTGGACCTCAGCTCATCGAGGACCGAGGCGTTCGTGGCCACGGTCAAGAAGAAGGAGGACACGCCCGCCCCGGGCGCGGCCGCCGTGATGCTGGCCGTGCTCGTGGTCGCGGCCCTGGCCGCGGCCGGCGACCGGCGCAGGCGCGCGTGGTGAGGGCGCTCGCGCGCCCCGGCAAGGGCGCCCGCCTCCCCTCTGCTCCCCCCCACCCATGGACGATCGGCCGCGTCACCGTCCCTCGGCCTTCCCCGGCGGCGCCCCCGCGGCGGCCGCGCGGCGGTCGCGCCACAGGACCACGGCCGCCGCCGCGACGAGCGAGACCACCAGCACGAAGAGGATCGGCAAGGCCCTCTGGAATGGGCCCCGCTCGCGGTGATAGACCCTCTCTATGGACAATCGCACCGACCTGACGGTGCCGTCCTCGAGGGCGAGCAGCGCCTCCCCCTGCGCGGTGGGGTGGTCCTCGACCCAGGTGACCGTGCCGTTCCCGGGGAGGGACGCGACGAACAGGGGGCCCTCTTCTCCCATCATCCACACCTGCAGCTCGGACGGGGCCGACGGCCCCCCGACGGCCACGACGTGGCTCCTGTTGAACACCTCGGCGAACGCCACGCCCCTCACGGGGCCGCCCACGGTGGCGTTGCCCTCCAGGGTGCGACGATGAACGTAGAGGTAGCCCAGGTGCCCGGCGTCGTCCCCGACCACGGTCGTGGGGCCGGGCCCGAAGCACCAGGCCGTGGGCGTCCCCTGGACGAGCTGGACGCTCCAGTCCTGGGTCCAATCCCTCGTCTCGTAAAGGACGACGACGCCGGAGGAGCCGATGAGCACCAGCTCGGGCTCGAAAAGCCCGATCTCCAGCACCGTCGCGTTGCCGGGGAACGGCTCGTCGCGGTGGGGGCGGAACGGGTCGAGCTCGTACACGCGCACGCGGCTCGTGCCGTTCTGGTCCCGTCCCGCCACCACGAGTATCCTCTCGCCGGCCACCAGCTTGGCCGAGTCGATGCGGGGGAGCCCCAGCCCCGACGACGGGGGCAGGGGGCTGCCCGTGCCGTTGCGACTGGTCGCGTTCCACGCGAGGAGCACGTCGTCGCCGCCGCCGCCCACCGACCCCCAGACCAGCACCCACCGGCCGGTGTCCGACCACGAGGCGCCCCTCGGCGTCCAGGCGAGCTCGACGGGGACGAGCGCGCCCTTGTCGGCGAGGTCGGCCCCGAGCACGTGCGCGCGCAGGCCCTGCGCGCCCACCTCCATGACCAGCAGCCGGAATCCGTCCCTGTCCCACTCGAGCGCGACCGCGCCGCCCGTCGCGCCCGGCAGCCGCCACTCGCCGGCAGCGTCGAGGGACGCCTCCAGCCCCATCTCGGTGTCCGGCTTGGTCAACACGATGCTCCACCCGAGCGCGAACAGGAGCAGCGCGAATGCGAGCATGGCCGCGGCACGTCGTTGGGCGACCCTCAGACCGACCGGCTCCCCCGCCTCCTGGCGGCGCCACAGCATTCGCGGTGGGGGTTAAATCCTTATGCAGAGGACCGGCTGGGGGCATCGCAGTTCACGCGGTCGAGGGACCGATGCGGCCGGCCCGCGGGAGGGAACGTCGCTTGCTGAGACCCCGAGCGGCCTCGTCCTGCTGTCGGTGCTCCTGCGGCCCGCCCCGGGCGCCGCCGCCGTTGCGCTGGCCGTGCCCGTGGTCGCGGAGATGGCGTCGGTTTCGGGCCGCCGGGCGCCGCTGAACGTGGGCGATGCGGAGCGATGGCCCGGTCGACCTGAGCGCACGAGCCACCTTGAGGGCATCCTCATCCGGATGGCCCATCGGGGTCGGCCTCTCCCTTTCCGTCCTTGCCGCCCCGCCTCAGCAGCAGCCAGGCCAAGCCGAGCAGGAGGGCCACGGCCGCGAGGCCCCCGAGCACCAGCATCGGCGAGGGCCCCCACGTCGTGTAGCCGTCGCCATCGCCATCGCCGTCCCCGTCGGTGGGGTCGGACCAGTCCAGGTCGTCGAACGGCTGCCATTTCCTCTCGCCGGTGGTGTTGAGCCGGTAGACCCTCAGCGAGCCGTCGTTGTGCGCGACCACGACGGACCCGGGGGAGAGAGGGTCGGCCTGCATCATGACCGGCGCGGACGAGAGGTTCAGCCTTGCGAGCATCCGCGGGGCCACGGTGGTCGTGGCGTTGGGATCGCCGTAGAGGCGCCACGCCTGGAGCGTCGGGGGCGCGGAGTCAATGCTCATGGTGCCCGCGGCCAGGTCCCCGAGCACATCCCTCGTCCAGACCGCCCCCCAGACGCCCAAACCGATAGTCAGGTTCGCGGCGACCGACCGCCTCTGCCCCAGCAGGGCGGCGCAGCTCCCGTTCCAGTCGCCCACGAGCCAGCCCGGGGTCATGGCGAAGTCAGCGCAGCACGGGTCGGACGCCATGCCGGTTATGTTGTACAAGGACGTCCAGTCCTTGGAGGAGTGCACATGAACCTCCCCGCTGTCGAGCAGGATGGCCAGGTCGGACCCGTCGTAGCCGACATCGACCACCATCGTCGGCATCCTCAGGGTGGCCACCACACTGAGGTTGTCCGTGCGACGGATCTGGACGCAGGCCTCCATCCGCTGGTCGAACCCTGCGATGGCGATGTACCTGTCCCGCCGGATGCACTCCACATCGATGACCTGGACCACACCGTCGGTCCCGTTCATGGCGATGGTGCGCCTCGATGTGAAGGCGGGCGCGTCGAACAGCACGACCTCGTCCGCGTCCGACCCCGCCCTCCTTCCCCACACGACGGCCCAGGTGTCGTTGCGGGACCAGGTGGCCCTCTGCACTTCGAACCCCTGCCCGAGGTCGAGCGTGGACAGCATAAGCAGCTCGGTGAAATCCGTGCCATCGCGGGCGGCGACCACGACCTCGTTCGGGGCGCCCCAGTTGGCGAGCAGGGCCCACGAGCCGTTGCGCGAGAGGTCGAACATGAGCCTCGGCGCGCCCTCCAACGGGCGCTCCCACTTGCCCTGGTATTCGAGCCCCGCCATGTCGATGACGTCCCCGGCCTCGTTGCGCACGACCGGTGGAGGGGGCGAGGGTACCGTGACCCTGTAGGCACCGAGCGTGCCGTCCTCGAAGGCCGCGAGGACGATGTCGTCGTCGGCGGTGTCCATCACCAGCATCGTGACGGTGCCGGCGATGTCCAGGGACGATTCCCACGCCAGGGCCTCGCTGCCGTCCGGCATCCCCACGGTCTTGTGGACGCCAAGGCGGGAACCCCCGCCCGTGCGCGGATTCGAGGTGACGACCCTGTGCTCGACGCTGCTGGCCCACGTGACGCCCTGGACTCGGCCATCGCCCACATGGGCCCTGATGTCCACCTGCCTCGGGCCGTAGATGAAGAGCGACACGTTGCCCTCCGAACCTCCGACGATCCAGGCGTGGTCAGGGATGATGCAGATGGCCGTGGGCGTCGCCACCACGTCCCCGACGCGCCGCACGATTGTCCAGTTGCGGGTCGAGAACTGCGAAACGCCGCCTGCCGAGTCGACGCACACCATGTCCCTCATGTCGTCGCCGATGTGCATCACGGTCACGTTCGACGGGTACTCCGTGGACACGATGACCGCCATGCTGGGCGTCTCGAGGATGTTGACCAGGCTCCTCCCGTTCGCGTCCCTCCCCGCCACGGCCAGGATGATGTCCGAGGCGAACGAGCAGACCGAATCGACCTGGACGAGCCCGCCGAAGTCGGAGGCGTTGTAGCTCACGTTGAGGGCGTAGGAGGGGGCCTCGTAGGCCATGACGACGTCCCTGTCGCCGCCCTCCGCCCTCCCCCAGACGAGCGCCGTCCGGTCCGTGGAGGACCACACGGCCCCTTTGACATCGAACGGGCCCGGTCCGGTCGCCAGCACCGCCAGGGGGGCCAGCTCGCGGTCGGTCACGCGCACGTCGTCGGGCGCTGCGTAGCCCACCAGGAGCAGGCGCGAGCCGTCCATGGTGATGTCGACCGAGAGGCCGGCGCCCTGATGGCCGGCGTCCCGCCACTCCTCGACGTGCTCGAGCACGGCCACCTCGATGGCCTCGCCGCCCTGCGCCGTGACCGCCGGGGTCATGAGCAGCAGCGCGAGCAGAGCGACCGACGGCGCGACGCGGCGGGCCCCCGGCCCGCCCCTCATGTTCATGTACATCACTGACATCTCAAGACCCCCCGGTCACATCGCAGGAACGAGGACCCAGGAACCCCCTACGGGATTATTTGCTTTTCCTGATGGCCGCAGGCGCCGTTTCCCCGCGAAGCGCCAGACGTCCGACCGGACGAGACCGCCGGCGCGAGGAGGCTATCGCCCCCGGCCTCGACATGGGTAGGACCGGGACCGACACCCCCAACGCACATCAAGGCCAGGGGCCCCATGGACCGGGCAGGAGAAGGGACGAAAGGCATATATACAGGCATTGGCCATCCAATCGTCCAAGTGGGGGTATTCAAGACGGCCCGCATTCTCAATCCCCTCGTTGTCCTCATCGTCCTCGGCCTGCTCACCACCGCAGGGGCCTACCTGCCCCCGGCCGAGCCCAAGGGAGGCGCCCCATCGATCGATTCCACTGGCATAGAGGACCGGCTCTCGTTCGAGCCCAACGTGCTCGTGGTGGGCGCGGAGGGCTACCCGACCATCACCTCCGCCCTGGACGCGGCGAGGCCGTTCGACATCGTCAAGGTCGGGGCAGGGCTCATCACGGAGAACGTCGTCATCAAGAAGCCCGTCACCCTCCTCGGCATGGGCCCCCAGACGGTGTACACCTCCACGCTCGTGGTGAGCGCCAACGACGTCACGCTGTCGGGCCACACCTTCCAGAACATCTACGACAACTCCACCGCCAACGTGTGGGACGCGGGCGGCATCGTCACGCGCCAGACCACAGGCACCACCCCGGACAACGGCCTCGTGAGCCGGCTGACCGTGTCCAGTTGCACCTTCACGAACTGCCGCCAGGGGGTGTTCCTCTTCGGCGCCAAGAGCTCCACCGTGCAGGACTGCACGTTCAGCGGATGCTACAGGGGCATCACCGTCCGCGGCCACTACATCGGCACCGCCCTGACGTGGACGTCGTCGGGCAACACCATCAAGAACTGCAAGTTCTACGACATGGTCGGCAGCGCGACCGAGGACGGCGAGGCCATCGCCATCAACGCCTCGAACAGCAACACGGTGGACGGCTGCGAGATGGACGGGAACGCCTACGGCGTCTACATCGTGACCGGGACGGGGAATGTGGTGCAGAGGTGCACCATCTCGGACAGCACCTACGAGCCTGTGTTCGCCAAGGGCATCACCGGCAGCCTGACCGTCAGCTCCAACGCCATCCGCGGCAACGCGAGGAACGTCAGGTTCGAGAGCTGCAGCGGCTTCAGCTTCACCAGCAACACCCTGACCGACAACGACGCGGGGCCGGTGGTCGTCAGCGGCTCCGCCTTCACATTCAACAGCAACACCATCCGCGGTAACGCTGGCGACGTCGAGTTCGCCAGCTGCTCCGGCTTCACCTGCCAGGGCAACACCATCAACGGCTCGAGCGTGATGCTGAGGACCTCCACGACGGGCACCTTCGCGTCCAACACGTTCGAGCTGAGCGGCGCGCCCACCTTCACGTTCGACATCGGCACGACCTCGCACTACGGCCACGCCATCGCTACGAGCAACACCGTCAACGGCCGGGCCATCTACTACGTCTACAGCGCGGTCGACCGCGTGGTCGACGAGGTCGACGCGGGGGCCATCATCCTCGCGGCCTGCACCAGGCCCGTCGTCACGGACAGCAAGGTGACCGACGGCGACGGCATCCGCGTCCTCAGCTCGAACGGCTACTCGATCGAGGCGAAGGTCAGCAACTGCCTGTTCGGCATCCAGGTCATGAGCTCGAACAACGGCCACATCGAGGGGTGCGACGTCACGGGCGGCTCCCGCGGCACGAACGCCATCCAGATCGTCAACTGCGCGGGCACAGTCGTGGGCAACACCACCCTGTCCGCGCAGGGGACCGCCTGGGACTGGAGGCTGGAGATGCACTCCACCGTCAACGGCTACAACGTCAGCTTCGACGGCGACCGCGTCAACGCCTCCTCCAACAGCGGCGGGAGGCTCAACGTGTGGAACTACCTCGACGTCAAGGTCCTCGACAACGGGACCGTCTCCCCCCTCCCGGGCGTGGAGGTGGACGTGACCCAGGACGGCACGACGGCCTGCTACAGGACGCCCCACTTCGGCGGCACCGACGACGTGACCGACGCCAGCGGCAAGCTGGCACCCATCGCCCTGCTCGACCGGGTCTACGACTACGCGAACGCCGCCACCGAGCACGTCCACCGGATAACGGTCTGGGCGAGCATCGACGCGGTCTGGACCGAGACCCGGGGCGGCCTGGACATGAGCGGGCCCAGGTCCGAGGTCTTCGAGGCGGCCGACATCCGCGCGCCCGGCACCCCCCTCAACCTCGTGGTCGTCGACCAGCCCGCGACGGACTCGATGGCCGTGTCATGGGACCCCAACACGGACGACACGGTCGTGTACTCCCTCTACTGGGACGCCACTGGCACATGGACGCTGCTCCATAACCTCTCGACCCCGATTGTCAGCTACACCCTGTCGTCGGGCCTGGTCCACGGCGTGTCTTACAACTTCCGGGTCTCGGCCTGGGACGAGGTCCCCCTGCAGTCCCCGCTGACGGCCATCATGAGCGTGCTCCACGTGGATGGGCTTGCGCCCGTCGCGCCCGAGGGCCTGCGCGCGCTTGCCATCAACGGGACGAACTGCACGGTCGGCTGGGACGCGAGCACGGAGACCGACCTCGTGGGCTACCACCTCTACATCAACTCCACCGGCGCGGGGCAGACCGGGCCCTGGACGCGTCTCACGCCGGACGGGGGCACACCGGCCCTGGAGCTCTGGGTGACCGGCCTCCTGAGCGAGACGGACCATTACTTCATGCTGACGGCCTTCGACGAGGTCCCCAACGAATCGCCGGCCTCGCTCGTGCTCGAGGTCCGCACCCTGGACATCACCCCGCCGACCGCGCCCGAGCTCGACGCGCTGCCCCGGTTCACAAACGAATCGGCCAGGACAGTCGAGGGCCGCGCAGAGCCCGGCTCGACCGTCACGGTCTTCATCGGCACCGACGAGGTCGCGACGGGCGTCGCCGCCGCGAACGGCGCCCTCTCCATCACCATCACGCTCGTGGAGGGCCTCAACGTCGTCACGGCCCGGGCCACGGACGGGTCCGGCAACACGGGGCCCCTGTCGATCCCGGTCCAGACGGTCCTGGACACGGGCGCGCCCGCGGCCCCCGTGCTGGGGGCCCTGCCCGCGCTCACCAACGTGACCGTGCACACCCTGGCAGGGACCGCGGAGGGGCTCTCGACGGTCACCGTGCTCCTGAACGGGGCCGTCGCAGGAACGATCGTGACGGCCGAGGACGGCGCGTTCGCGCTCGAGCTGACCCTCCGCGAGGGCGAGAACCTCATGACCGCGTTCGCCACCGACCGCGCGGCGAACCCCGGCCCGAGGGCGACGGTCCTCAGGGTGGTCCTCGATACCATCGCGCCAGAGCCCCCAGTCGTCACCGCACCACCCGCGTACGTCAACGCCGCTGCCCTTACGCTCTCCGGCACGGCCGAGCCGCGGTCCAAGGTCGAGGTCATGGCGGCGGGCGAGGTGCTCGCGACCGCCACGGCGGACGCGTCCGGCGCCTTCACGGCGAGCCTCACCCTCACCGACCGCGAGACGCTCCTGCTCGCCCGCGCCACCGACGAGGCGCTCAACACGGGCCGGCCATGCGAGCCCCTCGGGGTCATCCTCGACGCCGTCCCCCCCGTGGCCATCGCGGGCACGGACATCTCGAGGGTCGAGGAGACCGAGATCACGTTCGACGGCTCGGCCTCCACGGACAACGAGGGCATCGCGAGCCACACGTGGAATTTCAGGCTCGGCGTGGAGGACAAGGTCCTCACGGGCGACAAGCCCATGTTCACCTTCGACGACCCGGTGACGCTCACCGTCACGCTCACCGTCAGGGACCTCGCGGGCAACACCCAAACCGACACGGTCCTGGTCGAGATCGTGAAGAAGAACCTCCCGCCCGTGCTGACCCTGGGCGCGATGGGCCCGGACAAGGGCACGACGAAGACGGAGTTCGAGTTCAGCGTCACCTACACCGACCTTGACGGGGACGCTGGCACCGTCATCGTGTTCATCGACGGGGTGCAGTACACCCTCACCGCCGACCCCGCGGACACCAACACCAGGGACGGTCGCAAGTACACCTACAAGACCAAGCTCGCCACTGGCCCTCACACCTACTACTTCGAGGGCCAGGACGACCAGGGGAACGCGGCGGGCGGCTCGAGCGCGGGGCCGGGCAACTCGATGACGAGCCAAGAGGTCACCAAGGCCAAGGTCAAGTCCCCCGGCGCGACGGTGCCGCTCACGGTCACGGCCCTGGCCGCGGTCGCAGCGCTTGCGGCATCGGGCCGGCATCGTCGCCGCCGCGACCTGTGACGGCCGCGTCCGCGCGCAAGCTATAAGACCCCTCCCCGACCTAGGGGAGGCGATGCCCCGCAAGGCCCTCTCCGCCGCTGAGGCCGCGCACCGCCGTCGCGCGCGCGACTGGATGTGCGCGCTCGAGCCCTACAGGACCAAGCGGTTCCGGCTCGACCCGGACCGCACGGCACTCCTCGTGGTGGACGCGCAGCGGTACTTCCTCGAGGCCGGCTCCAGGGGGCGCATGCCCTGGTCGGGGCCCGTGGTGACGCGCATCCGCGAGCTCCAGGCGGCATTCAGGGCCCGTGGCCGGCCCGTCGTCCTCACGCGCCACGCGCACGCGCCCGACGGCTCCGACGGCGGGAACCTGGCATGGTGGTGGGACGGCCTGCTCAGGGAGGGCCGTCGCAGCTCGGAGACGCTCCCCGGGCTCGGGCCCCTCGCCGGCGAGCCCGTGGTGGCCAAGCGGACCTACTCGGCATTCCTCGGGACCGACCTCGACGCGGTCCTCCGCGGGAGGGGCGTGCGGGACATCGTCATCGCGGGCGTCATGACCGACCTGTGCGTGGAGACCACCGCGAGGGAGGCCTTCTGCCTGGGCTACCGCGTCAAGGTCGTCGCTGACGCGTGCTCGACCCAGGACGCGCGGCTGCAGCTGGGCGCGCTTAGGGCCATGGCGTTCGGTTTCGCGGACGTGTGCCTGGCCGAGGACGTCGTCGACGAGCTGTAGGCCTGCTGGCACCTGCCCACGCGACCCGGGTGTCCTGAAGGGTCACCTTTTTAAACCCCCGGTGCCCTTTGCACAGGTTGCCCGAGCGAACGGGTTTGCGATTCCGGGGGGACTCTGAAGTGACCAACGGGGCTGACAGCACAACACCCAACTGTCCGAGGTGTGGCGGACCGACCTTCTACATTGACCCTGAGCAGAGCGCCATCCAGTGCATGGGCTGCGGCAAGAAGTTCCGCAAGCCGAAGCGCGCCGCCGAGGCCCCGCCGCGGCCTCCGCCCGAGGAGGCGTACGCACCGTCCTACGCCCCTCCACCGCCCCCACCGCAGGAGGACGTCCCGTCGTGGGCCAGGCCCGCGAGGGCGGCCGAGGCCCCGCCCGCCTACATGTTCCCGGGCGAGACCCCCGAGCCCGACTACGCCCCCCCGCCGCCGCCCCCGCCGCCCCCCCAGGAGGACATGCCGGTCTTCGAGGTCCTGCCTGGCATGGAGGGCGCCCCCGCGGGCCCCTCCGTGGAGGTGCCCCCGTCCCCTCCGCCGACCTACTACGAGCCGCCGCCCCCCGAGGCGCCTGCGTACAGGATGCCCACGCCCAGCTGGGCCAGGACCGCCGCACCGCAGCCAGCGCCCCCGGCGCCCGAGGAGCCCTCGATGGGCGCGTTCGACATCGAGCCCATACCGAGCGCCGAGGTCGAGGCCCCCGTCTCGCCCCAGGCGGCGAAGGACACCATCTCCGAGCTCAGGTCGATGATGCAGCGCCAGCGCTCGTTCGTCACCGAGATGGAGGACATGCTCGTGAAGGAGCGCGAGCGCCTCCAGGCGGAGAAGGATTGGCTCGAGGGCGCCAGGGCCGACGCCGAGGCCAAGGCCGCCGAGCTATCCGAGCGCGAGGAGGACGTGAGGAGGCGCGCCGAGGAGCTCGAGGGCAAGGAGGTCGAGGCCGACCAGAGGCACAAGGACATCGGCTCGGAGCGCGCGCGCATGGACGCCGACCGGAGGGTCCAGGCCGACGAGCACGACCGCAAGCTGCGCGCCCTCGAGGAGGAGCACAAGCGGAGGCTCGCACGCCTCGACGAGGACCGCCGGCGCATCGAGGACGAGCGCAAGCGCGAGAAGGACGAGGTCGACCGCCTCCGCCACGAGATGGGCGAGCAGGAGGCCGAGCTCGACCGACGTGCCGAGGAGGTCAAGGCGAAGGAGGCCACGGTCTCCCGTGCCCAGAAGGACGTCGAGGGCACCACGGCCTCCCGGGAGCGGGACTTCGACCGCCGTCGCAAGGACCTCGAGGACGCGCTCAGCCGGATCGAGAGGGACCACCAGGACACGGTCGAGCGCATGAAGCGCGACCTCGCCGCCAGGGACGAGGAGATAGCGAGGCTGCGCGGAGGCCGCGACTCGGTCGCCAGGGCCAAGGACGAGGAGATAGCGAGGATGCGGGCGGAGATGGAGGCCGGCAAGGGACGCGCCCCGGCGCCCGCCGCCAGGCCGCCGCCGGCCGCACCCGCCGCCCCCCCGCCCGCCCCCGTCCCGAGGCCGCAGATGGCCGAGGCCGTGGAGGGCCCCAAGGCCCTCGCGCACGTGCGGTGCAAGAACTGCGGCTCGCGCATCCCGCTCTACTCGGTCGTGAAGCCCATCAAGGTCGAGTGCCCGTCCTGCGGGAACAAGGGCGTCATCAACTGACGAGGGCCGGGCCGCCCACCGAGTCACGGGGACGAGCGCCGCCGCCGCCTCACCAGCGCGAACGCCACCATGGTCGCGAGCGCGGGCGCCACGAGCGTGTCGTACTCGGGCACGAGGGCGTTCTTGGTCCCCTTGGTGGGGCTCGACGTGGTGTACAGCAAATCGGTGGGCTCGTCGTCCTCGGTGCAGGACCTGGCGAGGGACTTCTGGCTGCCCACCGAGAGGTACCTGATGTAGTCCTTGATGACCCAATTGCCGTCGAACAGGTAGATCGTGCCATCGTCCGTGAGGACGTCCGTGCCCGACGCGTCGTAGGCCTTTATGGTCCGGTTGCCCCCGAGATTGTCGGACGACCCGAAGCTCTTGACGGTGTTGTTGCCGCCCGACTTGGGTTGGCAGGTGACCGTCCAGCCGTTGAGGGGGATGTCGCTCGTGGTCGGGTTGATGAGCTCGACCCACTCGACCTCCCCGGAGCCGGGGTTGGGGTAGAACTCGTTGATGGCGATGTACGTGATGACGGTGTACCTGCCACCGCCGGTGGCGTTCCACACCCTGACGAGCCTGTACGAGTCGTGGACCGAGCCGACCACCAGCTCGGCGGGGGTGCCCAGGCCGTCCTCGGCCAGCACCCACAGGTCGAACCAGTCGACCGTGGTCGCGCCCGCGGCGATGTCCACGGTGACCCAGAGCGTGATGGAGGAGCCCGGGCCCAGGACCAGGGGTGCGGGCAGGCCGAGCATGGCCGTCAGGCCCTCCCAGCCGGAGGACCGCCCGACCTCGGCGCAGAGGGCCTGGTCGAAGGCCGTGGCGTCGCGCGCGCCCTTCCACAGGCGCACCGCATCGATGCTTGAGGGCGCGAGCGTGCCCGCGAGGGTCGCGCGCACCGACCCGACCTCGGCCGGGACGGTGCCCCGGTTCTCGAGGTCGATGCGCAGCATCGGCACGCCCCGCTCGCCCTGCAGCACCGAGAAGGGCGCGACGCCCGTCTCGTCCGCGTGCAGGGTTCCCCAGACGGCAGCGCGGTCGCCAGGCACGGACTCGTCCGACGCGCGATGCGACCAGTCCGAGGTGCGGACCCAATAGGTGAAGTTCGCCCCGGACAGGAGGCCCACAAGCCCGAGCTCGACCTTCGTCTCGAGCTGGGAGAAGCCAACCCCCACGGGGATGCCGGCAGCGACGGCCGTATCGACGATCGTTCCGTCTTGATTGAACCTGTGCAGCAACGCCCCGTTGTCCAGTACAATGCCAGAGGTGCCCCTCACGCGAAGCATGTAGTCCGCGTCGATGTCCCCGACCGGATGGCCTGTCCCGCGACCGGGGTCGACGTCGAAGTAAAGCTCCGTCAGGTCCTCGAGGTATCGACCGACCGGCTCGGGCGTCGGGCCTCCCCCAGGGCCAGGCGGTCCAGGGCGCTCCACCTTGGGGAGAGGCTCGCCCCTGAGCATCTGGCCCGAGGTCCTCACGTAGAACGAGAGGTGGGTCCGGCCCACGAAGGGCGTGGGCACCGCGCTGTGCTCGATTATGTCCAGGCCCGCCGGGGCGCGGCCCCCCGGCAGCGTCGACGCCACATCGCCGGTAGGGTCGGTGTGCCGAGGCACATCGAGGGCCCACAGGGCCTGCCAGTCCACGAAGTTGCCGTCGATGACCACGTCGCCGGGGGGCGGGCCGGCGCCCGCGCGGAAGATGTACGACCATGTGGGGGGCGGCAGCACGGTCACCTCGGCGACGCCATCGACCTCGAAGTCGTCGCTCGTGAGCACGCACGGGCGCGCGGGCACGTCGCTCGTGAGCTCGTTGGTGATCGCAAGCGTCGTGACCGAGCCTGAGACGACCGTGAAGGGAGCCCTGAACTCGAGCTTCGACGCCGGGCCCTGAACGCCCTCGACCCTCACCGAATTGACCATGGCCGAGGCCCTCGCCCTCGCCTGCTCGCTGCCGTAGTCGACCGTGATGGCGCGGACCGCGACGTCGCCGTGGGAGGCGTTGAACGTGAGGTTGAGGCCCGTACCGGCCTGCTCCTGGAGCACCATGAGCGTCGCGCCGCGCTGGTTGGCGGCCCGGTCCGACCAGTCCTCGGAGCCGTTGCCGTCCGTGATGTGGACGAGCGCCCTCACGGGCTGGTTGTCCTTGCTGATGTTGGCGGTCTTGCCAGAGAGTTTGAGCTCGAGCGACCCGTCCGCCGCCTCGGCCTGCACGGCGCCCGCGCCCGTGAAGCCCGCGAGGTCGAGCCGGTCCGGACCTCCCCTCTCCGGCCACATGTTGGCGGCCGCGGTGCGGACGGCCCCGTCCCAGCCCGCCACCTCCACCATCCTGTCCGCGCCGATGCCGCGGACGGCATAGCCCGTGGAGGCGTCCCTGTCCCCGTCCACGAACACGCGCACCGTGTCGACACCGCCGTCGGAACCCGCGAGCATCGTCCCGTAGACGCGGACGAGCACGCTCAGGTCCCTATCCTGAACGTCAATGGCCCACTGCTGGATGTCCACATCCGCCTTCACGGAGGAGTTACGATCGTCCGCGAGGGTGCGCACGTCCTTCCAGTCCGAGAAGCTCCCGTCGATGGTGATGCGCTCGACGAAGACGGGCACTGACACCCACACTATCGCGAGCACGACGAGCAGCAGGGTGAGGAACGCGGCGACCAGCATGGGCATCCGGCTGCGCCGGCGGCTCTTGAGGCCTCGGCGCACCCCCGGGGCCGTCGCCAGGCCGTTGGTCTGGCCCTTGCCGTTGGTCATGCCCTGGCCGTTGGTCATGCCCCGGCCGTTCGTCATGCCCGTGCCGTTGGTGAGCCCGGTGCCGTTCGTCATCCCGCGACCGTTGGTCATGCCCTGGCCGTTGGTCATCCCCCGGCCGTTCGTCATGCCCGTGCCGTTGGTGAGCCCGGTGCCGTTCGTCATCCCGCGACCGTTGGTCATGCCCTGGCCGTTGGTCATCCCCCGGCCGTTCGTCATGCCCCTGCCGTTGGTGAGCCCCGTGCCGTTCGTCATCCCGCGACCGTTGGTCATGCCCTTGCCGTTGGTCATGCCGCGGCCGTTCGTCATGCCAGAGCCGTTGGTGAGCCCCTTGCCGTTGACCAGGCCATCGCCGGAGACAAGCGCGCTCTCCTCCAGCCTGAGTATGTTCGTGAGCCCCTCGTCCGCCGAGAGGCCCCCCGCACCGGGGGCGTCCCTCTTGGTCGGCATGCCGCGGCCGTCGAATACGCCGCCCGCCTCGACGAGCCCCACGTCGTCGATGAAGCCCTCGCCGCGTATCTCGGGCGGTGTCTTGGGGGCCGGCGAGGCCGCGCGCTCGAACTCGTCGATGAAGTCGAGGCTCGACGAACGCAGCAGGGCCTTGGGCTCGGTGGGCGGGGGCATGCTGACCTTGCCCTCCCCCTCCTCCTCCCCCGCCCCGGCGACCGATGCGCCCGGTGCGCCTCCTACGGAGGGCACCGCACCCTCGTAAATGGCGAGCTCGAGGCCGCATGCGGGGCACCTGGCCTCGCCATCGGGCACGGCAGCGCCGCACCTGGTGCACTCGTAGCCCACGTCCTCCCACTCGATGGGCAATCCGCAGTGCGGGCACAGCCCGGCCCCCTCCGGCAGCCCCTTCCCGCACTCGGGGCACGGCGCCTCCGAGGGCGCCCTGGGCGGGGTGGGGCCGGCCGCGCCCTTGGGCGCTGGCCTTGCCCCCCCGACCTTTGATGGCCCCGGTGCGCCTCCACCGGAGGGCGCCGCACCCTCATCGATGGCGAGCTCGAGGCCGCATGCGGGGCACCTGGCCTCGCCATCGGGCACGGCAGCGCCGCACCTGGTGCACTCGTAGCCCACGTCCTCCCACTCGATGGGCAATCCGCAGTGCGGGCACAGCTCGACCCCCTCCGGGACCACCTTCCCGCACTCGGGGCACATCGCGTCCGAAGGCGCCTCCCACGTGCGGTCCTCCCTCTCACCGTCCATCTCAAGGACCCCTCATTACAAGTCCGGGTCTGCGCGGGACCGCCCGACGGCATCCCGCCTTCCCAAGGCATCATGATGGGCAGGGCGTGTATTTGGGATTTTGGTATAAATGTCGCACAGTGAGAGCCCGGGCAGCATCGGCCCTGGAGACGTGCGCGCACCCGGACCGTCCTCGCCGCGCGAGAACGAGAGGCACCGCCCGCCGGGGTGCGACCGCGACCTCAGGGCAGTTGATAAGGGAGGGGGCATCACCCAAGGAGCGACAATGGCCACTCATCCGTGCCACTTTGGGCAAGCCGGACAAGTGCCACGTCCCTATGGGCCCCGGGGAGGACCGGGAAGGCCCGTGCGTCGGGAGCGCTGGACCCAAACACATATTATACGCCCCTGTTTATACCTCGCGATGGTGGTATCCAGTTGAACAGGTCGTACCGTGCTTTCATCGCGCTGCTGATGGTCGGGCTGCTGGCAGCCGCCGGGTCAGTGTCCGTCCTGGACGGCCTCGGCCTGCTCGACGCTCTTGACGCCCAGGGCGACCGCGGCACATCGCGGGAGCCATCCGTCCTCTCGGTGGGCGCGGGCGGCTACCGGACCATCACGGCCGCGATCGAGGCGGCCGAGCCCTACGACATCGTCTCCGTGGGTGCGGGCGTCTTCAGCGAGGCGGTCGTCGTCGACAAGCCTGTCACCCTCATCGGCATGGGGCCCCAGACCATCTTCACCTCCATGTACACGGTCAGTTCGAACGACGTCTTGATCCAGGGCCACACGTTCCAGGACATCGTGGGCGGGAACTGGGACACGGCGGGCATAATCACAAGGACCTACTTCAGCTACACGGTGTACCGCCTCACGGTCAAGGACTGCACATTCACCGGTTGCCGGCAGGGCATCTTCCTGTTCGATGCCGTCAACTGCGTGGTCGACGGCTGCACCTTCAACAACTGCACCAGGGGCGTCACCATCCGTGGCCATCCATGGTTCGGCGCCTCCACCGGGAACACCATCAAGAACTGCCGCTTCTACGACCAGATACCGAACGGCAACTGGGACGGCGAGGCCATCGCCATCAACGGCTCGGGCGGGGCCTACACGAGCGACAACTACATCCAGAACTGCGTGATGGAGGGCAACGGCTACGGCGTGCACATTGACAGCAGCACGGGCAACGAGATCACCGATTGCACTATCACCAATTCCACCTACGAACCCCTCTCGTTCAAGTACATCGGTGGCGCGCTCAAGGTGGAGAGGAACACCATCGCCGACAACAAGGGCAACGTGAGGTTCACGAGCTGCGCCGGCTACACCTTCAAGTCCAACACCCTCCGCAACAACACGGGCGACCTCGTCATGACGCTCTGCACGGGCTTCTCCTTCTCGGACAACTCCGTCCGTAACAACTCCGGGGACGTCCACCTCGTGTCCTGCAGCGGGTACAACCTGAACGCCAACACCATCAACGGTTCCTCCGTGCGCCTCGATTCCTCCACGGACGGCACCCACGTGGCCAACGTCTTCGAGCCCTCCGACAGGCTCACCTTCACCTTCGAGCCCCTGCAGGCGAGCTTCTTCGACCACACCATCTCGACCGACAACACCGTGGGCGGCAACCCCATCCACTACCTCTACAACAAGATGAGCCCCGTCATCAAGGACCAGACCGCGGGCGCCATCATCTTCGCCTTCTGCTCGAAGCCCACCGTCACGGGCTGCAAGGTGCAGGACGGGGACGGCATCAGGCTGGTCATGTCCGACGAGGCCACCATCAACGCGACCGTGACGGACTGCCTCTACGGCGTCCTCGCCGTCGGATCAAGCTCGCTCAAGCTCGAGCGGTGCACCATCGACATCGCGGCACGGGGGCACGGCGCCGTGAGGACGGTCGGCTGCGACGGCACGGTCCACGACTCCGCGCTCGTCACGGGGGGCACCGCGGTCGACTGGATGCTCGAGGGGGCATCCTCGCTCTCGTCCTACAACACGACCTTCAACGGCAGCCGCGTGAACGCGACCACCGACTCCGGCGGGAGGCTCAGCGTGTACAACCACCTGCTGGTGAGGGTCTGGGACAACGGTTCCGCGGTCCCGCTGCCCGCCGTGGACGTCGTCCTCATCCAGGACGGGACCCCGCTCTACCGGACGCCCCACTTCGGGGGCACGGACGCGAGGACCGATGCCAAGGGCGAGGTCGGGCCGTTCACCCTCCTCGACAGGGAGTACATCTACTCCAACACCGCCACCGAGCGCGGCCACAACCTGTCGGTCCGCATCAGCATCGATGCCGTCTGGAGCGAGACCCGCCCCGACCTGGACATGGGCGCGAGCCACACGGAGGTCTTCGAGGCCGCCGACATCAGGGCCCCCGGGACGCCCGGAAACCTCGTCGTCACGGACGTGCCCCTCGAGGACGCCCTGGAGGTCGCTTGGGACGCGAACACGGACGACACGCAGGTCTACTCGCTCTACTCCAACATCACGGGCGAGTGGGTGCTGTTCCAGAACCTCACCGCCCCGACCACGGTTGTGCGCATCGACTCGGGGCTGGTCAACTTCACCGCCTACCACTTCCGGGTCTCCGCCTGGGACGAGGTCCCCCTCCAGTCGCCGATGTCGGGCATCGTGTCGGTCATCCACCTCGACGCCGAGGGGCCGAGTGCGCCCACCGGGCTGATTGCCCTCATCATCAACGGCACCAGCTGCACGCTCGGATGGGACGCCAACGTCGAGCCCGACATCGTTGGCTACCACGTCTACATCAACGTCTCCGGCGCGGGCCCCGAGGGCCCGTGGTACAGGCTCACCCCCGACGGGGGGACCGGTCCCACATCGTACTGGGTCACGGGCCTCCTCAGCGAGACGGACCACCACTTCAGGGTCACGGCCTTCGACGAGAGCCCCAACGAATCGCCGGCCTCGCTCGTCCTCAAGGTGCGGACGCTGGACATCACGCCCCCGCTCCCCCCGCTGCTGGACGCGCTCCCTGCCTACACCAACAGGGCGCATTCCAACGTGACGGGCAGCGCCGAGCCTGGCTCGACCGTGACGGCCTTCATCGGCACCGACGAGGCCGGCTCGGGCACGGCCGGCACGGACGGCCGCTTCACCATCGACGTCGAGCTCGAGGACGGCTCCAACGTCATCACGGCGTGGGCGACGGACGCATCGGGCAACACCGGTCCCCTGTCACCGTCGGTCGCAACCATCCTCGACACGCTCGCCCCCCCGGCCCCCGACCTCGACGCGCTTCCCGCGCTCACGAACGTCCCGAGGCAGACGGTCGCGGGCACGGCCGAGGCGTTCTCGACCCTCACCGTCCTGGGCAACGGCAGGCCCGTCGGCACGGGCGCGGTCGGCGCGGACGGCGCCTTCTCGATCGAGGTCACCCTCGAGGAGGGCGACAACCTCCTCAGCGCGTTCGCCACCGACAGGGCCATGAACGCGGGGCCGAGGACCACCGTGGTCAAGGTCGTGCTGGACACCATCGCGCCGCTCGCGCCGGACCTGCGGGCCCCGGACGAGTACGTCAACGACCCCGAGCTTGCCATGAGGGGGACCGCGGAGCCCCTCTCGAAGGTCGAGCTGCTGGTGGGGGGTGTCGTCATCGCCACGACGAGCGCGGACCTGGGCGGGGCCTTCACCGTCACCATCGACCTCTCCGCGAGGAGGACCGAGATCGTCGCCCGCGCGACCGACGCCGCCACCAACGTGGGACCGGGATCCGCCCCGGTCGCGGTCATCCTCGACACGGAGCTCCCCGTGGCAGATGCGGGGGTGGACTTGGACGGGGTCGAGGAGCTGGAGGTCACGCTCGACGGCTCCGCCTCGACGGACAACGAGGGCATCGCGAGCTACACCTGGACCTTCAGGCTCGACGGGCAGGACGTCACGCTCACGGGCGCCATCGCCGCCCAGACGTTCCCCGACCCCGTCACGCTCACGGTCACGCTCGTCGTCAGGGACCTGGCGGGCAACACGGCGACCGACAGGCTCGACGTGGTCATCGACCGCAAGAACCTCCCGCCCGCCCTCACCGAAGGGGCGATGGCGCCCGAGAAGGGCACGACCAAGACCAACTTCGTGTTCGTCGTCACCCTCACGGACGCCGACGACGACAACGGCACGGTCTACATCCTCATCGACGGCCTGAGGTACAGCATGACCGCCGATCCCGCGGACCCAAGCTCGGTGGACGGCCGCACGTACTCCTACACCACCAAGCTCGGCCTCGGCCCGCACACGTACTACTTCGAGGGGGAGGACGACAAGGGCAACGTCGCGGGAGGCGCGAGCGCGGGCCCGGGAGCGCAGAAGACGTCCCAGGACGTCGCGAAGCCCAAGACCGTCAAGACGCCCGGCGTGGGGGCGCTCGCCGCCGTGGCCGGGCTGTGCGCGGTCGCGGGCCTCCTGGTCGCCTCCAGGCGCAGGCGTTGAGCTCGCTACCGGGGCGAGGGGCGGCCTCCAGGGCCGACCCGCCGCCTGCGACCCAGGCCTGGCCATGAGGAGGGGGGAGACCCCCGGGGTGGACGGGTGCGCATCCCGGCCCGACCGACCCGGCCAGCGTGCGAACCGGGTCTCGGGAAGGGATGCCCCGGCATCCATCCCGCCCGAGCGGACGCGTCGAGCGCGACGACCGGGCCCACCGTGCCCTCCCGGGGGGAGCGCCCGCTCCGGTCAGGGGGCTGCGGCCTCGGCAACGCCACCTTCGACGCGCACCGTGCCGTCGAGGGCGGTGGGCCATCGTCCTGCGGGCCCGGTGGCCGCATGCGCGCCGGCGACGACCGCGCCATCCGGCGACGGGCCACCAGGACCGTCAGGAATCGCAAGCTATATCTCCCCAGCCACGCAATGGCAGCCCGGTCGGGGTCATGGGGCCACTCCCCCCGAGCAGGGTTGTCGTGACGCGCACGCGACTAAGAGGAGCGCGGGGCATCTCCGCGCTGCTAGCGACGATGCTCGTGGTCATGCTCCTGCTCGCGGGCCTGTCGTACGTCCTGCTCGACATCGGCGGCCCCGCGCCGCAGGACGATGACGGCGATGGGGACGGGCAGCCACCCCCCGATGGCGTGCGCACGATCGACGGCGACACGACCTGGAGGTCGGTCAACGCGAGCCTCGGCGGGCCGGTCCTCGTCCGGGACGGCGCCTCGCTCGCGCTCGAGGGGTGCAACATCACCGTCGACCTCGAGGACCTCGTCCTGTGGGGCACGCCCGCGTTCGAGGTGGAGCATGGATGCGAGCTTGTGCTGCTCCGCTCCCGCCTCACCGTCCGGATGGACCAGGACCCGTCCACCGTATACATCTCCTCCGACCCCTGGAGCAGGTGGGACGCCCCCATCGCATCGCGCATCGTGAACCTGGTGCACGCCCGCCATCCGGTGCTGGCGTTCAACGTGAGCCTCAGGCGGGTGAGCACGGACGTGCTCGTCCTGGGGCAGAGGACCGCCCAGGACCCGATGAGGCTGCTCGCGAGGCTCCCGGCGCGCGAGGGCGTCTGGGAGCGCATGGAGGTGGACCTCTCCTCGATATCGGGCGGCGTGGGGCGGGTCGCAATCGCTCCGCTGGACCTCACCATGGGCGAGGCGGGGACCGGAACGGGCGTCATCCTCCTCGCCGACGCGCGGGTCCTCGACGACGGGGCGGTGCCGTACGGGGACGTTTTCGACACGGGCGACCTCGAGCTCGACGGATGGTCCCTCAGAGGGTACGCCCGGTTCCACGCGACGTCGTCGGGCTCCTTCATCCCCACCGTGCCCGCGCTCGTGCACGCCGAGGGCGAGGTCCGGGTCATCGACTCGACCCTGGATGCGCCCATCGGCGTGCCGCGGCGGGTGGACGCGCTCGACGGCGAGATCTCCTGGAACACGCGGCAGTCCATGCAGGACTCCTCGTTCGATCACGCACGCATCGGCGCGCACGTCGAGGTCGTCCAGGGCGGCCTCGAGGTCGCCGGGTCGCGCCTCTTGAACGTCCCTGTCAGGGCCGACGCATCCTGGGCGACGGTCAACTCCTCGCGCCTGGACGGGGACGCCGAGCTCCTCACGCTCAGGGGATGCACGGGAGGGGCGTCCTCCAGCGCGTTCATCCGACGACCATCGGGGCCCCTCCCTTATGCGGGGGGTGAGCCATCCGATTTCAGGAAGTGGGCCGTCAGCGTCGAGGACGGCGGCCCTGTTTGGTTCCGCGACTGCGACATCGACGGCGGGGGCCTGTGCCTCTACCTCGAGAACGTGTCCGCCGTCGCCGACGGATGCGCGCTCGCGAACGCGACCGAGGCGTGCCTGTGGGCGCACGACGCGTCCGGCCTCGGGGGCTGGCCGCAGCTCAACCGCACCTGCACGTTCGCCCCGGCCGAGAGGGAGGACCCCTGGGACGACAAGTACGACTACATCGAGAGCAGCACCTGCGTCATCAGGGGCGTCTTCCACAACGGCACGGACGACCTCGAGCCGGAGCTCAGCGGCTACATCCCCTACGGGACGCAGCTTTACTCGCTCCCGCTCTTGCATGAGATGGGTAACGGCCTGCAGCTGAGCATGCCCTCCCTCCTGGTGCGGGACGACCTCTCGCAGGTGCTCGTACCGAACGTGACATTGCGGGTCTGGTGCAGCCCTTCCGGATCATCATGGACAATCGATATCTCCAGAACCCAGGTCATCGAGCAGGGCACAAGGGAGCTGGTGATGCACTACGACCAGGGGGACGTGGCGAGGGCGACGGACCCCGCCTACATCCTCGATAGCATGGGAATCTTGCACCCCAACCTCCTCCCCGGCACGATGGCGGGCGAGGTCCTGCTCAACATCACCGTCTATCGGCACGCCATCGACGAGCTCGACATCATGGACCCCTTCATCCGCGTCTGGCTCGACGGACGTTCTATCGACGAGTTGCCGCTGGACCCGGAGGAGAGCTTCACGGACCGCTACACCTACGTGTGCGCGACGCTCGCCGTGCCTGCCGGGCGGCACTCCATCAAGCTCCAGCTGCTCGGGTCCCAGTGGGGCCACCTCCTCCAGCGTGCGATGGTGAATGAGACCGTGGAGGTCCTGAGGGTGAACGGCTCCACCCCGAGCGCTGATGTCAGGGATGGTCTGGACTACGGCACATGGCTGCTGGTAGACCCAGGCACGGACCTCGTGGTGGTGGACCCGCCGACCTGGGGGACCGAGGACTACTTCACATCGCTCTGGCTCGAGGCCCTGCTCTGGCCAGGCTCCAACCTCACGGTCAGGGACCTGGAGCCCGAGGACGATTTCCTCCTCGATGCCTATGTCAACGCCATCGGGGAGGGGACCCTCACCCTCGCGGGATGGGAGGCCGCCTACCTCAGCCTCCACACCCAAGGGGTGCGCGTCCGGCTCTCGGACCTGGCCATCTACCAGCTCGCCGCCTACGTCCATGACAGACCGATGCAGATGGAGAGGTGCACGTTCTCCGAGGGCATGTACCTCGCCGTGATGGGCACTGCCGACGTGACGGCCGATGCGTGCACCTTCCGGGCATCGGACCGGGTCTCAAGTGTGCTCAACATGCAAGCGACCACCCTGAACCTCGCTCTTCGGAACTGCACCTTGACCGCGGAGGCCGCGCACCGTGCGGTCCTCAGGTCCGTCATGGCGGGCTCGGTCGTGATGGACGGGTGCACGGTGCGCAACGTCACCCTCATGGTCATCCCGCCGTCCTGGCCCCTCGAGAGCAACATGACGCTCGACCTCCAGGGGTGCGTGTTCACGGGCGAGCTCGCGTTCCTCATGGCGGGGGCCGTCGGCAACGGCACATCCAGCCCGCCTGGCATGCTGCTCGGCATCAACGGCACGACCTTCGCGGGCGAGGGGACGGGGGCCGTCCTCGCCAGGGGGCTCCTGCCGAGCTTCCCCCGCGACGCGCTCCTGCCCGGGGCGGCCCTGCTCGCCTTCCGCCCCCTGGATGTCGGCTCGCCCGGAGGGAGGGGTGACTACCATGACCTCATCGGCCTCGACGCGGAGTCACCCTTCGAGGGCATCATCGACCTGTCCGACTTTGGCATCTACGACCAAGACAATCTGCAACTGCTCTTCGACCTCGTGGAGGGAGAGGCCGACTTCGGCTACGACGGGAGGCCGATGACCATCGTGATGCGCTCCTGGCAGGAGGTCGTCGGGTTCCTGGAGACCCCCATCGAGGGATATCGGATCGAGGTCCAGGTGCAGGACTGGAGCGACATCGAGAGCACCGTCACGGACTACCGGAGGCAGTTCCTCGGCGACCTCGACTGGTGGTCGACGGGCGGCTGACCCCCATGGATGGCGTTCCTGACCTGGGCATGCCGTGCCACGGGCCGGCGGCCGGCACGGGACCATTCACGCGTAGAACGCGCGGACCTCCGCGACCACCTTCGCGACGTCCTCATCGCCGAGCCCCGGGTGCACCGGCAGCGACAGCACCTCGCCGCACAGCCGCTCGGCGACCATGGCGCTCCCGGCCACCTTGGACTTGCCCTTCAGCACCTTGACGTCCGAGAGCGCCTCCGGGTAGTAGACGCCGGAGCCCACGCCGCGCTCCTTGAGGTGCGCCCGGAGGCCGTCCCGGCGCGCCGCCCTGACGGTGTACTGGTGGAACACGTGCTCGGCCCAGGGCTCCACCTCGGGCGTCGCCACGCACCCCCGCAGGCCCTCTGTGAGGAGGGCCGCGTTGCGCCGGCGGGCCGCGTTGAAGGCCTCGAGCCTCCCGAGCTGGACGAGCCCGATGGCGGCGCCGATGTCGGTCATGCGCGAGTTGTAGCCCAGGCGGTGGTAGTCGTAGGGCGCGACCTGCCCGTGCTGCCGCAGCAGCCGCACGCGCGCCGCGAGCTCTGCGTCGTCGGTGGTCACCATCCCGCCCTCGCCCGTGGTCATGTTCTTCGTGGGGTAGAACGAGAAGCAGCCAGCAGCGCCGACGGAGCCGACCATGCGCGACCTGTACCGAGCGCCGTGCGCCTGCGCCGCGTCCTCGACGAGCGCGATGCCGCGCGCCTCGCACAGCTCCCGGAGCGGGTCGAGGTCCGCGGGATGGCCGTAGAGGTGCACCGGCACCACCGCGCGGGTCCAGTCGGACATGGCCGCCCTCACGGCCTCCGGGTCGAGGCAGTAGGTCCTCGGGTCGACGTCCGCCACGACGGGCGTCGCCCCGCACATCAGCACCGACGATGCCGTCGCGAGGAAAGTGAGCGCGGGCACCACGACCTCGTCGCCAGGCCCGATGCCAGTGGCGAGCAGCGCGAGCCGCAGCGCCTCCGTCCCCGAGCTCACCGCGACCGCCTCGCGCGTGCCCACGTAGGTCCGGAACGCGCGCTCGAACTCCTCTACGCGCGGGCCCTGCGCGAGCTGGCCCGACTCGAGCACGGCCGCGACGGCGGCAAGCTCCTCGGGCCCGAGCATCGGCTTGGATATCGGTATCATCTGCCCTCAATGCGCGAGGCCCTAGAAGGATTTTGGTCCCGGGACCCCGGGACAGAGGGCCCCCCGCGCGATGCCCGTGCACCGCCGGGCCCGAGTTCCGCGTGAGGGGACCGGAGGGGTGTGTTTAAATAGGTCCGCACGCGATCGCGAACCATCAGCCTGCGCTGGACGGTCCCTCGACATGGACGGCCTCGACTGGAATCGGTTGGGTAGGGCGCTAGGGTCGCTCGATGAGCTGCTCGATGCGGCCGAGCGGGGGAAGAGCGTGCCGTCCATGGCCATCGCGTCCAGGACCAACCAGGAGGCGGCCGCGAGGGCCATGCGGCTCGAGCCCTCGGTCGGCCTCACCAACGGCAACGCGGTCCGGCCGCTGGAGGCGCTCGAGATGGACCGCGGGCTCATCAACGGGTTCGCGCGCGAGGGCGGCGACCGCGCCCATGCCCGGCGGGGACGGCCCCCGGCCTGGGGCGCGCGCTCGCGCCGCAGGGAGAGGGCCAGGGCGACCCTCGAGCGGAAGGCGAAAGGAACGCCGCCCGGGCCCTCGTCGGGCTAGGCGAGGGGCCTAGCTCTCGACGATGGCCGTGATCTTGTCGTAGATGCCGCCCTCGGCCTTGGGCATGATCTTCTTCAGGTAGTTCTTCTGCCGGACCACGCGCTTCCACTCGGCGTAGGCCTTGCCGGAGGGGACCTTCATGAGCACCGTGCCAGTGCCGTCGGGGAACCTCATGACGATGACGTGCTGGCCGTTGTCGAGGAGGTACTCGCGGGCCGCGATGGCCTTGATGAACTCCTGCTTGAGCTTCTTCGGTTCGCGCTTCCTGCGTGCCATTGACAACACCTTCGACAGCAGTAGCATTTCAAGATATATATCGTTTTCCGCTGACACCCATCGACAGGATATAAATGGATGGGCCTGATTCAGGCGCCCCTCCGGAATCGGTGTGTCCCGTTCAATTCCGTGCCCGCGCATCGGGATCGAGACGTGGAGGACAAAATGATGCACGACACCGATCGGGAGCGCACGCTCGGATAACTTGGCGCATCACCACGGGGATACCATTCGAGTAGAACAAGATGTACGATGATATCATCGCGCCCCGGGACGGCGCGACCATGCGCCCCGGCGGCCCTCAGGGTCACTTCTCGAGCTCCTTCCGCACGGTGCCGATGGCCCTCTCCACCTCGACGAGCGCGCCGTCGAGGGCCTTGCGCGCCTCGTCCTCGACCCTGCCGCCGGTGAGCGCGCGCCTGCGGGTACGCAGGTCGTCGCGCGTCCGCATGAGGTCCTTGCACACGTTGTTGAGCACGTCCTTGTTGCCGCCCGTCGCGCGGGAGGCCAGGTCCTTGCCGGACACGGTCGCCTTGGCGAGCGCGGCGTCGACGCGGTCGAAAGTCGCGTCCATCACCTTGAACGAGGTGGCCGCGCCCTTGCGGGCGGTGGGCCCGATGCCGCTCTTCTCTATCTCCGTGGCTACGTTCTTGGCCGCCTGCTCCAGCTGCGCGAGCATCCTGTCGAGCGCCGATGGCATGGTTGTCCCCGGAACGTGCATGCGCGTGCCGGATTAAACCTTTGTGCCTGCGGGCTCAGGCCGCGTCCTGGGGCACCCACCGTTCGGGCCGCCGTGGCCCCTCCCCGGCGCCGCGCGCGAAGAACCACCGGAACAGCATCCACCAGAACACGCTCACCCAGGCCATGTAGATGAGCCAGCCAGCGTTGGCGTGCGCCCACATGAGCGCGTCCGAGCCGTAGAGGTGCCCGACCATGACTATGATGTACATCCGGAGCAGGTTGGCGACGTAGGCCGCGACGATGCCTATCGCGAGGAACCACTTGAGCCGACGGTCCCACTCGCGGAACTCGGAGGCCGCGAACGCGAGGAACGCGCTCGTGAAGATGGCGAACGAGTAGACCCCGGAGCATGAAGTCGCGATGAGCAGGTTGATGCGCGTGCCGTTGACGGTGTCGAAGGATATGGTGATGCCGTCTATCTCCGTCTCCACCCCGGAGAGCCGCATCATCCCGTCCACGGGCTTGGCCAGCAGGTACTCGGAGTAGGCCGAGATGCCCACCGACGAGGCGGCGTTGCCCTCGGCCGCGCGCTCGAGCAGCACCGGCACGACGAGCATGAGGGCGAGCGCCAGCAGGAACACGAACGCGAAGTCGCGCTCGCGACGCAGCTCCCTGGGCACGTAGTCGTAGACGACGAGGAACGCACCTGTCATGATGGCGAGCCAGTCGTAGGTGAGGAACTCGCGCGAGCCCGTGAGCACCAAGTTCCAGTACAAGTCGAGCAGCACGATGGCCGCGCCCACGACGGGGAGGAAGGGCAGCAGCCGGCCCTGCAGCGTGAGCCTGTCCGTGAGCCTCTCCGCGAGCGTGGTGGGCCGCTCGCCCTGGGAGAGCCGCCGCACGAGCTCGTGCGCCGCCCGCTCCTTGGCGGCGTCGGACATGGGCAGCTCAAGGACCTCGCGGGGCAGGTACCGGTACAAGTACCACAGGCCCCCGACGGCCATGGCGATGCCGACGAGCCGCATCCACCAGTGGACGGTGACCTCCTTGGGGCTGGTGATGGCGAGCGCGAGGCCCTGGAACGCGAGCACCAATCCCAGCAGCAGCTGGAGGTAGGCCTTGGCGGGTGGTCGGTCTGGCAACGCGCATGGATTGACGGCGCGCGTCAAATATGTGTCGGGGCGCCCGGACCGCCCCAGGACGGACCGGACACCTTTCGCCCGACGGTCGGTGCAGGGTATCTATACCCCGGTGAACAACTCCACTGCATGGTGGCGTCAATCCAATTTGACGCCAATGGACATTGGCGTGGCACCAAATTGATATACTTGGAACGCCCAGTAAGGAGGACGGTGATGCGCGATGAAGGTCGAGCTCGAGGATGTGGAGTTCGTGACCGAGACGTCCCTGACCATCAGGGGCACGCGCCGGCGCACGACGGTGCCGAAGGCCATCGTGGACCGGTTCGACCTCAGGGACGGGGACAAGATCCGGTGGGTGCTCTTCGCGGACGGCACCATGGTGGTGGCCAAGGTGAAGAGGAGGGAGGAAGATGGCAAGGAATAGCGGAAGAGGACAGGGCGCGCGGACGGCCATCGCCGTCGCGGCCACCGCGCTCCTCCTGGCCACGGCCGCCCTCCCGGGCTGCCTCTCCGGGGATGGCGGCGCGAGCGACGAGGGCACCATCAACCTCTACGGCTTCTCCGTGAAGGGCGAGGTCATGGACGGGCGCATCATCCCCATGTTCCAGTCCTACTGGAAGAACCTGACCGGCAAGAGGGTCGAGTTCAAGGTCGTCTACGCGGGCTCGGGCACCGTCACCAACCAGGTCGTCGCGGGCGCCGAGGGCGAGGTCATGGTGCTCTCGACCGAGTGGGACGCGCTGCAGCTGCAGAGGAAGGGGCTCGTGACCACGAACTGGACCACGTTCCCCCACAACGGGACCGTCACGCGCTCGCCATGGGTCATCATGACGCGGCCGGGGAACCCCAAGGGCCTCACCGACTTCCCCGACCTCACGAAGGGCAGCATCGAGCTCGTCCACCCCGACCCGCTCACCTCGGGCGGGGCCATGTGGTCCATCTTCGCCATCTGGGGCTCCGAGCTCAAGAAGACCACGGTCTCGGAGGGCGCGCCCAACGCCACCCGGGCCGAGGAGGTCCTCGGGGGCATCGTCGACAACGTCATCACCTGGCAGGCCTCCGCGCGCAACGCGCTTTCGCAGTTCGACCTCGGCTACGGGGACGCGCTCATCGACTACGAGTGCGAGGCCCTCTTCATGAGGAAGGAGGGCCGCAGTTACGACATCTCCTACCCCGAGAGCACCATCTACTCCGAGCACAAGGTCGTCATCGTCGACCGGAACGTGGGCGCCAAGGAGCGGGCGCTCGTGCAGGCGTTCGTCGACTTCCTCTACACGCCCGAGGCGCAGCGCGTCTTCGCGGACTACGGCTTCCGGTCGGTCGACGAGGCCATCAACGCGGAGCACCCGGAGTTCCTGCCCGTGCCGATGGGCTTCACCATCGACTACCTGGGCGGCTGGGAGAACGCCAAGGCGGACATCGTCGACGACGTCTACGCCAAGATGAGGGAGTGAGGGGGGGGCCCTGGCATGGCAGGAGAGGACGAGGGCGGCCGCACCGAGCTGCGCGCGATGAGCAAGTGGCTCATGGTCAGCCTGGCCTTCGCCCTCTTCTTCGTGTTCGTGCTCATGCCCCTCACCTCGACGGTCAGGTTCGCCTTCGAGGACGGGCCCGGCAAGTTCTGGTCCGCCATCACGACGAAGGACGCGCTCAACGCGCTTGGCAACAGCATGCTCATCGCGACCGTCGTGACCCTCGTCAACCTGGGCACGGGCATCACAATCGCGTGGGTCATCGTGAGGCACGACTTCCCGGGGCGGAGCATCTTCCGCACGCTCATAGAGCTCCCCATCGCGGTCCCCACGGCGGTCGTGGGCATCTCGTTCATCATGCTCTACAGCCCCGAGGCGTTCATGGGCAAGATGACGGACTCGTGGGGCCTCGCCATCATCCCGTCGGTCACCGGCATCATCCTCGCGCACATCTTCGTCACGTTCCCGTTCATGGTGCGCTCGGTATCGGTCGTGCTCGAGAAGCTCGACCCCGCGCAGGAGGAGGCCGCGCACACGCTCGGCGCGAGCCGGCGGCAGACGATGTGGCACGTGACGCTGCCCGCGCTGCGGGGCGGGGTCGTCGCGGGCGTCGCGCTCACGTTCACGCGAAGCCTCGGCGAGTTCGGGTCGACGTTCATGCTCGCGGGCGGTGTGCTGCGCACGGGACCGCTCGAGATATACCACCTGTCCGAGGTCAACCTCGACTACCAGGCCGCGTCGGCGGTCGCCATCCTCCTGATGGTGCTGCCGTTCGTCATCCTCTTCGGGCTCAACTGGGCCGTGGACCGCATGGAGGCGAGGTGACATGCCCCCCTACCTCGAGGTCCGCGGCGTCCGGATGTCGTTCGGGGGCAAGCGCGTCCTGGAGTCCGTCGACCTCAGCGTCGAGCGGGGCCGCAGCCTCGCCATCCTGGGCCCCTCGGGGTGCGGCAAGTCCACGCTCCTGCGCATCATCTCCGGCCTCGTGCGCCAGGAGGCGGGCGAGGTGTGGCTGGACGGGACGCGCATCGACGGCGTCGTCGCAGAGCGGCGGGGCGTGGGCTTCCTGTTCCAGCACTACTCTCTGTTCCCCCACATGACCGTCCGGCAGAACATCGAGTTCGGGCTGCGGATGCGCGGCGTCCCCCCCGAGCAGCGCGCGGCCAGGTCCAAGGAGCTGCTCAAGCTCATCGGCCTCGAGGGCCTGGCCGACCGGAGGCCCGGCCGCCTCTCGGGCGGCGAGCAGCAGCGCGTCGCGCTCGCGCGCGCGCTCGCCATCGAGCCCCGGCTGCTCCTGCTCGACGAGCCCTTCGGCGCGCTCGACGCCAAGATCCGTCGCCGGCTGCGGCGCGACCTCAAGGCCCTCCAGCGCAGGCTCGGCATCACCATGGTCTTCGTCACCCACGACCAGGACGAGGCGTTCGAGGTCGGGGACAGCATCGCCGTCATGCACGGGGGCCACATCGAGCAGGTCGGCCTCCCCCGCGACCTCTACGACCACCCCGCGACGGGCTTCGTCGCGCGGTTCGTGGGCAACGTCAACGTGCTCGAGATGCCCGTCGACGCGGGCGAGCCGGCGGAGGAGGTCATCATCCGCCCCGAGGACGTGCTCGTGGAGCGGGTCGGCGAGGGCGAGGGCCACGCCACGCTCGCGAACTACGTGTTCCTGGGCCCGCTCATCGAGCTCACGCTGGCCATGGACACCGGCGACGCGCTGCTGGCCATCATGACCAAGGTCGAGTTCGTGGAGCGGGGGCTGCGCAGGGGCCAGCGCATGCGCGTCGCCTTCAGGGCGCTGCGCACGTTCCCCAAGGAGCTGGAGCCCGAGCGCGTCATCGTGCCCCCGAAGAGCGTCGCCCCGCCCGAGATGCCGGGCATGGAGCCGCCCCTGGGCATGCGGTGGTGAGGCACGCTCCGACACTGCCGCGCCTGTTGGAATGAGGCGCAACGATTCCGAACGCTCATCCATATGACCGTGAGGACCGCGCGATCAGGTCAGGTGGCCACAAGGACCACTTTCGGTCACCTGTCCTGAGGGTTTAAATATATGGCCGTCCATCCTTCTCCCAATGTATCAAAAAAGTGACGCTAAGTATCGAAAGAGGAACTCCTTGGATATCCTGGGCTCAAAGGTGGCCATCCACCTCGTCCGTCATTTCCTCGCATACCCCCGCAGCGAGATGGGGATACAGGAGATCTCACGGTCCCTGGGGACCTCACGGACGAGTGTCACACGGAGGCTCGAGCCGCTCGTGGGCGTGGGCCTCGTCCGGTCATCCAGGGGCGCCCGAGGCTTCTCCTACCGGTTGAACACGAGCTCCCCGCTGGCAGAGCCCCTGTTCGAGGCCTTCAACCATGAGCGCTATATGAGCGTGGACAGCGCGGTGCGTGCGGACCTGGAGCGGGTCATCGCGTCCATCGACATGCGACGGGTAAGGTGCCTCATCCTCTTCGGGTCGCAGGTCCATGCCCTCGCCACCCCCCGCAGCGACATCGACCTGTGCCTGGTCCACAAGGAAGGGCGATGGCGCGAGCAGGACACGAGCTCGCTCTTCCGGCGGGGCTTCATAGAGCACCAGGTCGAGCCGCACATATACCCGGAGAGGCTCTTCGCTAGCGTCCCCGACCTGGTCGCCCTAGACGCGATACTCTCCGGCGTTCCGCTGCACGGCCACAACTACCTTTGGCAGAGCCGGGTGTCCGTCCGCTCCATCGAAAAGGCGTCCATCCTGAGCAGACTCGACGTCGCCAGGAGCAACCTGGAGAGCATGGGGCTCGTCAAGGGCCCGTCGAAGGAGTACTTCGAGGGCCTGCTCGAGGCGATGCTGGGCGAGCTCGAGGCATTGGTGCGCGAGGGAAGGATGGTCCCGAAGAGGGCGCTAAGGCCAAAGGGGCGGTTCGAGGAGCGCATCGTGGCCATGGAGAGCGCCCTCGCGGACGGTGAGGACGTCGTATGGGTGCGATAGGCATCGGGCTGGCGGAGGAGCACCTGGCCGCCGCAAAGGCCCTCCTGGAGACCGGGAGGATGAACCAGGCCGCAGGGCTTGCGTACCAGGCAGTCGATGTCGCCTTCGCGTGCCTCATCGAGAACGCGAACGGCAATGACCGCGTGACGCACAGGCAGCAATGGCTGCGGGCCGACCAGCTCGGTATCTGCACCGAGGACGTGTCCAAGAGGCTCTGGCGGGCACGCAACATCGGGTTTATCGCCAACGTCCGCGTGGGCGATGTGAGGGTGGCGCTCGAGGCGGACGAGGCGCGATGGGCGGTCAGCACGGCGGCGGGCAGCGTGGGTCGCGTCAGAGCAAGGCTCGAGCGAGGACGATAGGTCCCGCCTCAGGGAATCCATGCGCCCACGGCCTACGGACGCCATTCATCTTGATGCCTCCTCCGCGCACCCCCCGGTAGGGCTTAAATACTCAGCATGCCATGCATGTCCAGGATGTATCTAAAATGGAACATAAGTCAAAAAAACAGTACATGTCTGACATCCTGGCCTCGAGGACATCCCTTGGGACCCTCAGGGCAATCTACACATCACCCTATCGCTCGTTGGGGGTCCCCGAGATCGCACGGACGCTGGGGACCTCGAGGGCCAGCGTGCATCGCCGCATCCATGACCTCGCAGAGGCGGGGATCATCCGCGAGGTGGGCTCCGGGCGCAGGGCGTTCTATCGGGTGGACCCGAACTCACCGATGGCAGAACCGCTGTTCGAGCTCTTCAACAACGACCGCTACCAGCAATTGGACCCCCAGCTTCGCATCCACCTCGGGGCCCTGCTCGAGGACATGGACCTGGGACTCTTCACTGCAATCATCCTCTTCGGGAGCCATGCGCGCGGGCACGCAACGACCAGGAGCGACGTCGACCTCTGTCTCATCCAGCGGGGTGACAAGTACGACCCGTCGACGCTGGAGGACCATGTCGGGAGGTACTACGCCGAGTTCCGTCTCGAGCCGCACGGCTACTCCGAATCCGCGTTCGACACCGTCCCGGACCTCGCAGCCCTCGACGCCATCCTCTTCGGCGTCTCGCTCCATGGCCACCATTACCTCTTCAAGAGACGGTCCTCGCTGCAATCTATAAGCAAGGCCAACCTCCTCTCGCGACTGGAGGCGAGCAGGAAGAACCTGGAGCGCTCGCGAGAGGTCATCGGGGAGGCCAGACGCTATTTCGAGGGGATCGTCGAGGTCTCCCTGGCCGAGGTGGAATCGGTCCTCTCGAGCGGCACGACCGTCTCCAAGAGGGACGTGAAGGCGAGGCGGCGGTTCAAGGAGCGCATCTCCTCGCTCGAGGAGAGGCTTGCAGGGATGGGGGAGGTCATATGGCTAGAATAGACCTGGAGAGGGCCGAGGCGCTGCTCGGGACCGCCCGCCATTCCTTCGAGAGGGGGGACCTCGCCGGCGTCGCAGGCCTCGCCTACCAGGCGTTCGAATCGGCCGTCTCCTACCTCCTCGAGGAGGTCAACGGCCACGACCAGGGGACGCATCAAGGCAGGCGGAGGCGGGCGCTGGAGCTCATAGGTGGCACGCGCGACGAGCTGCAGTTCACCCTCACGGCAAGGAACATCGACTTCTACAGCAACGCGGAGAGGGGGGGTCCCAAGCAGAACCTCACCCAGGAGGAGACCATGCGCGCCCTGGGCATCGCCGCGGGCTTCATCGCCAAGGCCAAGGGCCTCCTCCAGCAGGTGGATTGAGCCTCCAGCCCGACGAGGCACCGACCCTCCCGGACCGCCCGTCCGATAGGTCCCACGGTCAATCGGTCATCCCCTCCGCTCGGCCGCGAACGCGTCCACGGCCTCGAACGCCCGGCGCAGGTGGGGTATCGTGATGGACCCCCCCACGACGAGGGCGATGGCGAGCGCCTCCCGCATCTCTGCCGCCGACGCGCCCTCCTCCAGGCACCGGTCCACGTGGTAGCGCACGCAGTCGTCGCACCGCATGACGAGAGACGCCACCAGCCCCATGAGCTCCTTGGTCCTGGCGTCCAGCGCCCCAGCCTCGTAGACGTCCGAATCAAGCGCGAAGAACCGCTTGATGGACCGGCTGTCCTCGGAGAGGATGCGCTTGTTCATCCGCGCCCTGTACTCGCGCCACTCCTCGGGGTCGAATCCCACCGCCCTCGCCTCGCCCCGTGCAAGGGCGCGCGACTGGAAAATTGTTTCGGGTCCGTGCGGCACCGGAGGGCCACGGACCTCACTATGGGGTCTTCCTCACGAAATGGGGGCCATTCATCGCATCCTCCAATAGCCGCGTCGAAACATACAAGCCACTCCAGGGCCCATACGCGGCCGCGGGCGCGAGGCGATGCGCCCATCCGGTGATTCGATTGGACATCACTCAGGTCGTTGGCCTTCCGAGGCACGGGAACTGCAGGAACGCCCTCGCGCTCGCCATGGCGGCGCTCATGGTCGCGCTCGCGCTCCAGCCGGCCGAGACCGCCGTCGCGGCGTCGCCCCAGCTGGACTGGTCCGACCCCATCGACATCAAGGGCTGGGCCTGGGGCGGCGGCGACCCGGTCGTCGCCGTGGACGGCGATGACGTCTGGGTCACCTGGATGGACGGGCGCAACGGCACCGACGTGGTCGTGCGGCACCGGTCGGGGACGTCGTGGGGGAACCCGTTCACCCCGCACTCCGACCAGGCGACCTACCAGGGCGTGCCCTGCATCGCCGCGGACGACGGCGTCGCCCACCTGGTCTGGATGGACGAGCGGGACGGCGACAGGGACATCTACTACAGTCACTCCCAGGTCAGGGGCTGGTCCAAGGAGCTCGAGCTCAGCGACGACACCGCCAGCAACGAGGCCCAGTCGCTCCCCTGGATAGCGGTGGAGGGGGACGACGTCCACGTGGTGTGGTCCGACTACAAGACCGGCAGGTCCGAGGTCTACTACAGGCACTTCGACGGCGTCCGCTGGGGCGACGAGGTCATCCTGAGCGACGAGACCGACCCGGACTACAAGGGGAACGCCAGGATCGCCGTGGACGGCACCATCGTCCACGTGCTCTGGACGGAGTACTCGGCCGACTACACGGTCCAGTACCGCCGCGCGACCGACGGGTCCTGGGGCCCGATCGAGACCGTGTTCTCCCAGACCGGGGCGGACGGGACGGGGGAGCAGCTGAGGGTGGACGGGGGCGTCCCCTACGCGCTCTACTCGGCCGACGACGGCACCGGCTCGCGCATCTACATCCGCCACAGGGGAGGCCTCACCAGCTGGTCGCTGCCCGAGGAGGTCGGGTGGGACGGCGTCGCCGGCGAGCAGCGGGACCCCATGTTCGACGTGGAGGCCGGGCACATCTACCTCGCCTACATCAACAGGGACGGCCTGGACCGCTACGTCTACACGCGGCACTACGACGGCACGTCCTGGTCCGACGGGCTGATGATGCACCCAGCGACCCCTCCCATCCTGTTCGACGACGCCCCCTACATCGAGGCCGACGCCGGCGTCGTCCGCCTCGTGTGGTTCTACGTGATAGACGAGTTCCGCACCAACTTCTACTACACCGAGGCGCTGGCCGACACCGGCCGGCCCACGTCCGCGCCCACGGGCCTCGCGCCCTTCTGGATGGCGGAGGGCACCTCCGAGCTCCAGTGGCAGGCCCACGACGCCTACGGCCTCCGCGCCATCCACATCATTTACTCCCACAGCACCGACCTCAGTACTTGGACCAACCTCGCGGAGTGGGGCGTGGTCCCCGTCTCCGGCACCGACGCGGAGGGCACCACCAAGGTAACCCCCGAGGCCCGCGAGGGATTCTACATGTTCCAGACGCGGGCCGAGGACCTGGCGGGCCACATCGAGGCGCCCTTCCTCCCGATAGCGCGCAGGTGCGCCTACGACACCACGAGGCCGCACGGCGCGCTCACCATCAACAGGGGGGACGAGTGGACCAGCTCCTCCACGGTCTCCCTCAACGTCACGTTCTCCGACAAGATGACCGCCCTCAACTGGACCGGCCCCGGTCCCGTCCCGTTCATGGTGCGGTTCAGCAACGACGGCGTGTGGGACGACGTGACGTGGGCCCCCTACCTGGGGAACGCCTCCTGGGACCTCCTCCCGGGCGAGGGCAACCGGACCGTGCACTTCCAGGTCATCGACGCGGCCGGGCTCGTATCGCCCGACACCGCGCGCAACATCTCTGTCGACCTCACGCCGCCGGTGGGCGTCATCTCCATCGAGGGCGGGACGGAGACCACCAGGTCCAGGAACGTCACCCTCTACCTGAACTACACCGACGCGTACTCGGGCGTCTCCGAGGTGAGGTACGGCCACAACGCCACCTGGGGCGACGAGCCTTGGGAGGCACCCGCGACGACGAGGAACTGGACGCTCACGGCCGGTGACGGCACCAAGACGGTCTACTACCAGCTCGTCGACGCGGTGGGCCTGCCCTCCGTGACATACAGCGACACCATCGTCCTCGACACGACGGTCCCGCAGGTGTCTCAGTCGACGCCCGCGAACGGGAGCAAGGACTTCGACCCGGAGGGGAGCGTCGTCATCCAGTTCTCCGAGCCCATGGACGGCACCTCCGTCGAGGACGCCTTCAACCTCTCCCTCGAGGGGGGCGCGGAGGTCGGAGGGACGTTCAACTGGAGCGCCGACGGGAAGACGCTGACCTTCACCCCGACCGAGCCCCTCGAGAAGGGCAAGACGTACCACGTGACCGTGGGGCCCGGGGCCGAGGACCAGGCGGGGAACCCGCCGGCGGCCGTGGACTACACCTTCAAGACCAAGCCGAAGGAGGAGGACGGCGGTCTCGGCGGCGTGGTCGGCCTGATGGCCGCGGTCGCGCTGACCGGGGTGGCGGCGCTGGCCGGGGGCCGGCGGAGGCCGTAGCGTAGCAAAACCGCAAGGGATAAGACCGCGACCGCGAATCGGATGCGGATGCGCCCCTTCCCCGCCGTGAGCGGGCATGCCATATCGACGCGGCTTGCCATCATGGCCCTCTGCGCGTGCCTGGCCCTCGTGGCCCTCGCGACCCCCGCGGCGGCCGAGGACAACCTCCCCCGGTACTGGGCGGTCCACGCCACGCTCCTCTCGCTCGCGACCTTCTTCTTCGTAGCGTCGTACCTTGCGCTATGGCTCAAGTGGCTGAAGCGCCTGGAGCCGCTCGGCATCCCCGCGGCGAAGGGCCTCGCCAAGCTCTGGTTCAAGGCCCACATGTGGCTGGGCATCGCGGGCGTGGGCTTCGCGGTCGCGGGCATCGCCGTGGGGTTCTACATGGTCGACCAGGCCTACGCCGGGACGCACCTGAGGCTCACGCACTCCTGGGTCGGGCTCGCGACGCTCGCGCTCGTCCTGCCCCCGCTCGCTTCCGGCTTGGTCTGGAGGGCCGCCAAGAAGAGGAGGGTCGCCGTCAGGTGGTGGCACCTCGCCCTGGGCCTCATGGGCGTAGCGGTGATGCTCGCGGGCGTCATCACGGGCTGGGCGCTGGAGTGACCCGGCGGAAGCGTCCCGGCGCCCAGACCGTTCTGGGGATGGTGTTATCACCCCCGGCACGGTCCTGCTCAAGGCCACGCACGGAGGCGGGACCATCCTCGGAAGGCGGGTGTTCGGCAGGACGGTGGAGGCGGTCGAGTTCCCCGAGGGCGCGCAGTGGCTCAACACGGACCACGCCCTCACCCTCGACGAGCTCAGGGGCCGCGTCGTCCTCCTGGACTTCTGGACGTACTGTTGCATCAACTGCATGCACGTCGTCCCGGACCTGAGGCGCCTCGAGGAGAAGTACCCCGAGCTCGTGGTCGTGGGCGTCCACTCGGCCAAGTTCGGCAACGAGCGCGACGCGGCCAACATCTCCGCCGCCATCCTGCGCTACGACATCGAGCATCCCGTCGTCGTGGACAACGAATTTGCCCTCTGGCACGCCTACGGCATCCGCGCGTGGCCCTCGTTCGTGCTCATCGACCCGGTGGGGAGCGTCGCCGGCCAGGGCTCCGGCGAGGGCGCCTTCGACATGTTCGACGCCACCATCGCCTCCCTCTCGGCCGCCTTCGGCGAGCTGGGGCTCATAAAGAAGGACCGGATGCGGTTCGCCCTCCTGAAGGACAACGCTCCCCCCGGGACCCTCTCCTTCCCCGGCAAGGTCGCCGCCGACGAGCGCGAAGGCCGCCTGTTCGTTTCGGACTCGAACCACAACCGCGTGCTGGTGATGACACCTGAAGGGTTGGTCGTCGATACCATAGGCTCGGGCGCCCAGGGCAGGGCCGACGGCACTTTCGGCGAGGCGTCCTTCTTCCGCCCGCAGGGTCTCGCGTACGACCCCGGCAAGGACGCGCTCTACATCGCGGACACCGAGAACCACCTCGTGCGCAGGGCCGACCTTCGCGCGCGCACCGTCACGACCGTGCTGGGGACAGGCGAGCAGGGCGGCCGGGCATCGGGCGGGCGTGGGACGGCGGCCGCCATCAGCTCCCCGTGGGACCTCGTCATCCTTGGCGAACACCTCTACATCGCCATGGCCGGGACGCACACCATCTGGCGCATGCACCTTCCCACCCTCGAGGCCGAGCGGTGGGCGGGCTCGGGCGCCGAGGACATCATCGATGGACCCCGGAGGCAGGCCGCGCTCGCGCAGCCCTCCGGCATCGCGACCGACGGCACCGCCATCTACTTCGCGGATTCCGAGGTGTCAGCCGTGCGCGCGGTCGAGGGCGACCGCGTGCGCACCATCGTCGGGGAGGGCCTGTTCGAGTTCGGCGACGTCGACGGCCCGTACCCGCGAGCCCGCCTCCAGCACCCCATCGGCATCGCCTGGCGCGGCGGAGCGCTCTACGTGGCCGACACCTACAACCACAAAGTCAGGGTCGTGGACCCCCGCGCGCGCACCGCGCGCACCCTCATCGGCACGGGCGGGCGCGGCCGCGCGGACGGCCCGGCCGCGGCCGCGCGGCTCAACGAGCCCAACGGGCTCGCGTTCCTGGGCGGCCGCCTCTACATCGCGGACACGAACAACCACGCGCTGCGCGTCTACGACCCGGCGACCGAGACCGTCACGACGCTCGCGGTGCGGATGCCAGCCCCCAGGACGAGGCCATCCGCCAAGGCACCTGCCGGGCCACGCGCGAGGAGGGTGCGGCTGCCCCCGGTGCGCCTGTCCCCGCGCGCCCGCGCGGTCGTGCTCAGGCTCGAGCCCCCGGAGGGCCACGAGTGGAACCGCGAGGCGCCGAGCCCGATAGCCGTCGATGCCATGGATGACGGCCCTGTCCACCTGGGCCGCTCCGAGGCCGACCTGGACGCGTTCGCGGTCCGTGTGCCCCTCGAGGTGTCGGGGACGGGCCGCTCCTCGCTGAGGGCGACCGCCCTCGTGCACTTCTGCCAGAGGGACGGGGGGCTGTGCCGCATCGACTCCGTGGAGCTGGAGCTCCCCCTGGAGGTCGCGGAGGGGGGCGAGGACGAGCCCGTGGCCATCCACAGGCTCGCACCGACCGAGTGACGGTGGGTCTATTATGCACGGACGCCCATGGCAGCCGCGCCGGGAGGGAGCAGGGTGCTCGACGGAGACGACGTGATGATGGAGGGCGGCGCTGCGGTGGAGCTCTCGCCGAGCGCGAGGGAGATGCGCCTGCGCGTCCGCCCGCCCCCGGGCCACAAGTGGATCCCCGACGCGGCGCACTCGGTGGAGGTGTCTTCCACGGACGACGGGGTCCTCCACGTGCCCCCCTGGACGCGGCCCGACCTGTCGTTCGACTGGCGCATCCCCATCGAGCCGAGGAAGGAGGGCCGCGCGGGCATCCGCATCCAGGGCATGCTCTTCTTCTGCCCCGTGACGGACGCGAGCGTCTGCCTCTTCGACATGCTCGACGTCACCATCCCGGTGCTCGTGGAGGAGGGCGGCGAGCCGACGCTCGAGGTCGAGCACACCGCCACGCCGCCGTGAGGGCGCTGCGCCTCGGCACGGGACGGCCACTCCCTCCCGCCTCCAAGCGGGCGGAGGCGCCCGATGCCGGTCCCGGGCCGGCAGCCCCCCGCCCGACCTCGCCAGCCCCCTCCGCCCATGCGCCCCATCGCGCCCTGGTCCGCGCTCCTCCCCCCGCACCGTCCCGCACCGTCCCGCACCGACCCGCCTACCATCCATTGCCGGGCACGGTCCGGCCACCGCACGCGCGCGCTGGCCATCATGTCACACGGAGGGCGTTCTGATTTCCACGTCATTGAACGCACAGCCCAAAGCTATTAAAGCCTCTCGTCGACGGGCACTCCGAGGCCAATGGGACAGGTCGACAATTCGGCGGAGGTGGCCGTCGGGGTACTGGAAGTGCGCCTCGACCTGGACGACGTCATGGCGTACCTCGGCTCGGTCCCCGGCATCGCCTACGCGTTCGACCCGCGCGGCACCGTCATCGCGGCGAACGAGGCGTTCTGCGCATCCGTGGGGCGTCCCAGGGGCGAGCTGGTCGGCCACGACCACTCCGAGGTCCTGCCCCCGGGCGCGCTCGCCACTATCACGGCGCACGCGAGGGACGTGCTGGGGCGGGGGACGCTCGCGATAGCGGCGGGCGCCCACCTGCCCTTCAGCACCGGGCGGGCATCGGGGGACGCGCACCTGCTCCCCCTGAGGGGACCTGACGGTTGCGTCGAGGCCGTCCTGTTCATGGCGCACGCGACCCCCGATGCGACGGCGGTCGAGGAGGCGCTCAGGGATTCCGACGCGCGCTACCAGACGCTCTTCGAGGCCTCGCCGAGGGGTATGGCCGATGTGGACCTCTCGGGGGTCAAGGACCTCCTCGAGGCGCTCAAGGCCTCCGGCGTCGCCGACCTGGGGAAGCACCTCTCCACGCACGACGGGGACCTGGTCGAGGCGGCCCACCGGACCCGTGTCCTCGGGATCAACGGCGCGCTGCTCTCGCTGCTCGGCGCCGACGGCCCGGAGGAGCTCCTCGCGCGGCGCACGGACATCCTGTGCCACAAGATACAAGCGGCGTTCATCAAGATGCTCATCGCTGTCGCCGAGGACAGGCCGGCGGGGGATATGGAGGTGGAGCTGCCGGGCCTCACGGGGGCCGTCAGGGAGTTCACCGCCCGGCTCACCCCCTTCCCCGGTCGCGAGCGCGACTGGGGACGGGCGCTCATCGTCCTTCGGGACCTCACCGAAGAGAGGGTGGCGGAGCGGACGCTCATCGCCTCCGAGGAGCGGTACCGCCAGCTCTTCGAGGAATCGCCGATAGCGATGATGGAGATGGACTGGTCGCCCGTCAAGGGCCACGTGGACACGCTCAAGGGCGCCGGTCCAGGCCTGGTAGAGCACCGTCTGCGGACGAGGCCCGGCGAGATCTCCAACATCATGTGCCTGAACAAGGTGCTCGCCGTCAATCGGGCGATGCTGAGGTTCCTCGAGGTCCCATCCCTGGAGGCGTACATCGAGGGCAGGGAGTCGTACATGGCCGGTCCCCTGGCGGAGGTGGTGATCGACCAGGTCCTCGCGCTGGCGAGGGGCCAGGACAGGTCCATCGTGGAGGGCCCCTTCCCGACGTTCAAGGGCGCCATCCGCGTGGTGAGGAGGACGTTCACCATCGCCGAGGGGCACGAGGCCACCTGGTCGCGGTGCCTCCTCACCATCGAGGACATCACGGAGCTGCGCCACGCGGAGCTGGGGCTCATGCAGTCCGAGCACGTCCACCGCACCATCTTCGAGGGCTCCCCCGTGGCCCTCGCCGAGATGGACCTGTCCGCGCTGCGGGCGCACCTCATCGTCCTGAGGGACGCGCACGGCAGCGGGCTCGCGGACCTGCTGCGGACGCACACGGACGAGCTGGAGCGGATGGCCGGGATGATGCGGCTCGCCATGGTGAACCGCGCATTCCTGGTCCTGGAGGAGGCCGGAGGGGCGGCCGAGCTCGCCGCCCACGGCGGGTGGGGGCCCGTGCGGGTCTCCATGGAGGCGCTCATCGATACGCTGGTCGCCCTGGTCGATGGAGAGACGCTGCTCGATGTCGAGGGTCCCATGCTCACGGGCCGCGGCGACCTCCGGTGGGTGCACCGCCGGTTCTCCGTCGTGCCAGGCCACGAGGAGGACTGGGCGAGGATCCTGGTCTCCATCGAGGACGTGTCGGAACGGAGGCGCGCGGAATCCACGACCCGGGCGTCGGAGGAGAAGTACCGCTCGCTCTTCGAGGAGTCCCAGGACGCCGTGCTCATCGCCGACGCAGGCACGGGCGCCATCGTCGAAGCGAACTGGCGCGCGGAGGAGCTGCTGGGATGGTCGAGGTCCGAGCTCCTGAGCAGACGGATGTCCGACCTGAGCGCGCCGCGCCTGGAGGCGGGCGAATCGGTCGTCCCCGCCGCTGCGCCTCGGGCCCTGAGCGTCAGCTCGAGCCACTCGGATGCGCTCACGGCCTCGGGGGAGCGGCTGCCGGTCGAGGTGCGCGCGCGCATCATCGAGGTCAGGGGGCAGAGGCTGGTGCAGACCATCCTCACGCACCTGACCGAGCGGCGTGAGGCCGAGCGACGGGCCGTCGAGGAGCGCTGGCATGCGGAGCTCTACCTCGACCTGCTCGGGCATGATGTCAACAACCTCCTCCAGGGCATCATGACCTCCATGGAGCTGGTGAGGCTGCGCGAGGGCGACCCGGGCTCCACGAAGCACATCGACGGTGCCCTGAAGCAGGCCAAGAGGATTGCGACCCTGGTCAGACAGGTCCACAGGATATCCACGTTGTCCAGGCAGGGGATGCGCCTCGGCCCCGTGGACGCGCGACCCCTGCTCGCGAAGGCCGTGGAGGACGTGGTCCGCTCGTTCCCGGACCGCGTCGTGAGACCGCGGCTGCCACAGGGGGACGGGCCGATCGCTGTAGTGGGCGGCGAGCTGCTCCAGGAGGTCTTCGCGAACATCCTCGACAACGCGGTCAAGCACGACAGGGGGCCCGAGGTCATCCTGGAGGTCTCGGTCAAGGCGTCGGCGACCATCTCGTCCGTGCAGCTCCTGTTCGACGACAACGGACCTGGCGTCCCTGACGAGCTGAAGGACCGCATCTTCAGGCGCGGCTCCTCCCGCCCGGCGAGCGCGCACGGGTTCGGCCTGGGGCTCACGCTGTGCGACCAGATCGTCCGGCAGTCCGGAGGTCGCATATGGGTCGAGGACCGCGTGCAAGGCGACGCGTCCCGTGGCAGCAGGTTCGTCGTCGAGCTCAAGAGGGCGTGAGGCACCCCCGAAAAGGATGTATCGTCGCCCACCGCTGTGGGCGGGCGGTGTGAATTCCATGCAGCTTCGCGAGGTCATGCGGCGGCTCGAGGCGATGGGCGACCCGGAGGTCGCCAGGGGCATGGGCAGGTTCGGCGTCGATGGCCGGAGGGCCCTGGGCATCAAGGTGCCCCCCCTGCGCGCCCTCTCCAAGGAGATCGGGAGGGACCACGCCCTCGCGCTAGAGCTTTGGGCCACGGGCGTGCACGAGGCGCGCATCCTGACCCCCATGGTCGCGGAGGTGGCCAGGACCACGGAGGCGCAGGCGGACGCGTGGGTGGCGGACATCGACGCGTGGGACATCTGCGACGGACTGTGCTTCGAGCTCCTCAGGTACGCGCCCTTCGCGCACCGCAAGGCGCTCGAGTGGTCCGCGAGGGAGGAGGAGTACGTCAAGCGCGCCGGCTTCGCGCTCATGGCAGGCCTCGCCATCAAGGACAGGCGCGCGCCCGACGCGGCCTTCCTGCCGTTCCTCGAGGCGGTCGAGCGCGAGGCCGACGACGGCCGCAACTTCGTGAGGAAGGCGGTCAACTGGGCGCTGCGGCAGGTCGGGAAGCGGAACGCGGCGCTCAACCGCCGAGCGCTCGCGGTCGCGAGGCGGCTAAAGGCGCGCGGATCGAGCGCCGCGCGGTGGGTGGGCTCGGACGCCGCGAGGGAGCTCGCGTCCGGGCCCGTCCAGCGGCGGCTGCGCGAGAGGGCGAAGCGCGCGGGCCCCAGCACCTCGCGCCACGGGCGCAGAGCCTGATGGGCGCATCGGCACATCCTCTTAGACCCGATGCCCATCGCAAGGCGCCCGGGAGGGGCGGTGCGGGGGCATGGGCGGGAGCGGGGCCGTTGCGCCCTGGCGCACGGGCATGCGGGGCTCCACCATCGTGCGGGCCGGGCCTGTCGTGTCCCTGCCCGGGACCGCGATGACGGGCTTCGCGCTCATCGACCACCACCCATTGAGATGGCTGGCCTGTGACTGGATTCAACGGAGGTTCCGTGCTCCGCATAACGACCCGCCACGATCGGCCCGTTGACGATGGGCCTGCCCACCAAGGCACTGCCGAGATGGGCGATGTCCCTTGCCCCGTTCCGGTCGGCGTCGAGCCGTGACCCACGAACTGGGGAGTGGGACCCGTGCCTCTTCCGGTCACCGAGGTCCCCGCATCGAGAGCACATCCTGCCGGTGTGCTCCGGTGGGACGGGCACGACGCGCTCACCGGGTTCCTCGGCCTTGTACCGCAGGGACGATTCCAGCCGTGCAGATGCCCGTCTACCGAGGAGACGGTCGAACCGCCGCCCAACGTCCTCGGTCCTCTCGAAATGCAGGTCCTCGATGGCCATCACATCGAAATCCGAGGCCACAATGGCCTTGGCAATGCAGCGATTCACATCTGCTTGGAACCGTCCCTCCCGCCCGCGCATGCGACACGGATGCCGCTTGGCGGAGCGGGTGCCTGCAGACCGCAGACACCGATGGTTGTGCACGTATCGACCTTGGATCTCTCGTGCCCTCCTTGGGTTGAAGAACCCACCCGTGCCGAGCACCGCGGTATTAAGAATGCCCCGGTCCGCTCCAACGGCCTTCGGTCCAGGCGCATCTCGGACGGGTGCCTCCGGGAGTTCAACCATCAAGTCGACCCTGCGCATCCCACGGTCGTTCCGGACGCGGAGGGCCACGACCTCTCCCGCCCGGTATTCATCGAAATGCCGCGCTATCCTGAGCGGCACTTTCAAACGACCACCGACGGTCGCGAGGGAGAACGAACCGATCCCAAGGTGGGCTTTGAAGGTGCGATTGTTGAAGCGAGCTGCACCATGTTCGCTCTTCCTTGGAAGTCGTCTCAGCATCTCAGGCTCGAGCATATCGGCGGCACAGTCCCGCGCTCCTCGCACGAGCGAGGATCGGAGCGTGGGCCATCGTTTTCGAGCCTCGCGGTACCCGAGCTCCTGGAGCCTGCGTTCGGACCGGGTCCGGTCCTCGAGCCCGAGCGCGAGAAAGAAGTCACTGGCATTGTTGAGCTCCCTGATGGTCTCGGCAATGGACGGGTGCCAGTCGAGCACAGCTGAGGTCGTGCGTCGCATGTCGATATGAACGTCCCTTGCAGTAGATATATGAGGGGCGGGGGGGTGAGTGAAAGTCGAACGAGGCCCTTCATCGATCCAGACCATCGCTCTTACCATCAATTGGTCCCTGTTGAACCTCAGGTACCTACCGGCCAAGGTCCAGAAGGAACCGGGCACGCCAATACGTACGGTCGTGAAAGCGACCGGATCGAGAGGGCGGTCTTTTCTGAGGACGTGTCTGATCACCTCTACCAATTTGGGATCGCAACGCCGATCGGTCATCCCATTGGCATCGTCAATATGGCCCATGGGCGCACTGACATCTCTGGTGTCCAAGAGGCGATCAGGGCCAAGGACAAGTCCAGAAACAGAAATAACTGAGAGCCGAGTTCCTACGACGATATCGTGAACCGTGTGTCGGAGCAGACCGACCCATGATATCTCCAATACCAGGGATCTCAGTCGGTCATATGGTCGTTACATTCGAATTCTGTCTCCCATGCACCAATGGGTCTCCTCGGTGCTAGGTCCATCTTCGTGTTCGAGTCCGTGGTCGTCCACCCGATGATACTCGCGGAGCCGGGGGACGACCCGCGCATCCTCGGGCTCGTGATGACCGTGGGCGGCGTCGGCGGCGTCGCGGGCGGCGTCGCGGGCGGCGTCGCGATGTCCGTGCGGGGCGGGCCCAAGCGGCGCGTGAACGGCATACTGCCTCCCATGCTCGCGTCCGCGCTCGGGGGCCTGCTCGTGCTCGGCCTCGGCCGCGAGGTCGTCGTCCGGGCGGCGGGCATGTCCGTCGCGGCCCTCGTCATACCCATCGCGAACGGCAGCAGCCAGGCCATCCGGCAATCGAGGGTCCCGCCCGACATCCAGGGCCGCGTCTTCTCGACGCTCGCGCCCATCGCGTTCACGGGCATCCCTCTCTCGCAGCTCGTCGCGGGACAGCTCGCGGACGTCGTCCTCGAGCCCGCGATGCGGCACGCGACGGGGCCGCTAGCGACGCTCGCCGGCAGCGGGCCCGGCGCGGGGATGTCGCTCATGCCCGTCATCCCGGCCTTCCTCGGCACGGCCGTGGTCGCCATCGGCCGCACGTCGAGGGACGTGCGCGACGTCGAGGACCTCGTCCCCGACCACAGACACGACGGGCCTCCCGCAGAGGGCGATCGGGCGGATGTCGAGGCGGGGCAGAGGACGGGGACGGAGGGCGACACGGCGGACCGCGAGCGCGCGACATGGACCGAATCGGAATCGGAATCGGAATCGTCGCTCGATTCATCGCGCGCATGAGAAATGATATATAGGCTCCATGTGAATACTAGCGCGGGATGCTCTCGCGGCCCGCGCGCGTGCTTGTCGGAACACCGCGGGTCAGAACCCGTGACGCTCGAACTGTGTCCCAAGCATGGAGGAGGTGAGGTTCGGATGGCGAAGAAGGCAGCGAAGAAGGCAAAGAAGGGAAAGGGCAAGAAGAAGAAGTGACCTTCCCGAGATGAACATCGATGCCCGGGTCCCGCACGGGGGCTCGGGCTTTTTTTTCTGGACATCGTGTCCACCTCCGTGACCGTCCAGGACCCTCCCGCCGGCCGCGCCCGCCATCAGAGCGGCGCGCTGGACCACCGCCCCATGACGTCGGCCGTGGGGGCCGTCCAGGCCCCTGCCCCATCGGAACGCTTTTAATCCTGCGCGGCAATCTTGGACGCTCGGTACCGCCGGGGGACCGTCGCAGCGCTACCGCACGGAGGGACGGACTTGGCCGCAACGCTGGGAGCATCGATGACCATGCCCGCACGGACGACCTTCGGGGGCCTCGCTCGCAGGAGGGCGGCCGCATTCGTGCTCGCCGCGCTCATGATGGTGCCCGTGCTCCCGCACGTCGCCGGACCCTCGCGCGCCGAGGGCCCGACGCTCGACGGCGTCATCTCGTCGGGCGAGTACACGGATTCGTTCCCGCTGCAGGACGGCGTGTTCGAGGTCAGCTGGATAATCGACGGGGACAGCATCACCATCGCGCTGCGCGCGCACACCCTCGGGTGGGTCGCGCTCGCCATGGAGCCCTCCGACGGCATGCTCGACGCCGACATGCTCATCGGCTACGTCGATTCCGGCGGCACCGCGCACGCCGCGGACCAGTACGCGACGGAGCAGCAGGGCGCGCACCCCGACGACACCACGCTGGGCGGGACCGATGACATCCGTGACTTCGGCGGCGCCGAGGCCTCCGGATGGACGACCATCGAGCTCGAGCGCAAGCTCGACACCGGCGACTCCTACGACAAGGTCATCCCCAAGTCCGGCAGCATGTTCGTGCTCTGGGCCATCGGCGACGCGGACGACTTCACCTCGCAGCACACGTCCCGCGGCGATGGCACCCTCACGTTCTCGCCGCCCGCCCCGCCCCCGCCGCCGCCGTCGGGCGAGCTCGACGGCGTGGTGACGGCGGGCGAGTACGGCACGAACCTCACCACCTTCGACACCGGCAAGTTCGAGCTGCGGTGGCGCGTCGTCGGTGACGTCGTATACATGGCCATGAAGGCCCAGACGGGCGGCTACGTGTCGCTCGGCATCGACCCCACGAACAGGATGCAGGGCGCGGACATGCTCTTCGGCTGGGTCACCTCGGCGTCCGCCGTCTACGTCGCGGACGCCTACTGCACGGGCCCCACGGGCCCGCACCCCGCCGACGTCGACCTGGGCGGCACGTTCGACCTCCTGGCCTACAACGTGACCGAGACCTCGGGCTGGACGACGGTCGAGCTCAAGCGCAACTTGACCGCCACGGACGCCTACGACAAGCCCGTCAGGACCGACGCCGCCATGAACGTCATCTGGGCCGTGGGCTCGGTCGACAGCTTCAACGACATGCACCCCCGGTTCGGCTCCGGCATCTGGCGCGTGCAGGCGGGCCCCCCGCCGCCCCCGCCGCCGCCGCCGGCCGCGACGCTCGACGGCGTCGTCTCCCCCGGCGAGTACCCGATGGACTACACCTACGATTCGGGCCGGTTCGAGCTCCACTGGAACTCCACGGCGACCAACATCACGCTCGCGATGAGGGCCGAGACCACGGGATGGGTCTCGCTCGGCATCTCGCCCACGGACCGCATGAAGGACGCGGACATGCTCTTCGGGGGCCACGCGGCCGGCGGCAAGGCCTACGCCGCCGACGAGTTCTGCACGGGCCCCACGGGCCCGCACGCGTCCGATTCCCTCCTGGGCGGCACGTTCGACCTGACCGCCTACAACGCCACCGAGGCCGCGGGGTGGACCACGGTGGAGCTCCGGCGCAACCTCACGACCGCGGACGCGTTCGACAAGCCCATCCCCGCCGCGGGCAACATCACGGTCGTCTGGGCCGTCGGGCCCGACGACGACGTCGCGTCCACCCACTCGCGCCGCGGCACGGCCGTGTGGGACACGACGGGCGCGGCCCCGCCGCCGCCCCCGCCCCCACCGCCGCCGCCACCGCCGCCCGCGGGCGGGCTGGACGGCATCGTCACCCCGGGCGAGTACGGCACCAACGTCACCATCTGGGACCAGGGCCGGTTCGAGCTGCGGTGGCACATCGACGGGGAGGTCCTCCACATCGCGCTCTCGGCGCACGTCGCGGGGTGGGTCGCGCTCGGGCTCAGCCCCACGAACCGCATGCAGGGCGCCGACATGGTGCTCGGCTACGTGACCGCGGCCGGCACGCCGGTGGTCATGGACGCCTACGCCACCGAGCCCACCGGGCTGCACCCGGCGGACACGCAGCTGGGCGGCACCGACGACCTGGTGGACTGGAACGCCACCGAGGCCGCGGGGTGGACCACGGTCGAGTACTCGCGCAACCTCACCTCCGCGGACGCGTTCGACAAGCCCGTCACGCTCGACACCACGCTCATCGTCATCTGGGCCGTGTGCGACCAGGACGACTTCACCGGCCTCCACAGCCGCTACGGCTCGGGCACGTGGCGCGTGGGCACGCCCGTGCCGCCCCCGCCACCGCCCCCTCCGCCCGCGGAGGGCCTCGACGGCCGCGTGGAGGTGGGCGAGTACGAGCACAGCACGACCTACGACTCGGGCGACTTCGAGCTCTACTGGACCGTGGCCGCCCCCAACGTGAGCATCGCGCTGCGCGCGCGCACCACGGGCTGGGCCTCCCTCGGCATCTCCCCGACCGACCGCATGCAGGGCGCCGACATGCTCATCGGATGGTCCGCGCTCGGGCGCGGGTACGCCATCGACACCTACTCCACGGGCCCCACGGGCCCGCACCCCAACGACACCGTCCTGGGAGGGACCTTCGACCTGCTGCTCTACAACGCGACCCAGACGGGCGGGTGGACGACGGTGGAGCTCGTGCGCCTCCTCGCCGCGGCGGACGCCTACGACAAGCCCATCCCCGCGGACGGGGACGTGACCGTGGTGTGGGCCGTGGGCGCGACGGACGACCCCGGATCGAACCACACGCGCAGGGGCACGGCGACGTGGCACACGCGGGGCGTCGCCCCGCCCCCGCCGCCCCCGCCCCCGGGCGGCTCGGAGCTGGACGGCCTCGTCACGGTGGGCGAGTACGAGCACAACCTCACGCTCTCCCCGGGCCTGCTCGAGCTCTACTGGACCGTCGTGAACGGGACCGCGCGCATCGCGCTGCGCGGCCACACGACCGGGTGGATATCGCTCGGCATCTCCCCCGTGAGGTACATGAACGGCTCCGACATGCTCGTCGGCTACGTCACGGGCAGCGGCGCCGCCTTCGTCATCGACGCGTTCTCGACGGGCGACTACGGCCCGCACCCCGCGGACCTGGACCTGCACGGCACGGACGACCTGCTCGACCGCAACGCCACCGAGGTCGGCGGGTGGACGACGCTCGAGCTCGTGCGCAACCTCACGACCCCTGACGCGTACGACAGGCCCATCCCCGCGGCCGGCGTCGTGGCCGTCATCTGGGCCGTCTCCCCATCGGACGACCTCGTCACGCAGCATCTGCTGCGCGGCTCCGCGTCGTGGAACACAACGGGCGGGGTGGCGCCGCCACCGCCGCCGCCGGGCGGCCCCGACGGCGTGGTCAAGGACGACGAGTACGAGTTCAACGCCACCCTCGGGGGCGGGGACTTCCTGCTCCACTGGGAGGTGAGGGACGGCAGGATGCACATGGCCATCGCGGGGCGCACCACGGGCTGGGTCTGCATCGGCCTCGAGCCGACGCAGGCGATGAAGGACGCGGACATGCTCTTCGGGTGGGTCAAGGACGGCAGGCCCTACGTGCAGGACGCCTTCTGCACGGGCGCGGCCGGCCCGCACTTCCCGGACAAGGAGCTGGGGGGCACGTGGGACATCGTCACCTACAACGGCACCGAGGCCGGGGGGTGGACGACCATAGAGCTCGTCCGCAACCTCACCGCGACCGACCAGTACGACAGGCCCATCCCGGAGAACGGCACGCTCGACCTCATCTGGGCCATCGGGTCCGACGACGACATCGCCTCCAAGCACACCAAGATGGGCACCGCCACCATCGACATAGCCGCGGGCGGCGCGACAGAGGAGGAGGTCAGGGTGCTCTGGCCCTACCACGCGACCCTGCTCTCGTCGGGGGCGGCCCTGATGCTCGCCGGCATGGTCATCGCGAGGAGGAAGAGGAAGTACAAGGGTTGGTACAAGGCCCACGTCGCCGCGAACGCTTCATCGGTCGCGCTCTCGGCCGCGGGGCTCCTGATGGGCATCTACATGGTGGCCCAGGGCACGGGCGTGCACCTGCGCATCCCGCATGCCATCCTGGGCGCGGTCACCCTCGCGGTCGTGCTCGCCCAGCCCTGGGTGGGGCTCGCCTACAGGAGGTTCAAGAGGGGCAAGAAGCAGCTCCGGCTCGCCCACATCTGGATGGGGCGCCTGGCTATAGCGCTCATGTTCCTCGTCATCGTGCTGGGGCTGCTGCAGGTCTACATCGTCAAGGCGTGAGCTCTCGGGGTGGAGGATGGTACTTCCTCCCGCACCTGCCAGCGAAGTGAGCCGCTCTGCCTCGCGATGGACGTCCACCCCAGTGGGGATCTCCATCCTACTATAATTGGGAGTTCATAACAGATGACGGATGGCAGGGGCCATCTCTCGTTCGTCGGCCCAGGGGAATTTGCATTGACCAGACCCTCGAAAAGGAGGACCGGTCACAAGGCCCATGACGGACCCGGAGTCCCTTGCCCCGTTTTAAAAAGCGTACCAAAACCATTATATCTCAAGCGCTGACCTCCCGGTACCTCAGGGAAGGGGTCAGGTTGAGAGGATTCGCGAATGCCCGTTTCGCGGCCCTCCTCGTCACCGCGCTCTCGTTGGCGTCGCTGGGATTCGGAACTGGTACGGCCGCGCAGGGACCGGGGATTGCCTTCACAGGACCGGAGGACGGGTCCTGGTTCACCGACGAGAACGTGACCGTCAGGGGGAACGCGACGACATGCCCCCAGGACCTCGTCCTGGACGTCACCGAGATCGGACCGGGGTCCGGCCGTGACATCGAGCTTGCTGGCGAGGTCCTCCGGTTCAGTCCCAAGCTCAGGTTCATCGAGGATTTCGGGGGGACCGCGCTCAACACATCCAATTGGACGAAGGTCAGGGACCGCGGGTCCATAGCAGTGAAGGACGGATGTCTCTTGCTGGACAACGATTCCTTCAGGTTCCCGCTGGTCAGGTCCAACGGGGGACACACCCCCACGGGCTCGGATTGGACGGCCGGGTTCCGGCTCCGGCTGAGGTACCTCGGGCCCGGTGGAGACGGCGGAGGGATCTCCGACCAGGATCCCGACCTCGCATCGAGCCTCATGGCCGTCTACCAGCGGACCATAACACCCAACCCCTATGGTTACAAGGTGCTCGCGGACGGGGAGGCAGTGCTCAACGAGTCGTCGAACCTGCAATGGCACAATTACTACCTGGACTGGTCGCCCGATGACGGCCGCTACACGGTATATCGGGACTGGGTGGAGCTCGGGCGCTACGAGGGGGCCGAGGCGCGGCCATCCTTCTGGTTCGGCAACTGCGACTCTGGGGCACCACAGTACTACGGGCTCACCGTCGATTACGCCGACGTTTGGACGTTCGCAGGGACCTGGGCCTCACGAACCGTGGACATGGGCAGCATCGTCCATATCGATCGGGCCTCGGCCCGCTGGGAATCCGACCATCCCTCTGAGACGGCCGTCAGGTCGGAGGTGCGCTCGTCCCTGGACAACACGACCTGGACGGAATGGACTTCCGTGGCAGGCGGGACACCCTCCACCGCGGTCGAGGGGCGGTACCTACAGTCCAGGTTCCGAGTGTCGATGGTCGGTGTGCGCGACGAGGACGCGTACGTCGACCTGCGCAACCTGACCCTCGGCTTCAAACACCCGCTGACCCGGGTGGATGTGCGCTGCAACGGGGGGGAATGGAACCAGGCCACAGGGCTTAACCAGTGGGAGGCGACCGTCGCCCTCCGTGAGGACTGGAACAGTGTCGAGGCCCGCGTCACCGACACTGACGGTGGGACGAGCACCACGGTCATCGACCTCCTGCTCGACACGACCCCGCCGGTAGGGACGGCGAAGGTGCTCTCCGACCGCCCCTACACGAACGACGTGAACGTCACGCTCCTGCTCAATGCGACGGACAAGTACGGAGTGGTCACCGTCGAGGTCTGCGACTACCCTGACTTCCGGGGCGCCAGCGCGTTCCCGTACGCTGAGCGTCTCGCATGGCGGGTCCAGGGCGGGTTCGGGCCCAATCTCATCTACGTCAGGTTCATCGATTCCCACGGACTCGTCTCGGCCCCCGTCAACGCAACGGTCTACTTCGACCCCTACCCACCGCAAGGCCACATTTCGGTGAACGGGGGCGAGCCATGCACCGACGAGCGCAGCGTCCGATTGGACCTAGAGCACTCCGACGAGACCGGTGTCGCGCTCGTCGAGCTATCGAACGACGGGGCATTCACGGATCCCTCGATCGTTCCCCTGGGAACGACGTCCATCGACGGTTGGACGCTCGCGGGGGGCGATGACGGCGTCAGGACCGTCCACATGCGCCTGACCGACATGGCCGGCAACGCCCAGGTGCTCAACGATTCCATCGAGCTCTACATCCCGAAGCCGTCCGGCAGCGTGCTCATCGAGGACGGGGCCGAGGCGACGAACCGGACCATCGTGCACCTTGCCATCGGCGTCCCCCGTGAGCTCAGGGCGACCCGGATGCAGCTGTCGCTGGACCCGGACTTCCTGGGGATGGAGTGGGAGGCGGTCGCGCCCGAGCGCATGGTCATCCTCCCGCCTGGTGACCGCACGGTCAGCATCCACGTACGTTTCCTCGACTTCAGAGGCATCACCTCGCTGCCCGTCAGTGATTCCATCGTCCTGGACACCACACCACCCGCCATCAACATCACGCTCGACGGTGGCTCGAGGTACACGCTCGATGGCACCATCTCGGTCGAGCTTGGGTATGACGATGCCAGCCCGCCTGGGGTCATGCGCGTCTGCGGGGACGGCCGCTTCGACCTGTCCCAACCAAGGCCATTCGAGGCCCTGTTCGACTGGGTCGTGCCCGAGCGAGAGGGCGACCACGAGGTCTTCGTCATGGTCGCAGATGCCGCGGGCAACTCCGTCGAGGCATGCGCAACGGTGCACTACGCCACTATCCCCCCCGTACTGGACCTGACATTCGTCGGAGGGGCCGTCGTGAACGGGTCTGGGGACCTCCTCGTCTCGGTCGGTTGGCAGGACCCCTACGGGGGCGTCGAGGTCCAGCTCTCGGTCGACGAGGAGCCCCCGTTGGATGGGCCCTGGCGCGGATGCGACGCCCCGCTCCGTGTCGGGATGCCCCCGGCCGTCCCCGATGGTGCGCACTGGGTCCGTGCCCGCGCGAGGGACGCGGCCGGCCTCGTGACGGACGTCAGCTCCTGGCCGTTCACAATCGACCGCACCGCCCCGAATGTGAGGGTCGTCGACCCTGGAGAGGGGGCCGTCATCGTGCAGACAGACCTCGTCGTGCACGTGCGGTTCACCGTCGAGGACGGGACGGGCGCTGCCCGCGTGGCCCACCGGGTCGACGGCGGGGGTTGGACCGTCCTGGGGAACGCCTCCCATCGCGAGTTCGACCTCGAGCTCGATGGCTTCGGGAGGCATAAGGTAGAGATCGAGGTCATCGACCCGGCCTCTAACGCGGGAAGTGCCTCGGTCGAGTTCGAGCTCGAGCGGTCTGTAGGTCCGCAGGGCTCGCGGCTCCTGGATGGCCTCCTCCTCGCCGCCATCGCCATCGGATGCGCGGCCGTGGCACTCGTCATCCTACGCACCAAGCGCAGGGCGCGGTCAAGGTGACCGCGAGATTGCCACCCCGTGGGCTTGCTCACGGTCGTGCTCAAGCTGTGATGTGAGGCGCCCAGCCGCCCATCAGGCCTCTTGGCAGGGGACCCCCCCGCCTCACGCCAGGGCAGCTCATCCCGGACAAAGGGCCCATTCCGGAAGCCCTGTCCGTATGCTCCACCCAGGGGTACCTTTGGCCAGTTCCCTGAACACCAGTAAGTACAGGACAACGGATGACGATAGGTATAAATAATATGACAAGGGTATACTATTTGGTGACAGGTGATGACAGAGAAGGACGAGACGGGCCAGGACAAGGGCCCCGCCCCCGACGCGGGCATCGAGTTCAGGGCCACCATCCGGTTCCCCCAGAAGGACTACGAGTTCATGCAGCGTCTCATCAAGGAGGGCGAGTACACCAACATCACCGAGATCGTCCGCGACGCCGTCAAGCGGTTCCGCCTCGACTGGGGCGACATGGAGGCCGCGCGCGGCTTCATGCCCATGGGGCCCATGATGGGGATGAGGATGAACCCCCGGATGAGGATGATGATGCGCTCGATGTGGGAGGAAGGGCCCGACGACAGGGCCAAGGGGAAGGAGTGATGGAGATGGCGTTCAAGGACAAGATGATGGACCGCATGATGGACAACATGAGCAAGGAGGAGAAGGCCGAGATGATGGACAAGATGATGGAGAAGTTCTTCGAGGACTTCACCCCCGAGGAGAGGCAATCTCTCATGGTCAAGATGATGCCGAAGATGATGCAGGGCGTGGACATGGCAGCGATGATGCCCCAGATGATGATGACGATGATGGGCGGCATGATGGGCGGCATGACGGGGGGCATGACGGGGGGCATGATGGGCGGTGGTGCGGCGGGAGGCGGGCCGAGCGGCGCGGCGCCCGCCGGGGGCGGGAGCATCCGCGAGGAGCTGATGGACGAGGCGCGCTCCCGCGAGGAGGGGGCCGGGCCATCGGCCGGTGAGGCACGGGTCGACCGCCCTCGCCCCATGATGATGGGCTCCCCGATGCCCTTCAACATGTGCGCTAGGATGGAGGAGGCGCTCCTCTCCATCGCAGAGGTCAACAAGGCGCTGCTCGAGGAGCTCAAGAGAAGGTGAACGGGGAGGCCCGCTCGAGCCGCCATCGCGTCGCCCACCGCTCCTCTCATGTACATCTCGCGATTCGCGCACCGCAAGGGCTTGTACCGGCGCGCCCGATTCCCGAGAGGAGGCCGGACGATGGATGGCATCAGGAAGGAGAGGCCCAGGCGGGAGGACCTCGAGCGCATGGGCATCAATGGCTGGCCCATCTGGGAGAAGGAGGTCCCGGAGTTCGAGTGGCACTACGACGAGCGCGAGACGTGCTACATCCTCGAGAGCCGCGTCCGCGTGGAGCCCAGGGGCGGGGGCGAGCCGGTCGAGTTCGGGCCCGGGGACCTCGTGACGTTCCCCGAGGGCCTCGACTGCACCTGGAAGGTCCGGCAGCCCGTGAGGAAGCACTACCGGCCCGGGTGAGCTGGCACGCGACCGACCGGGGTGCACATCGCACCGAAGGGTTGAACTACCCGGGCCCCTCTATTGTGACAAAGGGGGAATCCCGATGGACTGTCCTCGTTGTGGTGCGAAGGTGGGCTTCCTGAACACGGCGAGTGTCTGCCCCACGTGCGGGGGCCAGGTGTGCGGGAAGTGCGCCGCATATGAGGCTTCCGAGTCCCACTCGACGGAGATCATGCAGGGCTCGGACGAGGAGGTCCAGACGGCGATGTGCTCGGAGGATTGCGCCTTCGGGCTGTACGCCAGGTTCATAAAGACCATCGACCCGACGGCCCCCCTCGTCCTGAACGACGATGCGCATGTCGGCCTCACCCTCCAAGTGGAGCCCCAGGAGGATGACACGCCGCCAAGCTACATCACCTTCAACCTCAAGAGGCTGGACGCGAGGGACGATGCCAAGGCCGCCTCGCAGGCGTCCGATGCCCGACCGTTCTACGACAGGGTCAAGAGGGACCTCACCGAGGGCCGAAGGGACTTCCGCGAGGGATGCTAGGGCATCTGGGCCGGGGGCACCGGTCCATGCGAGGAGGGCGATGCCCATCTCTCGCAAATGGTCAGCCGTCAGATGCATGGCCGCTCCATCATTGCAATCCGAACCGGAGGTCCCATCCACACGGGATGTCCTATGGATCTCCCATCACAGGAGCCCGCACCGGACGTCCTGCGCGAAAGCCCGCCTGACGATGATTGGCTCGACCCCGTGGGCGGTCAGGCCACACCTCCATCGTCGCCGGTGACCCCCCCGCGATGGCGGCCCGCGCTCGCATGCCCCCGCCATCGACCCATTTATACACCCCGAGCCATCCAGTTCCCATGAGCATCCTCGAGGTGCTGCGCGAGGAGCTGCTCGCGCACGGCAAGCTCCAGTCACATCCCGGCACCGTGTGGAGGCCCCTCGCCGCCATCAACACCTGGGGCTCGAACGCCATCGAGGGCAACTCGCTCGGCCTGGGGCAGGTCCAGCAGATACTGGCCCAAGGGAAGAGCGTGCCCGGCCATCCCATGTGGGAGCTCCTCGAGACCGTCCAGCACGAGCGCGCGTTCCTGTCGCTCCTCGGTCCTGGCCATGGGCTGGTGGGGGGGGCCCTCGCGCGCGACCTCCACCGCGAGGTCTTCCGCGGCATCATGCCCGACGCTGGCGAGTGGCGCGACGTCGATGTCATCGTCCTGGGGGCACCCTTCCGGCCCGTCGCATGGCCCGAGGTCCCCTCCGCCATGGCCGGCTGGGAGGCGGACCACGGGGAGCGGGAGGCCTCGGGCGAGGACGCGCTCGCGCTCGCCGCGTGGTCGCACCACCGGTTCGAGTCCGTCCACCCCTTCTCCGACGGCAACGGACGCACGGGCCGCCTGCTGCTCAACGCCCACCTCATCCAGCATGACTGGCCGCCCGTCGACGTGCTCCCCGCTGACCGGGATGGCTACCTGGACGCGCTCAACGCAGGGCACATGGGCGACATGGCGCCCCTGGAGGCCTTCGTCCGGAGGGCGCTCGGGCGCTCGCTCCTGGTGCTGCTCGATCAAGTAGGAACGCGAGAGGACGCACTGCGCCCCGTGAGCGAGCTCGCAAGGGGCGGGCCCCTTCCGGCGAGGGAGCTGGCGCTGCGCGCGAGCCATGGAGAGCTGCCCGCCGTCAAGGAGGGGGGCCAGTGGAGGACGAGCGAGCGCGCGCTCGGGCTCCACTGGGAGATGGTCGGCCGCACCTGAGACTGGATGAGCACCAGGATGCCAAAGGAGGGGGTCTTCCATGACCCAGCCTTTCGTCCCCGAGCCCGACCCGGAGTGACCGGACGAGCCGTTGGACGTCCATCCTGGTGGCGTCACGTCCAGGGCTGGCGACCGCCGCGCCATGCGAACCTAGATTAAGGTGGACGGCCAAGTATGACGCCCCCTCGATAGGGGCGAGGTCCCTAGAGGGCGGTCAGGGCCCGGGAGGCTGGTGGCGACGGGGCTGTCGCCCCATACCGATGGGCACCGGTCGATGACGCCGATCCACAGCAACATGAGCGCCGAGGTGGGGCGCCCGAGAAGTACCAATGGGCGAAGGGAGGTGAAGCACATGGTGAACATCAAGAAGCGCGACGGCAGGACGGAGCCCTTCGACGCGTCCAAGCTCGAGCGGTCGCTGCGCCAGACGGGCGCGAGCGAGGCCACGACCCGGGAGGTCGTGTCCATGGTCAAGGCCCGCGAGGGCATGAACGTGGACGAGATACGCGCCGCGACGTCCAAGGAGCTGCGCTCGCGCGACGCCAAGGCGGCCGACCACTACGACGCCACGCGGCGCATGGTGGCCAGGAAGGCCGTCGCGGCAGCGACGGGAACGGTCAGGATGACGGAGGAGGCGATGCGCTCGCTGCGCGTGAGCGAGGGCGAGAGCGTCGAGCTGGCGTACTCCGGGAGGACCCGGAGGTTGCGGGCGGAGCGCGCCTCGCCGGGCGTCCGCGGCATCCAGCTCAGCGAGGGCGAGCTCAAGGCGCTGGGCGTGACGGAGGGCTCCCGAGTGGTCGTCAGCAGGAGGGCGTGACCCGGCCGCGCGCCTGCGCGCGCGCGCTGCAAAGGGGGCACGGCCCCCGCGGGCATCTACCCCGCCGCCGCCCCGACCGCGAGGGGCGGCGGGCTTGCTTGGGGCGCCCCCGCGACCCGGAGAGAGTGACCGCGCTGCCCTGCCCGCCGACCTGCCCCCAGGGCAGGCACCCTTTATATATCCAACAAACCCGAGAATAGAAGGGTACTTGAACCTCCGCGCGCATTGGCAAGCAAGGGCAGGGCGCAACATTTCCGGCGGAGGGCGAACCGATCCACCTCGGGTGGAAGTGAGGGGGAGATCCGCTGACGCAGGGGACCC
>CAYGVT010000133.1:0-177497 GCA_964353355.1 uncultured Thermoplasmata archaeon | reverse complement strand
CGACTTGATGACGTACACCTTCCCGTCCTTCTCACCAACGTTCTCGGGGTGGCGGGCCTTGTACTCCTCGAACTCCCTCTCGATGGCCTCCTTCTCCCTGCGGAGCCTCTCGTTCTCTCGTTTGAGCTGCTCGTTCTCGCGTCGGAGGCGTTCGACCTCGTCCTTGCCGAGGCGTTCGCGCTTCGGTGGCTGTGTCATTCGTCCACCACGACGAGGTATACGGTACGTCCGAGATGTTCCTTTGGGCAGTCGACCTTGGCGCTGGTGCCGAAGGGGGTGACCTTGCGGACGTAGAAGCCAAGGATGTGGCGCACGGTGAGCTCGGTCGCGGTCGTCATTGGGACGCGTTTCATGAGATATCTAATAGATATCTTTAGTATAAAGAATCTTCGGTGTAGGTTCCAAGAGTGGAAAATAGCGGGCTTCAGACGACTGACCATTTACTGGGGAACGCAATATATATCTACGGTGCACGGCCTTATATGCTCCGCCCGGTGGATACTCGGCGCGCTAGACGGAGGCAGGGGGCCATGGACGCCGTCAAGGCATGGGAGTACGTTACACGGGGCCACGTCCTGGACGTGTCTATCTCCGCCTCGGGCGAGCTCATCGCCGCCGGCTCCCAGGATGGCTATCTCTACCTCTTCGACCAGACCGGCCGCGCGCTCTGGGGCCAGAACCTTGGCACACCCGTCGTGAGGGTGCGCATCTCGTCCAACGGCGAGTTCATCTGCACCTCGACCTACGACAACATCATCTCCTTCTTCTCCAAGGCGGGCGCGCTGCTGTGGCGGCGCCGCGTCAACCGGCCCGTAATGGGCATGGACATGACCACCGACGGGAACTACGTGGCGATGGGCTCCGACAACCGCAACGTCTACGTTGTGGCCGCGAACGGCGCCCTAATCTGGAACCAGAAGGTCGGCGGCGAGATACGTCACGTGGCCATCACCCGCGACGGTCGGTACACCATCACGGGCTCCTACGATGCGTTCATCTACTGCTTCGACCACAGCGGCAACCTCTACTGGTCGTACAAGACCATGGGCCCGATAGAGGCCCTGGCCATCAACGGCTCGGCCGATTATATCCTCACCTCGTCCGCGGACCACCGGACCTACTTCCTCAACCGGTCCGGCTCGATGATCTGGAACCCCAAGACCCCCGAGACCGTCCGGGAGCTGGCCATCTCGGACCAGGGCAACTTGATGCTGCAGGCCATGGGGGCAGAGATAACCGTGCTCGCAAAGGACGGGGCCGTTCTGCACAGGTGGAAGGCCACCGCGCGGGTGACCGCGCTCGCCCTGGCGGAATCGGGGGAGTACTTCGCCGTCGGCACCGAGGACGGTCGCGTGACGCTGCTCGACAAGGTCGCGCAGATGCTGTGGGACTTCCCGACCGCCGCCGAGATCACGAGCCTGGGCATCTCCGAGAAGGGCCACTACATCGTGGCGGGCTCGAAGGACCGCAAGGTCTACATGTTCGACAACTACCGATACTTCGACGCGTCCGTGGCCGAGGCGCGCAAGGTCCTCGAGAACGCGAAGGCCTTCGGGCTCAACGTGCTCGAGGCCGAGGTGCTGCTGCAGAAGGCGCAGGCCGAGCTCGACAAGGAGGACTACGGCTCGGCCGCCAAGTACGCCGACGCCGCGACCAAGGTCGCGGGCAGGATGCTGCAGAAGGCGCAGCCCGAGATGTCGGTCCTGGGCGTCGTGCGCGAGACGTTCGCGCCAGGACAGCCGGTGGAGGTACGGGCCATCCTGATGAACACGGGCCAGACGCACGCCTACAAGCTCGCGCTCGCCGTCGAGGGCGGCGTGAGGGTGGACCCCATCGAGCCCGTCGAGTCGCTCGGTGTGAACGAGTACATCAACCGCACGTTCAACATCACCGCTGTCGGCCCCGGCGAGGCGTCCCTCAAGGTCAGCGTCACGTGGACCGACAAGGCGGGCCGCTCGCTCTCGGCCGAGGGCACGTTCCCGATCAAGGCAGTGGAGAAGAGAGCGCCCCTCAACAAGAACATGCCCGTGATAAGCATGGGCAACGTCCAGAAGCTCGTCCAGAAGGTTGCCGCGAGCAAGGCCGGCAAGGGCGAGGCCAAGGTGGCGGCGGAGGTCGCGAGGAACCGCTGCCCGCGCTGCGGCAAGCTCCTGATGGAGGACTGGACCGTATGCCCGAGGTGCTCGCACAAGCTCAAGTGACAATGACACCAGGGATGTTGCGATGCACTCGAAGGCAATCAGCCCCCACGCGATGGCGGGCATATACACGGACGGCGTCGACCTCTACACGCGCAGCCTGGTCACTGGTGCGCCCGGTGCGGTGGGCGCCCCCGTCACGGGGGAGAACGGCTACGAGTACAGGCCGTTCCCGCCCGGCCGCACCAAGCTCGCGGCAATCGTCAAGAGGAGGGCGCGCACATGGCCGTTCGCCGAGGGCTCGCGGGTGCTCTACCTGGGCGCTGGCGCCGGCACGACGGTGTCCTTCGTGTCCGACATATGCCCGCGGGGCACCGTCATCGCGGTCGAGTTCGCGCCGGACCCCTTCCGCGAGCTCGTCGAGGTCGCGCGCGCGCGCCCCAACGTGGTGCCCGTGCTGGCGGACGCGCGGACACCCGCGGCCTACCGCGCCCACGTGGGTGGCCAGGTCGACATAGTCTATCAGGACGTGGCGCAGCGCGACCAGTGGGACATCCTGCGCCGCAACGCGGATGCCTACTTGGCCCCGGACGGCCACGCAGTGCTCATCATCAAGGCAAAGTCTGTCGACGTCGGGGCTCCCGCGCGCGAGGTCTACGAGGCCGTCCGCAGGGAGATAGATGCCTCCGCCTACGAGGTCGAGGACTTCATGGAGCTGGACCCATACGAGAAGGAGCACGGGGCCTTCATCCTTGGGCGGAGAGGTCGGCCATCGCATGGTGCGGCCAAGGAGGCGATGGGGGGGCCGAAGGTCAGATGACCGATCACGGTCGCGAACGCACGATCAACGATAAAGAGGGAGGATGAACATGTCAGCGCTCTCGGGCGCACGGGTGGTCGTCACCGGCGGTGCGGGCTTCATCGGCTCGCACGTCGTTGACAGGCTCATGAACGAAGAGGCGGAGGTCTGGGTGCTCGACAACCTTACCTCTGGCTCGGAGGAGTTCCTGAACCGGTGGTACGGCGAGAACCGACTGCGTCTCATCCGCACCGACGTGACCAAGTTCGATTCCATCCTGCCCTACTTCAAGGACGTCGACTTGGTCTTCCACCTCGCCGCAAACCCCGACGTCAGGGCCTCGGCCGACTCTGGCTACGTCCACGTGGAGCAGAACATCCTCGGGACCTACAACGTGCTGGAGGCAATGAGGTTCCAAGACGTGCCCGAGATGGTCTACACCTCGACGTCCACGGTCTACGGTGAGGCCACAAGGATACCCACGCCCGAGGACTACGGCCCGCTCGTGCCCATATCGGTGTATGCGGCCACGAAGCTCGCGGGCGAGGGCCTCATCTCCTCGTACTCGGGCACCTTCGGGCTCAAGGCCACGCTATACCGGTTCGCGAACGTCATCGGCCCCCGAGGGACCCACGGGGTCATATACGACTTCATCAAGAAGCTCAGGAAGAACCCCAACGAGCTGGAGATACTCGGCGACGGCAAGCAGCGCAAGTCCTACGTCTACATCACGGACTGCGTCGACGCCATGATGCTTGCCCGCCTCAAGCGGAAGGCCTCCCTGGACATCTACAATATCGGGACCGAGCAGAGCACCACCGTGGTCGCCATCGCCGACATCGTCACGGAGTCGATGGGCCTCTACGGCGTGAGGTACCGCCCGACGGGCGGCGTGGACGGCGGCCGTGGCTGGAGGGGCGACGTCAAGATGATGGGCCTGGACATCACCCGCATAAAGGCGCTCGGGTGGCAGCCGAAGCTCACCTCCGACGAGGCCGTCCGGAAGACGGCCCAGGCGCTCGTCAAGGAGATCAAGTGAGCCTGCACGCCGTGGGCACATCCCTCAAGGGACGCCCGGGACCACATCTGTGACGTATAGGTACTCGGTGGGGCTGATGTCCCAAGCCCCCGCCGTGTCGGTCGCGACCCCGTTGTAGGGCAGACCCCCCAGGTACTGGCTCGAGGTTCCGTCCGCTATGGCCCAGTAGCCCAGCTCGTCGACGAACCAGGCGTAGCGCGCCGATGTGCCATAGTACCGGGTGAGGGCGCCCACGGCCGAGGCGGTGTCCATCGTGGGGGGCCCCAGGTAGACGGCCGCGAAGGCGTGCTTGGTAATGACGTAGAACCTCGAGTTGCCGCCCCAGTGCTCGATCACCGACGATATCAAGATGGAGTAGTCCTCGCAGTCCCCGCCCATGGCCGCGAGCGTGTCGCCCGGTGGCGACCAGATGTCGTCGTCCGACGGGTCGCTGGTGTAGATGAGCTCGTTAGTGACCCAGTCGAAGAGCGCGCCCAGCCAGTACGCGCTGTAGTTCGCCCCCAGGCCGGCCGACAGCCGGTCGGCCAGGTCGACGACCGCAATATCGTTCGGCCTGACGAGGCGGTTGAGCTCCTTGTAAATGGCGGGATCGTTCCTGTAGGTCGGGTAGTCGGAGGCCTGTTGGGGCGAGAGCACCTCCATGGTCTGCACCTCGGAGGTCTCGACCGTCTCCCGGAGCCATGTGCCCAGGCGGTGGACGCGGACCTCGATGGTGAACTTGTAAGTGTAAGGGCCGCCGGAGGCCGGACCGTCGAAGGCGATGAGGCCTATGGGCACCTCCTCGCCCGCGGGCACGGACCTCCCCCAACCCGTCGCGTAGGCAGAGGTCGTGTCCCAGTCAGGCAGGAACCTCACGCGGTCCACGTACGCGTCGGTCGAACCCTTGTTCGTCACGTTCACGAGCATGCTCCCGCCAAAGCCCGCGAAGACCCTGCCCACCCTCCATGACAGCACATAGTCGAACAGGGTACGACCAGGTATGCTGGTGGGTGGCTCGTCCCCCAGGTCGGGTCGCCACGTCGGCAGCTCCGGGGCCGTCAGGTCCGCAGCCGTCAGGGGCGTTGGCTCGGGACCGTCCCCGTCGGGCAGGAGGCCCCGATTGGATAGGATGGCGAGGAGGATGAGGATGGCCACGATGGACGCGACGGCGGCCACGACCGGGGTCACGGACCTCCTGCGCTCGAGGTGCTGGTCGACCTCGCCGAAGTCCGACGCGCCGGCGTCGACCTCGTCGAGGCCCACCACCTCTATGGCGGGCACCTCGGGCCCATCGACGGGCTCGAACTCTGGGATGGGCTCGACCGTGCGGCGCGCGGGGGGCACGCCCCCGGCGGAGGGCCTCACGGGTTGGTACGCGGGCGCATGGATGGCCGTGGGGGGCGTCGGCCGCATGCTCACTCCACCCCCGGCCTGTCCTGCTGGGCCATGCCCTTGAGGACCTCCTCGGTCAGGTCTTGGAGCACGCGGTGCCTTATTGCGGCGAACTCGGGCGACGCCCTGTCGCGGGGGCGGGGCAGACCCACCTCGACCACGGACTTCACGGACGCGGGCCGCGCGGTGAGCACCACGATGCGGTCAGCGAGGAAGACGCTCTCGTCGACCGAGTGCGTGACGAAGACCACGGTCTTGCACGTGCTCTGCCAGATGCGCAGGAGCTCCAGCTGCATCATGTTGCGCGTCTGGGCGTCGAGCGAGCCGAAGGGCTCGTCCATCAGCAGCACCGCGGGGTCGTTGGCGAGCGCGCGCGCGAGCCCCACGCGCTGCTGCATACCGCCCGACAGCTCGCGCGGGTGCGCGCCCTCGAATCCCCCGAGGCCGACCAGCTCGATGTACTTGTCGGACAGGCGACGGCGCTCCTCCTTGGGGACGCGGTGGACCTCCAGCCCGAACTCGATGTTGCGGCGCACCGTGCGCCAGGGGAACAGCGCGAACTACTGGAATATCATCCCCCTGTCGGACCCGGGGCCCTTGATGGGCGCGCCCCTGAGCAGTATATCGCCCCGGGTGGGGAGCTCGAGGCCCGCCATCATGCGCAGCAGCGTGGTCTTGCCGCATCCGGACGGCCCGACGAGGCACACGAACTCGCCCTCCGAGATGCCGAGGTCGACGTCCCGCACCGCCTCCGTGAGCCGTTCGTCCCTCTCGAAGGTCTTGGCGACCTTCCTTGCCTCTATGACGGGTCGCGCGGCCCCCGGCCCGGTGCCGCACGGTGGCTTGGGCACGTCCGTGGCCCTCATCGCTGCAACCACCTCTCGAGCGCGATGAGCCCCCGCGCGATGAGGAAGCTCGTGATGCCGAGCATGAGCATGCCCGCGAACATGGTGTCGTAGTCGTCGAACATGCCGTGATTGTAGATCATCCAGCCCAGGCCGCCGTCCCTCACGCCGAGCATCTCGGCCGCGACGATGGTCATCCAGCCCACGCCCACGCCGATGCGCACGCCCGTCATGGTCTGCGGCATCGTCGCGGGGAAGATCACCTTGTAGAAGACCTGCGTCCGGCGGGCCCCAAGCGTCTCGGCGGCGTCGATGAGCATGCGGTCGACCTTCTTGACGCCGTCCAGGGTGTTGAGGAAGACGGGGAAGAAGATGCCGAGCGAGATGATGAAAATGATGTCGGTCCCCGTGGTCAGGATGGCGATTGCGAACGCGAGCCAAGCGATGGGGGGGATGGGACGGATGAGCTCGAGCGGGACCGTGAGGAACGCCTCGGCCCGGGGGCTGAAGCCCAGCAGCAGGCCGAGCGGGACGGCGAGCCCGATGGCGATGATTGCGGAGTAGGCGATCTTCTTGAGGCTCTGGTAGACGTGCTCCTGCATCGTCCATTGGTCCCAGTAAGGTGGGGGGGGAGGCTCCTTAAAGCTCTCCCATAGCGCCTTGAGGACCTTCCCCGGCGTGGGGAGGGCGGGCTCGTCCGCGAGGACGGCCGCCTCGTGCCATATAAGGAAGAACGCGATGAGGCCTAGCACCGCGAGCAGGACCTTGTCCCGTTCCCGCCTCACGCGTCTCAGCCTCCTCTTGAGCGACCTGAGCAGCGCTTGGGCGACGCTGTCGGCTGACATGCCGCCTCTTTCAAGGCGTTCGGCCTTCAAGTACTTACCCCAGGGACGGAGGTCAGAGCTTGGTGGCCTCTTTGATGTACGAGTCGTCGATGTACTTCGCCGTCAGGTCCGCGGGGCTCGAGTAGCCGCGCGCCGTCAGGTCAGACTGCTTGATGACGCCGTTGTCCATCAGGCCCTGCGTGAACGACGTGAAGAACGTCTCGATGGTGGAGGTGATGGCCCAGTCGTACTTCATGTTGGCGAGCCCGGCCTTGATGGTGGCCTCGGTCCTGCCCGTGAAGCCCACGGCTATGGACACGAGCTTGACGTAGTCGGCCGACGTGTCGTCGGCCAGGGCCTGGTTGATCCACTGGATGGCCTCGACGTGCGCCTTGAGGTAGTGGACGACGACGTCTTTGTTCTCCCTCGCGAACTTCGAGTCCGCGACCACGACGCAGCACAGATGGTCGGGGTAGATGTCCTTGGAGTACACGAGGACCTTGCCGTAGCCCTTGACCACCGCGTCCGAGCAGAAAGGCTCCCAGGAGATGAAGCCGTCCGCGGTGCCCGCGTTGAGGCGCTCGACCATCAGGTTGCCGGCGACCGGCGATTCGATGACGATGTCGGACGTGGTCAGTCCGTTGTCATTAAGGTACTTGAGCAGCAAATAGTGCTGGATGCTGCCGGGGCTTGGGGTGAGGACGGTCTTGCCCTTGAGGTCCTGGATGGTGTTGATGGAGCTCTTCACCACGAGCGCCGAGCCGATTTCGTTGACGACGCCGACGACGGTCGTGTTGATGTTGACGAGGACGTGCTTCTGGATGGCGGGCGGGGCCCCGAGCAGGCCCATGTCGATGCCGCCGTCCTTGAACTTGTCCATCTCGGCGGGGCCCGCCGAGAAGCCGCCCGCCTGCGCGTCCGTCACGTTGAGGCCCTGCTTGCTGAACATGGACTTGCCACCGCCCAGGATGGTCGTGTCCTTGGCCACGAAGTAGGGCAGGTGGTGCAGGTCGCCCGTCAACCAGCCGACTCGCACGGTGCCCGAGAACGGCTTCTCGTCATCCGACAGGCAACCGGCGGAGAAGAGCGTCGCTATGATCAGGAGGCCAGCGATACTCGGTGCTATGAGCGTCTTCCAGTGCATGTTCATCGACCTCACGAGGAACGCCTCTCCTCAAATAGGTTGTTCAATTCTCGTCACTAACTGACTGTTATTTGCCATAATATAAGACAAATGTATAAATATCAGGCCTGACCTCATGGCATGTGGTGAGGACATGGTCGCGGACGAGAAGCTGCTGTGGGCCGCGCTGGACGGTGACGAGGCGTTCCGCAGGGCGCTCGGGGGCGTGCTCGAGGACGAGCTGGACATGACGGCGCGGGAGTTCGCACGGCGGTCGGGCCTCGGCGAGAGCACGGTTTACAAGATGCTCTCAGGCGCGCGGCGCCCGAACCTCACGACGCTGCGCTGTGTCGTGCGCGCGGTCCAGGAGGTTGAGGGCACCCGTCGGGGGAAGTTCGTCGCGCTCATCGCGTCGCGCACGGTCGTGGAGGACGTGCGCGGCCGTGCGAACGAGCTGGAACTCGGTGGGGTGAAGGTCCGCGAGTACCCGGCATTCAACATGGAGGAGGCCATCATCCAGGCCATCCGGGCCGAGCGGGAGGGCGCGGTCGCGCTCGTGTGCGCCCCCATAGTCTCCTCGACGCTAGAGAAGATCCTCCACATCCCCGTCGCCACCATCCAGCCCAAGCGGTGCGTGCTCGACGCCATCGAGCTCGCCGCCAAGAAGGCCGTCTGGGAACCTTGAGGCCATCGGGGAGAGGGGGTCGGTCCAGTGAGGTTGGAGCGGGCGGCCGACCACGTCACTCCGCGTCCGTGAGCTCCTTGAGCGAGGCCGGCAGGTGCGCCATGGGCACACGGACCTGGTCCTGCGTGTCGCGCCACCTGATGGTGACGGTCTGGTCCTCCTTGGTCTTGTGGTCGACCGTGATCGAGAAGGGCACGCCGGCCTCGTCCGCCCGCGCATAGCGGCGCCCGATGGAGCCCGAGCCGTCGTAGAGCGTGCGCAGGCCTTCCGCCTTGAGCTCCGCGTCCAGCCGCATCGCGAGGTCGTCGAGGCCGTCTTTGTTGACCAGCGGCAGCACGGCCGCGGTCACGGGGGCGACAACGGGTGGGAGCCGCAGCACTGTGAGGACCTCGCCGCCCTCGCCCGCGCGCTCCGTGTAGCAATGCTCGATGGCAGACCACACGATGCGGTCGATGCCGAAGGAGGGCTCGATGACATGCGGCAGCACACGCTCGCCGGTGAGCTTCTCCTTGACGTGCTCGAGCTTGAAGCACTCCGCCGGGACGGTGACCATGCTCTTGTGGCCCTTCGCGTCCTGCACAACGACGCGGGCCGAGCCGTCGGCATTGATGGCCGTGGTGGCCGCGGCCTTGAGCGCCTCCGCGACGGCCTTGGCCTCGCCCTTGAACCGGGGCCCCAGGGCCCTGTGGACGGGAGTGAGGCGCTCGATGTCCAGCTCGCGCGGCTCGTCGTACTGCACGAACACGGAGAGGTCCTTGCCCGACCGTTCCTGGTGCCTTGAGAGGTCGTAGTCGCCGCGGTCCGCGACGCCCACGAGCTCTACCCATCCGAAGCTGGTGAGCGCCTCGGCGTCCCAGCAGTCGGAGGCGTAGTGCGCCATCTCGGTTTGCAGGTGCTGCCTGAACCGCAGCCGCGCGGGGTCGATGCCCACCGTGATGAGGAACCGGGCGGTGAGGCCCACGAAGTAGGCCACGGCACGGTTGTGCATCACGCCCTCGTCAATGGCGGCGCCGATGGTCATGCGGCGCTCCTTCCCGTCGCGGGGCACGAGGGCGAGCTCCATGCCGCGGTAGTTCGCGATGTCGCCCGTCCAGTTCCTCTCTCGCGGGTGGAAGAAGACCTCCGCCTCGGCCATGTTGAACTCCCGAAGGCGCACGACGCCCTGCCTTGGGCTTATCTCGTTGCGGAACGCCCGTCCGAGCTGGGCGACCCCGAACGGGAGGCGCTCCCGCGAGAGCCGGTAGAGGTGCGGGAAGTTGATGAAGATGCCCTGCGCCGTCTCGGGCCTGAGGTAGCCCTCGCGGCCCTCGCCGGGCCCGACGCGGGTCTGGAACATCAAGTTGAAGGGACGGGCCTTGCCCAGGGGGCCTCCGCACTCGGGGCAGATGGTGCCCTTCTCGGCCAGGAGCGCGTCGATCTCATCGGCCTCGAGGGTGTCGGGGTTGGGGTGGTGCCCCTCCGCCAGGTGGTCGGCGCGGAAGCTCCCGCCGCACTTGCCCTGGCAGTCCACGAGCAGGTCGGAGAACTCCGCGACGTGGCCCGAGGCCTCGAACACCTCGCGCGGGTTGATGAGGCTCGAATCGAGCTCGAGCATGCCCTCCTCGTTCACGAACAGGCGCAGCCACTGACCCTGCACGTTGCGCTTGAGCGCCGTGCCGAGCGGGCCCCAGTCGTAGAAGCCCGCGACGCCCCCGTAGAGCTCGAAGGATGGCCACACGTAGCCTCGACGCTTTGCGAGCGAAGATACCTTCTCCCGCACGTCCTGGGCCTGGGGCTGGGGGTCGGGCAAGTCCATCACCGGATGCTGGGACGGTCGCCTCACTTCACGAGGACCCTGAGGAGGTCCATGTCGTAGACCATGCCCTTGAGCCGCCCGTTGCCGTCGGTCACGGGCAGCTGGTTGAAGCGGCCCCGGTTCATCACGCGCGCAGCGCGGGAGATGGAGGTCTTCACCTGGACCGTCTTGGGCTCCTTCACCATGATCTTCTCGATGGGTGTCTTGGGAATCTGGACCTTGCCGATGTCGTAGTAGAGCTTCATTATGTTGCGCAGGCTCTCCCAGCTCCAGTTGTCGTCCTCCGACTTGGGGCCGAGCTCGCTCTCCACGACCTTCTGGTTGATGCTGACCCTCGCGTAGATGTCGCGGTCGGTGATGATGCCCGAGACCTTGGCCGAGTCGTCGAGGACGGGCAGGGCCTTGGCCTGCGTGAGCTCCATTATCTCGAGCGCGACGTTGGCCGGCATCAGGCGGTGCAGGGGCACGACGGCCCTCTGCATGAACCGCTCGACGGTCTCGTCGAGCTCCATGTCAGCGATGTGCGCGAGCATGTCCAGCGGCGAGATGATGCCGACGAGCTTCTCGTTGGCGTCGAGCACGGGGAGGCGGTGGACCTTGTTCTCGAGCAAGAGCTTGGCGGCCTTGGGAAGGCTGTCGTCGTCGCGGCAGTAAACCGGGTCCTTGTGCATTATCATCGCGAGCTGCTCCTCGTTGGGCTTGTCGAACACGTCCTTGCGGGTGATTATGCCCACGAGCTTGTCATCGTCCTCCCGCAGGACGGGGATCCCCGAGATGGTCTGCTTCACGAAGACCTTCATGGCCTCCCTGCGGTGCCCCGGGACGTAGAGGAACACCGGGTCCTTCGACATGTAATCCCGCACCTTCGGCGTCACTGCCATCTCATCGCCTCCAAATCCTTCCTCCGACCATAACCAGGCAGGCCTCGCCTGTTCGACCTTGGCTGAGGAGGTCCATCGGATGGTCCCCAGCGGATGGGAACAAGGCGAGGTCATGGGCTCCGATTCGCACACCAATGTCGTGATGAGTATATGAGGTTTTTGCGACTGGCACGGGCAGCGCCCACGAGAGCGCCTCCACGGCCGTGACCTCGGCCGCGACGTCCCTCCCGCGCATGAGGTGGGCGACCTCCGCCAGCACCTCAGGGGCCTGGAGCATGGCGTTGTCGGTGCCCAGCCGGATGACGACGCCCGCGCGCCTCATGGCCACGACGGGGGGAGAGAGGCCGAACCTGCCCACCGACCGCGGGCAAACGGCCACGGGCACGCGCGCCGCGGCAAGGTCGCTAAGGTCCTGGGCCGTGGCATGGACCATGTGGACGAGGTGGTCGGGGCCCAGCTCGAGGACCCTGGAGAGCTCCTCGTGGGCGACCTCCGAGCAGTGCAGTGCGACGGGCCTGCCGGCCGCGCGGGCGTGCGCGACGGTGTCCTTGAGGGCCGTCCATTCCCAGTCCCGCGCCGCGGAGAGCCCCAGGCCGTGCACGCGGGGCAGCAGCGCGTCCAGCTCGCGCCTGTCGAAGGATTGCCCCGTCGGGCGCCCCCATACCATCGAAGCGGGTGGGAGGACCGCGCGAGACCTGGCATCCTCCAGCATTTCCACTCCGGCCACCCCGCCCTCGCGGAAGTCCGCGTGCTCGACCCCACCGAAGCCCCGCATGCGGTCGAGGTAGGCGGTCATGCCCGCGACGAGCCCTTCCCTGGGGAGGGCCGCGAGCATGCGGTGCTTGTAACCAGAAGGCGGGGTGAAGACCTCCTTCGGGCCCATGCCAAGCGGGGGCGGCGGGACCGCGGCATCGCCCGCGTGCGTGTGGTGGTCCGCGAGGCCAGGCAGCACGATGCCCTCCATGTCCGGGGGCACGGCAGGGGCGCCCTCGAGGGCCGCGACGACCTTGCCCCCTTCCACCACCACGTGGCCCTGGACTAGCTCGCCGTCGAGCAGCACCCAGCCCGCTAGCGTCAGGCGTGCGGCCATCGCCCCTCCATGCGCGAGGGGGGTCATATGCCTCTCCCTGGCCTCCCCGCCACCCGGCCGCCGGGCCGCAGGGGCCCTCGAATGCTGGTCGCTTGGCCAGTCTGACCGTTAAGCTTAAATAGGGTATCTTGTATCTAGGGCGCGCGGTCGTAGGTCGCAGGGGCCTGTAGCTTAGCTAGGTAGGGGCGAGTGTCTCAACCACGGGCACCACCCCCTAGAGAGAGCATCTGGCTTTTAAGGCTCAAGCGCCGAAGAGACCAGACGGCCTGGGGTTCGAATGAGGTCCGCCGGACGCGCTCCGACGGCCTCCGGAAGTCCCCACAGGCCCGCCTCGTCCTCACGGCCGCAGGCGAACGAGATGCGAGGAGAAGCCCTACGGGCGGAGTCTCGGACCAAACCGCGTTCTGGATTCCGACCCGCAGTGCCACGACCGCAGATGTCCAGGGTGGGCCAGTAGCTATGGAGGAGGAGGACCGACCATGTCGAGGTTTGAGGTTCTGAACCACGCGCTCGTGCCCGAGCACAGGCTGCTCTCGAAGCAGGAGACCGAGAATGTGCTGAGGAAGTACTCCATCAGCATCGAGGAGCTCCCGAAGATACGCCGCTCCGACGCGTGCGTGCGCAGCATGGAGCTGCGCGTCGGGGAGATCCCACGGGGCAGCATCATCAAAATCGTCAGGCGCTCCGATACCGCCGGCATCTCGTACGCCTACAGGCTCGTCATCGACTGAGGGGGCAAGCACATGGAGGAGCTGGTCAACGCATTCCTTCGCGAGAAGTCCGTCGTCAACCACCACATCGCTTCGTTCGACGACTTCCTGCCGACGCACGACAACCCCGACAGCCGCATGCAGCGCATCGTCGACAACCTGCGCATCGACGACGAGGCCGGGCTGCTGGGCATCATCAAGCTCGACCTGGACAAGACGGGCGAGCACAACGTCGAGATACACGTGGGCCGCCGCCGCGACCCCGCGACGGGCGAGATTGACCCCAACGCCCGCCCGACCATCCACGTGGAGCTGCCCATCATAAAGGAGGCCAACGGCTCGACCCACGAGATCACCCCCATGGAGGCGCGCCTCCGCTCGCTCTCCTACAAGGCCCCAATCTACCTCGAGTTCACCGTCGTCGAGAACGGCATCGACCGCGAGCCCGAGCGCGTGATGATCGGCGAGCTGCCCATCATGGTCAAGTCCAAGCGGTGCACGCTCCACTCCGGCAACATCCGCTCCGAGATGGAGCTCGACCGCGACGAGTACAACTGGCGCCTCATGGAGATGCAGGAGGACCCGCTGGACCCCGGCGGCTACTTCGTCATCAACGGCACCGAGCGCGTGCTCATATCGCTCGAGGACCTCGCCCCGAACCGCGTGATGGTCGAGCGGCAGGAGCGCTACGGCAAGGCCGTCGAGGTCGCCAAGGTGTTCTCCCAGCGCGAGGGTTACCGCGCGCTCACGCTCGTGGAGAAGAAGAAGGACGGCATCCTCGTCGTTTCGGTGCCCGCCGCGGCCGGCCAGATCCCCCTGGTCGTGCTCATGAAGGCACTTGGCACGGCCAACGATTCGGACATCTACCGCGCCATCGTCTCCAAGGACGAGATGGCCAACATCCTCTACGCGAACCTCGAGGAGGCGCTGGACCCCAAGCTCTACCCGCCGAACGGCATCCAGACGACCGAGGACGCCATCAACTACCTCGAGAAGAAGTTCGCGACCGGCCAGGCCAAGGAGTACAGGACCAAGAAGGTCGAGAGCATCCTCGACCGCAGCCTGCTGCCGCACCTGGGGGACACCCCGGAGGCGCGGCTCAAGAAGTCCATCTTCCTGGGGCGCATCGCCCGCACCGTGCTGGAGCTCGCGCTCAACATCCGCGAACAGGACGACAAGGACCACTACGCCAACAAGAGGCTGAAGCTCGCCGGCGACCTCATGGAGGACCTGTTCCGCGTCGCGTTCACGAACCTGTGCAAGGACCTCAAGTACCAGCTCGAGCGCAGCTACTCCCGCAAGAAGGAGATCAAGATCGCCTCGGCCATCCGCCCCGACATCCTGTCCCAGCGCCTGTTCCACGCGCTGGCGACGGGCAACTGGGTCGGCGGCCGCGTGGGCGTGTCGCAGCTCCTGGACCGCACGAGCTACATGTCCACGCTCTCGCACCTGCGCCGCGTCACGTCCCCGCTCACCCGCAGCCAGCCCCACTTCGAGGCCCGCGACCTGCACACGACGCAGTGGGGCCGCCTGTGCCCCAACGAGACCCCCGAGGGCCAGAACTGCGGCCTTGTCAAGAACTGCGCCCTCACCATCGACGTGAGCGAGGGCTACGACGAGACCGAGGTGCGGTGGATGCTCTCGAACCTGGGCGTCAAGGACGTCACCGGGCAGTCAGAGGCCGACACGCGCATCTACCTCAACGGCGACCTCGTGGGCTTCCACGGCTCACCCAACCAGCTCGTCGCGGAGATACGCCAGCGGCGCCGGCAGGGCCTGCTGTCGCACGAGGTGAACGTGAGCTATGACGAGCAGATGAACGAGATCATCATCAACTGCGACGAGGGCCGGCTGCGCCGCCCGCTGCTCGTCGTCGGCGGCGGCCGTCTGCTGCTCACCGACCAGAACCTCGTGGACCTCCGCGAGGGCCGCACCATGTTCAAGGACCTCATGCGCGAGGGCGTCATCGAGTACCTCGACGCGGAGGAGGAGGAGAACGCCTACATCGCTGTCCTGAAGGAGGACCTCAACAAGGACCACACCCACATGGAGATAGACCCGATGGTCATCCTGGGCGTGTGCGCCTCGCTGGTCCCCTACTCAGAGCACAACTCCTCGCCGCGCAACACGATGGGCGCGGGCATGGCCAAGCAGTCCCTGGGCCTCTCGTTCTCCAACCACCGCATCCGGCCCGACACCAGGAGCCACCTGCTGCACTACCCCGAGCGGCCGATGTGCGAGACGCGTCCGACGGACCTGCTGCAGTTCAACCGTCGCCCGGCCGGGCAGAACTTCGTCGTCGCCGTCATGTCCTACCATGGGTACAACATGGAGGATGCGCTCATCTTCAACCTCTCCTCGGTCGAGCGCGGCCTGGGCCGCAGCTCGTTCATGCGCACCTACCGCGCCGAGGAGCGCCGATACCCTGGCGGCCAGGAGGACCACTTCGAGATACCCTCCCCCGACATCAGGGGCGCCCGTGTGGACACGACCTACAACAACCTGAGCGAGGACGGCTTGATCTCGCCCGAGGTCTACGTGAAGGGCGGCGACGTGCTCGTCGGCAAGACGTCCCCACCGCGCTTCTTGGAGGAGCAGACCGACTTCCTCACGCCCCAGAAGAGGCGCGAGACCTCGGTCATCGTCCGCCCCGGCGAGCGCGGCTGGGTCGACAACGTCATGGTCACCGAGTCCGAGAACGGCTCGCGCATGGTCAAGGTGTTCGTGCGCGACTTGCGCACGCCAGAGATCGGCGACAAGTTCGCGTCCCGGCACGGGCAGAAGGGGGTCATCGGCCTCTTGGTCCCGCAGGAGGAGATGCCCTATACCTCCGACGGCATCGTGCCTGACATCATCATCAACCCCCACGCCATCCCGTCGCGCATGACCGTCGCTCACGTGCTGGAGATGATAGCGGGCAAGGTCGGCTCGATGGAGGGCCGTATCGTCAACGGCACGGTGTTCTCGGGCGAGCCCGAGGCGGTCATCCGCAAGGCCCTCATCGCGAACGGCTTCAAGGACAACGGCAAGGAGATCATGTACGACGGGAAGACCGGTCGCATCATCCAGACGGAGATATTCGTCGGCGTCATCTACTACCAGAAGCTGCACCACATGGTGTCCGGCAAGATGCACGTCCGGTCGCGCGGCCCCGTCCAGATACTGACCCGGCAGCCCACCGAGGGCCGCGCCCGCCAGGGCGGCCTCAGGTTCGGCGAGATGGAGCGCGACTGCCTCATCGGCCACGGGGCGGCCATGGTCATCAAGGACAAGCTGCTCGACGAATCCGACGGCACCATCCAGTACGTCTGCGGCAATCCCAAGTGCGGGCACATCGCGATGATAGACCGCCGCGGCATGCTGCGGTGCCCCGTATGCGGCGAGAACGGCAACATCCACCCCATCCAGACGTCCTACGCGTTCAAGCTGCTCCTGGACGAGCTCATGTCACTCGGCGTCGTCATGCGGCTCCAGCTGGAGGACATGAAGTAGGAGGTGGCCAAGATGCGTGCAAGCGGTATCAGGAAGCGGATAATGGCGATAAAGTTCGGCCTCCTGTCCCCCCAGGAGATCCGCAAGATGAGCGCGACAAAGATCATCACGGCCGACACCTACGACGAGGACTCGTTCCCCATCGAGATGGGCCTCATGGACCCACGGCTGGGCGTCATCGAGCCCGGGCTGCGGTGCAAGACCTGCGGCCACAAGGTCGACGAGTGCCCGGGGCATTTCGGCCACATCGACTTGGCCATGCCGGTCATACATGTCGGCTACACCAAGCTCATCAAGACGCTGCTCAAGTCCACGTGCCGCGCCTGCGGCAAGCTGCTCCTCTCCGAGAGCAGCATCTCGGGCTACCAGGAGGAGCTCGAGGAATATGAGGACTACGTGGCGTCCTCGACGGACCTGGAGGAGATGGCGGAGGCGCCCATAAAGGACGCCATCCAGGTCAAGGTCTGCCCCCACTGCGGCGAGGAGCAGAAGAAGGTCACGCTCGACAAGCCCACCACCTTCAGGGAGGACGGCCACAAGCTGACCCCCAAGGAGGTCCGCGAGCGGATGGAGCGCATCCCGGACGAGCACCTGGCGCCCCTCGGGTTGGACCGCCTGGCCATGCGGCCGGAGTGGATGGTGCTCACGGCGCTGCCGGTCCCGCCCGTGACGGTCCGGCCGTCCATCACGCTGGAGTCGGGCGACAGGTCCGAGGACGACCTGACGCACAAGCTCGTGGACGTGCTGCGGATCAACCAGAGGCTGCGCGAGAACCGCGATGCGGGCGCGCCGCAGCTCATCGTAGAGGACCTGTGGGAGCTGCTGCAGTACCACGTGACGACCTACTTCGACAACCAGACGTCCGGCATCCCGCCCGCGCGCCACCGCTCGGGCCGGCCGCTCAAGACGCTCGCGCAGCGGCTGAAGGGCAAGGAGGGGCGGTTCCGCTCCAACCTGTCCGGCAAGCGCGTCAACTTCAGCGCGCGCACGGTCATCAGCCCCGACCCGTTCATGCACCTCAACCAGGTCGCCGTGCCGCGCCAGGTGGCGATGGAGCTCACGGTGCCCATCCACGTCAACGAGGCCAACATGGCGAGGTGCAAGACCCTCGTGCTCCAGGGCCCCGAGAAGTACCCCGGCAGCAACTACATCATCCGCCCCGACGGCCGGCGCATCAAGCTCACCGACAAGAACTGCGACACCGTCGCGGAGACGCTCGAGCTCGATTACATCATCGAGCGCCACCTGATCGACGGCGACGTGGTGCTGTTCAACCGGCAGCCCTCGCTGCACCGCATGTCCATCATGGCGCACGAGGTCCGCGTCATCGATGGCAAGACCTTCAGGTTCAACCTGGCGGTCTGCCCTCCCTACAACGCGGACTTCGACGGCGACGAGATGAACCTGCACGGGCTCCAGAGCGAGGAGGCCCGCGCGGAGGCCGAGATACTGATGAAGGTGCAGGAGCACATCCTGTCGCCCCGCTTCGGCGGACCCGTCATCGGCGGCATCCACGACTACATCTCCGGGTCCTTCCTGCTGACGCACAAGGAGAGCATGTTCAACAAGCTCGAGGTCATGGATATACTCGCCTGGATCAACTACAGGGGCGAGCTCCCCAGCCCCGACAGGACCGACGAGGACGGCACCGAGTGGTGGAACGGCAAGTCCATCGTCAACGTCGCGTTGCCCCCGGACCTCTACGTCGAGTTCAAGGCCAGCATCTGCCAGAACGAGAACGTGGACAAGACCGGCAAGGACCCCGAGGACAGCTACGTCATCATCCGCAAGGGCAAGCTGCTCGCCGGGACCATCGACGAGAAGGCCATAGGCGCGTTCAAGGGCAAGCTGCTCGACCGCGTCGTGCGCAAGTACGGGCCCGAGCGCGGCGCGAGGTTCATCGACGAGATAACCCGCCTGTCCCTCGGCGCCATCATGATACGCGGCTTCTCCACTGGTATCGACGACGCGGACATCCCTCCCGAGGCGCGTCGCCAGATCGACGACAGGCTCCAGCGCGCACGGGAGGCGGTCCAGGACCGCGTCAAGGCCTACCAAGAGGGCACGCTCAGCCAGCTCCCCGGCCGCAGCCTCGAGGAGACGCTCGAGGTCGAGGTCATGCGAGAGCTGGGCCGGGCGCGCGACGAGGCGGGCCAGACCGCAGGCCGTTACCTCGGGCTGGAGAACTCCGCGGTCATCATGGCCAGGTCCGGCGCTCGCGGCTCGATGCTCAACCTCTCCCAGATGGCCGGTTCCATCGGGCAGCAGGCCGTCCGCGGCGAGCGCATCAAGCGTGGCTACCGCGGTCGCACCCTCCCCCACTTCAAGGTCGGCGACCTCGGCGCCGAGGCCAAGGGCTTCGTCAAGAGCTGCTACAAGACGGGCCTCACCCCCACCGAGTACTTCTTCCACTCGATGGGCGGCCGCGAGGGCCTGGTCGACACCGCCGTGCGCACGAGCCGCTCCGGCTACATGCAACGCCGTCTCATCAATGCGCTCGAGGACATCCGCATCATGTACGACGGCACCGTCCGCAACACTGCCGGGACCATCATCCAATTCGTCTACGGCGAGGACGGCATAGACCCCAGCCGCTCGGTGCAGGGCAAGGCCATAGACCTCGACCACATCATTCGCGAGACCATCGGTTACGACGCCGAGTACGACTTCGACGCCCTCGACAAGCTCGACAAGGACTACCTCTCGTTCTCCGAGTACGAGGAGCTCAAGATCGAGCCCGAGGAGGCCGACGTCGAGCCAGAGGAGGTTGAGTGACATGGCCAAGTTCGACACGATGCGGGCCCTCACGCGCCGTGGCGTGCCCGACAACGTGGCCAACAAGCTGGCCGAGGCCGGCTACAAGCTGGGAGACCTCAAGAAGCTGGAGGTCGCGGACCTCGTGCCCCTCGTGGGCGAGAACGCCGCCAAGGAGACGCTTGTGGCCATAGACGCGAGGTCCATGAAGGCCGCCAAGCCCTCCAAATCCGCGAAGCCCAAGAAATCCCGCGAGCCCTCCCGCGCCTCCCGCCCGCCGCTCGATGAGGACATCGCCTACCTCGACGACGCGGAGCTGGAGGAGGCCGACGTTGCCGGCGGGCTGGAGCTCGGCGAGCTCGACCTCGAGGACGTCGCTCTGGGCATCCCCGAGGACGAGGATGAGGTCGTCAAGCCCGAGGACCTCCCGTCGCTCAAGCAGATCGACCGCCCTCTCAGCAAGACGGAGAAGTACATCGTCTCCGAGCTCAACGACCTCGGCCGGTGGCTCCCTCGCAACCTCATCAACGAGCTGGCGGTCAAGTCCGACCACATCAAGATCAAGAAGCCAGACCTGAAGAGGGTCGTGAAGGTCGCCGCGGAGAAGTACGCGATCAACCTCATCGACCCGACGGAATCGGCCGGCATCGTGGCCGCCCAGTCCATCGGCGAGCCTGGCACGCAGATGACCATGAGGACGTTCCACTACGCAGGCGTCGCTGAGATCAACGTCACGCTGGGGCTGCCCCGCCTCATCGAGATCGTCGACGCGAGGCGCGAGCCCTCGACGCCGATGATGGAGATACACATCGAGGACGAGTACGCCGAGAACCTCGAGGAGGTCGAGGCCCTGGCGTCCGAGATAGAGATGACCCAGCTCAACGACATCGCCTCCATCACCACCGACATGATCAACATGGAGGTCATCATCACCCCCAACGAGAAGCGCATGAAGCGCAGGGGCGCGACGCGCGACGAGATCGGCAAGGCGCTCAAGAAGATGCGCCGCAAGGCCTACTCGGTCATCGAGGAGGTGCCGGACGGCACCGTCCACATCAAGCTGGGGGAGGCGTCCTTCAGCAAGCTGCACTCGCTCAACGAGCTCGTGCAGGGCCTCAAGGTCAAGGGGATGGACGGCATCCACCGCGCGCTCATAAGGCGCGAGAGCCACGGGTACGTCATTTACACCGAGGGCTCGAACCTGGCGAAGGTCCTCAAGCTGCCAAGGGTGGACGCCACGCGCACCACGACCAACAACATCATGGAGATATGGGAGGTCCTCGGCATCGAGGCCGCGCGCGCCTCCATCATCAGGGAGGCGTCCAAGACCCTGAGCGAGCAGGGCCTGAGCGTTGACGTCCGGCACATCATGCTGGTGTCGGACCTCATGACCTACGACGGCGCGGTCCGCGCCATCGGTCGCCACGGCATATCGGGCAAGAAGAGCTCGGTGCTCGCGCGCGCCGCGTTCGAGATCACGACCGCCCACCTGCTGAAGGCGGGCGTCACGGGAGAGGAGGACAGCCTCGAGGGGGTGGCCGAGAACATCATCGTCGGCCAGCCCGTGACCATCGGCACGGGCGCCGTCGAGCTGGTCTACGACCCGAACAAGCCCAAACCAGAGTGAGGAGGAGGCGAACGACATGGACATCAACAGGTCGCTCCGGCTGCTGGTGCAGACGGGCAAGGTCCACTTCGGCGTCCGCCAGGCCCGCAGGGCCATCAAGGCCAACGAGGCCAAGGTCATCGTCGTCCCCCAGAACGTCCACGAGACGGTGCTCAGGGAGCTCCAGACCTCCCGCGTGCCCCTCGTGAAGTTCGACGGGACCAACATGGATCTCGGCACCGTGTGCGGCAAGCCGTTCAGCGTGAGCGCGCTGACGGCCCTGGACGTCGGCGATTCTGACATCATGGACGCAGTGACGGGCTAGGTCCAGAGCCTCCCCCTCCAGCAAGGGTGGTCCGATGACCGACATCACGCTGGACGCCGAGACGCTGCAGCAGCTCGTGCTCTTCGAGCGCTCCACCGGCGTCGCGGCCATCGACTGCCTCATGACCCCGGGATGCGCCTTCTACGTCGTGCCAGAGGGCGCTGGACGACGGCTGCGCGGCGCCCACGAGGCCATCGACCGGCTCTCGAGACGGCTGGGTCGCAGGGTGGAGGTGGTCGAGCGCGCGGAGGGGCCGGAGGCCTTCCTGCGGTCGCTCTTCAGGCCCTACGGGGTAGAATCGGTCTCGATGGAGGAGGGGCCTTCGGGCGTGCGCGCCCGCGTGAAGGTCGACCCCAAGCGGAAGGGCCTGGCCATCGGGAAGGGCGGCGTGAACCTCAACGCGCTGCGCGAGCTCGCGAGCAGGTACGCGGAAGTTAAGCACATTGTGCTGGAGTGACCTGCCAACCGTGCGATACCGCCCCGCATCGGGCCCACGGTCACGGGATGCTTGCTCGCCTTCGAGGGGGGCACATCGCCCTCAGGTCCGTATCTCGATCATCATGGCCGTGAGCAGTACCAAGGCCATCACGACGAACGCAGCGCAAAGGCCCCAGCTCGGCGAACCCTCCGCATAGCGCCCGGTCGAATTATCGACGACGGGCGCGGACTGGTCACCGTTGCCGAGGGCCAGGGACACGCCGATGGCTATGGTCATGATGACGAGCGCGATGAGGAACAGGCGTCCGATGCGCCGCAGTCCAGGCCGATCGTCGATGAGGTACCCGAGGGCGTCGTCCCACCTGGCCATCACGCACCACCTCGCCCGCCGGTGGAGCCGCGCCGCCTGAGGACGATGATGACGGCCGCAACAGCGATGAGCGCGACTACTATGACCACGGCCAATAGGGGAAGCGAGATGCCGTCGCCCTCCTCGACCTTCCTAACGACAGTCACCGTATCCGTGGCGGTGGCGGACACACCTTGCGCATCGGTCACGGTCAGTATCACCGTGAAGGCGCCATCCGTGAGATATGCGTGCGTCACGGTGCGACCCTGCAGCCTCGTGCCGTCGCCCATGTTCCAGGCGTATGTGAGCTCGTCGCCATCGACGTCGGACGAGTTGGCGGCGGTGAAGAAGACCTCTGCCCCCACTCGCACCTCCTGGAAGGCCAGGGGGCGCCCGGCCAGCGTCGCCAACAGGGAGGCGACGGGGGCCGAGTTCACGCGGAAGCCGAGGGTGGCCTCTGCAGAGGAGCCGTCGTCGTCGAGCGCGACCGCGCGGAGCGTGTGAAGGCCCCCGGCGGTGACAACGAGTGATGTCGATGCGCCGTAGGCGGCCGCCGCTCCGTCGAGGAACCAGGTCACGTTGACGACCGTGCCGTCAGGGTCGCCGACCTTGGCGAGCAGGTACACCGTTGCCGGGGATGGAAGGACCTTGCCCTCCTGCGCGGCCGTCTCGGCATCGAGCTCCAGCGTCGGGGGGCGGTCGAGCACCGTCACGGTGACGGAGGCGGCGACCACCAAGCCGTCATCGTCCTCGACCGAGACAGAGATTAGCCAAAGCCCGTCGTCCCGGGGTCGCCATACCGCTGTTGGTGACTCCCCCGCGTAGAGCTCCGAGGGGGTCCCACCATCCATCGCCGCCATGAAGACGTACCTGACAAGGGCCCCGTCAGGGTCCTGGGAGCCCGAGGCGTCGAGGTCTATGTCCACGCCGGTCGGCGCCTCCGCGCGGGAGGCCGAGAGGTTCGCGACCGGGGGCCTGTTGCCCACCATCACGGCCAGGGTCGCCACGTCCGCGTCGGAGAGGTCGTCCAGGGCGGTGAGCCTCACGGTGAACGGCCCCCCGTGCGCGAACGTGTGCACCGCCCAGGGGGAGCGAGAGCTCTCGCGGCGGGAGCCGTCCCCGAAGTCCCACTCGTAGGACACCACGGTCCCGTCCTGGTCCGAGCTCTCCGAGGCGTTGAAGGTCACGGGCCTTCCCTTCCAGACCTCGGGCGAGTCGAGGATGAGCATGGCCACGGGGGGTCGGTTGAGCACCTCCACGCGGCGCTCGGCGGTCCCTGAGACGCCGTCGTCATCGGTGACCGTGAGCCTCACCACGTACTCGCCCGGCCTCGCGTAGGCGTGCGCGACGAGCCTCTCCGCGCTCGCGTTGCCGTCCCCCAGGTCCCAGGCGACGGAGACGACCTGACCGTCCAGGTCGGTGCTCCTTGACGAGTCGAAGGCGAATGTGTCTCCAGTGAGGGCGGATGTCGGTTCGACCGAGATGGCCGCGATCGGGACGCGGTTGAGGACCATGACGCTTGCCTGGGCAGGCAGGCTCATCACCATCGCGGAGTCGATGACGCGCGCGGTCACGACGTGCTCGCCGTTGTCGTTGTACGCATGCATCGCCTCGGGCCCGGTGCCCTGCACCACGGGCGAGCCGTCCCCGAAGTCGAAGAAGAAGGTCGTAACGCCACGGGGCGCGTGACTGACGTTGATGGTCGCCCGGACCGATTCCTGCGTGAGCGCGCTTGAGGGCTCGACCTCGAGGGTAATGCGCGGCCGCTCGAGGCACTCGATGGCGAGCGTCCCGGCGTTGTTGTCGAACAGCGTCTCGAACACCTCGCCCATCGGATTGATCCTGACGGCGAGGTCGTGGGTCCCGGGGGCCAGGGGTGCGTCGAGGCTTATGGCGAGCAGCGTCCTCGAGAACTGGGGGAGGGTCACGTTGCCGGTCCACCACACCGAGCCGTCGACGTAGAGCTCGATGGACAGGTTCCCGACGGGCCCGCCGCGGTTGTCCACGGTCGCGTAGAGGGTGAGCGGATCGCCCGTCGCGGGCGTTGCATTCGAGATGCTGACCTTCGAATCGCCCAGCACGGCGTCGGGCACGTCGCGGAACGCGCTCGCCTTCGGGTCCCCGACCACCACGCCCATCCAGCCGAGCATCACCGAGGCCATGCGGTAGCTCTCGGCGAGGTTGAACCCGGCGGTGTAGCGCTCGAACAGGATGTCGGGCATCGCGATGGCCGAGAGGAACGGCTCCTGCACGTAGCCCTTGGCGCCCGTCGCGCCCTCGTGCAGGATGTCGGCGATGAGCGACTGGCCGTACGAGGGGGGCCAGTCGAAGCTCCGGCCGGAGGTCGAGACGTACGTCTCGGCGATGGAACCGTTGACCCACGTGTTGTGGGGCTTGGCGCTGTCCGATGCGTTCCCGTCGTTCGACCCCCAGCTCGCGTAGCCGATGACGTTCTGCTGGCCCACCGAGTACCAAGGAGTCTCTTCGTAGAGGATGTCGATGCCGTCCACGTACTGGGCCCGTTCGGTGAGGATGTCGTTGGCGTTCCTGAGCCACACGTTGCCGATGCCGTAGCCCGAGGGCTGGAAGCCCTTCCAGGGCTGCGTGTCGAGCACGAACAGACCCCGGTTGCCGTAGGTGGAGTTGGCGCGGTCGATGAGGTCCTTGATATCGGACCAGTTGTAGCCCGTGAGGCGGTTGACGATGTACATCGGGTAGTCGTCGTGATCGAAGTAGTGCCTCTCCCTATAGTATGGGTTCTCGACGTAGAAGTTGTTCCCCGTCTGGCTCTCGAGCGAGCCGAAGATGAGCGCGAGCTCCTCATCGACGCACGAGCCGTACATGAACCCGTACGTGCTGTTGTACACCGTCATCGGGAAGCCCTTGGTCGTGACGAGGTAGCTGACCTTGTTGACGAGCTGGTGGTCGACCATGTACTTCTTGACAGCGTTCTTGACGACCTCGTACTGGTCGCGGTCGATCCAGGTCGACGAGGGCACGTCCAGATGGGCCACGCGCTCTTCGGGTATGCCCCTCGCGCGCGCGAAGTACTCGCCAATGTCCCTCGAATCCTGCGAGTTGTCGTTGATGAGGACGAGCACGTCCGAGTAGTTGTAAGCGTCGAGCTCCCCCGGGTAGTTGACGGACACGACGGTCATGTTGCCATCCGACTGGGGGGCCATGGATGCGGTGGCCAGAGGAGGGTCCAGCGAGGGCCTGCCCTCGCCGCCCCCGGGGACCATCGTGGTCACCTGGACGAGCAGGAGGAGGGTTAGCAAGAGGCATGGGGACCTGGCGCTCAACGGCTCACCAGCATTCTGATTGGTCGGTCCGTTAATAAGGCTTCGCAGACGGGCCACCGGCCACGGTCAGGCTCGCGGAGCGATGGACCGACGTCTCCCGCCCCTCTGGGGACAGGCTTGTGCGGGGGGCCACCAGGGGCGTCAGGGCGCCGTCGGGATGAGGGACTTGACCTGCCGCACGCCGGGCAGCTCCTTCGCCGCCTTGCAGAACCTCCTGCAGGAGTCCTCCACGTCGTCCGCCGTGACCTTGACCACGATGTTGTAGTCGCCGGCGACCGCGTGCACCTCGACGACGCCGGTCATCTCCTTCAGCGCCTCGGCCACCTTGCCGTGCGCCTTCTTGCTCGCATCGAGAAGGACATAGAAGACCTGGGGGCTCTTCATGTCCTCCTCCCACTGCCGCATGTAGTAGCCCACGGCGCGCCAGTCGTCAGGAATCCCACCCACCTCCATCGAGGTTGCGAATCGCCCGCTCGTTATATGGAAGCCATCATATTAAACGGTTTGCCCACTGTCCGCCCGGATGGCAGTCCCGACGGCACTGGGCGTTCGTCCATTGATCGCATCTGGACGAGCGTGCCCACATCGACCGGTCATCATGGCCCCGCCCATGCGTCGCCGTCCACCACCGGGGGCCCGGCCAGGTCGAAGATTATATATAAACGCACGGACCATTCGAAGGACGTGCGTGCCAGCGTCCCCGTGGCAATCGCGGTCGTCCTCCTCCTCATGGCCTCCAGCACGGGCTGCCTGTCGCTCTACGCCACGAAGGACGCCCTCAGGTTCACTGAGGAGAGGCCGACCCTCAAGTACGGCACCGTGACAGCTTTCACATTCTCATGGGCGGCCAACGGCGTCGTGAGACCGGACACCATCGACGAGCCCCCCCGCAACATCCAAGTTAAGGCCGCCACCAGGTACCTGCAGGTGGCGTACAAGGTCAACATCGTCTCGGGCTTCGTCGCGAGGCAGATCGGCATCGACCTGCCCATCAACCCCGAGATCACGCTCAGGCTCCGGACCCCCGCCGGCATGGTCATCTGGGAGGGCAACTTCACCGAGTCCGACGAGGACACGAGGCCGTTCCAGGGCCCGTCGGCCGGCCTCTGGGTCCTCCACATCGAGGGCCAGGGGTACGGCGGCGAGGCCTTCGGTGCATCTGTGCACGACACCCTCTGGGTGGAGGTGAAGCTCTACGAACCCCTCTGAGCACCAGTGCAACTACTGCGGACGCCCCGCCACCCAGTTCCTCTTCGCGCAGTTCGTGTGCGATTCGGAGGGGTGCATCAACAAGGCCCGGGACGAACGGGGTGGCCCTGGCGGCCACATGCTCCAGAAGCAGCACCGGGGCGCCACGCTCACCGAGATGGACTTCGACAGCTGAGCGCACTGACCGGGGCGTTCGTCCACGTGGCGTCGGAGGGGTCTCAGGCCCGCACCCTGCGCCGTGACCTCATGCTCGCCCCGAGGGCCGCGCACGCCGCTATGGCCGCCGCGGCCGCGAGCGCGCCCGCCCCGGGCGTGTCCTGGGCCTCCTTCTTCGCGACATCGAACTGCACGACGACCTCCTCGGAGGTCTCGCCGTTGGTGTCGATGGCGCGCACGCGCAGCGTGTGTCCGCCCGCGCGGTAGCCCGCGGCGTTGAAGTCGAATGACCAGCCCGTGGTTCCCGTCGCCGACAGCCAGGCGCCGCCGTCGAGCTGCACCTCCACCTTGACGACGCCCTTGTCGTCCGTGGCCTTCCCCTCGAACACGACGTTTCCCTTGACCTTCTCGCCCGCGGTCGGCCTGGTCACCGTCACCGTGGGAGGCGCGTTGGACCTCGTGACCTCGACGGTCGCGACGTCCGTCGCGGACGCGCCGTCGTCGTCGATGACCCTGAGGGTGGCCGTGTAGGTGCCGGAGAGGTCGTAGATGACCGTCGCGTCCCCGGTCGAGGACGACTCGTAGTCCCACTGCCCGTCGGATTCGTAGTCCCACTCGTACCTGGCGATGCGGCCGTCCGGGTCGGAGCCGGTGCCGCGGAGACGCACGGCGTCGCCCGAGAGCCCGTCGTAGGGCCCGCCCGCGTCCGCGGTCGGTCCGACGTTCGGTGGCTCGGGGCTCGACACGCTCACCATGCGACTGTCCGTGTCCGTCGCGCCCTCGTTGTCGGTGACCCGCAGCATGGCGATGAAGAGGCCGCTGCGCGTGTAGGTCCAGTAGGCCGTGCGTTCCTGGGTCGACGTCCAGTCGTAGTCCCCGTTGTCGTCGAAGTCCCACTCGTAGCGGGCGATGAACCCATCGGGGTCCTCGCCGGTGCCATTGAACGAGGCCTCGACGCCCACGACCGCCGCCAGCGGCGTCGGCCCGCCGGCGTCCGCGACCGGAGGCAGGTTCTCGTGCGGCTGCGTCACCGTCACGCGGGCGACGTCCGTGGCCGCGGCGTCGTGGTTGTCGATGACCAGGAGGCGGGCGTTGAACGTGCCGGCGCGGTCGTAGACCGTCCTCGCCGTGCCTGTCGTGTCCGACGTCCAGTCGTAGACGCCGTCCCCGGTGAAGTCCCACTTGTAGAGCTTGATGGTGCCGTCCGGGTCGGTGCCGGTCCCGAGGAGGGTCACCTCGACGCCGACGACCGCGCTAACGTCCGGGCCAGCGTTGGCGCGCGGGGGCTCGTTGTCCTCGATGGGCCTCACCACGACCGTCCTCACGCCCGTGGCGTTCGCGCCCTTGTTGTCGGTGAGCCCGAGGGTGGCCTGGAAGAGCCCGGAGGTCGCGTAATTGTGCGTGCTCAGGCCAGGGGATGTCGACGTCCAGTCGTAGCGACCGTCGCCCTCGTAGTCCCACTCGTAGAGCACGACCAGGCCGTCCGGGTCGTAGCCCGCCGCGATGAACTCCACCGGGTCGCCCTCGAAGGCCTCCACCTCCTCGCCGGGCTGAGGCACCGGTCGCTGGTTCGGGGGCAGCGGGTTCACGGTGACCCTGGCGGTGCCGGTGCCGAACTCGCCGATGTTGTCGGTCGCGCGCAGCTTCGCGGTGAAGTTGCCCGCGTGGTCATAAGTGTGGGTCGCCACGGCCGTTGACGCGTTCGCCCAGTCGTAGTCGCCGTCGCCGTCGAAGTCCCACTCGAACAGGGCGATGACGCCGTCCCCGTCCGTCGCGGAGCCCCGCAGCTCGAGCGGCTCATTGACCCGGGTCGTGTAGGGGCCGCCAGCGACGACGACGGGGGGCCTGTCGGCCACCGTCGGCTCGCCGCTCTCGAGCCAGTCGAGGATGTTGTCCATGATGCGGGCCCGCTCCCGCGCCTCGGAGATGCCCTCGAAGCCGAAGCCGAAGTAGACCGTGCGGAACACCGCGCCTCCGTACTTCACGCCGGCCTCGGATGTCTGGTTGTAGAGGAACACCGTCGCGCCCGAGGACCTCGGGGCGATCTCATCCGGGAAGTACTGGTTGCGCGCGCCCGAGCCGCCCTCGATGCTCACGTTCACGCCCTCCGAGATGTCCTCGTTGGGCACGCCCACCAGGTCGAAGTCGTCAGCGTTGTCAGTGATGTAGTTGGCGCGCAGGTAGTCGCGCATGAAGGGGCTCGTCAGCCTGCCGTTGTTGGTGATGTCGCTGCCGACGTCCTGTCCCGTGAGGAAGAGCCGGCCGCCCGAGTCGAGGTACTCCACGAGGGAGTCCAGGTCGGTGGCGGTGAGGGTGTGCGCGTCCATCTCGCCCGTGAACCAGATGACGTAGTCGGCCTCCTTGAGCCGCCTGGCGTCCGGCCCGTCCTCGAGCATGCCCACCCTGAGAACGTCGTACGCGCGCCCGTTGGCCGCGAGGGCCTCCTGGTAGAACACCTCCGCGCCCTGGTTGCCGTCGTCGACGACGAGCAGGATGTCGGTGCGCTGCAGCGGGTTATAGACCGTGACGTTCACCCCGACGATGGGCGAGTACACGTCCCCGTCGTAGGAGCGCGCCTCGATGAGGTAGTCGCCTTCGTCGACCAGGAGCGTGTTCCACAGGTACGTCCAGTTGTTCCTGCCGGTCGCCTGCTGCCAGTCGCCGCCGTCAAAGCGGACCTCGACGTAGAGCACCAGCCCGTCCGGGTCCGACGCGTTGCCCTGGACGACGACCGTGACATTGACGGTGTCGTCCTCGTCGGGCTCGAGGATGGCCACGCGGGGGTTCTTGTTCGAGACCAGGTTCCCCTCCGAGAAGAAGATGGCCTGGGCGGAGTGGCCCTGCCAGTCGACCTGGACGAGGTGGGCCCCGCGCGTGAAGTTGTAGGCCTTGAAGTGGCCCGTGGCGTCAGTGTCGTTGCGGTATGAGAGGTCGATGGTGACGTTCGCGCCCTTCACGGCCTTGCCGTAGGTGTCGTTGACGTAGACGTCCACGTCGTTCTCGGCGTTGTCGCCGTCGGCGATGAAGGCTGTCGCGCTGACCTCGATGCCATACTCCTGGAAGGTCCTGTGCACCTCCAGGAACTCGTCCCACTTGGTGTCCTTGCTAAGCGACGCGTTCTCGAGGTAGGATTCCATCCTCCCGGAGTTCCACACGAACGTGGAGTTGGGGAACACGATGGCCAGGCCGAACGCGGGGTCGGAGACCTTGAGGGTGGCCGCCTCGACGGCGGAGCGCATCGCGGCCGCCCTGTTGCGCAGGTCGGCCGTGCCCAGGCTCCTCGCGAGCTCGTCCGCGAGCCGGCGCGCGTAAGAGAACGAATCACCGGCGAGCCAAGCGAACTCGGATGCGTTGCGCGCGTCTTGGACGTGCGCCCCCTCCGCGGGGTAGGCGCCGATGAGGGCGGTCGCGAGCGAGTTCACCTGGGTGGCCAGGTTCGCCATCTTGGACAGGTCCGCCAGGGAGGTCGCCTCGTCGGACATGGAGTCTACGTTGCCCACGATGTAGTCGCCGAGCTGCCGCGCGGTGGTGGCGCTCGTCGTACGGAGAAGCGCGCCGACGTCCTGGAGCGGGATGTCGGTCTCGCTGTAGACGCCGACCGCGTAGGAGAACGTGGCGCGCAGCTCGTAGCAGCTCTCGACGGTCCAGGTGTTCTCCTGCATCGCGATGAGGCTCCACTTCTGTCTGTTCGCCGAGGCGGTGGCCGCAAGCTCCCTCTCGAGGAAGAGGCCAAGCCTGTTCTCGACCGTCGTCGCGCCGATGAGGATGAGCGCGGTCGACGTGCCCGGGAACCGCTTGAACGCGTACCCGACGATGGACCGCAGCACGCCGTCGTTGCCCAGGAAGTAGATGTCCCCGGCGTCCATGCTCGAGTTGGCCCTCGAGAGCGGCACGTCCTGGGCCGTCCCGGGCAGCACTATCCACAGGTGCGAGGCGGGGTCCACGCGGGTCCGCTCGGCGTAGTTGAGCATGAGCGTGGCGTTGCTCGTGCCGGAGGCCTCCAGCTCGTCCAGGGAATCGTCGGTCTGGCTCAGGACCAGCATCGTCCAGGTCGCGGTCCTCGCGGCCCCACCCTCGGAGAAGAAGTAGGTCGTGCCCACGACTTTGTTGTAGACCGCGCGCACCTGGTGGACGCCCCAGGCGATGTCCTTGACCTGGAGCGAGCCGTTGATGTCGGTGGTGCCCTTGGACACCCCGTCGACGTAGACCCTGGCGCCTTCGACGACCCCGTCGTCGTTGTCGACGACGGTGAGGTTCATGTCGTCGTAACGGCCGTCCTTGTCAAGGTCCGCCGCGTCCGGCCTGGGGAAGACCGTGAAGTTCTCTGATTCGTAGCCGTAGCTGTAGAACGTCCCTGCGCACAGCTCCCTCGTGAGGTACGTCGCGTTGAACCGGTACGTGCCCTTGGGGAGGTCGGTCTCGGTGTGCGCCCCGCCGAACGTCGCGTTGATGACCCTCTGGTTGCCGTCAGGGTTCCAGATGTTGACCCGGACCGTGTTCACGTCCCTGCCCGCGCTCGTGTAGGCGGAGACGCGGAAGTCGTCGTAGAAGCCATCGAAGTCGTGGTCCCACAGCGACGTCTCGACGTTGACCCTCGGGCCTATGAGGACGGCGCCCCTCTCGGCGACGCGTCCGCGCTCGTCCTTGGCGGTCCAGTTGTAGGTGCTGAGGTCCAGGTCGTTGAACCACACCTGGCCGTCCTCGTCGGTCCTCGCGGACGCGACCTGCCGCCCGTCGCTGTCGACGAGGGTGACCGTGACGCCCTCTACCGGCCTCTCCACCCGGTTGGCGGTGACGAGCAGGTCCGTCATGAGCTGGTTCTGCACGTCGCTCGCCACGTAGTGGACGCCGGTCTCGACGTTGATGTGGGTGGATGGCCTTATCACCTGCACCCAGAGGAACCCGTTGTCCTCGGTGCGGTTCGTGGAATCCCTGAGCGTCAGTTCCACGGAGTACTCCCCGTACATCAGGTCCTTGAAGGTGATGTTCCGTACGTCCGATGCCAGCCCTCGTGTCACGTAGGTGATGCGCTTGGTCGCGACCTCCGTGAAGTTGCCCCACCAGGAGACCGTGGCCTCGACGGTCACCGTGGAGTTGACCGGAGGGTCGGTGTCCACGTCGAACTCCACCAGAAGGTCGTTCCAGCGCTGGTCTCCGTCCACGTCCAGTACCGCGTAGTCCTCCCCGAAGAAGTACTCGTCGACCGCCGTGCCCTCGCCCTGGCCCTCGCTCCAGAACCAGGCCGAGCCGCGAGTGGTGAGCCGGGTGACGTTGATGATGTACCAGCCGCGCTCGAAGTCGAAAGCGAGGCGGGTGCCCTGGGCATTGGTCGCGCCGTAGCTCGTGCCGTTGATGACGACGGTCGCGCCGACCACGGGCGCGTTGAGCGCATTGCGCACGCTGATGACCGCGTCGTCCTCCAGCCCGTCCCCGTCCGAGTCGTACATCGTGGCGTTGACCATGAGCCACCCGGTCACGGTGCCGTTGCCCTGCGAGAACCATACGACCGAGTCGTGCAAGCCCTTGTAGAAGGCGTCTATGCTGTAGTAGGCGCGTCTTTTGTCCTTCGTCATGAGGGCGCCGGACGCGTTCGTCTTCCCTGTCAGGCTGCCGTTCATCCACACCTCGGCTCCCGACACGGCCTTCTCCGTCTCGTTCACGACCTTGACCTCGACATCGTCCTCGAACGAGTCGTTGTCCAGGTCGAACGACGTCGCCGTGACGGTGATCCAGTGCTGGACGACTCCCGTGTCGAGGAAGTACTCGTCCGAGGTGTCCGAGTCCTCGCGGACGGTGTCGCTGTCGTAAAGCACCAGAGACATGTGGTAGGTGCCCGTGTAGTAGGCCCTGAACGAGTAGAACTGGTACTGGGTGCCTGCGGCCGTCGCCGTGAAGTTGACCCATTCCGTCTTGACGGTCCTCCCGGTCGAATCGATGACATTGATGAGGACGGACACGGGCTCGCGCACCGCGGTCGTGGACACGAGGAAGGCGACCGTGAGGGTGTCGTTCCTTGCGTTGTCGTCCGTGTCCTCGGGGAAGTACTGGACGTCCTCGAAGTTCTCGTCCGAGGGCACGATGCCGCGAGAGTCGCTGCCAGAGGCGACGATGCCGTCGCCGCCTGCCGTCACCGCCAGCACCTGCGCGGGCACCGATGAGGCCGTCATCATGAGCACGAGCAGCAGCGCGAGGCACCTGCGCCCGGGCGATGCGCGTCGGGTGGAGTAGGCGGGTATGTTCAGCATCATCCCTATCCCTGAGCTGCGATTGGGTGCTGGGTATATAATGGTTCCTCCATCGTCTGGCTCGACGGGGACGGTCGCCAGGAGGTCGGGATGGGCCGCCTCCGGGTGTCTATCTCCATCCCCTCGTCACAGCCAAGTAGGCGCCGAGGGACCATGCATAGCTGAGCATCAGCGAGAGGAGGGTCCCGGCCGCCGGCCCGAGGGTCGGTAGGAGCCACGCGGCGAGCACGGAGTAGGCCACGACGTTCGCTGAGCCAAGTATCATGACCGAGCCCGTGGCGCCAGTGAAGGCCGGCCCCTGCCGCAGGTAGAGGATGACCATGGTGGACGTGAAGATGGCGGGGAAGACGGAGAGGATGGCGCCCAGGACGGGCCCGGACACGGACGCAGCGGCCACCGAGATGGCGACCATCGCCCCTGCGAGCAGGCCCCTGAAGGCCACCTCCGACGCGGTGTAGGAGATTTGCTGTCCCCTGACCTGGGTAAAGTCGCGCGTGCGACGGAGCCAGACGGTCATGAGCGCCGCGGCGGCCGCGAAGAGCGGGACCGTCAGCAGCAGGGTCGTCGGGGCGGCCATGAAGAGGAGGGCGCTCAGCAATGCCCAGCCCCCGAGGGCGGCGCCGAGCGCGGCCGCGAGCCCGCGGTGCGCCGTCGCCACGAACAGGGCCAGGAAGACCACGTTCACGCCCATCTCGGCGGGAACGACCACCGCCACGTCCGAGGCGAAGGCCGTCCCCTCCTCGACCGCCATGAAGTAGAGGGCCACAACCAGGGTGGAGGGTAGCGTCGCGACCACGCCGCCCACGCGGGTGCCGAGCCGCTCCGCCAGCACCGTGGCCATGGAGACCCAGGCCGCGGCGATGGCGAAGGAGAGCACCTCGGAGAGCATCGGACCCGAATCGGGAATGGTATATGTGAGGTTGGTGGCGCCGAGGGTGGTGGAGGGCCGTCGACGTGCCTGGGCGCCTATCGCCTTCGCCTGGATGCCAGGTCGACCGCGAGCCTTGCCGCCGTCTCCGCCGTGGGGGCGACATGGAACAGGCTGGGGTCCACCTCGCCGGCCCTCGGGAGCTCCCAGCTCCCGAGCGCGACCACGGGGCGCCCGTGGTTGAGCGCCTGCGCCATCTCGCTGAGCGTGCCGTAGGACCCGTCGACCGCGACCATGGCGTCGCACGTGATGGCGATGATGGTGTTGCGGCCGTAGCCCATGCCGGTGGCGACGGCGACCGTCAGGTGGGGATTGCCCTCGGCATGGTCGAGCCCGGGCAGCACGCCGATGACGGTGCCACCCGCCTCACTCGCGCCCCTGCTCGCAGCCTCCATGACGCCCCCGAGACCCCCGCACACGATGACGGCCCCGAGCCTGGCGAGCTCGCGACCGAGCGTGCTGGCGAGCGACCTGACGTCCTCCGTGATGGGACCCCCGCCCCCGACGACCGCCACGACGGGCCTCGTTACCATGCGACCATTACCCCAGTCAAGGCATCGTCGCGCGATATCATCTACCCTTCGCCACCACCGAACCGTTTATCTTGGCGGTGGCCCTTTGGAGCGGCGGAGCTGAGGTAGCCTAGGTCGGTCAAGGCGGCGGCCTTGAGAGCCGCTGGCGACAACGCCTCGGGAGTTCGAATCTCCCCCTCAGCGCCTCCCCTTCGGCCATGCCGTACCTCCGCTCGGCGCCGACACCCTGCCTGGCCCCACCGCCCCGGAGCGAGGATTTATCAGCCTTCAAGCGATGGTGAGGGTCGTGGCGGTCGCAAAGGACATCGTCATCGCCGAGGGGCTCGTCAAGCGGTTCGAGGACCTCGTCGCCGTCGACGGCGTCAGCTTCACCATCAAAGAGGGCGAGGTCTTCGGCTTCCTGGGGCCGAACGGGGCGGGCAAGACCACGACGATGCGCATGATCCAGTGCGTGTCCCCGCTGACCTCGGGCACACTCACCGTCGACGGCCTGGACGTCGTCAGGGACGAGCGCCGCATCAAGTCCGTGCTCGGCGTCTCGCCCCAGGAGGAGAACCTGGACCCCGACCTGACGGTCCTGGAGAACCTCCTGGTCTACTCGCGGTACTTCGACATCCCCAAGGCGGAGGCGGCGAAGCGGGCGGAGCGGCTGCTCGCCTTCTTCCAGCTCGAGGCCAAGGCCAAGACGGGCATCGACAAGCTATCCGGTGGGATGAAGCGCCGCCTGCTGCTCGCGCGCGCGCTCCTCAACGAGCCCCGCATCCTCATCCTCGACGAGCCCACGGTCGGCCTCGACCCCCAGGCGCGCCATCTCATCTGGGACCAGCTCAGGCAGCTCCGCTCGCGGGGCAGCACCATCATCCTCACGACCCACTACATGGACGAGGCCGAGCGGCTCTGCGACCGCATCGTCATCATGGACAACGGCAAGATACTGGCCGAGGGCGCCCCCAAGGACCTCGTCAGGGCGCACCTCGGCGAGAGCGTGGTCGAGTGCAAGCTCGCGCCCGGGGTCAGGGAGTGCCTGGCGGGGGCGGGGGGGGTGAAGGCGGTCGATGTGTTCGGCGACACGGTGCTGGTCTCGACCGATTCGCCCCAGCAGGTCATCGAGGCCCTCCTCAAGGGGTGCGGCGTGGAGTCCGCGACGGTGAGGCGCTCCACGCTCGAGGACGTCTTCCTCATGCTCACCGGGAGGACGCTGCGCGAATGAGCCTCTCCTGGGCGCTCAGGCTCCCTCAGGTCTCCGGGAGGACGTGGCGGGTCTGGTGGCGGGACTACCGCACCTTCATGAAGACCTACAAGACCAACTTCATCCCGCCGCTCGTCGAGCCCGTGCTATACCTCGTCGCGTTCGGCTTCGGCCTGGGGATGTTCGTGTCCGAGATCGGGGACGTGAGCTACGCGGAGTACATAGCCCCCGCGCTGCTGGCCATCTCGATGATGAACGCCGCCTTCTTCGAGTGCACCTTCGGGTCGTTCGTCCGGATGTACTACCAAAAGACGTTCGACGCCATCATCGCCACCCCGCTCAACATCGACGAGGTCATCATGGGCGAGCTGCTGTGGGGCGCGACCAAGAGCACGATGTACACCATCATCGTCCTCGTCATCGTGGGCGCGTTCGGGCTGGCCGTGTTCCCGATGGCCCTGCTCGTGGTGCCCCTCTCGTTCCTCGTGGGGCTGCTCTTCGCGGGGCTGGGCATGATGTTCACGGCCGTTTCGCCCAACATAGACACGCTGAGCTATCCAACGTCGCTCTACGTCACCCCGATGATGCTCCTCAGCGGCACCTTCTTCCCGCTGGACGTGCTGCCGGTCCCCGTGCAGCAGTTCTCCTGGCTGCTCCTCCCCCTCGTCCACGTCGTCAACCTGTCCCGCGGGATGACCTACGGCGCGCTGGAGCCGTGGATGCTGCTCGACCTGGCCTGGATCGCAGTGGGCACCGGCATCGTGGTCGTCCTGTCCATCAACATGATGAGGCACAGGCTCATCGTGTGATGGTCGGCGCGTCCGAAAGGTCCCGGATGGACGGCCCTACCCGAAGGTGGACGGGGACGTCCCTGCGGCGCAGGATGCGACGCCACGGGCCCGTGCGATGGTCCAGCACATGCCGTGGTGCCCATCAGGAAGAATGGCCACCGCGCCCCCTTGACATGCGGGCGCGGTCATATGCCATCAAGTAGAAGTGCCTATGTCTATCGGGGCCTGGGTGGGCGGGCCTCGTCGACGCGGATCGGGCGGCCCTTAAGATCCTTTCCGTTCATGCCAGTGATCGCGGCGCGCGCCTCGGTGTCGGTGTTCATCTCGACGAACCCGAACCCCTTGGAGTGACCAGTGTACCGATCCTTCACGACGGTAGCGGAGGCGACCTGACCGAAGGCCTCGAAGCCCAGGCGCAGGTCGTCATCGGTTACCTCGTACGACAGATTCCCAACGTAGAGTTTCATGCGGACATTCTCCTTTGGAGCGCGGGAGGAATTGCTCCTCCCGCCCGCCGTGGCAAGCGGGTCCTGCTATATAAACATTTGTTCGGACCGCGCAGGGGGGTCAGGAGTGGCATCGCGCTCAAGCTAGACACGGCGACCTCCTCCGGTATGGCACCGACCGCACCCGCTCTCCAGGGACATGCGCCGGTGACGGCCCTCTCCCCGGCATCGCCCCTGTGGGGCTCCCGTCGGCAGGGTGTCGCCTTACCGAAAGTATTTCCAATGGTAGGGGATTCATGATGGGCTTGCCACGGCAGGTGGAGGAGAATCCATGCGATATGGTCACGGAGCGAAGGGCGGGACCCGATTCATCTTGTGTTTGTTGGTGGTCATGGCCGCCTCGGCCTCACTTGTCGATGCGGATGGCCCATGGATCGGAGTGGAGGCCCCATTGGACGGGCAGCACCTGACACAGAGGCAGGCCCTCGTCAACGGGAACAGCACCGCGACCGCTCACTGGGTCGAGCTCGGTCCGGCCGAGCTCGGGGGGCACGCCGGCATGAACACCGCCTGGGCCAGCGGCAACCTGACCATGCGTCCGCAGCTCTGGTTCAGGGACGAGTTCACCGACACCGCCACCTTCGCGGACAGATGGGTCATCGAGCGGAGCACGGGCATCATCCAAATCGTCAGTGGCAACCTCGTCATGCGCTCGACCTACCCCTACCCCAGCTTCACGCCGATGGGCCTCATCCGCTCCACCTACGATGTCTTCCCTGCGGACATGGACTGGACCGCCGAGATGCGGGTGTACTTCTACTATGCGGACGTGTACGGCGCCGGCGTTGGCATCACGCCCGGGCTCATCAGCATCCCCAGCAGCACCGTCGCCGCCTACAACGCGAACGACGGGTACTACAACCGCATGAGGGCCTATGCGATGGGCAACGAGGTCTACAACGACTACTCGGACTACAGGTACCACGTCTGGACGCTCGATTACACGTCCTCGGACAAAAGCGCGACGTTCATGCGCGATGACGGCGTGCTGGCGCGGTTCTCCGTCTTCGACATGCCAAGCAACTTCTGGATCGGCGGCCTTTACGCCCAAACCGGGAACTACTCCGACATCTCGGTCGACTTCGTCGAGCTTTGGACATACAACGGCACGTGGACGTCCCAGCCCTACGACTTCGGCCACGACGTGCGGCTGGAGAACGTGGGGATGAGGTGGACAACCACGAACCCGGACGAGACCCACATCGGGCTGAAGGTGCGAACGCGGGCCGCCGCGGGGGATTGGACCGAATGGGCCCCCTTCGTCAAGGGGGGTGCCTTCACAACCTCCGACGTGAGGTACATCCAGTTCAGCACCGGCATGAGCCTGAAGGGCGTCAAGTCCGAGCAGGCGGCCATCATGGCGAGCGCCTTCGTGGTCGACTACCGGGACCCCGTCGTGTCCGTCGAGGTGAGGAGGGCGGGCGGCGAGTGGACGATGGCGAGCGGTCTCGGCCGGTGGAGCGTCACGCTGCCGCTGGGGGAGGACGAGAACACCATCGAGGTACGTGCGACCGACACGTCGGGAGCGACGAACACGACCAGCCTGGGCGTCGTCGTCGACACCACGCGCCCCACCGGCACCATGGGCATCTCCCCGAAGGTGAGCCCGACCAACGACCCCGAGGTGACGCTCGCGCTCACCGCGGTCGACAGGTACGGCGTGCCATGGATGCAGCTCTCGAACTCCCCTGACATGCTCGGCGCGGTCACGCTCCCGTACAACGAGACCGTTAGCTGGAGTCTCGACAGGACGGACGGCGAGGTCGGGGTGTACGCCAGGTTCATCGACATGCACGGCCTCGTCAGCGACATCGTCAACGACTCGCTGGTCCTCGACCTGTCCCCACCCGTCGGGGCGGTGAGGATATCGGGCGATGCGATGTACTCGTCCACCACCACGGTGCGGCTCGACCTTGAGTACTACGACAACATGGGACTCGCGAGAGTCGAGCTCTCGAACCGTCCCGATCTTTGGGGGGCGGTCGAGGTCGCGCCACCGAACAGGACGGTCGAGGGCTGGGACCTGGGCGGCTCCGACGACGGCCCGAGGACGGTTTACATGCGCCTCACCGACAAGGTCGGCAACGTCGCGCTCGCCGAGGACACCATCGATGTCTACTTCCCGAAGGCCCTCGGCGCCGTCATCATCGAGGAGGGCGCGGCCTTCACGGCCACCACTGTGGTCTCGGTGGAGCTCGAGTTCCCCCTGACGCTGCATCCGTCCAGGGTTGAGCTCGCGAACGACCCCGCTTTCATGACCGGTGAGCACTTCGCCTTCGTGTCGGAAATGCTCTGGATAATCCCGGCAGGCGATGGCCCGAAGACGGTCCACGCGAGGTTCGAGGACTACCGCGGCATCTGGTCGCTGCCGGTGAGCTCCACCATCGAGCTCGACAGCACCGCACCCGACGTCACCGTCGTGCTCGAGGGCGGCGCGACGTACACGACACGCGTGAACCTGACCGCGACCGTCAGCTGCGACGACCGGAGCGGGCCCACCCGCATGTGGCTCTCGCCGGAGGACAGGTTCGACCTCGTGGAAGTGGTGCCGTTCGCGCCAAGCCTCATCTGGACGGTCGCCGGCAACGAGGCCGACTATGCCCTGTACGTCCAAGTCGAGGACCGCGTCGGCAACCTCGGCGTCGGGAGCGCGAGCATCCACTTCGCCACCAGGGCGCCCCAGGTGACGCTGCGGCTGCCCGACGGGGCGTTCACGAACGCGGTTTCTCCGCTTGCGGTGGCTCCGGAGGTAACGGACCCCTACGGCGGCGTGGAGCTCCAGTTCGCGCTCGACGTCGACCCGGGAGAGGACGCAACGTGGTTGCCCCTGGGACAGGAGATGGGCTTCCCCGTGCCCGAGGTCACCCTCGACGGCCCCCACGATATAAGGGTGAGGGCGAGGAACGCCGCGGGCCTCGTGTCCGCGGTCGCCTCCATCACCATCACGGTCGACAGGGTCTCGCCCCTGCTCTCGATTGAATCGCCCGAGGATGGCGAGGTGATAGAGCAGGGGGCCCTGAGGGTGAACTTGGAGTTCACCGCCGAGGACCCGAGCGGCATCTACCGCGTGAGCTACAGGGTCGACGTGGGCAACTGGACGGCAGCCGTCACGGCCGACCGCAGCATCGTTGTCGACCTGGCCGGGCGAGGCACCCACAAGGTCACCGTCCGCGTCATGGACCGGGCCGGGAACGAGGCGACCGAGAGCACCACGTTCGAGCTCGTGGAGGGCGAGGGGTCGCTCGCGGGGGGGACGGGGCTCATCATGCTCATCATCCTCGCCGTCGCGGTCGTGGGGGTGGTGACGTTCCTCATGCTCCGCGCGAGGAAGGCCAAGCCGGGCGCGCCGACCCCTCCGAAGGCCGTGTGAGCCCCACCGCAAGGCGCCCTGTCCAAGGCGAGGTTGCGGTGGCGCGCTAGTCCATGCCCCTTCCCTGCGAGCGCGGGTCCGTCGCGCGTATGATGACGCTCACGGAATCCTGGTTGAACCCCTTGAAGCCCTGGTTCCGCTCGATGGCCTCGAAATGTCCGCCGATGGCGCCCGTCTCCTTGAAGGCCTTGAGCCTGGCCTCATCGACGAGACCCTGGTCCTCGACGACGGCCGCGCGCGCGGCGTCGACGTGCCACCTCTGGGGCTCCGAGAAGGCCTGGACGAGGAACGGGAAGTCCGAGAAGGGCGCCATCATCCCGTGGCCCTTGGCGGTGATGTCGGATTTGAACCTTTGGTAGTCGACGCGCGCCGCCATGTGGTGCAGGCCGGACTGCAGCATGCTCTCGCCGTGGAGCGCGACCCAAAGGCCGATGGTGCCCGGCCTGTCGAGGGGTTTGAGGGCGCCCGTGCTGAAGTTGGTGCCCCGCTCCTCGGGCAGCAGGTCCACGTCGGCGAACACGACCGCGCCGCACCCGGGGTGCTCGAGAACCTGCGCGCCCCAGCCGGCCTCAGCCCCCGCGTAGAACCTCTCGCGCATCGTCATGCCGAGGAGCTCGAGGAGCATCAAAGTGTCGCGGAAGTGCTCCCGTGAGCATCGGAAGGTGTGGTGGTCGTTGTTGCCCCAGCCCATCCCGAGGTGGTCCTGTCGCTCACGCTGCAGCCTGCCCACGTCATTGCGCGACTCGTAGTACCGCCTCTCCGCGCGGAAGAAGGCGTCGGCGGCGCGCGAGGGGGGGAGGTCCTTGAGTATGCGCCGCAGGAGGTCCTCGGTCGCGCGGAAGCCCTCGTCCTCGCCGAAGAACTCGCGCTTGCGCACGACGAGCGACCGGAACGCCTTTGCGTAGGCGTGCGTGTCGTCCTCCTGGGGGGCGTCGAGCACGTAACCGCAGTGGCCGCGACGCTCCAGTGCGACCAGCTTGCGGTCGGACCGTGCCGCGACCTCGAGCCACCTCGCCGCCGCCCAGGGCTCCCCGACGACCTCCTTGTTCCAGGCGTGGACGGCCTGGAAGGCCTCGATCTGCTCGACGTGGAGCACGAGCTCCGTGGGCCCGCCGCTGCGGACGAGCAATGGGAAAAGCGTGCTCCCCGCGACCCTCAGCAGCCGCGCGCCCTCCGGCACCTTGGCCCCGACGACCTCTGCGAAGCCCATGCCCGCGAGCGCGTCCAGGTTGACATCGGCCTCCAGCAGGGCGATGTGGTCGACCCAGTCGAAGAGGCGCGTCGACGTCTCGGACTCCATCCGCTCCGCGAGCACGGCCGAGGGCGCGTGATGCGCCATGAACCGGCCCAACAGCTCCTGCAGGTGGTCCTCCGCGGCCTCGTGGAGCTTCCAGTCGAACGCGTTCCTGCCCTTGTCCTTCGCGGGCGCGGCCATGGGCGCGGAATGGGCTGCGACCCTCAAATACCTTCCATGCGGCACCGCCGCCCGCGCAGCGAACCCTTTTTAAACCACCATCCCCCTGGCCGTTCCATGCAAGTAACGTTCCTGGGCGGGGCGGGCGAGGTTGGAAGGCTCGCGGCCCTCATCGACGTCGCGGGCATCCGCCTCCTCTTCGACTACGGCTTCACCGCCTCCAAGCCCCCGAGCTTCCCCGAGCGCGCGCCACCCGTCGACTCCATCTTCATCACGCATAGCCACCTCGACCACGTGGGCATGTTGCCGGAGGCCACCCGGCGCCACCAGTCACCCATCTACGCAACCGAGGTCACGACCGAGGTCGCGGAGCTGCTCTGCCTCGACAGCATCAAGATAGCGGAGCACGATGGCAAGCCCTTCCCCTACACCGTCGACGACGTCGCCGCCGCGTGCAACACGGCCGACATCCTGGACCACACCGACTACGTCGAGTTCGAGGGCGCGATTGTGCTCGCCCACCGGGCGGGGCACCTGCCGGGCGCGTCGATGTACGAGCTATCGGTCGATTCGTCCACGCTGTTCACCGGCGACATGTGCACAACATCGACCAGGCTCGTCCCCGGCGCGAAGCCGGTGCGGTGCCGCAACCTGCTCATCGAGGGCACCTACGCGGGCCGCGAGCACCCCGACCGGCACGAGCTCGAGCTCGAGTTCCTGGACCGCATCGACGACGTCGTCGACAGGGGCGGGCACGTGATACTTCCCGCGTTCGCGGTCGGCAGGACGCAGGAGGTGCTGCTCATGCTCGAGGACTCGGGCCATGAGATCTGGCTCGATGGCATGGGCAAGACCGTCAACCAGCTCTACATGAACTACGGCGCGTACCTGAGGGCCCCGGGCGCACTGCGGGCGGCAGACTCCAACGTGAGGTACGTCAAGTCCGAGGCGGGCCGCGCGCGAGCGATGGAGGCGGACGTCATAGTGACGACCTCGGGCATGCTCGAGGGCGGGCCCGTGGGCAAGTACATCGGGCGGCACGGCGACGACCCGCGCAGCGCCATCTTCCTCACGGGCTACCAGGTGGAGGGCACCGCGGGGCGCAGGCTGATGGACGACGGGGTCTTCGTGGTCGATGAGGAGCCCATGAAGGTGGCGGCCGAGCTCGAGTACTTCGACTTCTCATCGCACGCGGACCACAAGGACCTCGTCGGCTTCATCAAGCGGTGCGACCCCGAGCGCGTTGTGGTGATGCACAGTGCCAACGCAAAGGCTCTCGCGGACGACCCCGAGCTCGCGGGGCTCGAGTTCATCCTGCCGGAGAACGGCAAGCCGTTCATGCTGCCGGACTAGGATACCTGCTAAGGGTGTGCCGTAGGTCCTCGATGACTGAAGCCCGTATCCTCACGAGGTCGTGGGCGCGTCCCCCAGCCTAACGTAGAGCGCGCACACGCCCAGCATCGCCACCGCGACGAGGATGATGAGGCCCCCCGTAGCGACGGGCCAGAAGGCACTGAGCACTATGCCCACCACGACCGAGAGCACCGCGAGCGCCATCGCGGCGAGCAAGGTGCCCCTGAACGAGAGCCGGAGCTGCAAAGCGGAGAGCCCGGGCAGCACCAGGAGCGCCGAGACGAGCACGATGCCCACGACCTTGATGCTGAGCACGATGGTGAACGCCACCAGCAGGTCGAACACGGCGGAGAGGGCGCCCACGGGCACGCCCGTGAGGCGCGCGGCCTCCTCATCGAAGGTGAGGGAGAGCATCTCCTTGTAGAGCACGAGCAGGAACGCGAGGATGACCGCGCCCAGTATCGTCGAGAGCACGAGGTCCTGCACGCCGATTGTCGTCACGTCGCCGAAGAGGTAGGACAGCACGTCGCGGTTGAAGCCCCCGGCAGCGCTAATGACCACCAGGCCCACGGCGAAGCCGACGGCAGTCACCAATCCGATGCCCGCGTCCGAGGTCGCGATGCCGCGCCTGCGCAGCCAGGTGATGCCCCACATGCCCAGGACCGCGGACAGGAGCGCGGTGTACAGGGGGAACGTCTCGGCCGCGCCCGCGTACAGGCCCCCGACCACCAGCCACTTGCCCACCGCGACGCCCCCGAAGGACACGTGGGCGATTCCGTGGCCGACCATCGCCTGCTTGCGCAGCAGCACGAACACGCCCACGGCCGCGCACGCGAGCGCCGCGATGGCCCCCCCCAGCAGGCTGCGCTGGAAGAAGGCCAGGTCCAGGAGCGCACCGAGCGAGCCCAGGTCAGCCGTGCGGCTCCCCCCCGTGGTCGAGCCCGCACTCGTGGCGGTGGAACACGAACGTGAAGTGCTCGCCGTAGACCCTGCGCAGCAGCGCGCCCTCGTCGAGGTCCGGTGTGATGGACGAGGCGTGCACCTCGCGGTTGACGCAGATGACCTTGGACATCCGGCAGAACACGGACGCGAGGTCGTGCGAGACCATGAGGACGGTCGTGCCGCGTCGCGCGTTAACGTCCGCCAGCAGGCCGTAGAACCGCTCCTGCGCGTCCGCGTCGACCCCGGTCGCGGGCTCGTCGAGGATTAGCAGCTCCGGCTTCCTGACCATCGCCTTGGCAACGAACACGCGCTGCTTCTGGCCGCCAGAGAGGCTGCCCACGCGCCGGCGCTCGATGGACGAGATGTCCATGAGCGCCATCGCGTCGTCCACCTCGCGCCAGTCCTCGGGACCCAGCCTCCGGCCGAGTGTGGTCCCCCTCACGCGGCCCAGGGCGACAAGCTCGCGCACGGAGAGCGGAAAGCCGGGGTCGAAGGCGGTGGCGTTCTGCGCGACATAGCCCACGCGTGCCCAGTCGCTGAACCTCTGCGAGGGCGTGCCGAACAGCCGGGATTCACCGCGCGAGAGCGGCAGCAGGCCCAGGATGCCGAGCACGAGCGTGGTCTTTCCGCCACCGTTGGGGCCCACCACGCCCACGTAATCGCCCGCCTCGACGGTGAACGACGCTCCCGTGATGGCAAGCTCGCCATCGCGAGCGATGTCCGCGTCGCGCACCTCGATGACCGGGACCTCCGATCGGACCACTGCGCCCCGCCCACCGTCAGATGTGCCGGATGCCATCAGGTCGCCCCCCCGCCCAGCGCGGCCGCGAGCGCGGCCTTATTGGCCTCCTGCTGCCCGAAGTAGCCCATGCCGTCGACGGGACCAAGCATCTGGTAGAGCCTCCCGATGTCCACTTGGTGGCCGGTCCGCGCGCCGAGCTCCTCGCTGAGCGTCCGCGAGTAGTCCTCCGGGTACTGGGGGTTCACGAGGATGGTGTAGATGCCCTTTTCCTCCATCTCCTCGACCGCGGCGGCGATACCGTCGATCGAGGGCTGCTCGTCCCCCGAGATGCCGATGAGGCTGTGCTCCTCGAGGCCGTACCGGTGGGCGAGGTATCCGAAGGCGGCGTGGATGGTGAAGAAGCCAGAGGAGGCTCTCACGGCGAATGTGGCGTTGAACGCCTCGTGGAGCGCGTCGAACCTCGCCTCGAGCGCGGCCCACCCCGCGACATAGATGGCCACGCCATCGGGGTCGGCCTCGACCAGGCCCAGGTAGATGCGTCGCGCCTGCTCCTTGGCCGTGAGGGGGTCGGTCCACGTGTGGGGGTCCCACTCCCCGTGGTCGTGGCCGTCGGACCCATCCGTGTGGTCGTGACCGCCCGGGGCGGGCAGGAGCTCGACGCCCTCGGTCGTGTCGACGAGGACCTTCCCGTCCCTTCCGATGGCCTTCAGGACCGACCCCTCGAACCACGGGTCGAGCCCCGCGCCGTTCCAGATGAGGACGTCCGCGGTCTGCGCTTGAAGGATGTCCCTCGTGGACGGCAGCCAGCTGTGCACCTCCTGGTTGTAGGGGATGAGCGAGCGCACCTCGACGCGGTCCCCCCCGATCTCGCGCGCGAACTCCGCGAGGGGGTAGAACGAGGCCACGACACGGACCGGCGCGCCCCCCTGCCAGCCCGTCCCCCCATAGCCCCCCGCGAGCGCGACCGTCCCTGCCAAGGACGAGGCTGCCACGACGAGCAGGAGGGCCTGTCTCCAGTTCATCCCGGAATATATCCGTGGTCGTGTTATTAACTCTTTCGCTAATTCTTATTAACTGGCGGTCCTCCCCCGACCGCCAGTCGCATCGCCCACCAGAAGGCTTTAATTCCACCACCCGCCTAGCCATGCTCGTGAACACCATGACCTTGAGGAGCCTCCTGGCCCTTCTCATATGCACCTCCACGATTGCCGCGGCCGTCCCGTCTTGCGCGCTCCCCTCGGGGTTCGCGCCCCATGATTCCCCGCAGGCCCACTCCGCGGGCTGGGTCAACCTCACCTACACCGACGGCTACTCGGTCACCATCGTTTCGTCCGTTTTCTACCCCGCGACGTCCGCGACCGAGGACGCGACGCCCTCAAAGGGGGGCGCGCCCTATCCCGCGATGGTCCTGGTGCCTGACCGGCTGGCGGGGGTCGACAAGGTCGCGTGCTACGGCTCCTACGCGCGCTACTTGGCCGAGCGCGGCTACGTGGTGTCCATCGTCGACCTGGACCCTCACGATGGGGCGGTGGCGTACCACGCGAGGATGGCCAACTCGACCCTCTCGGCCGTGGAGCACCTCCGCGCCACGAACTCGACGGCGGGGTCCCCCCTCGAGGGCATGGTCGACGAGGGGCACGTGGCGCTCCTCGGCCACGGCCAGGGCGCCCGTGTCGCGCTCCTCGCTGCCCTCGGTGACTCCTCGCGCCTGGTGCACTCGGTCGCCTGCCTGGGCCTCATCGACGGGGCACTGGGCGGGGCCCCCGCGGCGGTGCCGTTGGTGGGCGCGCTCGCGGCGCCCCTCCACATCCAAGGCGGCGAGAACGATTCCATGTCATCGCAGGACTCCTGGAGCGGGGCCTTCGGGGCCAAGGCGCGCGGCTACGTGTCGTACCACGTCATCGCCGACGCGAACCATACCCAGTACATCGATACTGATTGGCCGGTCTCCGCGGGCGCGCAGGACAGGCCTGCAGGCATCAACCGAACGCACCAGCACCGGCTCGTAATGCGGTACGTGCTCGCCTTCCTGGACTTCCACCTCAAATCCGACGCAGTGGCCGGGAACCGCCTCTACGGCACGGAGGCGCAGCTCGACCTCGACGACGGCATCCTGGTCCAATGGCAGTACGGGGTGCTCGACGAATCGGTCGCGTTCTCAAGGCCCGGCCAGTCCTCCACCATCCCCACGGGCTACACGGACTTCTGCGCCACGGTCGCCAACATGGGCCCGTTCCCCCTGGCGCGGCGCAACGTGACGCTCGAGGTCGCCCGCGTGGAGGGCATCGCGCTCGTCACGGTCTACGACCGCACCAACCGGTCGGTGGCGCCCCTTCCCGGCGGCGAGTCCGCCGTGGTGGGGTGGCAGGTCCTCATCATCCAGTACGGCGAGTACCGCGCGTTCCTATCCATGGACGACCCCGACCACAACCGGACCAACAACATGGACGTGCTCGGGTTCACGGTCTCCCCGCTGCCCCCACCGCGCATCGACCACTCACCCCCGGAATCCGTCGAGCTGGGGGAGCCCATCGACGTGTTGGCCTCCATCGAATCCGATTCCGGCGTGGCGAGTGTGTGGCTGAACTACTCCGACACGGACGCGCTCACTCACGAGCTCCCGATGGCCGAGGCGTCGCCAGGCGAATGGAGCGCGCAGATACCGGCACAGTCCTCCGTGGGCATCGTGGCCTACTCCATCCACGTGCTCGCCGGAAACGGTGTCAAGAACGCGACGTCCCGGTTCTACGTCCCCGTCATCGACACCACGGCCCCGACCCTCGGCCATGTCCCACCAGCGGCGCCACTGCGGGTGATGCAGGAGCTGGACATATGCGCCACCGCCACCGACGCGGGGGACGTCACGCGCGTGAGGCTGATGTACACCGACCCCGGGACCGGTGTCAGGAACGTCAGCTGCGGCCGCGACGGGGAGCGATGGTTCTACCCCCTCGTCCTTGGCCCGACCGCCGGCACCCTAACCTACCTGTGGTGGGCGCAGGACTCCTGGGGCAGCATCGCGACGCTCGGCCCCTTCGCGGTCGAGGTGCGCGACATGGGCTCGCCCACCATCGCGCCGGAGCCGCTCGGCACCATCGAGATGCTCTCCGCCCCGCAGCTTGCCGCCGCGGTGTCGGACGACGCGCTCGTCGCCTCGGTCTGGGTGCTGTACACACCACCTGGTGCCGGCACAGCCATCAACACAACGCCGCTGCTCCAGGGAGGCCTCTACCGGCTCACGCTGCCACCGATGCTCTCGTTCGGGACGCTTGAATACGAGTGGGGCGCGCTGGACATCAACGGCAACGTGGCGAGCACCGGCACCCTGCGGGTGGCCGTGGTCGATCCCCTGCCGCCCGCGATATCCGACGTGGAATCCGGGGACGCCTTCGTCGGCAGGCAGCCATGGATAAGGGCAAGGATAGCGGACCCCGGCGGCCTCGGTCGCGTGGAGCTGTCGTACTTCGCCGTCGACGGCTCGTCAGGCCTGCTCCAGATGTCCGACGAGGGCAATGGCACGTTCGGCTGCTCGATGCCCGTCCAGACGCGGGGCGGCGAGGTCCGGTTCACGGTCGAGGCGGAGGACCTCTCCGGCAACCAGGCCGATTCGGGCGAGCGCACGATGGTCGTGCGCGACACCACCCCACCGCACCTCGACCACACGCCCCCCGTGCCGTCCGTCCAGGGCACGCCGCTGCGCCTGCGCGTGAACGTCACGGACGACGCGGGCATCGCCAGGGTCGTCGTGGAGCTCAAGCTCACGCCGCTCAGCGTGTTCCAGCGCCTCGAGATGCAGGAGGTCGAGCAGGGCGTGTGGGAGTACGTGCTCACCGGCAACCAGGTGAACCCCCCCGAGGTCCTCTACTACTTCGAGGCGCAGGACCTGATGCCCTCCGCAAATGTCGCTCGCCTGCCCTCGGACGCACCGTTCACGCTCTTCAGGTTGACGATACCCCAGCGTGTGCTGGCCATCCACGGCACCGTCAAGGACCGCGACGGCGCCCTCGTCGCGGGCGCGACCGTCGTGGTGGTGGGCACGGAGCTCGAGGCCACGACGGGCCCGGACGGCAGCTACCTCATCGAGGGCGTCCTCGGGGGGACCCACACGGTCTGGGTGAGCAAGGAGGGCTTCCGCGACATCCGCGTCGACGTCACCGTATCGGTCGAGGAGCCCGCGCGGAAGCAGGACTTCACCCTGCTGCGCGAGACGTCCACCGACGGCGGCGGTGGCGATACCGACCTGGTCTACTTCGCTGTCGGATTGATGATAATCGCCCTCGCCATCGCGATGCTCGCATGGAGGCTCTCGAAGGTGAGGCAGGGGCGAGCCACACGACCGAAGGGCCGGAGGTGAGCCTCCCCTTGGCAACGCCGCGGGACCGGCAGAAGGGCAGCAGGTACGCCGGCCGGCTGCCGGGGGGATGCGCCCCCTGCGGCCGCGGAGCCAAGATGGTGCTCCTCGTCACCGGCAGGTGCGGCTCGGGCTGCTTCTACTGCCCGCTCTCGGAGGAGAAGCGTGGCCGCGACGTCGCATTCGCGAACGAACGGCCCCTCGGTTGCGAGGAGGACGCCCTCGAGGAGGCCCGCCTCATCGACGCGGAGGGCACCGGCGTCACGGGCGGCGACCCGGCGACGGACCTGCCGCGCGTCGAAGCGCTCGTGCACGCGCTCAAGCGGGAGCTCGGTCGGGCCCACCACGTGCATCTGTACACCTCGCGCGCGCTGGGGGATGGGGAGCTCTCGCGGCTCGCGGGGGCGGGCGTTGACGAGGTGCGGTTCCACCCGCCACCGGAGGCGTTGGCGGACGAGGTGGCGAGGAGGTCCTACGCGAGGGCCGTGGCGGACGCGGTCGCGCTGGGGCTGGAGGCGGGCTACGAGGTGCCCGTGCTGCCTGACCATGAGCACGAGCTGCGCACCTTCCTAGGCTCCCTTGTAGGGGCCGAGGGACGCCCGTTCGTCAACCTGAACGAGCTCGAGTTCTCGCCGACGAACGCGGACGCGCTGCTCGCGCGCGGCTACACCGTCAAGGGCGACGTGTCCGCGGCCGCCAAGGGCTCGGAGGAGCTCGCGCGGAGGCTCGTGGACGAGTTCGGCCCCCGGGGGCTGCGGGTCCACTACTGCAGCGCCCAGTTCAAGGACGCGGTCCAGCTGCGACGGAGGCTCGCGAGGCGGGCGAGGAACGTCGCGAGGCCCCACGAGGTTGTTACCGACGACCAGACCATCCTCAAGGGCGTCGTCGAGACGGACGACCCCGAGGCGGTGGCGAGGGACCTCCAGGCGAGGTTCGACGTGCCCGCCGAGCTCATGGCGATCGACCGCGAGCGCTCGCTGCTGGAGCTCGCGCCGTGGGTGCTGCAGGAGCTGCGCGACGACATCGACGCGGACTGCTACCTGGTCGAGGAGTACCCGACCTGGGACCGCCTCGAGGTCGAGCGCGAGCCCCTGCCGCGCGGCGGACGAGGGCCTCCGCGCCGTGCGCGGCGCCCAGCCAGGTAGACTGTCACGACCGCGATGGCGACCACGAGGGCGACCGCGCCCGTGGCGTCATTTCCCCCGACAAGGTAGATGTCGCCGTCCAGGTCGATGTCGCCACCCCGCCTCGTGACGTTCACGGCGAGCTCGTCCTGGCCCTCGTTGTCGGTCGCATCGCGCACGACGAGTGTGATGATGTAGATGCCCGGTCTGGGCAGCGTGATCTCCTTCGAGGGCCCGCCGACGCGGTAGGTCCGGCCCTCGACCGTGTAGGACCACTCGTAGGCCACGATGCCTATGTTGTCGGTGGACGCGGACGCGTCGAGGAAGAACGGCTCCGCCTCCTTGACGGTCAGGTCGCGCCCGGCGTCCGCCACCGGGGGCACCATGTCCACCACGGCCACGATGCGGGGGCGGGTCCGCGCCTTGTTCCCCGCGTGGTCCTGCGCGAAGAAGGTGTAGTTCAGGGCGGCGGTCGAGTCCAGCGGGAGCTCGAGCTCAAGGGAGAACACGCGGTCGCCGGAGAGGCTCCTGTTGGCGATGGGTCCCTCGCCGAGCCTGTAGACGACGCGGACCTCGACCAGCTCAAGGTCGTCCCAGGCCTCGACCTCGAACCTGTAGGTCACGCCGGTGGTGCCGAAGGTGGGGGACGAATCGCGCCCGAACTCGGGCGGCGTGGAATCCTCCACGACTCGGACGGTGCGGTCGGAGGTCCTCAGGCCGTTGCCGACGGGGTCGACGGCCTCGAAGTGGAAGGTGATGGTCGCAGAACCGGTCGCGGGCACGGAGACCCGCGCGGTCCTCGGGTGCGCTTCCGAGAGCGTCAGGTTCTGCGGCACGCCCGCGTCGAACGCCCAATGCACCCACGCGGCCCTGACCTCCATGTTGTCCGTGAGCTCGACCTGGAACTCGTAGTCCGCGCCCGGGGAGGCGTACTGCGCGCTCATGTCCGAGAGCAGCTCGGGAGCATCGTTGTCCGCGATGGACGCATGGCTGGGCTCCGTCTCGTTCCAGTTGCCCGGGACGTCCTGGGCGCGGAACCGCCAGTGCACCGCGCGCTCGCCCGGGGGGAGCCGTGTCGTGTGCGCCCAGAGCCCGAGAGACTGCTCCCAGTTCATGGGTGCGATGATCTCGGTGCCGCTGCCGTACCAGTATCGGACCTCCACCACAAGGAGACCGTCCGGGTCCTCGACCGTGACGCAGAAGCTGAAGGGGTCGCCGGTCGTCCCGTGGTCGGGGGTGAGGTCCGCGCCGAACACGGGGGACCCGGGGTCCCCGGCGAGGGATGCCACCGCGAGAGCTACCACCGCGACCAGGACCGCCGGGACGGCCATCCATCGGGAAGCGCTCGCCATCGAGGGTGCACCTCGCTCAGGCAATCGGGAGAGAGGTTGAAAACGGTTGCGGTGCGGGTACCGGGCAGCTACACTGACCGGTCATGTACCTGAATGCAGGTCGTGGGGGCCGGGTATGGTGCATGGATGGTATGATCGCCTAGACAGGGCCGGATCAGGGTCGACCACTGGCATGCCCCTGCTCCTAGGGCCATGACAATGTATTTGAGGTCCTCGCTCCAATGCACGGGCCTGATGCTCTCCGAACAGGAAATCGCCATCCGGCTCGGCGTCGCGCTCCTCTTCGGCGCGCTCATCGGCCTGGAGCGCGAGATGCACAAGAAGACGGCGGGGCTGCGCACGCACATGCTGGTGTCGCTCTCGACGTCCCTGCTCATGGTGCTGTCCATTGACGGGGCCGAGAGGTTCTCGCAGGTCTCCGACCCGACCCGCATCGCCGCCGGCGTCATCACGGGCATCGGCTTTCTCGGCGCAGGCAGCATCATACGCCACGGCGCGAGCGTCCAAGGGCTCACGACGGCCGCGTGCATCTGGACGGCGGCCGCGGTGGGTCTCACGACGGGCGCGGGCATGTACGTCCCAGCGGCCATGGTGGTCGTGCTCACGCTATTCACGCTCTACGTGGTCGAGCGTGTGGACGTGGCCATTGACATCCACAAGCACAGGTCCAACTTGCTCATCACGGCCCACTCGACCCCTGGATTCATCAACAAGATGGACGGGGTCTTCCAGGACTTGGGCATCGACGTGGGCCACTTCCAGATCGAGGTGGCCGACCATAGGGCCGGGTCATTGGTGCTCGACATCCAGCTAAAGGAGACCAAGGGCCAGGACAGGTCCAAGATCGCGGAGCGCATCCTGCAGATACCAGGCGTCACGAGCGTGGAGTTCTACTGACGGCGTGCCGGCCTGCCACCCCCCACCTGGACATCGGCCGTCGGGCGACGGGACCTTCCCCTTCTGAGCACCTGGCCATGGAGGAATGGGTCCACATTCACCTACCCCCCATGCGAAACCTTAAAGGCCGCGGCGCACCATGGCCGGGCCGTCGCGCTGGGTGGTGCTTTGAGGACTGTACCTGACCTCGTCGAGGAGCTGCTGCGGTTCAACGGCTTCCTCATCAGGCGCGAGGACGGCTTCTTCTCCGCGAGCAAGGGCTCCATCCGCGTGCTCGTGCGCGTAGAGGGCGAGCGCGAGACCGTCGACGAGACCTACATAGAGGAGCTGCGACGCGCGGCCGACGGCCGCGGGGCCGACCGCGTGCTGCTGGTGCACACCGGCGACGTCGCCCAGGGCGCGCGCGGCCTCATGGAGCGCTACCGCGTCGTGCTCTGGGACCGCGAGCGGCTCTCGCTCGAGCTCGGTCGGGCGCTGCTCGCGTCCGCCGAGGGCGAGATGAGCGGGCCTGAGCTGCCTTTCGGGGACTACCAGCTGGTGCGCGCGCGCCCGGCCGACACAGTCGAGGAGGACGTGCCCATCGAAGACGCGGAGCGGGCGGGCATCGCCAGCGGCACGGCGGCGACCGCCGGTGCCGCGACCGTGCAGCAGCACAAGCCCCAGGGCGTGGCGACGGGGCAGGCGGACATCCTCGAGTTCCTGCGCACGGAGGACGTGGGCATGCCGCGCACGCCCGGCGACGAGCGGTACGTCGAGGTGCGGCTCACGCCCTCGGAGGCCAAGTCCAAGGTCCCGCGGTTGCAGGGGGCGCCACGGTGCGACCTGCAGTTCGTGCCGTACCACATGTTCGACTACCAGCTCGAGCTCGAGGACGAGGCTGGCGCGCCCGTGGTGCGCAACAACGGCACGCTCGCGGTCAACGCGCTCACGGGCCAGGCGCAGGAGTGGAACCAGGCGCCCGCGGTGCGGCCCACGCCGCCCACGGAGGGCGCGGCCTCCGTGCTCAGGCCGTCCATAGACTCGATGGCCGCCTACGAGCAGGCCAACCGCGCCGTCAAGGACCTGCACACCCGGACCGTCGAGCGCGTAGAGGAGCGGGGCTCGGTGACGGTGTTCGAGAAGCGGCACGTCAAGCCGCGCGACGGGGCCATCGAGCTGAGGGCCAGGGGCGTCATCTACGTACCGGTGTGGTGCATCGAGGCGCCGCAGGGCGTCGCGGTAGTGAACGCCAACACCGGCCGCATCGTCAAGGAGGAGTACCTGGACTAGGCGAGCCCCCAGGGAGGCCCTGGCATGACAGTCCATATCGTCATCGCGTGCCCCCACTGCAAGCGTGCCCTCGGCGTGAGGGAGGACCAGAAGACCGCCACCTGCCCCCGTTGCGGCAAGGAGCTGGAGTGCAGGAGGGCGCGCGCCTACCACAGCACGGAGGACATGGCCGAGCTCGCGCGCATGGTGGGGGAGATGAACGCGCGGCTCGAGCACGGGTTCAAGCGGTACGAGCGCGACGCCAGGCACGCACGGAGCGCGGACGGGCGGCCGGAGGTCCCTCCAGGGCTGGAGACCGTGGCGGCGCGGGTGGCAAACACCAGGAGCCGCAAAGGCCAGCTCGAGGCTGCGGTGGGCCTGCTGTGCGCGCGGGAGTGCGGGAGCTTCGCGTCGGAGGAGCTCCTGGCGGTGCTTGGCGCCGCCGGCTGGCAGGAGGACGCGGTGGCGACGGCGCTGGAGGGGATGGTCCGCGAGGGCGCGCTCGTCGAGCCCCGGCCGGACACCTTCAGTAAGGCCTGATGGCCTCTCCAATCCCCTTGGTCCCATTGGGAGCGCTCAATCCTAGAAAAGTATATTACCGGCTCGGTCGCATAGTTGTGGCGACTCTCATCCCCGGGGGGACTGGGACTGGATACGAACGGAGGGAACCAAATGACCATCTGTCCTGCCAGGTCCGGTCGTCGAGACGGTCGGGGTCTGTGCGTTAGATTGGTGACCGTCGCCCTAGTCGCGCTCATGCTCACCCCTGTACTGCCCGTCCCGCCCGCGGAGGCCGCGTCCTACAGCATAGAGGTCATCTCCCCGAACGGCGGGGAGAACATCATCTCAGGGGCAACCGTCAGGGTCAGGTGGTCCATCTCGGGGCTGAGCGGCTTCATCATCGTGCAGCTCTCCATCGACAAGGGCGTGAGCTGGGACACTCTCACGACCCTCCAGAATCGGCCTTCCCACGGGCAGGGGTGGTATGACTGGTTCGCCGACCCGCGCCTCAACTCGACCGCCTGCAAGGTCCAGGTCATCTGGCGGGACTCCCTGATTAAGCCCTACACGGAGTACGCGAGCGACATGTCGGACGCGGAATTCGCCGTCCAACCGGGGCTCCTCATCTACTTCAAGGCGGTCCCCCCGGTGGTGTCCTTCGGCAGCTACAACCTCACGACCTGGGAGCTGTTCGACCCCCACCACACGGTCGCGAGCCTGAGGTTCACCTGGCGCGTGGACTCCGGCTCGGGCTGGGGGGCGTTCGAGCCGCTCGAGGGTGGCAGGTTCTCCGACGTGCCGACCACGCAGAATTGGATATGGTGGATGCCCGACTACTACGTGAGCGCCTTCGCCGAGTTGCGGGTCGAGGCGCTCCGCTTCAAGACTGGCGATGTCGCCGGCGCCGCCGTCAGCCCCCTGATCCAGATCATCTCCCCCACCGTCAGCATCTTCAAGCCCGACGGCGGCGTCGTGCTGGTGGGCGGCACGGACTACGTCGTCGAGTGGCGCACCGCTTCCGACCCCGAGAACGCCATCCTCGGCACCACGCTCGAGTACTCCACCAACGGCGGTGCGGACTGGCTCAACATCATCTTCTGCACCGTGAACGACGGCACGCACACCTGGCGCATCCCCTCTGGCGTGGATTCCTCGAACGTATACGTGCGGGCGACGCTGCTCTACAGCGAGTGGCAGCCGTTCGCGAGCGACCAGAGCACGGCCGCGAACAGGATAATCAGCGACCCCAACACGCTCACTGTCACGCTCATCGACCCAAACCCCCCCTTCGACCACGGGGTGATGTGGAAGGCGGGCGAGCAGCACCGCATCTCCTGGTCGACGACAGGCTCGAACTCCGATATACAGCAATTCAAACTCTACTATTCGGTGAACTCGGGCGCCGACTGGATCCTCATCTCGGGCGCGACGGCACCGGCCCGCGGCTTTCTATGGCCCATCCCGGACGTGTACACCCAGCAGGCCCGTTGCAGGGTCGAGCTCATCCCCAAGGTGGGCTCGTCGATGTTCGCCGACAGCGTGCACGACTTCATCCTCTTCAACACGGACGACATCAACCGTCCCCCCAACGCGAGGGCCTCGGCCCCCACGACGGCCATGGAGGACGAGCTCGTCGTCCTCGATGGCACAGCCTCCGAGGACATGGACGGGGACCCGATGACCTACGCCTGGAGGCAGACCTCGCCATCCTCCCCTGTCATCACCATCACCGACGCCAACAAGGCGCAGGCCTCCTTCTCGATATCCCTCACGAGCTACCCCGTCACGTTCGCCTTCGAGCTGCAGGTCTCCGACGGCATCGAGCACGACCCCATGTTCGACCTCCTGATGGTCTTCCCGGTCTCAGTGGAGGTCCGGCCCCGACCCCCGATCATCGAGAGCATCTTCCCCGACACGGCCTGGCCGGGCACGCTGCTCACGGTCAACGGCTACGACCTCAAGGGCGCCGAGTTGCTCATCGGCGGGGTGTCCATCCTCAGGGTGCTCATAGATCCCATGCTGCCATGGAATCCCGATCCCGACCACAACTTCACGTTCCAGGTGCCCGCGACCGTCCCCCACGGGCTCCACACGATGACTCTCAGGACGATGGTGGCCGAGGTGTCGTCCGTGCAGGAGGTCGAGTTCTTCCCCGAGCCGACATGGCTGTTCGAGAACGCCATGGGCTTCCACAACCCCACAACCTACACGCTGTCCTATCCGTGGGACCCGTGGGGCACGGGCCGCTACAGGGACGCGTTCGGGGACGACGTCTACCTCAGCCTGTGGATATGCATCGGGCTGCCATGGTGGGACCCGTGGAACGGGTGGGTCTGCCTCGGCTACGAGATCGAGGAGCCATTCTGCCCCGACCCCATCGCGGCCATCTTCTACGGCGCCGTGTTCTGCTGGATTGCCCGCTACGGGGAGTGCTTCGGCATGTCCTCGACGGCGCTGGAGTTCTACCATGACACGCTGAACATCGATGATTACCCGCCCACCACGGCCGACTCGGTGAGCGGCCTGTCCAACGAGGGCGAGCTCAGGCGGCACGTGGACTGGAGGCAGGGCGCGCAGATGTCCTCTGAGGTACTGAACACGTACCTGGACACGCTCATAGGCGGCCTGATCCCGTCCTCCGAGTACACGGGCCTCGGGGCATGGATGCAGATGGTCAAATCGTCCATCGACGGCGGCGACCTCGGCGTCGCCACGATGATATGCAGCGCGGGCGCCCACGCCGTGGTGCCCTACGCCTACGAGGACGTGGACTCGACGCACACGCGTTTCTACGTCTACGACAGCAATCGGCCGCTCATGTCCGACCCGGTGACCGCGCTCGATCAGTGCCTGTGGAACACCAGCGAGAACGACCATCCGCCCTACATCGAGGTGGCCAAGGAGGGCGTGTACTGGGACTGGTCGTTCATCTGGCCGGACGGGACCGTCACAACCGACGAGGTCGGGCTGGCCTTCGTGCCGTGGAACGTCATCAACGGCGACCGCACCCTCCCCCTCAGCGTCGAGGGGATCATCGAGCTGCTGGCGGGCTCCGCCGGGGTCGCGGTCGAGGACGGCTCGGGCGGCTCGGTGGGATACGACGGGGCGGGGGACCTCCAGTGGGGCATCGAGGGAGCGGCGCCCTTGCCCCTCTTCTCCGGCCTCGGCCAGAAGGTCCAGAACTGGTACCTGCCCAAGGGAGACTACACGACGCGCGTGAAGGGTACGGGCGAGGGCCTTTACAACTGGTCCTGGATAAACAACGGCACGTCCGCCTTCGACCTCGAGTCCGCCGAGATCAAGGGCACGTCGGAGGACTCCATCGCCGTGAGCTACGCCGACGGCAACCCCTACCGCGGCAGCATGAGGTACGGTACCAACGACGCCGAGAAGGAGTACACGCTCGCACAGGTCAGCAAGTTCGGCGTCCGCGAGCGAGTCTACCGCATCAAGGGCGCGGACCTCACGAGCACGGGCGAGCACGAGGTCGGTACGAACGGCAACAACACGGGCATCGTGTTCACCAACCACGGCACCGTCCCGACGACGTTCGACGTCGAGTTCCAGCACAACGTCATCTCCGACACTGTGTGGAACTCCTCCCGCCGCCCGACGGCGCCCCGCCTGCCCACGGCCTCGAGGCAGGGCATCACCGTTGGACCGGGCGAGACCGTCACCATCAGGCCCCTCAACTGGCTCGACCTCGACCACACGGTCGTCATAATCGAGGGTGAGACCGTCCCGGGCGTTCCCAGGGACCTCGCCGCCATGGCGACCGGCCCGCAGGTGACCCTCACCTGGGCGACGCCCGCCTCCGATGGCGGATGGCCCGTCACGGGATACGCCATCCTCAGGGGGGACCAGCAGGGCAATCTGACCGTGCTCGCCGACGCGACCGGCACGACATACGTCGACGCCTCCGTCGAGCGAGGGAAGACCTACTGGTACGCCGTGCGGGCCAGAAACGCGCTCGGCGACGGCACGGCCACGGAGGCCGTCTCGGTCCTGGTGCCCGCGCTCACGGCCCCCTCGGCACCCACATACCTCAACGTGACCGAGGCCGGGGGCAAGGTCACGGTGAGATGGGGCCCGCCAACGGACGAGGGTGGGTCGCCCGTCACGGGCTACAAGGTCCTGAGGGGCGAGGGCAAGGGCGCTCTCTCCGAGCTCGCCACGGTCGGGGCCGCAGTGACCCGCTACGTCGACATGACCTGCAGGAAGGGCCGCACCTACTCCTATGCGGTCGTGGCGACCAACGCGGTCGGCGACGGACAGCGGACACAGGAGGCCTCCGCGGCCATACCCGGGGAAGGGGGCGGATTACCATGGCTCCTCATCATGGTGGTCATCATCCTCCTCGTGGCCGTCATCGGGCTTGCCATGTGGGCGCGGGGGCGGAAGAAGGGCGCTCCACCGTTGGCCGCGTCACCGCCGACCGCGACGCTGGAGCCCGTGGCGGAGCCCCCGCCTGCGGCCGACCCTCCAGGCGGGGGAGAGGGCGGGGGAACGGGCGAGGGTGCGGGGCCTCCGCCTGGTTGAGGGGGGTCACAATCCAGGGGTCAGGCCTCACGGTCGCATGAGGGAGGGCCACGGTCAGGGCTTGTAGTAGATCTCGGAGCCCCTGGTGTCGAGCTCGAGGACAGTGTACTTCTCGGTGCTCCTCGCGTTGGGGGAGGCGCCCGTGTAGCTGTAGGTCCAGGAGGTGTAGTACTCCTTGAGCTCGTCCCCGTCGCCATTGTCGATGTAGTCCGACACGTGGTAGGGGTCTCGGAACAGGAACTGGTCGTTGACGATGTCGACCGTGGCGATGACGTATTCGCCGTCCTTGAGTGGGATGTAGACGTTGTTCCAGCCGTGACCGCCCCAGTAGTTGCGCACCGGGTCGTAGATGATGCCCAGGTTCAGCCACACCGGCACGCCCACCGCGCGCGCGAGCGACGCGAGGAGTATGGACTGGTCGTCGCAGTCGCCCGCCATGGCCGCGAGCGTCTCGTAGCAGTAGTTCGGCTCGGCCGACCGCTCGACTTTGTACTCGAGGTTGTCGTCCATCCACTGGAATATCTTGAGCAGTATCTTGTAGACGTTCTGCTCCGTGCCCACGATGCGGCCCGCGAGGTCGACGACGTTGGCGTCGGTCGGGTCGATCTTCCACTCCTTGCCCAGGTATTTGTCGTAGGCTGCAGGTATGTTGGAAACCGTGGCCGAGTCCCCGGCATCGACCTCCCATAGCGTGGAGGTGAGCTTCATGTGGTAGGTTATGGAGATGCTTGCTGTACCGCCCAAGGGGACGTCGGCCTCCCACTTCATCCACTCCTGCTCCGACTTGACGAAGACGCTGGACGGCAGCGGTTCTGTGATGAGGCCTATCCGTTCATGGATGCCCGGTATGTGGAAGGGCTTGGGGATGTCGATGGAGTAGTGAAGGCTGTTCGTGGTCGCGGTGAGCCCCAGCTCGCGCAGGATGGTGAAGTCGGCCGTCTCGGGGAATGTCTGGAAGCCCGGCTGGCCCGTGGTGGCCATGTTCCAGAGCGCCTTCATCGGCTGCTGGACCATTGGCCAGGAGGCGAGGAGGAGCAGGGCGATGACGGCGATGACGACCACGTGCTTCGCGACTCGCTTGGCCGTCCATCGTGGAGCTGATCGCATCTGGACCGACGGACGGAGGGGCGCAGGCTTGTTCGCGGGCATCGTGGTCGGGTGCGCGCGGGCGGGTTCTAGCGTGGTGGCGTCCGCGCCGCCTTGCGTACCGCCCAGCCGCGACGTCTCCTCCACCCGCTGACGGACGACCGTGCCGTCCGGCCTCCGATAGTACCTGTACTGGGGCTGGAGCGGGCCCGGTGCTGAGGGTTGCTGGGCCTGCACGCTCCGGGACACGACCTTGCCCTGAGGGTCCACGTAGTACTGCACCGGGGTGCCCGACGTGCCACCTCGCTGCTGGCCTGCCATTGGCAAGGCAAAGGTCAGGGCGGTATTAATGGTTGCGCCATCCGTCGATTGATCTGGGAATCGGGTGGCACAGGTCACTTGCCTACCCTATGCTTGGCCCTGGCCACATCGGGCGCACCGTCCCCGGCCAGCTCGAGTTCATCGTCCCCCTCGCCCTCGCGGACCGTCCGCCGCTGCTTGCGGAGCTCGCGCCGCCTTGCTCGCATCGTCTCCTGCGGCACGAGGTCGGGCACTATCCGGCCCATCGTCCACCGCAGCACGATCAGACCGTAGCAGGTCGCAGCGAACATCGAGATGGCGCCGACCTCCCACACCGGCAGTGCGGCCTCGATGCCGGTGGCCAGCGACAGCCACCACATGATGTTGAGCGGCACTTGTATGAGGACGCCCAGCAGGCCGAGGCGCCAGACGACGCCCTCGGTGGCGCCGAAGCCCACCAGCATGCCCGTCGACCCGTGCACGACCGCGAACGCGAAGGCGGCGCCGATGTAGCTCGCGATGACCCACAGGTTGGTGGTGGTGCCCTCGACGAGCACGAAGGACCTGTAGAACCATAGCGCGGTGAGCATCGCGCCATAGCCCAGGCCGAAGGAGGTCGAGTAGAACGTCGTGTCAGGGTCGCCAGAGAAACGGGGCGAGTTGAAGATGATGACGCGCAGGAACTGGTCGAGGAAGGCCCAGACGATGACGAAGAACACAATGGCCGAGGCGATGGTCGAGAAGGTGGAGGTGTCGGTCCATACGTGGACGATGCCGACGATGACGCCGGCGACCATGCCGACCACGAAGGCGAACATCACGGACCTCTCGTCGAACATGCCCTCGAACGACCTCAGCATGTAGAACCTCAGCACCAGCGCTGGCAAGGTGCCCAGCATCATCGCGACGAAGAGGGCTATGTCCACATGCCCGGGGACGTTCGGCGCCAATATAAACCTTGGGTCGGCCCGACCGGCCCCTCGGCATCCCACAGGCCGTCTCGCACCGCCCGTAGCATCATGCGCGCGAAGGGTGCCACTTTCACCCACCCCTCCGGTGTTACCTTAATAGCCAGTGGAGCATATGACGTCCTTAAGGCAAGCCCTTGCACCATATATTACCCGACCTGCATGCAAATCTGGTAAAATATCGTTACCACATGGATTCAGACCCGGTGTGAAAAAGGCATATGACCCCTTCACGCATATGCCCCTCTCCCTCACGCACGTGGGGGATGGGATTCACAGTCGGGAGGGAGGGCCATGACGAACGAGGAAGACGATAGGCCATCTCGTGGCGACCGCGACGAGCGCGCTGGCCAGGCGACCAGCGTGGTCAAGGACGTAGCGGACGCCAAAACCCCGACCGACACCGTGAGACCAGCTCCGGAGGAAGACAGGGCATCCTCGCTCCCGCTGTCGGAGAACGCAATCCGGGTCCTGAAGCGACGGTACCTGAAGCGAGACACGGAGGGCAACGTGACCGAGACGCCCGAGGAGATGTTCCGCCGGGTAGCGCGGAACATCGCCCAGGCGGACCTCAAGTACGACACGGAGGCGGACGTCCTTGCGTTGGAGCAGGAGTTCTACGACCTCATGACAAGGCTGGAGTTCCTGCCCAACTCCCCCACACTCATGAACGCTGGCCGCGAGCTACAGCAGCTCAGCGCGTGCTTCGTGCTGCCCATCGAGGATTCGATGGACTCCATTTTCGAGGCCGTCAAGAACACCGCGCTCATCCACAAGACCGGCGGCGGCACCGGCTTCTCGTTCTCGCGCATCCGCCCCAAGGACGACGTCGTTCTCAGCACCAAGGGCATCTCCTCAGGGCCCATCAGCTTCATGACCGTGTTCAACGCGGCCACGGAGACCATCAAGCAGGGCGGGACGCGCCGCGGCGCGAACATGGCCATCCTCCGGGTGGACCATCCGGACATCCTCGAGTTCATCGTGTGCAAGCGCGACAACGACAAGCTCACCAACTTCAACATCTCGGTGGGCATCACCGAGAAGTTCATGGGGGCGGTCGAGCAGGACCAGGAGTACGAGCTGCTGAACCCCCGCACAAAGAAGGTCCAGCGCAAGCTCAAGGCGCGCGAGGTGTTTGACAAGATCGTCGAGCACGCGCACCTCAACGGCGAGCCTGGCATCGTATTCCTCGACCGGCTCAACAAGGACAACCCCACGCCCAAGCTGGGCGACATCGAGTCCACGAACCCCTGCGGCGAGCAGCCCCTGCTCCCGTACGAGAGCTGCAACCTGGGCTCCATCAACCTGGCCAAGATGGTCAGGGAGGGCCCGGCCGGCCCCGAGCTGGACTGGGAGCGCCTCGCGCGCGTCGTGCGGTCCGGGGTCCACTTCCTCGACAACGTCATCGACGTCAACCACTACCCCCTGGCCGACATCGAGAGGATGACCAAGGGCAACCGCAAGATCGGGCTCGGCGTCATGGGCTTCGCGGACATGCTCGCCCAGCTGCGCATCCCCTACGATTCAGAGCGCGGCGTGGACATCGCCGAGAAGGCCATGCATTACATCCAAGAGCAGGGCCGCAAGGCCTCGGTGGAGCTCGCCAAGGTCCGGGGTGTGTTCCCCAACTTCAAAGGCTCGGTCTACGACATCCACGACGGGCTGCGGCTGCGCAACGCCACCGTCACCACGGTCGCCCCGACCGGCACCATCTCGATCATCGCAGAGGCATCCCCAGGCATCGAGCCCTACTTCGCGCTCGCGTTCACGCGCAACGTGCTGGACAACGAGCGGCTCGTCGAGGTCAACCACCTCTTCGAGGAGTGCGCCAAGCGCGAGGGCTTCCTCAGCAAGGAGCTGACGGCGGCAATCGCGAAGTCGGGATCGGTACACGGCAACCCAGACGTACCGAGCTGGGTGCAGCGCATCTTCGTGACCGCGCACGACATCACCCCCGAGTGGCACGTCAAGATGCAGTCCGCCTTCCAGAAGTTCACCGACAACGCGGTGAGCAAGACGGTCAACTTCGCCAACAAGGCAACGAAGGACGACGTCAAGCGCGTCTACATGCTCGCCTACCACTCGGGCTGCAAGGGCGTGACCATCTACCGCGACGGCTCGCGGGAGGCGCAGGTCATCTCCACTGGCAAGACCGCGGAGGCGGCCACCATCGCTGCGCAGAAAGGTACGGTGTCCCCGGCCGCGGCCGCCGCCGCGCAGAAGCTGAGCCCGCGCAAGCGGCCCATCGTCACCTACGGCACGACCGAGCGCATGCGCACCGGCTGCGGCTACCTCTACGTCACCATCAACGAGGACGAGGACGGGCTGTGCGAGCTGTTCTCCCAGATGGGCAAGTCGGGCGGCTGCGCGTCCTCCAACAGCGAGGCCGTGTCGAGGCTGTGCTCGCTGACCCTCCGTTCAGGCGTGGACCCGCAGAGCATCATCAAGCAGTTGCGCGGCATCCGGTGTCCCTCCCCCGCGATGGAGAACGGGGGCGTCGTCAGGAGCTGCTCGGACGCCATCGCCAAGGCGCTCGAGCGCTACCAGGAGCGCCGCGAGGAGCGCCTCCGCAAGGAGGCCGAGGAGCGCGCCATCGAGGAGGAGGTCGACCGTGGCCTTTCCGAGATGGTCGAGAAGTCGGCCAAGCAGTCCCTCGTGACGACCACCATAGTCACGCCGCGCGATCCCGACGGCAACTGCCCGGAGTGCCCCGAGTGCGGCTCGCTCATCGAGTACGCCGAGGGCTGCATCGTGTGCCGCAGCTGCGGCTACAGCAAGTGCGGGTGAGCTAGCCCACCCCTGGGCGGCGACGTCTGGAGGCCTTTCCGCCAGGAACGCCCTTCCCGCCCCTGGTCAGGTGGGTCCACTCGGCCTTGCCCGGGGGCATGAGCTCCGCCGCCTCGATGCCGAGCCGGATGACGGTGAGGTTGGGGTCGTCGAACCCCTCCCAGTAGTGCTCCAGGAAGCCGGCCGCGTCCGCCGCTGCGCGCTTCTCCGCTCGGTCCTCGATGAGCATGACCCGCCCCCTGAACCTGATGTAGCCGGTGTCCTTGCCACGCTTCCAGGGCAGGTGGGCCTCGTACCTGGTGTCGTGGCGCAGTTGGCGCACCTTGGCGTCCGAGGTGCCAGTGAGAACGTAGTGGACGCCTCCCGCCTCGACCATGGTGACGGGCCGCACGTGGGGGCCTTCGTCGTCGCACGTGGCGAGGTCCACGACCCGGACGCCCTTGAGCATCCTCGCCAGGCGCGCCCACTCTTTCGCGTCGTCGCCCAGGAACCTCCGCTTGAACCTCGTGACCTTCCTCTTGACCATGGCCAACCCGGACATGGTAGATGGCTGGACGACATAAGGTAATTGTGCCCAAGGGCCACTTTCACTCACCCCCCCTCTCGGGCCTTATGAACCCCGTCGTCCTAATGGCCATGGGAATGATGATGGACGTAATGTCGACCTTCGTGGAGCCCTGTCCCGAATGCGGGACAGCGCTCGCACCCCTGGAGGGGTGCGCGATGTGCCCCAGCTGCGGTCACACCGCGTGTGACTAGGGCCCGCCAGGTCTCAATAGAGGCCCATGCCGCCGTTCACGTGCAGGACCTGGCCCGTGATGTAGGATGCCTCGTCCGAGGCCAGGAACGCCACAACGGACGCTATCTCGGCGGGCGCGCCGAACCTGCCAAGGGGTATCTGCCGGAGGGTCTCGCGGACCTCCTCCTCCGTCGCGCCCGCGGTCATGTCGGTGGTGATGTGGCCCGGGGCGATGCAGTTCACCATGATGCCGTGGGGGCTGAGCTCGAGCGCGAGGGACTTCGTGAGGCCGTGCATGCCCGCCTTCGAGGCCGCGTAATGCGCCTCGTGGTCGGTGCCGGACATGGCCACGATGGAGCTTATGTTGACGATGCGGCCATTGCGCCGCGAGAGCATGTGGGGCGCGAACGCGCGCGCCACCAGGTAGGCGCCGGTGAGGTTGACGCCGATGACCCGGTCCCAGTCCGCGACCGTCATCTCCCAGCTCTTCAGGTGCTGGTGGATGCCCGCGTTGTTGACCAGGACGTCCAGGTGCCCGAGGGCCGCAAGGACCTCGTCGCGCATCCGGTCGACGGCGGCCGCGTCAGCTACGTCGGCCTGGACCACGACCGCCCTGCGGCCGAGCGCGCGGACCTCCTCCGCGGCCTGCTCGGACCTGTCGCGGCTGCGCTCGTAGTTGATGGCGACGTCGCAGCCCTCCTCGGCGAGCCTGCGGACGATGCCGCGGCCGATGCCCCTCGAGCCCCCGGTGACGAGGGCCGTCCTTCCCTCCAGGCCCCACCTCAACGTGTCCCACCTCCACAATCCAGCGTGCGGACCGCCCGCAGGGGGTTCCCCGACACGGTCCGCCCTGCGCGTCAGCCAGGGTAGTCCAGCTTCGAGAGTGGCCGCCTCTCGGGTATGGACTGGTGCACGCTCTTGTCACCCTTGGTCACCCTCTCGGCGAACTCGTGCGAGACGTAGAGCGAGCAGAAGCAGGTGCCGAACTCCTCGACGTCCGGCATCATGTACGTGCAGGGGCAGATGATGTCCCTGTCCCAGTCCTTGTCCTCGACGGCCAGCCTGCAGGGGCAGCACCGGTAGCCCACGCGCTCCTCGTTGACGAGGAAGCCCCTGATGAGGTCCAGCGCGAAGTCCTTGTTGGGGTTGAGCGTGATGCCCTTGCCGTTCGCGAACCGGAGCAGCACCGGGTGGAGCTCCTCGGCGGTCTTCTTAGGCACCGTTGAACGCCTCCTCGAATTCCTCCGGATGGTAGCCGATGATGATCTGCTTGCCGTCCAGGATCACAGTGGGGAACGTCAGCCGGTCGTTGTACTTGCGCATCTCCTCTATTGTCTTGCGCTTCTCGTCCCCGTGCTTGAGGTCGACCTCGATGCACTCGTAGGGTATGCTGTGCTCGTCGAGCCATTTCCTGGTGTTGCGGCAGTGTCCGCACGTGCTCAGCGCGAAGACCAGGACCTTCCTGTCGGTGCGCACCATTTGGTTTCCCTCCAGATGACCATGGATGGCGGATGGCACTCCCACGGGATCACGTGGAGGGCCTCCACCCAGTGAAGTAAGCGCGCTACGCCCTTCTTATCCTTTCGCCCGAACCGACAGGGGGCTCATATGCGCAGCGGCGAGAGGTCCACATCGCACATCGGGCAGTGCTCGTGCTTGGCCGGGTGACCGAACCTGTAGCCGCACTCGGGGCACTCGCCCGGCTCGATGTCGCGCCAGTCGGAGAACTTGGCCTTTGGGGCTTGGACGGACATCACGACCGTGGGCGTGTCCGATTCGTTGATGATGCCGTGCCAGGTGTCCGGGGGTATGAAGGCGCCCTGCCCGGCGCGGAGCACCTTCTCCTCGTCGCCGCAGTGCACGTAGGCATCGCCGACGACCACGTAGAGCCATATGTCGCAGTCCGGGTGCTTGTGGACCTTGAGCTCCTGACCGGGCTCGAACGTCAGAAGCGAAACGTAAATGTCGGGCCTGTCCACCAGGACCTTGCGCCACATGGCCTCGCGCCTGAACTCGCTCATCACGGCGATGTCGATGACCTTCGCGGCACCACCAGCCAGCCCTACCCCTGCATCGGCATTTGCCCGAGGGGATTTCGAATGAGTGTGGGGGGGTTAAGTAGTTTGGGGTGCTGCTGGTCGACCAAGCGAGCGGATTGGCCAGGACGAGGGATGGGGCGGACGGGAACGGCGACGCAAAGCTTCATAGTCGCGCTCGCCGGTCCCGCGGAGGGTATGCCGGATGGAGCGCACGCTGCCCTGGCCCACATACAGGAACTCGATGCGCCTAGAGGTACCGCTCGACCTGGGGTGCACACTCTCTTGCGGGCAGGCGTTCCGGTGGTGCCTGGGGACCGAATGGCAGTGGCGGGGAGTCATCAGGGGCGCGGTCGTGGACCTCTGGCAGAGGCCCGAGGGCGAGCTCTACTGGGAATCAGGCCCGAGGGAGCTCCTGCCGGGGGAGCTCTCGGACTACCTCAGGCTCGACGACGACCTCGACGCGGTACGGAGGGACATCCACGACCGCCGCGTGGACGCGGCCTTCGAGGCCTACGGGGGGCTCCGCCTTCTGAGGCAGGAGCCGTGGGAGACCCTCGTCTCCTACGTCGTGTCCCAGATGAGCAGCGTGGCGCGCATCTCCAAGACCGTCGAGATGCTCTCGGCCCGGTACGGCACCCCCCTCGGCGACGGCCGGAACAACGCCTTCCCGACCCCAGACCAGCTCGCGCGCGCGACCTCTGGCGGCCTCAAGAAGCTCGGCCTGGGCTACCGCGCCCCCCACGTCCAGCGCATCGCCAATGAAGTGGCGGACGGCGAGTTCTTCCTGGAGCCCCTGAGGGAGGTGCCCTACCGGGAGGCCAAGGAGCGCCTGATGGGGCTCCCCGGCGTCGGCCCCAAGGTCGCAGACTGCGTGCTGCTGTTCTCGCTCGATCATCTGGAGGCCTTCCCGGTGGACCGGTGGGTCCACCGTGCCGTGGCCGAGTGGTACCACGGCGGGGCCACTATGTCGGATAGGGCGGTGGGCACGTGGGCGCGGGAGCACTTCGGCCGCCATGCCGGGTATGCGAGCGAGTACCTGTTCCACGCGCGGAGGGCCGGCGGGCCCACCTGCCCCGCGGGTGCGGACGTGGGGGATGGCCCCGAGGCCTCGGGCCCCGAGAGCGGTTGAGCGTGCATCCAGTGCACCCCAGCGGCATGGGAAACCACGTAAGAGGTTTTATATACAGGATGCCGATATGTCGAAGAGTTGTCCCCGGGAGGAACAAGATGTCTATAAGGTCGTCCCTGGGAGCCATGCTCGTCGTGGTCGTGCTCCTCGCCCTCGTATCGGGCATGCCCGACGGCACCGAGGCCCAGGAGTTAGAGGTCACGGCCCTGTCCATGACCCCGGACCCCGCCGTTATCGGCGGTCAGGTCGAGATCGCCTGCAAGCTCGTCGACGAGACCGGTGTCGTGGGGGTGTACCTCAGGTACTGCAGCGACATCAACTGCTTCCCATCGATCACGATGACCAAGGACGGCCAGGGATTCTGGCGCGCCCTCACGAACGCCATCGACTCGATGGGTGAGCACCACTTCAACATCACCGTCGAGTACAGCAACGGCACCTTCGGCTGGACCGAGGAGCACCTCTTCACGCCCGTCGAGCCCACCTCGACGGAGCTTCAAACCACCAACCTCTCCCGCGTGCCCCCGCAGGTGAAGACGGGCGAGGCCGTGGCCGTCTACTGCGTCCCCAAGGACGCGGCCAACGTCACATCGATGGAGGTGCGGCTCAAGCAGGGCAGCACGCCGCTGTCGTCCGTGGCAATGACCAAGCTCGCCAACGGGACCTACCACGCCAGCATCGGCCCGTTCGGCAGCGAGAGGCAGGTCACCTACAACATCACCGCCACGCTCATCTCTGGGAAGAGGGCCTGGACCCAGGACCTGACATTCACGCCCAAGGGCTCTGGCGACGGCGAGGACGACGGGTTCCTCCCAGCGGTCGGCGCTGCGGCCGTGGTCGCGGTGATGATGGGGCTCGCGGTGACGTACCGCGGACGGAAGGCGCGCCGCGCCCGATGACCGGTCGACGGTGCGCCTACTTGGGCTCGCCCTCGCCGAAGTACTCCTCCATGATCTTGCGCTGGCCCTTGCGGAGCATCTCGGAGAGCGTCGATATCGAGATGCCGAACATGCTCGCGAGGTCGCGCAACGAGATGCGCTTGGGGTAGTCGAAGTACCCGCGCTCGAAGGCGATGCGCAGGATGTCCTCCTGCCTCGACGTCATGAGCTCCTGGTTGTCGATGGAAGCGAGCTTCTGGAGCTCCACGTGGTAGCGGTGCCCCTCGAGCTGGCGGATGAGGCGCCTCACGGCCTCCTTCTCGGTGACGAGCAACGTCCAGAGGGTCTTGCCCTGGTCGTCGAGCCTCGAGTCGATGAGGAACGCATCGTCGCCCACCATCGAGCAGCACGCGACGCAGTCCACCGTCGCGACCGCGCCCTTGATGACGCCGTCCTCGATGGCCGACATGTCCATGTCGTCGACCGCGGGGTTCCTCTTGACGTCGTCGAGGAGCATCTGCATGTGCTGAGGGTCGACCTCGATCTTCACGAGGTCCCTGTTGCCCTTCTTCGAGTAGGGGAGGCAGTCCAGCACGCTTATCTTCGCGTGGTACTTCTGGATGACCTCCTTCTTCCAGTCGCTGGGCGTGTCGATGGCGAGGATCGCCTCCAGCATCCAACCACCTGAAAGGGTGATGCGCTTGGGGCCTAATTAAGCGGTGGGTCGCGACTACCTGGTGCCCGGGTCCACGGTCTCCTGGTCGGGGTCAGGGAGTTGCTCGTCGTCGATGCCACCGTTCTCCGGTGACCCCCCGGTCGCCTCGGGGTCGGACGTGCCCCTGGCCTGCTCGATGAGACGGTCCAGGTCGGCCGAGAGCTCATCGTCGACCCCGTCGTCGTCGGCGTGGTGATGGTCGCCCTCACCCTCGTCCCTCCCACCATCGGTCCCAGCCGACCGGTCATCCTTCTCCTCGACGTCCTTCGCGGACCCGTCCGCACCGTCCTTGCCACCCCCCGGTCCCCCGCCCGCATCGTTTGACCTCTCCTTGCCTTCCTCCGATGGGGACGTCGTCGTCCCCGTCGGCCGTTCGGCCCCCAGCATCTCCCCTTCAAGGCCGTCCAGTCGATCCTCCTCCGGTGCGAGGATGGACGGCGCGGGCCGGAGGCCCATGTCCAGCAGCGGCCTGGGTCCGGGGGTGCGGCGTGGCGCGCTGCCGCGCCTTAGCCTGAGGACGACGAGGTAGGCCACGACGATGCCGAGCACGAGGCCGATGAAGAGGCCCCAGAGGAAGTCGCCGGCGTTGACCTCCAGCTCCGAGCCTCCCGCCGTCCAGATGGTGAACTCGTACGTGCCGGCGTTCCCGGCGGGGTCCTTGAACAGGAGCGAGACATCCACCTTGGAGCCCGGTGCGATGGCTCCGTCGTAGATGAGCGATAGCCTGTTGCCCCAGTCGATATCCCATTGCAGCTCGAGGGGACTTGCCTTCCCGCCATCGACGAGTATCCGCGGCACCAGGGTCATCCTGTCGATGACCTCCGAGAAAACGATGTCGATCCTGACCGTCCCCTCGTCGAGGTCCCTCGAGCCTGGTGTCGGGACGGTGGACACCACGGAGGGCGCATCGGTATCGAGCGTGATGACGCGCCAAGCCCAGGGCGAGGTGTTGCCCGCCCTGTCCTCGAACGCAACCCGCACGTAGTTGGGTCCAGGGCTCAGGACCAGTTCGAAGTCCACGGCGCCGGCCTCGTCGACGGTCAGGGTCATGTCCTGGGGGTAGTTGGAGTGCATCGTCGAGCTCTGGAGGTGGACGATGGCCACATCCCCTCCGACCGTACTGTGGATGGCAAGGGCGCTCCTGTTCGTGAGCTGGTCGGGCAGGAACGCGGAGACGTTGACGGAGGGAACGTCCCGGTCGACCGTCAGGTTCTCATCGTGGCCCGCCATGTTCCCGACCGCATCGTAAGCCCTCAGCATCAGCGTGGCGGTGAGAGGTCTCGAGGAGAGGTCGTCCATCAGGGTCCTCGGGTAGCTGAAACCCCTCCACTCGACGGGGTTGGCACCGTCGTCCACCGCGTACTGGACCTCGACGACGCCCGAGCCGCCTAAGCCATCATCGGCCAGGACCGTGAGGACCGTGTTGGGACCGACGACCGTCGCCGGGGGGTCAGCCAAAGTGGCAGATGGGGCGAGTATCCTCCTCAGGTCCGGAGGCGTCGCGTCGAGCCGCACGTGCAGCAGGATTGGTGCGTCGACAGGGTTCCCCGCCAGGTCGGCGCCCCCGAAGTGGAGGTCGTGCATGCCCTCGGCGAATCCCTTGAACAGGAACGGGTCCGAGGGGTCGAAGAGGGAGTCCAGACGGCCGGGCTCGGGACCGTACCGGACCGCTCCAGGCCCGCTGCCGCCGTCGCTGAGCTCGACGATGACGTCGGTCGCTGGCGACACCCACGTGTAGCTGCCCGCGCCGAGGCTGCGCTCGCCCGTCCTCACCGTGATGGTGGGCGCTGTGCCGTCCACCGTGATGCTTCCGATGACCCCCTCGAAGGGGTTGCCCGCCAGGTCAGCCCCCCTCGCGAGCATGGGATGGACACCGTCCGGGGCCGCCAAGGAGCACGTGCACGCGAACTCGATGACCGAGGCCGTCGCATTGAGGACCGGTGCCGACACCGCGATGCCCGCTACCTCGAGCTCGACGGTCGCCACGACGATGTCAACGCTCGCGGCGACGCTGACCTGGAAGGCCTGCCCAGGCCGCACCCACTGCGGCGCGGACGCGAGCGAGAGCAAGGGCGGCACCGAGTCGAGCGTGAACACCACGATGACGTTCAGGGTGCCGAGGGTGGCCGAGGAGGCATCGAGCGTCAGGACGGGCGCGCCCTCGGCGAGGCCTGCGGACAGGTCGGTGTAATCCCACCACGTCGCCTCCTGGACGGGGTGCAATCCAGTGGTGGTGGCCGCGCCCATCAAGAGCGAGACGTCGGACGGCGATGGGTATGCCGCGTTCCCTACCGCACCAGGGCTCAGCGTGTGCTCGTGAGCGCCCCCGGACATCGAGTGCGCGTGGCCGTCCGCCATGTTGAGGGCGTGCACGTGGTCGGCCGCCGAGTCGACCGGGTGGTCGTGGGTGCCCGAGGTGGACCACTCGATATCGTGGACGTGCTCCTCGATTGTGTGGGTGTGCATGCCCGTCGTGCCGGTCACGCGGTTGAGCCCCGTCGACTGGCTGCCCAGCGTGACGGTGTGCGTATGGCTTGGGAGGTCCACGGTGCCGGTGGAGTTGACCACCGTGACCGACGTGTTCGCGAGGGAGAGCCCGTGGTCGTGCTGCATAGGGTCGAGCTGGTGGACGTGGCCGCCCGCCGCGGTGACGACGTGGGCGTGCCCACCACCCGACGAGGTCGTGTGCGAGTGGCCCGCGTCAGTCGACGAGGTGGGCTGGACGGTCATCACATAGGGCGAGGCAAAGACTCGCGCCTCTGCCGAGAGCGCGCCGTCCGGGTTCGGAACGTGAGCCTTCATGTCCCCCACGGACCTGAGCGAGACGACGAGACGTGTCTGGGCGTGCATGAGGATGAAGACCCATTCGACCGCGCCCTCCGTCGAGGCCGTGAGCCGCAGCACGTGAGGGCCCACGAGCGCCGCCGCGGGCAGCTCCACATCGACGGGTGCCTCCACCAGACCCCACGGGCCCCCGTTCGCGTCCGTGATGTCGGACCCGTCGAGCGCCGCTCGCACACCGGTCGGCCCTGGCCCGGTCGTGGCCGTGGGCGAGTACATCGGCAGGTGGTCGTGCGCGCCCGCCGCCTGCACGTCATGCACGTGCGCTCCTTCCTGGGTCATCGTGTGGATGTGCCCCGCCACGTCAGAGAGCGAGTGCTCGTGGGCACCTGAGTTGGTCATCGTCACAGAGTGGCCGTGCCCGAGCACGATGTGGGTGTGCGGGACGGAATCACCGGTGCCGTAGCCCCAGTCTCCGACGGAGGTTATCTGATTGCCGGCCCACGTGAGCGTGTGGGAGTGCTGCAGGAGGCTCCAGTCCGGGGTCGTGTCCGCGACCGTGACCGAACCGACGCCCACGGTCGCATCGTGCGTGTGGTCGCCGCCCTGCGTGTCGTGCGTGTGCGAGCCCGCGCCGTCCATCGTGTGGGCGTGCGTGCCATCCTCCACAACGGCATGCTCGTGGCCCTCCGCGAGGTCCAGGCTGGGGACGATGGTCGGCAGCGATGCGCCGAAGAGGTGCGCCGTCGCACCGCTCGGCACATCGGGCGAGTAGACCGGAACCTCGAGGGGGGCGAGGGGCCCGACGACGCCATGGCCCGCGATGGCGGAGCACGGCGTGTCGACGCCGATGACGAGGAGGTACTCGATGGCCCCTGTCGTGTCCGATGCGAGGACCATGCGCGTCACGCCCCCATCGAGCAGGCCCGTGAGGTCGGCGGAGGCGTGCCACCCCGGTGCCGCGCCACCGAACGTCCCACCTAGCTCCGTCGATGCGGACGCAGAGACCAATGTCACCCTCACGCCAGTGGGGACGCTCCCGGCAGGGTCGGCCGCGACGTCGGGCGAGAGCTTGTGGGAGTGGTCGCCGAGCGTGGAGGAGGCGTGCGAGTGCTCGCCCTCCACGGTGAGGTCATGCGCGTGGTCCGTCAAGGTGTCGGACGTGTGCTGGTGCAACCCCGACAGCGCGATGCTGGCAGAGTGGCCATGGTCGAGCGCGGTGTGGTTGTGCTCCAGGGACGTCTCGGCCGCGAAGTCGTAGCCGATCACCATGGAACCGGAGGGTGTGTGGGTGTGGGCGGGCAGCGCCACGCTCATCCTCGCGTTGTTGAGCGATATGGTCGTCTCGTCGGTCTGGACCATGTGGGAGTGCGCCTCTGACGTGGCGATCGTGTGGTTGTGCCCGTCATCCTCCGAGGTCGTGTGCGCGTGCCCCCCCGTCGTGGCCAGGATATGCGTGTGCTCGCCGGCGGTGTCCGTGCCCGCGGCAACGGGAAGCGTTCCGACCCGCCCCCACAGGTCGATGGTGGCGGAGAGTACTTCGACGCCTTCCGGCACAACGGCATGGAACGTCGCATCAAGGTCAGGGCCCACCGGCAGCGTGTCTGAGAAGACAAGGTACCCTCGGGGATGCCCCGCCTCCGCGGAGGGCCAGGGCAGGGCCCCCATGCCCAGCAGGAGCGCGACAATCATGGCCATCGTGACGCGGAGAGCCCTGGAATGCGCTGGGCGGCAAAGCATCGGATACCCCACCTTCTCTCGGCTCTATTATCTGGACGCGCATACAAAAGGTTTTGCGCGACCGTCGGCTCCATGCCAGCAACCGCCCAGCACCCCGACGATTTTATATATGACCTCCTCCTTTGGGAGGACTGCGCGGGCCCATGGTCTAGTTGGTTATGACATCGCTCTGACACAGCGAAGGCCGGGAGTTCGAATCTCCCTGGGCCCACCACCCCATCCCACTTCATCACGCCCTCAGCACGCGCACCACTGGGGATGGTGCGTCGGGCTGCCAGTCCTGCGACCCCTCCAGTCCGGGCGTCGAGCGGTCAGGGCCGCCATCGCACCCGACATCGCAAGGTGGCGATGGGCAGATGGCCCCAAGGAGCTCGTCGATGTCGCCCGGGCTGAGGATGGCGCTCGCCCGCAGCGACCGCACATGGAGCTGCACCAGGAACGCGGCAAGCAGGACGAGGAAGACGAGCGTCGAGGCGAGCAGCGTCCCCACAGCGTGTCTCGCACGGGCGACCGCATCGGCCGCCTGGGCATCCGACAGAGGGTCCGTGGACACCTGGGGTGGTCGGACATCGTACATGTAGGTGAGCGAGGCGTTATCGGCCCTCGATGGGTTCGTCCATCGGACCGTGTGATGCCCTGACGACTGCGCGATGATCGTGACGATGTCGGATTTCATCGATGGCATAATCATCACCACATCCCAGCACGGCCCGAAGACCTTGAAGACGATTGGCGCGCTGGAATACCAGGTGATGACCAATGCATCGCCCTTCTCCAGCTTGAACGTGGCGTCGTACTGCTCACCTAGGCAGGACGTCCCGAACCGTAGAAGCTCGACGGTGATCGGCGCATTATGACCAGCCGCGATGGCGTGGTCGCACGCCGTCTGGACAATCAGCGCGAGCAGGAGGAGTTGGACCATGATGCGCATTACACTGGCAGGCAAGTCCCCGTGGCGAAGCCCGCGCATCTCCATCTGCCCCATGCATGGTCTGGTGCTCCTGGGTATTGAATGGTGGGGTTGACGTTCACCTAGGTGCAATCGAGGCAAGTCCTGAAGCATGGGGGGGCGGAACCGTGGCCGATACCGGGTCTGACGTGTCAGGACGGCACATGCATGCACGGTGCTTTCCCAGCAAACCTTTTGACCATCCGCGCCGATGGCGAACGCGGTGTATCGCATGCGCGCCCTTGCCATCGTGACCCTCCTCGCCGTGGTCCTGCTCCTAAGCCTCCCCCACCTTCCCGCCTCGCGAGTACTCGCGGAGTCCCAGGAGGATGAGCTCGCGCGCCTCCGCACCGAGCTCGACACCACGCGGGCGGAGAACGCAAGGCTCTCAGCCGAGCTCAACGCGTCCCAGGCCGCGCTCGAGGATGCGCAGGGGGACCGGGACGCCTACGCGGAGAGGCTGGAATCGAGCACCATCATCCTCGTCATGGCCTTGGTGCTCATCTCGATCGCGACGGCTTTCTTCTGGTTGACGGCGAGGAGACAGGCCATCGTGATGCGGGATGTAATCAAAGGAGAGGGGCAGAGGTCCCGCCGGCCCCGGCACAAGGGATGAGCCCATCTGGGCCCTGATGACCGGGTCGATGGTTCTCTGAAAAAGTATTTTAAGACGCCCGCCCATAGAAAACGCGGGATGCACCGTGACCGCCAGTTCCTACGAGCGTGAGCTCAAGGGCATACTCTCGGGCCGCCAGGACGTGCTGGAGCGCGTGACCAAGACGTGCTCGGAGGAGCAGCGCACGGCCTACTGGTCGACGCAGACCCGGCCCTTCATCGTCACGCGCGCGGCCGCCTCCATCGGCGTGGACCTCATAGCGCTTCGCGGGGACATCAGCTTCCCCCTCGAGGTCAAGGCCTCGATGCACGACGTGCTGCGCACCTCCAGCAACTCGGGCAGGGAGACGCAGCAGGCCGAGGACATGATGGAGCTGTGCAAGGCCGCGGGCGTGCTGCCCATATACGCCTTCCGTCGCAAGGGCGTGCGCGGGGACAGCTGGCGCATCTTCACGCTGGAGATGGAGAGGCCTGTTGGCATCGCGGGCTTCCTGCACGCGCGGCTGCCCAAGCTGCGTCAGACAGAGAAGGGCAACTACGTCATCGAGTGGGAGCAGGGCATGCCGCTGGCTGAGTTCCTCAGGTACCTGAACTCGGCGGTCCCGTCGTTCGCGGCGTCCAGCTGACTCACAGGCCGAGCTTGACGAAGAGTCCCGTCATCAGATTGATGAGCACGGTGATGAGCACCGTCACCACGAGCAGCTTGCGCATGACGTCGGCCTCGAGCGCTGGGCCCTCCCCTATGGTCGCGACGGCGTTGTTGATCTTAGAAGGCGTGATGGCGGAGGCGACGCCGCCAGCGGCCGCGTGGCCGCCGAAGGCGGTCAGGAACTCGGCGTCGTCCAATCCCACCTTGTCGGACGTGAGCGTCGAGTACTGGATCTTCATGAAAAGCACGTTCGAGCCGGTCTCCGAGCCGCCGACGACCGCGCCGAAGAGTCCGAGCGAGGAGGCTATCCAGAGGTACCCGGCGCCGAACGCGGCCGCGAGCCCCGCCGCCAGCACGCCGTTCATGTTGTAGTCCTTGAAGAAGTCCGTGGACGGTAAGAGTTTCCAACCGGACTCGCCGCCCAGCGTCATCGCCGAGTAGGCCATCACGTAGGCGATGGCGAAGTAGACCGAGTAGGCGATGAACGGGGACCAGATGCGCTTGAACCAGACCTTCGTGGTCTTCACGACTACCTCGCGCTTGGGCCGAAGCATGGCGATGGTGAGGACGATGGCGACGAATATCCAGGTGTAGATCTGCGATAGCACGTTCAGGTCGACGAACTTGCCGGGGTTGGAGAACAGGTGGACCTGCTCGGCGGCACCGGGCAGGTCGTTGAGCCAGTCCGAGACGGACTGCACACCGACCACGGCCGCGAGGAGCGTGACGATGATGAGCGGGGAGAACCCCCTCAGCAACCTGCCTTTGCCGATGGGCTCCGTGTCGGCGCTTGGGGTGGACCCGGGCGCGGTCGCTCCACTCCCCTCTTTGCGGCGCAGGAGGCGCATGTACCCGTAGAGCACGGCCATCGAGACCATCCCGGCGGCCACGCCCACGACGCGCAGGGGCACGATGGTGACCCCCCTGAAGTTCTCGTAGGCAGTGAGCGCCAGGCACGAGAGCGCGACCGACAGGCCCACCAGGACGGCCTGGACCACGCCCTTCCTCACGGACTTCCACCCCCCGACCATGTAGAGCATGGCGAACGAGATGGCCACCGATACGACCGGGAGGTAGAGGCAGACCTTGTAAGCGAAGGCGATGCCGGTGAAGGCGTGCTCCGCGCCCAGCAGCGTGCCGGACGTGTCCGCGGGGAGGGTGACGGGGATGGAGAGGAGCGCGAACGAGGTCGAGGCGTTGTAGCCCAGCACCGAGATGACTACCGCCGCGAACGGGCCGAAGCCCATCGCCATCATGAGCGGCGGGAACAGCGAGGGTGTCACGAGCCCCAGGCTCGTGGCCATCGCGCCGAAGCCGATGCCGATGAACAGCGCCTGGTCCTCCTTCGTGCGCGCGATGCGCTTGAGGCTTGCGGACACCGTGGCGAGCAACCCGTCCTCTTTCATGTAGAAGATGAGCCACATCGTGGCCACGACGGCCACGCCGATGCCCAGCGACTTCAGGAGCCCCTCGGCCGAGCCGAGCAGGGCGACGCGCCAGTCGGTGTGGAAGGCGGCGACCGCGAGCACGACGGCGAGCACCCATCCCACGACGGCCATGACCGCGCCGGAGAGCCTGAACGCGATCATGCCAGCGAGCACGATGATGAGCGGGAGCAGCGCGAGGGCGAACTTCCAGTCCACGACGGCCATGACCGCGTAGAGCACGACGAGGACCAGGCCCACCAGCTTCCAGAAGTGCGGTACACGCTCTGTCAGGCTGGCCATGTCCAGGCATCCCCCGGTACTGGGCAGGGGAATGGTTCCAGGATACAAAAGGGTTTGCCGGACACCCCGCCTAGGCCTCTCCATCGTGCACGGAGGCGGTGCGCCGGCCGAGCCTGCGCATGGCGGGCCCCAGCCTGCGCCGGTATGTGTAGGCGGTGCCCAGCGCGAGGACGAGGAGGATGGCGACTGCGGAGACAACGGTCCCGCCGTGGGATGGGCCCGTTCCGAGGACATTGAACGAGAACACCTGGTAGGGACCGTAGGCTGGCAGGAACGTCGTACCCTGGGCGGCGCTCACGGCGACGAAGAAGTACTCCACCCGCTTGCCGGGTCCCGCCCCGGGTATCGATGCCAAGTACTCACCGGCGCCGTTCCCAGCCTCCATCGCCGAGACCTCGAACTCCCCCCCGGCCACGCGATGGTGGAGGGTCATGCCGCCCGCGACCAGCTCGCCGCCGGCCATCCTCACGGAGACCTCGTAGGGCCCCTCCGAGACCGTGTCGTTGAGCGGCTCGTGCTCGAGCACGACCCGGTCCATGCGCGGGTTGTCGGCTACCTCGACGGCGAGCAGGTTGGCGCCCAGGTTCTCCGCGATGATGGCGGCGAGCTCCTCCTCACCAGGGATGAAGACGTTGGTGCCCAGCTCTATCGTGTAGGCGAGGATGCCATACTTCCCGTACATCCAGTCGTTCGAATCCCCGTCGACGGGCGGGTGGCGGCTGAACCACTGCTGGTTGCGGTCGGACATGTTGCGCCATTCGTAGCCGTTGAACTCGGCCATGCGCCCGGCCACCGCGGCGAAGGTGGGCTCGTCCTCTGGCAGATCGAGCGTCCACATCCACGGCCAGTAGATCGTCCCCTTGAAGGTGTGGAAGTTGAGCGCGATGGCGAACTCGTGGGCCTCGATGAGGTCCCTGAGCAGCCCAATCTCGGTGGCGGTGAAGCCCCCGCGCCCGTCCTCGTCCACGAGCCCGTCCCGGTCGTTGTCGACGTTATCCATGGGGTCCTCGTTGACACGGCGGTCCCCGTCGTCGTCCCGCTTGTCCACGGGCCCGATGTAGTCCTCCGCGCGCGAGTCGGCGTAGCTCTGCGCGCCCAGCTCGCCCCAGTGGAAGCCGTAGTTGCGGTTGAGGTCGACGCCGTAGGTCGCGCCCTCGAGCCGCCCCCACTCCTGGTAGTTGGGCTCGCGGTTCTTGCGCCAGAGCGAACCCTCGTCGGTAACGCCCGACGCGACCTGGCCGCGACAGAACTCCAGACCGTCCGGGTTGAGCATGGGCACGACCCAGACCTGCCGGTTGTCGACGAGCCATGAGAGCCTCGCGTCCTCCCAGTCCTCGTCGACCGCGCCGTCGCCGTCGTTGTCCTGGGCGTCGAACGGGTCCTCTTCCACCTGCCCGTCCTGGTCGTTGTCCGAGTCCGCGAAACCGTCCCCGTCGCGGTCCGCGGCAGTCCTGCCGTAGGAGTCCACGAGCAGCCGCAGCGTCGCCATCGCGACCTCGACGGAGGGCCACTCCTTGGCGTGGTGCGCGCCGGTGATGAGGACCTCCGGCTCGTCCTCGTCCTCCCAGGGCGTGTCGCTCAGCTTGGCGGCCCAGATGTCGCGGCCTTCGAAGGTCCTGCCAATGGAGATGAGCGAGAGGATGTCGCCATGCTCCTCTGCGAGCGCCTTGAGCTCCTCGGTCATGGAGTCGTAGGAGTGGTAGAGCTCGAGGTCGCCGGTGCCCACGGACGTCGCCACCCCCGGGACCCAGACCGCCTGCATAATGGCCACGGCGACCATGATGGATGCAAAGAAGGCTGCGCGCACGGACCTCTCGATTGGCGCTCCGGCCAGATATACGTTTCGCGGACCGGTCCGCTCCGGCAGTCGCGGCGGGTGGGCGAGCCCGGTGTGGTCGTGCGGGCGGGGTGACGCCGCCTGCGCGACAGCAGGGTTTTAAACGGGCAAGGGCATGGAGAGCCGATGCTCCGCCCGCACACCATTGTGCTTTCACTGGTAACGGCAGCGCTCGCCCTGCTCCCCCTTCTCCCGACCGCCGTGTGCGCGGCGCCCGTCCAGGACGGGAACCCGACCACGGGGACCATCACGGACTCCGGGTACTGCTCGAACCCCCAGTCCGACGCGGCCGGCGCCGTCTGGGAGGGGACCTACGAGCTCCCCCCTGGCACCATCACAACGGTGGAGGTCATCCTCGCCTGGTCGGACGACGAGGGCTCGCGTTCGCGCCCCGACACTCTCTCCGTCAAGGCCTCCGACGCCGGTGGGGCCTCCCGTGACGAGAGCGGCAGCGCCGGCTCGCTCCTCGTCGCGTTCCCGCAGGGCACCTACAACGGGACCTGGACCGTCCGCGTCGAGTGCCTCGAGGCGGGCTCGACGCCCGTCGGTCCAATCGGCCTCATCTCGCGGACGGACCCCGGCAACTCGTGGAGCTTCGTCCTGGAGTACGTGTACGTGCCCGCGCCCGGCGACGGGGGCGCACAGGGCCCGCCCGCGAACATCCAGGCCGTCCTGGCATCGCCCATCTTCAAGCTGCACGTCGTGCTCATGGTCTCCTCGACCGTGGGGTTCCTCGTGGTCGGATGCCTCGCCGGGACCTACCTCGTGGCCAGGTCGAGGTGGTCCGCTTCACCCAGCGCCCTGCTCAGGACGCTGGCCACCCCCCGGCCCTACCGCTCCCTGGCACCGCACGTATGGCTCGCCTTCTTCATCGCCTCGGTCCCGATAGGGATGTGGGTCGCGGGGAAGGTCTACGGATGGGAGAACTCGTGGACCAGCCTCCCGGTCGTGTGGAACCCGGGCTTTTACGACATCACCAACGCGGACCACTCCTCGCTGCTCGTCATGACCCTCTGGGCGCTGCCGATGTGGTTGAACCGCGGCGACGCTCTGTCGCGCCGACCGCACGTTCGGTGGCTCGGATGGTCGTCATGGCTCAGGCGGCTTGCCGCGCGCGCCCCGAAGCCCCGGTTCACGGACAGGGAGATGGCGCTCATCTACTTCTTCCTCGGGGTGATCGTGTTCCTCCTGTTCATGGTGCAACCGCACGGGAACTGAGCATCGGGCCACGGACCTCATCACGCCGTGTGCCCGTGAGGCGGATGCTCATATCCGCGGTGCCCGTCCCCGCCCAACCGCGAAGAGCATCGCGGTCGTGCCCACCGCGACCAGGGTGAGCATCGCTCCGTTGGAGGGGATGAACCCCCCATCCTCGTCATCGGAGAGCTCCTCGAACGTGAGCATGTTCATCCTTCCCATCGTGGAGGCGTAGGATGACGCAGTGGCCGCGGCGTCCATCTCCAGGACGTCCCCCTCCGAGTTGAGGTGGTCGGCCAATCCGGCAGGCCAATCATCCGTCACGAACCTCCACCCGTCGGGGGCCTCCAGCGTGAAGACCACATTCGCCTTGTTGTCCCAGGGCTCGTCGCCCCCGATGGCCTGGGCCCCCCAAGGCACGACACCACCGAGAAAGACATTATCCCACGGCTCGTCACCGCCGATGCACTCGTCACCCCACGGGTCGTCCCCGAGCGCCTTGTTGTCCCAGGGCTCATCCCCTCCGATGGCCGATACGAAGAAGTACACATGCGAGCCCCTGGTCTCGGGCAACGGGAACTCCATCGTCTGCATCATGGTGAACTGCACGGGGGCCGTCCCCGCCACTTCGCCCTCCGCACCCTGGATGTCGAAGCCGTACGACACGCGTCTCACGCTCCTGCCGTCAAGGGTGCTGTTGGGCAGCCTCGCCTCGCGGATGAACAGCCCCGTGACCTCGGTGGCATAGGCGCTCGCCTCTACGGGGCTCACGGTCCCGTCGGCGTCGATGTCCAGCTTCGCGCGCACCGCGGACGCGTTCGCGCCCTCGTAGACGACCTTGACGGTCACGTTGCGCAGGTGGAGCTTCTCGTACACGATACGGACGCTTATGCTCTTGGGCAACTGGACCTCGTCGTACTGTGGTGTCCCCTTGGCAATGTCGTTGCACACCATGGCCCCGGGCGGGGCGAGCTTGGCCTCCGCCTCGTCGACCCTGACGCAGGTGGTGGCCGCGACCGATGACTTGGCCATCACCCAGGAGATGGTCGTCCCGTCCCTTGAGAGGTGCCCCGCGACCGTGATGACGGCCCCCGCGGGGCCCGTTGCGGCGAACGTCCCATTCCAGGCGAGGCGGTACCCGGCAGCCCCGTCCGCGAGGAGGTCGATAGTGTAATCGGCGGTCGCGTTGTACCGCCCCGCCAGCCTGAGCGTGATGTTCAGGTCGGCCGCCGTCTCCGTGACACGGACGCTCAGGATGTCGATGTCGTCCCTCCCGGTCACGATGTTATCAAGGCTGTTACGGACGTCCCCCTGAGGGTCCGTCGCCTCATCCGTCCAATCGACATCACCCGCAGCGTTGATCGCAGAGGACAGCAGCATAACCGCGAACAAAGAGCACATCACGACCGCTCTGAACCTCACCTGACCACCTTCCGTCCCGCATCCAGGGTCCGAACGGATATTTATAGTTACCCTTCCGGCCCGTCGAACAACAAGGACCGATGTGTCGTCGTCCGGTCCCGATGGCATCCCAGGAGGGGCCAGGCCCCCTGCGCAATGTTAATGTACCGTATCTGCTTTAATCGGACGTTGTTCGCTTCAGGTCGTGCTCCCCAGGTCATGCTGCTCTCGGGCATCGTGATGCTCGCGATGTTCAATGTCACGCTGGTGTCCCCCATCCTGCCCGAGCTGGTCTCGGACGACGATGAGCCCTCGGCGCTCCTCATCGGCGCCTTCACCTCGGCCGAGATGGTGGCCTACGTCGTATTCGCGCCAGTCTGGGGCGCGCTGTCGGACCGATGGCGCGCGCGCAGGACCTCCCTGCTTGTGGGCCTTGCCGCCTCGGCCCCGCTGTTCGCAGTGATGCCGCATGTCCCCTCGTTCGCGGCGCTCCTGGGCATCAGGTTCGTCCAGGGCATGTTCACGGTGGCGGCCTGGTCGCTCGCGATGACGATGGTGCTCGACCTCGCGGACCCCGGGCAGCGCGGCAGGGCCATGGGGGTGCTCGGGGCGGGCATGATGATGGGCATGGCCATGGGCGCCCCCGTGGGCGGGCTCGTGGCCGACAGGTTCGGGGTCGCCGGGCCGTTCCGGCTCGCGGCGCTCGTCTTCGCAGTCGCGCTCCTCGTGGGGCTGATGCTCCTGCGGGAGCCTGACCGCGAGCGGCGCTCCGAGACACCGCGCGGGGGGTCCGGCCACGCCATCGAGCTCCTGGGCCGGCTGTGGATGCCCTCCGCCTACTCGCTCATCGACCGGTTCACGGCGGGCTTCTTCATCACGCTGTTCCCCGCCATGCTCCTGGAGAACTTCAGCTTCTCCCCCGGGCTGCGGGGCATGTACCTCGGCCTCTTCTTCCTCCCATTCGCGCTGTTCCAGTACCCCTTCGGACGGCTCTGCGACCGCGTGGGCGAGGTCGCGCTCCTGCTGTCGGGCTCCGTGTTCTACGGCGCCATCATGACGATGGTCGCCTACCTGACGCCAGGTCCCATGGCCGTCGGGATGTTCCTCCTTGGCATCTGCGCGGCCGCCGTGCTGCCCGCGTCGCTCGCGCTCGTAGGGCGGCGGTCCGGCGCGGAGGAGCGGGGGCTGTCGATGGGGGTGTTCAACGCGATGGGGAGCCTTGGCCTCGCGCTCGGCCTCGTAGCGAGCGGGGCCCTCGCCGACGCGGTTGGCTTCCCGTGGGCGTTCGTGGTGGGCGGCGCCAGCGCGCTCGGGGTCGTGGCGGCGACCGCCGTCCCGCTACTCAGGCTCCATCGGCACAGGGCATGAAACGGTGGTCCAGGGAACGGCGCGCGGCCGGGATGGGCATGGCCTGCCCTTTCACTTCGTGGCCACGTACTCCTTCCCGAGGAGCTCGCGCGCCACGATGACGCGCATGATCTCCATCGCGCCCTCGGCCCAGTAGTAGCTCCTCACGCCCTTGAGGGCCAGCTCCAGCTGGGAGTCGCGCGTGTAGCCGTAGGCGCCGTACCACTGGATTGCGTCGTTGATGGACTGGAAGGCCACAATGGGCGTGTGGAGCTTCGCCATTGCGCACTGCTTGGCGACCTCCATCCGGGTCGCCGTGCCCTTCCTCGCCCGCCCGTAGGTCCAAAGCGCCCTGTAGGCCAGCAGCCGCAGGGCCTCGAGCATCGTCCAGTTCTCCGCGAGCTTGAACTGCACGCCCTCGTACTTGGCGATGGGCGTGCCGAAGGTCGAGCGCATCTTGATGTACTCCATCGCCCGCTCGAGGCATGCCATCGCCGCGCCGCAGCACACAACGCCTATGATGGCCCGCGCGTAATCGAACCCCTCCATCGCCAGGAAGAAGCCCTTGTTCTCCTGGCCGACGAGGTACTCGGCAGGCAGCTCGACGCCGTCCATATTGAAGCCGCCCGTGGAGATGCCCCTGCGGCCCCAGTCCTCGAGCACGTTGATGGAGATGCCCTTGGTTGGGCCCTTGGCGGTCTTGAGGGGTACGAGGAAGAGGCTGATGCCCTTCGCGCCCATGATAGGGTTGGTCTTCGCGAGCGTCAGGTGGGCGCCCCCCTCGGGCATCTGCTCCATGGCCTCCTTTACGCCCGAGATGAACATCTTCTCCCCGTTGAGCACGTACCTGTCGCCGGAGCGCTTGGCCACCGTGCGCATGTTGACGACGTCCGAGCCAACGTCGGGCTCGGTCGAGCCGATGCCCAGGAAGGCGAGGCCCTTCACCGCGGACGGCAGGATGGCCTCCTTGGCGACCTCGGTGCCGTAGAGGTCGAGGATGTGGCCCCATGCGGCCTGTACGAGGTAGAAAGTGGGCACTGCGCAGCTGATGTCCGCGCGGGCGAGCTCCTCGGCGATGACGCCCACGAGGACGGGGTCGGCCTCCAGCCCTCCATACTTCGAGGACACGGTCAAGGCGAGCAGGTTCTGCTTGGCGAGCAGGGCGATGACGTCGTTGGGGATGCACTCCCCCTGGTCGAAGACCGTGACCCTGGGCGCGAGCTCGGCCTGGGCGAACTCCCTGACCGTCCTACGGACCATCTCGTGCTCCTTCGAGAACTCGAAATCGAGCATACTGGGCGACCTCCGGTACGGGGCCAGTCCCTGAACGCGCCCGACCGTCATAACCTTTTTGCCCCGGACATCCGACGACCGACCTAGAGAGGTTTATATCCGGCCCACGACATTCACGCGCGGGACCGCCTGGCGGGCGCTGGACGGGGCGCAGGGCCATGATAGACATCGACACGGAGCTGTGCAAGGGGTGCGGCGTGTGCATCGCCTTCTGCCCGAAGCACGTGCTCGAGGCCTCGGACAGGATGAACAGGCGGGGCTCCTACCCGCCCGTCGCGGCCAGGCCGGACGACTGCACCAAGTGCCTGACCTGCGAGCTCATGTGCCCGGACCTCGCCATCGTCATCGTGGACGGGGGGGTCGAGTGAGATGGCCAAGGGAGCCGACGGGTCCACCGGTGGGGATGTGCCCGAAGTCGCCCCCGCAGGGCTGCGCGCCTCCTACCTCAAGAATTGGGAGGGCAGGACCACCTTCATGCAGGGCAACGAGGCCACCGCGCTCGGGGCCATCTACGCGGGCTGTTCCTTCTACGCCGCCTACCCCATCACGCCCGCTTCCGAGATTGCGGAGTTCCTCTCCAAGGCCATGCCCCTGGTCGGTGGCTACTTCCTGCCGATGGAGGACGAGATCGCCTCCATCAGCAGTGTCATCGGCGCCTCCTGGGGTGGGGCCAAGGCCCTGACCGCCACGTCGGGGCCTGGCTTCTCCCTCATGCAGGAGGCCGTGGGCTACGCGTGCATGACCGAGACGCCATGCGTCATAGTCGACGTGCAGCGCAGCGGCCCCTCGACGGGCCAGGCAACCAAGCCCGCCCAGGGGGACGTGATGCAGGCCAGGTGGGGCACGCACGGCGACCACGAGGCCCTGGTCCTCTCGCCGAGCAGCGTGCAGGAGTGCCTCGAGCTCATGGTCGAGTGCTTCAACCTGTCCGAGCGCTACCGCAACCCGGCCATCCTGCTCATGGACGGCGAGATAGCCCACCTGCGCGAGCGCGTCCGCCTCCCCAGGGTCAAGGACCTTCGTCTCGAGGACCGGCCCATGGGCTCGCCGGGCGACCTGCCGTTCGGGGGGAGGCCGGTCCCGCCCATGGTGGGCTTCGGCCGCGGCGCCGCGGTCCACGTCACGGGCTCCACGCACGATGAGGACGGCATGCGGGAGGCCTCTACCCAGGCCATCCACGACCGGCTCGTGCGCAGGCTGGTCGAGAAGATCGCGTCCGATCGGGACCGGCTGGAGCGCGTCGAGGAGCGGTTCACGGAGGATGCGGACGTCGCGGTCCTCTCGTTCGGCTGTGCGGCCCGCCCCGCGCTGGGCGCGGTCCTGCGCGCCCGGGAGGAGGGGCTGCGAGTGGGCTACATGCGGCTCGTCGGCATCTGGCCATTCCCCAGGAGGGCGGTGGCGCGCCTGGGCGAGAGGGTGGACCGCATCTACGTGCCGGAGATGAACCTCGGCCAGGTGTCAAGGGAGGTCGAGCGGTTCGTCGGGTGCGAGGTCGTCCCGCTGACGAAGATTGGCGGGGTCCCGCACACGGTCAGGGAAATCCACCGCGCCCTCAAGGGGGGTGGCGTCCCGTGACCGGGCAGGGTGGCGACCCCGCGCAGAGGGGTCCGAGCCACGTCCGCTACCTGAGGGAGGGCACGCTCCCGACCACATTCTGCCCGGGCTGCGGCTGCGGGACGGTCCTCAACTGCTTCGTGCACACCCTCGATTCCATGGGTATCGACCCGGAGGAGCTCGTATCGGTCACCGGCATCGGCTGCTCGAGCTGGCTGCTCAGCCCCTACCTCAGGGGCGACACCCTCCACACCATGCACGGCCGCGCAATAGCGTTCGCGACCGGTGTCAAGACGATGATGCCGGGCAAGCGCGTGGTCGTCATCGCGGGCGACGGCGACCTCGCGGGCATCGGTGGCAACCATCTCATCCACGCAGCGCGGCGGAACGTGGGGCTGTCCGTCTTCCTGGTCAACAACCTCATCTACGGCATGACCGGGGGCCAGGTCTCGCCGACCACGCCGGCCGGGGTGAGGACCGCGACCTCGCCCTATGGCAACGCCGAGTACCCCCTCAACATCGCCGAGGTCGTGGCCGCGGCGGGGGCGAACTACGTGGCGAGGTGGACGACCTACCACGTCCGCCCCCTCATGAGGGCGATGGAGGAGGCCCTCACCACCGATGGCTTCGCCTTCGTCGAGATACTGTCCCAGTGCCCCACCAACTACGGGCGCAACGTGGGCATGCCCACCGCGGTCGAGGCGCTCACCGCCTTCAAGGAGCGGTCGGTGCCGGCGGAGAAGGCCTGCGCCATGCCCGCGGAGGGATTGGAGGGCAGGTATGTGGTGGGCACGGTCGCACAGCGCACGCGCAAGGAGTACACCCGCGTGCTGCGTGAGGCGGCCGAGGTGGCGAGGAGGGGGGACGCGCGATGAGGCTGCGGTTCTCGGGCTTCGGGGGCCAGGGGATACTGGTCGCGGGCAACCTCACCGGGAGCGCGGCCGTCATCGACGGCCACAACGCCCTCACCACGCAGGCCTACACCAGCGAGGCCCGCGGAGGCCTTTGCCGCTCCGATGTCGTGGTCGACGACGGCGAGATCCACGAGCTGGAGCTCGAGGAGCTCGACGTGCTCGTCTGCCTGTCACAGCAGGCCTGCGACATGTACCTCAAGGACCTGCGGCCGCGGGGCACGCTCATCGTGGACGCGGACCTGGTCAGGGTGCCTGCGGGCGACTTTGACCTGCACGCGGTCCCCTTCGCCAGCATCGCCAAGAAGGAGCTCGGAAGCGGGATCGCAGGCAATATGGTGCTGCTCGGCTTCCTCGCATCGCTCACCGGTCTGGTCTCCGACGCGTCCATGCGCACTGCCATCACCTCCCAGCTGCCAAAGGGCACGGAGGGCGTGAGCCTGGCTGCCTTCGAGAGGGGGCTGGGGCTCGGTCGTGAGGGCCATGCAGGCATTAAGGGCTAGCTGCCCTGGCCCAATGACGGCCTGGCCACGGCACCAAACCTACATATATCGAAGGTCCGATTCCCCCACCCCCTCCGCCAGGAGTGGTCCAAGATGCGCAAGCTGCTCTCAGGCAACGAGGCCATCGCAGAGGCCCTGTACGAGGCAGGCGTGAAGGTAGCCGCGGGCTACCCCGGCACGCCCAGCTCGGAGATCCTCATGAACCTGGTCGCGCACAGCGAGGTGCACTCCGAGTGGTGTCCGAACGAGAAAGTCGCCCTCGAGGTCGCCTTCGGCGCGTCCGTCGCGGGGAGGAGGTCCGTCGCGGTCATGAAGCACGTGGGGCTCAACGTGGCCGCCGACCCGTTCTTCACGTTCGCCTACGTGGGCGTCACTGGTGGGTGCGTCGTCATCACCGCTGACGACCCTGGCATGCACTCGTCTCAGAATGAGCAGGACAACCGTCACTACGCGCGGGCTGCCAAGGTGCCGATGCTCGAGCCCACCGACAGCCAGGAGGCCCACGACCTGATGCTGCGGGCGTATGACATCTCCGAGCGGTTCGACACTCCGGTCCTTTACAGGACCACGACCCGCATCGCACACAGCAAGACCCCCGTCGAGCTCGGCCCACGCACCGAGCACGCGATGACCCTCGAGCACCAGCGCGCGAAGTACGTCATGGTGCCAGGCAACGCCAAGGCGCGCCACAAGCTCATGGAGGAGCGGATGCCCAAGCTGAGGGAGCTGTCCAACGAGCTCAACTCAATCGAGTGGCGCGGCAAGGAGGTTGGCATCATCGCCGACGGCGTGGCCTACCAGTACGCGCGCGAGGTCTTCCCGGACGCGTCCATGCTCAAGCTCGTCATGAGCCATCCCCTCCCTGACGCTCGCATCCGCGAGCTCGCTGCGGCGGTCAATCGGCTCTACATCGTCGAGGAGCTCGACCCGTTCATAGAGGAGCAGGTGAGGGCGATGGGCATCGCCTGCGTCGGCAAGGACCGCCTGCCCCTGCTCGGGGAGCTCTCGCCCGAGGTCGTCGCGAAGGCGCTCCTCGGCACCGACAAATCGCACAGGGTCGAGGGGCTGCCGGAGCTCCCGCCCCGACCGCCAGTGCTCTGCCCGGGGTGCCCCCACAGGGGCATCTTCCTCGTGCTGGCGAAGCGCGACATCTTCGTGTACGGCGACATAGGGTGCTACACCCTGTCCTCCGCGCCCCCGATCTCGGCCATGGACACATGCCTGTGCATGGGCGCCTCAATCGGCGGCGCGCACGGGATGGACAAGGCCCTCGGGGAGGAGAGCAAGGGCCGCGTCGTGGGCGTCATCGGCGACAGCACCTTCATCCACAGCGGCATCACGGGCCTGCTCAACGTCGTTTACAACCGCGGAATGAGCACCATAATCGTCCTCGACAACCGCACGACCGCCATGACGGGCGGCCAGAACCACCCCGGGACGGGCTTCACGCTCATGGGCGAGCCCACGCACAGGCTCGACATCGAGGCCATCGCAAAGGGGCTCGGCGTCGAGCTCGTCCACCACTTCGACCCCTACGACCTCGAGGCCACGGGGGCAGCGCTCGACAAGGCCTTCGCGCACAAGGGCCCGGCCGTGCTCATCACGACGCGCCCCTGCGTGCTCGCACCGAGCCGCATCTCCGGCGACCACGTGGCCGTGAGCGACACCGCCGCCTGCAAGCGATGCATGGCCTGCCTCAAGATAGGGTGCCCCGCCATCTCCAAGCTCACGCCCGGCACCGACGGCAAGAAGTTCGACGTCGTCGTGTCCGAGGACCTGTGCGTGGGGTGCGACGTGTGCGTGCAGGTATGCAAGTTCGACGCTATGAGGAGGTCGCCGCGATGACGGGACATGTCACGAACGTGCTCTTGTGCGGCGTGGGCGGTCAGGGCGTCATCCTGGCGTCCGACATCCTGGCAGAGGCCGCGCTCAGGGCCGGTCTCGACGTCAAGAAGTCCGAGGTGCACGGAATGTCGCAGCGCGGCGGCTCCGTCCTGACCCACGTGCGGTTCGGCGGCGCGGTCCACTCGCCGCTCATCCGGAAGGGGGAGGCCGACATCCTGGTCGCCTTCGAGCTCGTCGAGGCGCTGCGGTACCTCGACGCCCTCTCGCCCCATGCCGTCGCCGTGGTGGACGATGTGAAGCGCGTGCCCACGACGGTCTCGAGCGGGCCGTTCACGTACCCCGCGGACCCCGCTGGGCTGCTCCGTGAGCGCGTGCCGACCACCCTCATCGACTGCTCGGCCGTGGCCAAGGTCCTCGGCTCCGCCAGGATGGCCAACACGGTGCTGCTGGGGGCGCTGTCCAAAAAGGTTGATATCCCTGAAAGCGTTTGGAGGGAGGCCATCTCCCAGAAGGTGCCCAGGGGCACCGAGGAGGCCAATATGAGGGCCTTCGAGGAGGGTAGGCGGCTGGCGGGAGGGGCGTAGCCCCTGCGGGCCTCGGAGGCGTGCCCGGCCGCCGCGAAATGTGAGCACGAACGGAGGTTGTGCGCATGAAGGTCAGGTACTGGAACGAGAGGATGGAGACTCTGCCGCGCGAGAGGCTGGAGGCGCTCCAGGCCCGCCGGCTCAAGAAGCAGGTCCGGTACGCGTGGAGCAAGCTGCCCCTCTACAAGAAGCGGTTCAAGGAGGCGGGCGTCCATCCGGACGACATCCACGGCCTCGAGGACATCCAGTCGTTCCCGTTCACGGTCAAGAACGACCTGCGGGACCACTACCCCTATGGCATCCTGGCGCGCCCGCTCAGGGACATCGTGCGCATCCACGCCTCCTCGGGCACGACGGGCACCCCCACCGTCGTGACTTACACCCGCAACGACCTTGCGACATGGACCAACCTTATGGCGCGCAACTACACGGCCGCAGGCGTGGGCCAGGGCGATATCGTCCAGAACGCCTACGGGTACGGGCTGTTCACGGGAGGTCTGGGGTTCCACTACGGCGCCGAGCGAGTTGGCGCCAAGGTCCTGCCCACCGCCGCCGGCAACACCAAGCGACAGCTCAAGCTGATGAAGGACATGCGCTCGACCGTGCTGTGCTGCACCCCCTCCTACGCGGTCTACCTGACGGAGGCCGCCGTCCAGGAGGGCTACATCCCCAAGAAGGACTTCCACCTCAAGGCCGGCATGTTCGGCGCCGAGCCCTGGTCCGACGAGGCCCGCAAGGTCATCGAGGACGGGTTCGGCATGAAGGCCTACGACTGCTACGGACTCAGCGAGATCTACGGCCCCGGCGTCGGGGGCGAGTGCCACCGCCAGGACGGGCTCCACATCTGGGAGGATGAGATCCTCATCGAGATCGTCGACCCTGATACCGGCAAGTGGGTCAAGCCCGGGGAGCTGGGGGAGATCGTCTTCACGATGCTGCGCCGCGAGGCGATGCCCCTCATCCGCTACCGGACGCGGGACCTGGGATGGGTCTCCGTCGAGGAGTGTGCCTGCGGGCGCACGAGCACCCGGCTCATGGAGATACGGGGCCGCACGGACGACATGCTCATCATCGGCGGGGTCAACGTCTTCCCGAGCCAGATCGAGTCCGTGCTCCTGAGCGTCGCGGAGCTGGGCGAGCAGTACCAAATCCTCATCGACCGGTCCAAGGCGCTCGCGCGCCTCTCGATCCAAGTCGAGGTCTCGCGCGACTTCGCCGCACGGTCGAAGGACGAATGGGCCGAGCTGCAGGGTCGCGTCGAGAAGGAGATGCTCGCGACGCTCGCCATCAACCCCACAATCGAGCTCAAGGAGCCCGGTGCCCTCCCCAGGTTCGAGGGCAAGGCCGTGCGCGTCGTGGACCTCTCAAAGAAGTGATGCGCCCTCGCTGCCAGCCCACCAATGCCGACCGCTGGCCTCATAACCCCGAGGCGCCATCCCATCCGTGATGAGCGAGTCCGACGCCCCGGTCGCATCGGTGGTGCCCTACCCCTACTCCGCCCTGGCCAGGTTGGGCCCGTTCCGCCGCCTGTGGGCTGGCGACCTCGCGTCCCAGTCCGCTGACCGCATGGCGTTCGTCGCCGTCACCGTGCTCGTTTACTCGGGCGGAGCGGACGCCATGGGCCTCGCACTGGTCATCGGGGCCTACTTCGCGCCCGCCATCGCCTTCGGCGTGCTTGGCGGGCTGGCCGCCGACAGACTTCCCCGCCGCACGATGATGGTGGGGGCGGAGGGTGCGCGCGCGGCCATAGCGGTGGCCATTGGCCTGCTCGGCGAGGGGGTGTGGCTGCTCCCGCTCGTGCTGGCGTTCTCGAGCCTGACATGTCTGTTCTATCCGGCCAGGCAGGCGGCCATCGCCTGCCTCGTGCCACCTCGCGCGCTCCTGGTCGCGAACGCGGCCGTCTCGGCCAACCTGATCATCGGCTTCGCGGTCGGCCCTGCGCTCGGCGGGCTCCTGGTCGCCCTCGCGGACGCGCGATGGGCACTCCTCGGGGCCTCGGCCGTGATGGTCCTGGACGTGGCGCTCATGGCCTCCATCCGCGAGAACGGCGTGTGCCGGACCTCCGCGACGCCCGGGGCCTCCCTGGGGACCATCCTGCGCGAGGGGCTCGCTTCGGTGAGGGGCTACGCCGTGCTCTGGCAGGGGCTCGCCGTCATCGCCTTCATCATGTTCGCCGTGGGAGGCGGGGCGGTCGGCCTCGTGGTCCTCGGGGACAAGGGCCTCGGGATGGGCGAGGGGGGGTTCTCGGTGCTGCTCTCCGCGCTGGGCGCGGGCACCTTCGTGGGCGCGCTCGTCATCGGGGGCCGTCGGCCGGAATCCCCGAAGGGCAACCTCGTCGTGGCCGCCCCGCTCCTGGCGGGCGCGCTGCTCATCGCCCTTCCTTTCGCCCCCTCGGTCCCCGTGGCGCTTCTGGTCATGGTCGCGCTCGGGGTCGCGTGCGCGATGGTGCTCGTCCCGTTCACGACGATGCTGCAGGAGCGGATGGGGGACCACGTGATGGGAACGAGCTTCGGGGTGCTCAACACCGCCCTCACGACCCCCATGGTCGTCGGCGTCGCGGTTGCGGGCCCTGTGCTGGACGCGCTCGGAGCCGAGGAGCTGTTCACCGCCCTCGGGGTGCTGCTGCTCGCGGGAGGCGTCGTCGCCGTCCTTGTGAGCGAGCTCTGGGGGAACTGACAGCGTGCGCAGGGCTAGGGGCCCTTCCTAGGCTGGCCTAAGCAGGTGCGTGCCGTCCGGCATCTCCTCGACGTTCACCCTCTGCCCTATCTCGATGGCGACCTCCGACCTCGCGAGGACCTGGCCGCCCCCGTCGAGCCGGACGAGGCCCACCCTGATGGGGGCCTGGAACCCCTCGGGCACGACGTGGACAGTCGTGTGCGTCACGACCTCGCCCACGCCCTCGACCTCTTTTAGGGCCATCGGACCCCTGCACTCCGGGCACCGCTCGCGTGGCGGGACGATCGTCTCATGGCACCTGTCGCACACCGAAGCACGCACGTTCATCAAGCCGCCCTCCCGAGGATGCAGACGAGGTTGTTGCAGCCGAAGCCGCCGATGTTCTGGGTGAGCCCCACGCGTGCCCCGTCGACCTGGCGCGCGCCGGCCTCGCCGCGCAGCTGCCAGACGACCTCCGCCACCTGGGCCAGGCCGGTCGCGCCCACCGGGTGCCCGCGGGCCTTCAGCCCGCCCGAGGCGTTGATGGGCCTCGGGCCGCCAAGGGCGGTGTCGCCCCTCTCCAGCGCCCTCCATCCCGCCCCCCTCGGGAAGAAGCCCACGTCCTCGGAGTCGATGATCTCGAGGATGGAGAAGGCGTCGTGGAGCTCCGCGACGTGGACATCCCCCGGGGCGATGCGCGCCTGCGCGAAGGCGGCCCTCGCGGCGAGTGACGTCGCGCGCAGGCCCTCCCCCCTGCGGTCCGCGAGCGCGACGCGGTCCGTGCCGTGGCCCACGCCGAGCACCTCGACGCGCGACGGACCTGACTGGACGACGACGGCCGCGGCCCCGTCCGAGATGGGCGCGCAGTCGAACATGCGCAGCGGGTCGGCGATGATGGGGCTCTCGAGCACCCTCTCCCGCGTGATGGCCTTCTGGAACTGCGCGTAGGGGTTCCGCGTGGCGTTCCCATGCGCCTTCACGGGCACGAGGGCGAGCGTCTCCCTGCTGAGGCCATACCGTGCCATGTACATCCTGGCGACCATCGCCGCGAGCGACGTCATCGTGAGCCCCAGCCGGACCTCGGTGTCCGCCAGCACGCGGCCCAGCACCCTGGTGACGGTGGGCGTGGGCTTGTCGGTCATGCGCTCGCCACCGACGGCGAGCACGCGCCCGTAGGCGCCGGAGCGGACCGCGTGGACGGCGGCCTCGAGCACCGCGGAGCCCGAGGCGGACGAGTTCTCGACGCGCCACGCCGCCGCCCCCGAGAGGCCCATGATGTCCGCGACCTTGGTGCCCAGGTTGGACACCTGCGCGAGGTCGTCAGCGGTCTGCGAACCGACGATAATGGCGTCGACCTGCTCGACCCTGGCGTCCTCGAGCGCGCGGGAGGCGGCCTCCACCATCATGGCCGGGAGCGTCATCTCCACCTTGCCGAACGCGGTCTGACCGACGCCGGCGATGTAGGCCGAGGGCATCGAGGGTGGATGGGGGTGGGGGCCTTAAACGGTTTCGCAGGCCCGTCATGGCGGCCGACCTCGTGACCGTCGGGATGGGCCACACCCTCAAATCCGTCGCGCCAAACCCTTATATAACCTCGGCCCATTTACGGTACTTCCCAGCCAGGTGGGTTGGCAGAGCGGCCATGCGTACGACTGCAGATCGTATCTAAAGGGGTTCGACTCCCCTACCCACCACCACTCCTTGTCGCACGCGACCGTGCCCGATGCCGCACTCGCCCGGACCCTCCCTGGCATGCCCGCTCCCGGGCCTTGGCGCGGCGCTGTACCCCAGTGCAAACATCCCTTCCCCTTATATACCCCCTGTCCCCTTTCAGGCCCGGAGGTCCCGACCGTGATACACATCCACAACACGGCATCCGGCACGAAGGAGCCCCTCGAGACCGTCGAGCCAGGCCACGTGAGGATGTACGTCTGCGGCGTCACGGTCTACAACGACTCCCACGTCGGCCACGCCCGGAGCTTCGTGGCCTTCGACGTCATCCGCCGGTGGCTCATCCACCGCGGCTACCGGGTGAGCTATGTCTTCAACTACACCGACGTCGACGACAAGATCATAAACCGCGCCAACGAGACCGGGGAGCCCTGGGACTCCATCGCGCGCCGGTACATCGCCTCCCTCGACGAGGACATGCGGAGGCTCAACGTGATGCCCGCCACCGTCGCGCCCAGGGCCACGGACCTCATCCCGGACATGGTCGCGTTCGTCAAGGACCTCGTGGACATGGGCTATGCCTACGCGGTCGACGGGGACGTCTACTACGACATGTCCAAGGGCGAGAAGTGGTTCGGCGTCCTCAAGCACCAGCGCATCGAGGACATGCAAGCCGGCGCGAGGGTCGAGGTCGACGACCGGAAGCGCCATCCCTACGACTTCGTGCTCTGGAAGTCCTCCAAGCCGGGCGAGCCCTCGTGGCCGTCCCCCTGGGGTCCTGGCCGGCCCGGGTGGCACATCGAGTGCAGCACGATGGCCTCCAAGTACCTTGGCGTCCCCATCGACATCCACGGGGGCGGCACCGACTTGATATTCCCGCACCACGAGAGCGAGAACCTCCAGACCTGGGCGAGGGAGGGCAAGCCCCTGGCCCGCTACTGGGTGCACAACGGCATGCTCAACATCGACACCGAGAAGATGTCCAAGTCCCTCGGGAACTTCACGACCATCAAGGAGGTCCTCGTGAACCACGACCCCATGGTCCTGCGGTTCTACCTGCTGCACGCGCACTACCGCAGCGAACTCGAGTTCTCGGACGCCGGGCTCGTCGAGGCCAAGGAGGCCTACAACCGCCTCTCTGCCTTCCGCGTCGCCCTCGGACGCGTCCGCGAGTTCGCGCCCGCGGACCTCGAGGGCCTCGAGGAGCAGGTCGAGGCCAACCGGCTCGCCTTCGCGCGCGCCATGGACGAGGACTTCAACACCCGTCAGGCCATCACCCACGTGTTCGAGCTGGTCCGCATCGGCAACCAGGCGATGGCGTCGAGGCTCCTCAGCCGCAGGCATCACCGGCTGCTGTCGGACGTGTTCGACGAGCTCGTGGGCCTGCTGGGGCTGAGGCTCGCGGGCGTCGAGGGCGCGGACGCGGCCATCGTCGCTGGCCTCATCGACCTCCTGCTCGAGCTCAGGGACAAATCGCGCGCGGCCAAGGACTACAAGACGGCCGACGCCATCCGCGCGCGGCTCAAGGAGCTCGGGGTGGTCTTCGAGGACGGAGCCCAGGGGACGACGTGGCGCATCGAGCGATAGGGCGCACCCCGCCCTTCATCACGGTCCGCCGTCATCGTTAAATACGCCCCAGGGGTTGCCAAAGGCGGTGTCCAGCTTGAATGAGCACGATTACCCGCGCGTCCCTGGGCCAGAGCTCGATTTGCGCCACGGCGCGCTCGGCCCCCGGCTATGGGCGCTCGAGCTCGACCTCGCGCTCATCGGCACCAACCCCAACCTCTACTACCTCACGGGCTCGATGCAGGAGGGCATGGTCGCGCTCTCGGAGGGGCTCGCGCACCCCGTCTACCTGGCCAGGCGCACCTACGACAGGGCCAGGTACGAGAGCGCGCTCGAGGACGTGCGCGCCGCCGTGAGCCCCTCCAAGCTGTGCGACGCGCTCGGCGTAGGCCCCGTCGATCGTCTCGGCCTCGAGCTCGACGCCCTCCCCTACGGGTGGGTCGAGCGCGTCCGTGCGGGCCTCGTCAAGGCCTCCCAGGGCGGGACGGGACCCGAGCTCGTGGACATCTCGCCCGTCCTTCGCGAGGCACGTTCCGTCAAGTCGGCGTGGGAGGTCGGCATGGTCGAGGCGGCCGCCAAGCAGAGCGACGCGGCCATGGGACGCGTGCCCGAGGTCCTGCGCGAGGGGATGACCGAGCTGGAGCTCTCGACCGAGGTCGAGGCGACCATGCGAGGGCTGGGCTGGGAGGGCATCACGCGCATGCACCGGTTCGGGTCGGAGATGTTCATGGGCGGCGTCCTCTCGGGGCCATCGGGGGCCCGGTCCACCAACTTCCAGGCCGTCATCGGCGGATGGGGCCTGTCGCCTGCGGTCCCGCACGGGGCCACCCGGCGCAGGATCCGACGGGGAGAGCCCGTCACGGTCGACATCTGCGGCTCCCATGCGGGCTACCTCACCGACGAGACCAGGACGTTCTCCGTCGGGCCGCTCCCCGAGCCGCTGCGCGAGGCGCAGTCCGCGGGCGAGGAGCTGCTCCGCACACTCGAGCGCGAGGTCCGACCCGGCATGCAGCTCGCCAAGGTGTGGGAGCGCGCCCGCGCCCTGTCCCAGGACCTCGGGGTCTCCGAGGGCTTCATGGGCGTCGGGGACGACAGGATGAGGTTCATCGGCCACGGCGTCGGGCTCGAGCTGGACGAGCTTCCGGTGCTCGCGGAAGGGATGTTGGGCGTGCTGCCGGAGGGCGCCGTCGTCGCCCTCGAGCCGAAGCTCGTGCACCCTGGCAAGGGCGTCCTCGGGGAGGAGAACACCTACCACGTGACCGCGGACGGTCTGCGCATCCTCACGAGGGCAAGGCGCGGGCTCGTCGAGGTCTGAGGGGCGCCCTCAGTAGTTGTGCCAGAGCTGATGGTTCTCAGGCCGGATGACCATCCGGTTCTTGGAGAAGTGGTCGTGCTCGAACCGCTGCTGCTGGAACTGCTCGAGGTCGTACGCGTCTTGCACGCACGCGCACCGACACAGGTGCTGGAGGCTGTCCAGTCCCAGGTTGTACTGAGCGAAGAAGCAGTGCTGGCAGTCCCTCAGCTTCCCACCTGTCGGTCCGCGTATCACATCATGCGATATAAAAAACCTGGGGCGGGATTTCCATCGGGGCATGCGAGGGTCTCACAGCCCGAACGGCAGCGGCAGGGCCGAGCTGAGCACGAGCACGGCCGCGACGGCGGCGGCGACCCCGAGCGCCTTGGGAGCCGTCGGGCACTCCCTCAGGAAGACTATCGCGAGCACGGCCGTGACCACGAAGCACAGCTGGGAGACGGGCACCACGACGATTGCCTCGCCCTCCTCGAGGGCCAGGAACAGGAGCACGGAGGCGAGCGCGGTGAGCACACCGTTGAACGGCGCGTGGCGCAGCGTGAGTCGTGACGCGGCGACCCTCCCGTCAGCGGTGCGCGCGCTCGCAGCCGCGACGGGCAGGAATGCCAGCGCCTGGACCAGCGCGAAGGTGGCCGCCGGGGCGCCGTTGTCGGCGCCGACTTTGTAGAGGAAGCCCTTGGTGCCTATGAGCAGCAGCGCCGCGACGGCGAACGCGGCGGGCGCGGTGAGGCGGACCCCCAAGAGGCCCGGCCCATCCCTGTCGCACACCGGCAGCCCCTCCGAGCTGCACGACGCGGCCGCGTGGACGCCGTCCCTGCGGCCCGTCGCGGTGAGCAGTAGGAGTGCCGCGAACACGAGCAGCAGCCCCAGCAGCCTGCGCACCGTGACCTCCTCGCCGAGCACGAGGACGGCGAGCACCACCGCCCAGGCGAAGCTCATCCTGTATATGGGGGTGACCACGGTGGCCTCGCCCAGCTCGAGCGCGCGCAGCACGCTCCAGTACGAGCCGAAGGTGACGAGGCCGCACACGGCGGCCAGGCCCAGGTAGGGCGACCAGCTGATGCCCCCGAGGACCGGGAGCAGCACAAGGGTCGTTACTATGAAGAAGGCTGACTGGACGACGAGGAACTCGGTCCGCCGCACCCCGGCGAGCATAGCGCGCTTGTTGAGGATGTCGCTCAGCCCCAGGCACATCATGGCGCCCAAGGCCAGGACGACCGCAGCCTCCCCGCCGGCCATGGTGGCAGGAGCGCGGTGCGCGTATTAAAGCGTGCGTCCCGGCCGCATGGCTCACTCGAGAAAGAGCAGGGCGTCAGGCCACCGCGAACGCTGCTGTGCCTTCCATACGGCGAGCAACGGTGCCGTGGCGCACTTCTGGGTCTTGATGAACATCCGCGCCTTGGCGGCCCCCTTCCGCATGTGCTCGATGTCCTCGGTGTGGGGGCACCACCCGGCCTTGGCGCACTCCGTGCAGTCGTCGTGGCCCCGCTCCTCCGCGCACGCCCTGATGGGGCAGCCGTCCCTGCCACCACCGTTCCGGCAGCCGGGGCATCGCTCGAGTGTCCCTAGGGTCGCCATCGTCCTCCTCAAGCCCTCGTAGTCGGCGCCCGCAGGGCCCCAGTGGTCGATGCTGTAGCCGCTGATGAGCTCGATGTGGCGGCGCGCCAGCTCCGCCTCGACGCCGTTGCCGACGATGCAGCAGCCGCACCAGATCCCGCACCGGCCCAGCTGGCCCTTGACGTTCTCGTAGGCGCCCAGGTCCATGATGATGCCTCCTCACGGCCTCCCTGGGACAGTATCGATTCGCATGGATATGAACCCTAATCGAGGACACTCCCTGGATTCTGGGACAAAGGCCTAATCCACGACCGCGGTCTGGGGACCAGGAGCTGGAGGCCAATCCCATGCTAGGTCAGGCGCTCATTGCCTTCAGGGAGGTCCTCGAGGCCGCCCTCATCACCAGCATCACGTTGGCCTACCTCGCGAGGTCTGGCCGGGCCGACCAGGGCCGCCAGGTGTGGTGGGGCATCGCGTTGGCCGTCGCGACGAGCATCGCCGTGGGAGCCACCGTGGCCGCTCTCTTCGGCACCCTGGACGAGGCCGCGATGACGCTCTTCGAGGGCGCGGCAGCGCTGCTGGCGGTCGCCGTTCTCACGAGCATGATCCTCTGGATGGCCACCCGCGGGCCCGGGGTCGAGGGCGACCTCAAGGAGAGGCTCGGGCGCGCAACGTCCAAGAGGATCTCCCTCGCGCTCGTCGCGTTCGCCTTCATCGTGGTGTTCCGCGAGGGCCTCGAGACCGTGCTCTTCCTGACACCGTTCGGGGGGGAGGACCCGGCCGGCACCTTGGCCGGCGCGATGGTCGGCATCGGGGCGGCGGTCGCGCTCTCCTACGCGCTCTTCCGGACCGGTGTGAGGATGGACCTCAGGAGGTTCTTCTACGTCACGAGCGTGCTGATGGTGCTGCTCGCTGGCGGCCTCGCCGGGTACGGGGTCCACGAGCTCATCGAGCACCAGGAGGAGGTGGGGGCCGACGTGGGCTGGTTCGGCTCGACTGCGTTCGACCTCGGCGTGCCCAGCTCGAGCCCCCTGCACCACAAGGGCGTCGTCGGCTCTGTGCCGGCCGCCATGTTCGGCTACGCCGTCAGCATGGAGTGGGGCCGCGTCGTCGTGCACCTGGCTTACCTGGCCATCTTCCTGCCTCTGACGGTCGCGGCATACACCCGGCCGTGGCTCCTCGCAAGGTTGGCGCGCATCGTGCGCCTGCGGGCGCCTACCGTCCCGTGATGCGGTGCGTCACTCGGGCGGCAGCTCGCGACCCCGCCTCCGCACGCGGCGCAGGTGGTGGTAGTAGACGAGCGCGAACGCGAGGGCCAGGGGGATGGCGATGAACAGCGCGGTCACAACCTTGCCGCCGGGGGCCGTCCCATCGCCACCCGTGGTGCCGACGGACATGGCCGTGCCGTAGCCGGTGTTGTTGCCGTCGTCCGTGGCGAAGACGCGGATGCGGTAGACCGTATCACGCTTCAGTCCCGTGACGTTCAGGGCATGCTCGGTCGCCGGAGCGCCGGTCTCGTTGACGAGCCTCCCGTAGGAGGTGGTCAGACCGAGCTCCAACCCGCCCAGTGCCGGCTCGTCCGTGCGCCACTCGATGTTGAACCAGGTCCCGTCGATGAGGAGGACCTTGACATCTGTGACGCTCGGGGGCGTCGTGTCTGCCCCCTCCACGGTCAAGCATGCGCAGCAGACCAGGAGGAGAGCGGACAGGAGAACCTTGAACGAGGGACCGATGCTCATGAGCCACCCCGGCATGTACTTGACCTGCACCCTATTAAGCACGACGGTCCTGCGCTTGACGGAATGACCCCCGGTAGCTCCCTCCTGCTCAAAGGAAGCGCTGCATCCAGACGACGTCGAAGTCCCTTCCGCGCTTCATGCCCACGCGCCGGAACCGGCCGCACTCGGTGAAGCCATGGCGCGCGTGGAACCTGATGCTGCCCTCGTTGTAGGACGAGATGCTGGCCAGCAGGGTGTCGATGCCATCGGTCTTGGCGTCAGCGACGAGCCTCTTGAGCAGCTCCGTCCCGATGCCCTTGCCGGTGTGCTCGGGCATGATGAAGTAGACCACCTCGGCGGAGCGCTTGAACGTGTCCATGCTGTTGAACGAGTGGAGGAAGCCGAAGCCTACGACCTTGCCCGCCACCTCCACGACGTAGAATGGATAGCCAGCCGTGAGGTGCTGGACCATCGTGAAGGCATCGTAGGGCAGCGTCCTCTCGGGGTAGGCCGCGAAGCCGTTCTCGATATAGTGATTGAAGATGTCGATGACCGCCTTGGCATGGTAGTCCGCGGCAGGCCTGAACTCGACCGACATGGCGGCACGCTCCTTCAGCCGAAAGGACCAGCGGACAGATAAGGTCTGTGTCGCCCCTTGTTGCCAGGCTCCGGTCCATGTAGGCCAGTGGCGAATCTGGACCCAGGGGTCGGATGCCCATGGCCGGTCGGCGGGACCCGCCTTGCAACGGTGGAACGGTTATATCCATGGGATGGGTGCACCCTGATGAGGAAAGGAGCTGGGACCGATGGCAATCGACCCGATCTGCGACATGGAAGTCAGCGAGAAGACCGCAAACTGGACCTCCGACTTCAACGGCAAGCGCTTCTACTTCTGCGCGCCTGGCTGCAAGAAGATGTTCGACAAGGACCCCGTGCGGTGGGCGAACAAGCCGGCGGACGGCGGCCACGAGGGCCACTCCTGCGGCTGCTGCGGCGGTCACTGAGAATCCCGCACAGCCAGGAGGGTCGCCGCGCGTCGCGGGGCGGGCCGGACTCGTTCATTCCCTCTCGTAGACATCTGGAAGGACGCGCTTGGTGAGCCACGTTCCGACGAGGAGCAGGACGAACGGCACGGCGAACACGACCGCGTCAGGCGAACCAGGCCCCCCCAGGACGGCCGACAGGAGGGCACCGCCCTGGTGGTATGGCGACAGGGCGATGATGGGTCCCCACCTGTCGACGGTCGCAGCGGCCGCGCCCATGTCACGGCTCGCGAGGTACGCGATTCCGCTGAAGATCAAACCGGTCATGAGGATGGACAGCAGCACGAGGAGCCTCGGCAATGACGTCGGCCTGATGTGCATCCTCTTGGTGAGGAACGCGAGCGACGTAGCCAGCAGGGCGCCGACGACGAGCGTCACGAGCGTGAGCAGGTAGGCGGCCAGGAATATGCCGAATCTCTCCCCGAAGGGCTTCTCGAGGCCACTGGTCGGCAGCGCAAAGGCGATGAACGAGAGGGCCCCGCCCACGACGGCCGAGAAGACGGCTTTCGACAGGGTGACCTCGAAGACGCCCACTGGGTAGCAGACGAGCGTCCTCACGGTGCCTCTCTTGATCTCATGCAAGTAGGCCGAGGAGAAGGCCATGGGAAGGAGCACAGCCGTGACGAGCACTGCATAGCCGAATACGACATCGAGCAGGGTGAAGGGCACGCTCCCCTCGCCCTCATTCTTCCATGGCTCGATATTGATCCAGTTCGACCTCGACTCGTTGACGGTGGAATCCCGGACCGTGAGGCTCACGTTGTACGGCCCGTCCCTCCGAGGGAAGGAGTGCGCCGGCGAGGGGGAGGATGAGGTGTTGCCGTCGTCGAAGGTCCAGGCATAGGTGTAGGGAGGCACGCCGCCGGAGACGCCGCTCGCGAACGCCACCACGAGCGGCGACGGGCCCTCCGTCCTGTTTACGTGGATGACGACCTGTAGCCATGTGTCCGGTGTCGCCCTCGCGACCACGGGGATGGCGACCGACGTGCCCTTCGCCCCACCCTGCGATTCGACGGAGAGGTAGACGTTGGAGCTGCCCGGGTCTTGGAATGTGTGGACGGGCGCGGTCTCCGACGAGGATGACTTATCACCGAAGTCCCACGTGTAGGTGTAGGGGCCCTCGGCGCCGCTCACGTTGGAGCCGAACCTCACGGTGAGGGGCGCTACGCCCATCATGACGTCGGCGGTCGTCTCGATGCGGAGGTCGCCCTCCTCCCCTTCCAGGATGATGCCCCCTGTCCAGGTGGGCTCGCCCCTCTTCTTGAACTCGTCCCCCGCCATCTTGAAGCCGATGAGGCCCACGACAAGCAGGAGCACGGTGACGAAGACCATCGCGCCGAGCCCGTGCCGGTGCATCTGGCCGAGGTCGCGTCTGAGGATGGCCAGGACGAGCCCGACCCTGCCCGCATGCCGCGTCACGGCAATCCCCCCTTGTCCTGGCGTCGCATGCTCAGGAACACGTCCTCCATCGTCCCCGTGGGCCGCATCTCCATGAGCGCGACCCCCGCCTGGCCCAGCAGGGCTGCGATGCGGGGCACGTCCTCCTTGTTGACCAGGGTCACGAGGAGCTCCTCGCCCTTGATGGCGCACTCGTGCGTCGCGAGCCGCCCCGCGAGCAGGCTTCGGGCGAGCGGCAGGTCGCTCACCCGCAACGCGAAGGACGGCAGGAGGAACCTCTCTCGGAGCTCCCGTGCGGTGCCCGTCGCCACCATGTGCCCCCTGTCGATGAAGGCGAAACGGTCGACGATGTGCTCGGCCTCGATGAGGTTGTGGGATGTGAAGAAGACCGCGTTCCCCTTGGCCACGTAGGCGCGGAGGTGCTCGCGCAGGGCCTTCCGGTGGACTATGTCGATGCCCGTGAACGGCTCGTCGAGGAACATGATGGGCACGTCGCTCAGCAGCACGCGGGCGACCGAGACCTTCTGGCGCTGGCCGTGCGACAGCACCGAGATGGGCTTGTCCATGGAGCCTCCGAGCTCGGCCACCCGAGCGGCCTCCTCGACCCGTGCCTTAGCCTCGCCCAGGGAGAAGCCCGCCATGCGCGCGAAGAAGGAGAGGTAGTCCCTTGGGGACATGCGCTCGTAGAAGTTGACCTCCTCAGGTAGGATGGCGATGTTGCGCCGCACGCCCGTGGGGTCGGCCCTCACGTCGACGCCCGCGACAGCCGCCTCGCCCGATGTCAGGGGGAGAAGCCCGCACAGGAGGCGGATGGTGGTCGTCTTGCCCGCGCCGTTGGGGCCGAAGAAGCCGAATATCTCGCCGCGGCCGACGGCGAGCGAGACCGAGTCGACGGCGGCCGTTCCCCCGAACCGCTTCGAGATGTCCCGGGCCTCGATGACCGTCTCCCCGTGGAGCTGCGCGTCCGCCCGAGCCAGCAATGCCCCCCCTTGTGCGACCATGCGCCGCTCAACCCCTCCGTGCCCGACGCGATGTCCGAATCACGAGTGATCGGATGGCCGATGCCACGGCTCGTGGAGAGCCATGAGGAGAATCGGACCCAGGTCGCGCGGGCAATGCGGTCTCCTGGGAGGAGCCTATTGGACGCGGGATAGATAAACGTTCGTGACGGCGTGCGACCGAGACCACAGTGCGACCGAGACCACCATGGAGAGCACCAGATGGATGGCCTACCATCCACCGTGGATTCCCATTCTCACGCCCAAGTCGCCGCGTCCACCTGGTGCATCGCCTGACGTTCGCTGCGCGTCGCCATGCTCGCCGCGTGGTTGGGGCACACCTGCGCGCAAACGCCGCAGCCCCAGCACGCCGCCTCGTCCACGCGGGCCTTGCCGTCCTTGGGGTCGAGGTAGCGCGCCTGGAAGGGGCACTGGTTGACGCAGATGCCGCAGGCCGAGCAGGATCGCAGGTTGACCGTGGAGATGCCCACGCGCGCGGGCAGCGCGACCCTCCTGAGGACCGTCACGGCCCTCGCAGCGGCCGCGTGCGCGGTCGCGAGGGATTCCTCCGCGATCTTGGGCCCCGTGCACAGGCCGCACGCGTACACGCCGTCACGGAACGCGTCCGCGCCGCGGAACTTGGTGTTGGGGGATGCCATGAAGCCGTGCGCGTCCAGGGGCGTCCTGAGCAGCTCGTGGAGCGCCCCCGCGGGCCTCGGGACCATGCCCGTGGAGAGCACGACCAGGTCCGCGTCCAGCGTGACCGGGGCGTCCAAGCCCGGGTCCTTGACGTCGACGACGAGCGCGCCCGACGGCCCCCGCTGGACCTTCGGCTTCTCGGCCTCGGAGAACCGCAGGAACCTCACGCCCTCGTCGCGGGCCTCCGTGAACAGCTCCTCGAGCGTGCCGTGCGCGACGATGTCGCGGTTGAGGACGGTGACCTCGACGCCACGGGACCTGAGCTCGAGGGCGTTGCGTATGGCGCGCACGCAGCAGACGCGGCTGCAGTAGCCCAGGCCGCCCTCCTCGCGCGAACCCGCGCACTGGACCATCACGACCCTCTTAGGGACGGTGCCCGCGGCCGCGAGGACGTCCTCCAGCCCGAACTGGTCCATGACACCCTCAAGGACGCCCAGGCCATACTCCTTGGGCTTGTACCTCGCGGCGCCAGAGGCGACGATGACGGTGCCGTAGACGCGGTCGACCTCATCACCGGTCTTGCGGTCGCGCAGCCTCGCGCGAAACGCGCCCACCGCGCCGCTCACCGCGACGACATCGGTGCTGAGGTGCTTGGAGATGGCGTCAGTTGCCGATACACGGGCCTCGAGGTCGGAGAGCAGCCTCTTCGCATCCGCGCCCTTCGCGGTCATCGGCACGGCCGCGAGGCTCCCGCCCAGCTTGCCGCCCCGCTCGACGATGTCCGCGCCGTAGCCTGCGGCCGCGACGTCGAGGGCTGCTGTCATGCCGGCCAGCCCGCCGCCCACCACGAGCGTCCTGGCTGGCCTCGCGACCGGGACGGCGGTGGCGGCCCTGGGCACGGCCGTGCGGAGGCGCTCGCTCGACATGGCCACGACCGCCTTGGCCTTGGAGGTCGCGCCCTCTCCCGAGGGGTTGGCCCATGCGAGCCATTCGCGAACGTCCACGAGCTCGACAAGGTCCCGTTGGACTCCGGCCTGCACGGCCGCCGCGATGGCGGAGCGCCCCCACTGGTAGCTAGGGCACGCTGCCACGACGAGCCTGTTGGCGCCCTTGCCATCGAGCGCCTTGACGACCTCCTCGGGCCGCTTGCACACGAGGTCCACCGCCTGCGCATGGACGACCCGCGGGAGACCCCTGGCATGTGCCAGGACGGCCTCGACGTCGATGGCCTTGGGGACCTGGCCATGGCACCTGCACAACAGCACTGCCGTTGCCGGCACCTTGCCCTGCCCCGGGCACACGGGCGCGGGCGGTGCCCCCGCCTCGTGCATGCCAGCGACGAGCGCGGCCTCCATCGCGGCGGCCGCGGCCTCCGCGACCGTGTCGGGGATGTCCTTGGGCCCGCCCGCGGACCCTGCCACGAACACGCCCGGCCTGGTGGTCTCCGTGGCGGTGCCCGGCCTCCTCGCGACGAAGCCATGGCGGTCCAGCTCGACGCCGCACGCCTCCGCGAGCTCGACCATGCCTGCGGGCGGGGACTGGCCGACCTGCAGGACGACCGCGTCGAACGCCTCCGTGCGCACTCCCTCGACCTCGTCACCATAAAGGACGAGGAGCGAGCGATTGGGGCCCAGCTCGACCGAGGACGGGCGCGAGCGGACCGTGCGCACGCCCAGGGCGGCCGCGCGCTTTACGTAGGCGTGGCCATCGCGCGCGTGGTCGCGCATGTCCATATAAAAGAGCGTGACCTCGATGGATGGGTCGCGCTCCTTGAGCATGATGGCCTCCTTGACGGCGATGAGACAGCACGCCGCGCTGCAGTAGTCGTGCTCCTCGTCCCGGGAGCCTATGCAGTGCAGGATGGCGACGCGGCGCATGGGTGCGCCATCGGACCTGCGAGTTGGGCTGGCAACCCCGTAGAGCGCGCGCTCGAAGCCTGCGTTCGTGTATACGTCGGGGTGGTCGCCGTACCTGTACTGGCGCATGGAGGCCGGGTCGAAGGGCGCGAAGCCCGGGCTCAGTATGATGGCCCTGGCATTGACGGTGCGTTGCTTTGACTCCCCTTCCCGCGCGAAGGCGATGGCCTTTGTGGGGCAGGCGGGTTCGCACCTGCCGCACCTGGTGCACGTGGCGAGGTCGATGGTGTATGCGCCCGGGACGGCCCATGTGTGGCGGATGTAGGCCGCCTTCCTCGTCCCCAGGCCGTCCTCGAACTCGTCCGCCGTCTCGGCGGGGCAGACCTCGGCGCAGATGCCGCACGCCGTGCACAGGGCAGGGTCGACGATGTCGGCGGCCCGCTCGAGGGATACGGCGAACCGCCCCCGCTCCCCTGCGACGCGCAGCACCTTGGCAGCGCCGACGAGCTCGATGCCCGGCTGGTCAAGCTGCCGGCGGAGGCAGCGCTCCGGTACCTCGTCCCCCCCGAAGAGGGGCAGCGTCTTGCACCAGGAGCAGTCGTCGGTGGGGAACCAACGCTCGTGCTGGTCGAGTGCCCCGCCCGCGTGCGGCCGGGACTCCACCAGCAGGACCCCAAGCCCCAGCTGGGTGAGGTCCTGCGCCGCCTTGTAGCCGGCGACGCCCGCGCCGACCACGACCACGTCCCTCTCCGGTGCGTCCCCCATGCGACGGCCCCCCTAGCATGTCACGTCCAGGATGTTGTCGCGAACGTCCTTCGGCCGGTAGTCCGGCAGCAGGATGGGCGCGTGGCGGTCGGTCTTGATGCCCGCGCGCTTGAGCTCCTCGTCGTAGGCCTTCAGGTGCTCGAGCGTGGGCTTGCCGGGATGCGCGGTCGTCGCGTACTTGGCCGCCGCGATGCCCGCCCTCCTCCCGAAGACGTTCACGTCCAGCAGCGAGTTGCCCATCAGGCGGTTGCGCCCGTGGATGCCGCCCGCGACCTCCCCGGCGCAGAAGAGCCCCGGGATGCTGGTCCGGCAGTCCGCGTCGATGAGCACCCCGCCGTTCTGGTAGTGGAGCGTCGGGTAGATGAGGATGGGCTGCTCCGTGATGTCGATGTCGAACCGCTTGTACTGGCGGACCATCGCCGGCAGCTGCTTCGCGACCATGCCCTTGCCGTGGATGAGGTCGATGATGGGCGAGTCCAGCCAGACTCCCCACTTGCTGGTGGGGGTGCAGACGCCCTTGCCGACCTGGATGCACTCTTTGATGATGGCGGAGCTCTCGACGTCGCGCGGCTCGAGCGGGAACGTGAACTGCTCGCCGTCGATGTTGCACACCTGGGCGCCCAGGCCGCGGACCTTCTCGGTGACGAGCATGCCCACGAGCTGCTCCGGGAAGATGGCGCCCGTGGGGTGGTACTGGACCGCGTCCATGAACACCCACCTCACGCCCGCGTGGTATGCCATGACGATGCCGTCGGCGGTCGCGCCGTAGTGGTTCGTGGTCTCGAAGCCCTGTATGTGGAGGCGCCCGAACCCGCCCGTGGCCATGACGGTCGCCTTGGCGCGGACTATCTTGTACTCGCGCGTCTCCATGTTCATCATGACGGCGCCGATGCACGCGCCCGCGTCGTCGAGGATGAGCTCGAGCGCGGAGAGGAACTCGACGACCTCTATCTGGGGACGGTTGCGCACCTCGTCGCGCAGCACCTTCATGATCTCGCCGCCGGAGTAGTCCTTGGCGAAGTGCATGCGCTTGCGCGACGTGCCGCCACCGTGGATGACGAGCATGGTGCCGTCGGGGTTCTTGTCGTACATCACGCCGAGCTCCTCGTGCCACTTGAGGACCGTTATGGCGTCCTTCACGAGCGCCTCCACGAGGTCGGGATGGTTGGTGTAGTGACCGCCGCCCATGACATCGAGGTAGTGTATGGCCGGTGAGTCGGTGGGCTTGTCAGCGGCCTGGATACCGCCCTGGGCCATCATGGTGTTGGCGTCGCCCAGGCGCAGCTTGGTCGCGAGCAGCACGCGGGCACCGGCCTCCTGCGCCATCAGCGCGGCCGCGCAGCCCGCGCCGCCGCCGCCGATGACGAGCACGTCCACGTCCCAGTCCGGGTGCTTGAGGCTCACGTCGCTGGGCTTGATGGCCGGGTGGGCCTCGAGGATGTCGATGAACTCGTGGTTGGCCCGCTCGCCCTTGTTCGGCCCGATGAGCACGCCGCGCTTCTGCTCCTGCTTGAAGTCGGGGTGGAACTCCTTGAGAACCTTGTCGGATTCCTCGGCGGTCAGCCTGGGGAACGCGACGCCGACCCTGCGGGGGCGCGAGGCCGCGACCTTCTTTATGCTCTCTTGCATGTAGTCAGGGTATCCCATGTGACCGCCTCCTCACTCCTTCTCCACGACGCGCTTCTTGTACATCTCCTTGAGCGTCGCGAGGTCCGCCCTCTTGAGCGTCTCTATCTCGGCGTCGAAGGCGCCCTCCTCGAGCTCCTTGACGCGCTTGGCCAGGTCCGGCGCCTTGGGAGCGATGTGCGCGGCGTAGAGCCGGCGCGCCAGCAGTCCTATGAAGTACTGGGGCATCTCGGCGTGGCACCGCGCGGCGCAAAGCCCGCACATGATGCAATCGAAGCTCGTGGCGGCGGCGCGCTCGATGTCGCCCCGCAGCGCCTCGTTCACGTAGTCCATGACCTTTATCTCCTGGGGGCAGACCTTGGTGCAGGAGTTGCAGCTAACGCACCGGGCCAGCTCAGGATAGTACCTGAGCAGGGTGTTGACGGTGGGCTCGAGGGTCCGGACGTCGTAGACGGCCTTCTCGGCCGGGAAGAACGGTATCTGGGCCAGCCACATGCCGTCCTCGACCATGGTCTGGCATGCCAGGCCCGAGTAGAGCTTGTAGTCGCCGCGCCGGCGGAACACGGTCGCGCACGCGCCGCAGAAGCCCTCGCGGCAGCCCACGCCGCGCACGAGCTTGTAGCCGGCGTACTCCATGGCCTTCATGATGGTGAGCGCGTCCGGGACCTCGTAGTACTTCCCCATGATGAAGACGCCGACGTATCCCTTGGTCGTGCAGACGTTGGGCGTGGGGCCCTCGGGCGCCCCCTTGGCCTCGCGCGTGGGCGCCTTCGCGGCTGCGGGACCGCCGTCCTTCGAGACCTTCACATCCTTGTCGGTGGCCATGCGTGTCGCCTCCTACCTCGGCTCGAGCTCGTCCTCGAGGTACGTCGCCTGCGGGAGCGGGTCCTTCAGGCTGCGCCCCGCCTTGTAGTCGAACATCGGCTGGACCTGGGAGGCCACGTACTTGAAGACGCGGCCGACGTTGATGTCCACGGGGCACGCCTGCGTGCACATGCCGCACGCGACGCACGTCGCGACCATGTGCCCCATGCGTCCCAGGTGGAAGATGTGCTTGTCAGTGGGCATGTCCAGGCCTCCCTTGGTGCCGGCCCACCTCAGCATCTTCTCGGCCTCGTACCTGAAGGTCTGGGACTCGAAGAAGCACTCGTTGCAGTAGCAGACCGGGCACTGGTCCATGCAGTTGTGGCACACGATGCACGTGCCGAAGTGTGCACTGAAGGCCTTGGTGCCCTGGAGATTGGTGTCGACCTCGTGGAAGACCTCGGCGCGGGCCTTCGCCCGGCGCTCCGCGACCTGCTTGACCCTCGTCTCCCGTTCCGCGACGGCGTCCCTGGGGGCCTCGGGCAGGCCCGCCAGCAGGCGCTCGTCCTCGGCGGCGACCACGAGGAGGCCGGACCCCTCCGAGAAGAGGCCCAGCAGCATGTCGCGGTGCTGGGGCTCGGTCCAGTCGCAGGTGCGGCACGCCTCGCGGTGGAGGCCGATGTCGGTGCCGATCGCGGCCTTGGGATCCTTGCCGGCCTCCACCATGGCGATGTGGTCCTGGACCGACATCGTGCCGTGGCAGTCGATGCCGATGACGGCGATGTTGTCGAACCGGACCTGGAGGAGCTTGGAAAGCTCTATGGCGGCCGCTATCTCGCACGGCCGCATGACGACGCCGACGCGGCCCTTGGGCGCCTCGAGCTTCGTCAGGCGCGAGAGGGCGGTGGCGCAGCTCGCGGGCATTACGGGGGCGAACGGGTCGGCGCCCCTCAGGCCATCGGGGGCGGTGACCAGGACGTGGGAGTAGGTCCTCCCGTCGGCGGAGGCGCGGGGCAGGAGGAGGGCCTGGAGCGTGCCCGCCCTCAGCAGGGCCTCCAGGTGGGCGACGGCGGCCTCCGTGGGGTCCTTCCCCCCCTTCAGGCTGATGGCGCGGACGTGCTCGGCCATGGCTCACATCCTCCCCAGGGGGCTCGGCCCCATCTGCTTGATCTTCTCGGTGAACTCGGTCACGACCGCGGCGAACTTGGCGCCCTCGGAGGCTGAGATCCACTCGAACCGGAACCGCTCGGGTTCCAGGCCAAGGCTCTCCAGGGTCTTGCCGACGACCGCGAGGCGGCGGCGGGCGCGGTAGTTGCCGGTCACGTAGTGGCAGTCGCCGGGGTGGCAGCCTCCCACCAGCACGCCGTCGGCGCCCTCGAGGAGGGCGCGCAGCACGAACGACGTGTCGACCGACCCGGTGCACATGACCCGGACGGGCCTCACGTTCGGCGGATACTGCAGGCGGGACGTGCCCGCGAGGTCGGCCGCCGAGGCCGTGCACCAGTTGCAGAAGAACCCCACTATCACGGGCTCGAAGGCCTCGCCCTTCTTGCCCTCCCCTTGCTTCGCGTCGCTGGTCATGGGATCATCCCTGGACTGTTCCTTCGGACAGGAGCGCCGTTATCATGTCGAAGACCTGCTTCTTGCCGTAGTTGGTGAGCGTGACGGCCCCGGAGGGGCAGTGGGCGGGGCATCCGCCGCAGCCCTCGCAGAGGCCCTCGTTGACCGCGGCCTTGCCGGTCACCAGGTCGACGGCGATGGCCCCGTAGGCGCAGAACCGCTCGCAGTTGCCGCAGCCCACGCAGAGGTCCTGGTCGACGCAGGCGATGAGCGGGGCGCGCTCGAGGAAGTCCTTGCTGAGCAGCGCTATGGCCTTGGCGGCCGCGCCGGACGCCTGGGCGACCGTGTCGGTGATGTCCTTCACGAACTGGGCCGCGCCCGCGATGTAGATGCCCGCGGTGAGCGTCTCGACGGGCTGGAGCTTGAGGTGGGCCTCCTTGAGCCAGCCGTGCTCGTCGGTGGCGATGCGCAGCTTCTGGGCGAGCTCCTTGACGCCCCTCGACGGCCGGGAGGCGGTCGCCAGCACCACCATGTCGACCCGGAGCTCGATCCAGCGCTGGGTGAGCGTGTCCACGGCCCAGACGACGACCTTGTCGCCGTCCTGGAAGACCTTGGACACCTTGCCCCTGAGGTAGAGCACCTTCTCTTCCTCCATCGCGCGCTGGATGAACTCCTCGTACCCCTTGCCGTCCGAGCGGATGTCTATGTAGAACACGTAGGCCTGGCCGTCGTGGACGGCGTGCTTGTAGAGCATGGCCTGCTTGCCGGTGTACATGCAGCAGACCTTGGAGCAGTAAGCGTTGTAGTTCTCCGGGTCGCGCGAGCCTATGCACTGCAGGAACGCGACCTCCTTGGGCTCCATGCCGTCCGATGGCCGCAGTACCTTGCCCTTGGTGGGCCCGCTCGGGGCGAGCAGGCGCTCGAACTGGAGGCCGGTGACGACGTCGGGGATGGTCCCCGCCCCGTACTCGCCGAACTCCTGACTTCCCATGACCTCGAGGCCAGTGGCCACGATGATGGCGCCCACGTCGAGCTCCTCGACCCCTTTGTTGTCCTGGTAGTGGATGGCGCCCGCGGGGCACTTCTTGGCGCAGATGCCGCACTTGCCCTTGGTGAGGAAGAGGCAGTGCTCGGCGTCGATGACCGCCCGGTTTGGCACGGCCTGGGGGAACGGGATGTAGGCCGCGGTGCGGTCGGCCATGCCCGAGTTGTACTCGGAGGGAATCTTCTTCGTGGGGCAGACGGTCATGCAAACGCCACATCCGGTGCACTTCTTCCAGTCGATATAGGTGGCCTTGTGCCTGACCTTGACCTTGAAGTTGCCCACGAAGCCGGTGACCTCCTCGACCTCGGAGTAGGCGTGGATGCGTATGCGGTCGTGCTTCCCCGCCTGGGTCATCTTGGGGGTGAGGATGCACTGGGGGCAGTCGAGCGTCGGGAAGGTCTCCGACAGCGAGGCCATGACGCCCCCGATGGAGCTCTGGCGCTCGACAAGGTGCACCGGGATCCCGGCGTCGGCGCAGTCGAGCGCCGCCTGGATGCCGGCGACGCCCCCGCCGATGACCATGACGGACTTGGTGACGGGCACCTTGATGGTCTGGAGGCCTATGTTCTGCTTGACCTTCTCCACGGTGGAGGCGATGATGGCGATGGCCTTCCGGGTGGCCTCGACGGGCTGCCTCTGGTGCGGCCATGCGGCCGCCTCGCGGATGTTCGCGACCTCGACCAGGTAGGGGTTGAGGCCCGCGACCTCGGCCGCGCGCCGGAAGGTCTTCTCGTGGAGCGTTGGCGAGCAGTTGGCCATGACCAGCCCCTGGAGGCCCATCTCCCTGACGCGGGCCTGGACCATTAGCTGGCCGGGGTCGGAGCACATGAAGATGTAGTCCTCGGCGTGGGCCACGTCGGGCAGACGGCCCACCTCCTCGACGACCCTCTTCACGTCGACCGTGCCTGCGATGTTGAGACCGCAGTGGCAGACGAACACGCCTATGCGGGCCATGTCACGCTCCCTCCCTCTTGGCGGCCAGCTTGGCCGCGACGACCGGCCTGGGGTCCACGTGGCTGCCCTGCAGCCCCCACTCGGCCTCCGGCAGGTCGAAGGCGATGGCCATGAGCGACGAGAAGTAGACCACGGGCAGGCCCTTGAAGCCGGCGACCGCGGATTTGATGCGGTCCTGGCCCTCGTCCAGGTTGAACTCGCAAAGGGGGCAGCTGGTCACGACCAAATCGGCGCCGCGCTTCGTGGCGTCCGCCAGGATGCGGTGGCACTTCGCGGCCACGATGTCGGGCCGGTTGACGGCCTCGTACGAGCCACAGCACTCGACCTTGAACGGGGAGTCGATGGGCTCGGCGCCCAGGGCGGCCAGGAGGTCGTGCATCACGCGGGGCTGCTCGCGGTCGTCGATCTCGACGCCCTTGGGCCGGACGAGTGTGCAGCCGTAATAGGGCGCGACCTTGAGGCCCTTGAGCGGCCTCCTCACGCGAGCCCTGACGGTATCCCAGCCCACGACGTCCCTCAGGAGCTCCAGCAGGTGCATCACCCGCACGCCGCCCTTGAAGTCGACCTCGTCGTAGAGATAGTCGTTGATCTTCCGGAGCTTCTCCGGGTCGTCCCTGACCAGGTCGGCGGCCTGGCGAAGCGTGTTGTAGCACATCGAGCAGATGGCGACGACGCGGTCTGCGCCCTGCTCCTGGACCCTGATGAGGTTCCGGACCGGCGCGAGCTGGTGCATCAGGTCGTCCGAGGCCATGGAGTAGACCGTGCCGCAGCACGTCCACCGCTCCCACTCCTTGAGCTCGTAGCCGAGCTCCCGGAGGGCGGCCCTGGAGGACCGCTCGAAGCCCAGCGCGTCGGCCTTGCAGGTGCAACCGGGGAAGTAGGGGATGCTAGTGGTCATGTGGATGCCCTCCGCCTCACTGCGTGTACTTCCTGAGGCTGGCCACGAGCGCGATGGGCGGTAGCCGCTCGAGGTCCTCCCTCAGCATGTCCTTGAGGACGACGTAGTCGCCGGACGCCTGCTCCCGGAGGTGGCGCAGCCTTATGGCCTCCATGATGCGCGCGATGTCCACGCCCTTGGGGCACCTGACGTAGCACGTGAAGCACGAGGCGCACACCCAGGGGCTCTGGGCCGCCATCACCTCGGCCTCCTGGCCGAGCTGGACGAGGCGGATGATGTGGTTGGGGAGGACGTCCATCTCGGCGGACACGGGGCAGCCCGCGGAGCACTCGCCGCACTGGTAGCACTGGAGGACGTTCTGGCCGGACAGGGTCTCGACGTCATGGACGATGGGGCCCCGGACCACGTCCCTGGATATGGCTATGCGCAGGCGGACACCTCCCGGACGGCCGGGGTATCGCGGACGTCCCATATGAGGGTTGCGACACTGGCCTGGGATAGCCAGCAAGCTGGCCAAAGGGATAAGGAATGCCCCACAATCCGTGCCTATTGGGAGGCCATGCCATTCTGGCGGCTGGAGAGGCGCCTATGGGGGTTGGGCGCGTTGGCCCCCTTTTTAAAGGGGGGTGATGTCAAAGGCCAGTGCCCGTCAGCCCTGGAGCTCCATCTCGGCGATGGCGGCTGACCTGATCTCCAGACCGGACACCTTCATGGCTTGGAGGGCCGGCATCAGTACAGTGAATGCGAGCTGGTCCCGGTCCCCATCGACCTTTTCGAGGGAGGTCTTTGCCAGCCCATCGCGCACCGCGACCTCGACAGCATTGCGCGCGATGTCCTCAATTTCCTTGTCCGACTTGTCGACAAGATGGGAGAAGGCTTTTTCGAGTGCCTCGTGTTCGGAGGAAAACTTATAGAGCATGCCCACCCGGACCCGCACAATCTGACCCGGTCCCTCCTTGTCCATTTGGACCTTGGGCACCACAAGGTCAAGGAACCTCAGCCTCAGGTCGAGGGTGGCGGTCCTGTATGCGCCGGGGGGGATGAACCTCCCGCCCCCGGAGATGATTGCATAGGGCCGAGCCTTGCCCTTGGAAGGCCACATCGCCAGGGCCTTGCTTGGAGGGACCCTCCTGTACCAGGTGGAATAGAGAGTAATCGGAAGGAAGTAAGCGAGAATAATGAGTGCAATGAGGCCCGCCCAGATGATGGGTGATGCCATCGGCTCAGCCTCCTTCCACGAGCCTGAGCCTGTCAATATTGAAATCACTCACCTCAATCCCGATGTTCAAGAGGTCCGTTCGAATAAACTGAGTTGACTTCTTCACATAGAGCTCCTGGCCCTCGCGGGATGTCGGGAAGGGGCAGCTGGCCATGAATGACTTGAAGGCCGCCTCGACGTAACCCTCGACCATTCGGGATACCTCTGCCATGTCCAAGCCCAGAAGGTGCTCGGCTGCGGTGCATAATCCCGGCTCGTCAGAAAAGACGCTGTACGAGTAGGTGACCGCACCGGACGCACGCCCCCACATCCTGTCGCCTACCTGGATTTTGACGGAGCGCAGCTCCATCTTCGCCGATCTGGGGCTCAGGTCAAGGATCTGATATTCTTCGACGATGGGGACGATGAACTTGCCACCTCCGCTAAGGATCACATAACCCCTATTACCGCTCGGCGCCATGCGACCGTAGATGACCATCGCCTTGTCGAAGGGGACCTTCTTGTACCTGGTCTTGTAGAATGCGATAGTGACAATCGGTACGATTGCCACCAAGATTAAAACGATTACCAGTTCAACAGTCGAGATGCCCGATTCCGCCATCCAGTATCACTCCTGGCCAGGCAGATGATGCCATTGGACCATTAATAATGTTGCGAGGGCGCCAGACCGTCGGGGGAGGGTCAGATCTCCCCGCGCTGGACCCTTATGCACGCGACCTGGTGGTCCGGCCCGGGCTCGAACAGCTCCGGCACGATGGTGGCGCAGTCCTCGTACATGAACGGGCACCGCGTGCGGAAAACGCAACCCGAGGGTCGGTCGATAGGGGAGGGTATCTCGCCCTTGATGGGCAGGGCGGTGCGCTCGCGCGTCGGGTCGGCTATGGGCACAGCATTGAGGAGGGCGCGCGTGTAGGGGTGCTTGGCCTTCTGGATGATGATCTCCGAGTCGGCCATCTCCATTATCTTCCCCAGGTACATGATGGCGATGCGGTCGCACATGTAGCGCGCGACGGAGATGTCGTGCGTGATGAGAAGGTAGGCGATGCCGTACTTGTCCCTCAGGGAAAGCATCAGGTTCATCACGCCCGCGCGGATGCTCACGTCCAGCATGCTCACCGGCTCGTCCGCGACGATGAATTTGGGGTCCATGACCAGGGCGCGGGCGATGGATACGCGCTGGCGCTCGCCGCCAGAGAGCTCGTGCGGGAACCGCTCGACGTACTCCTCGATGGGCCGCAGCCCGGCGTCGCCGAGGGCCTTGGTGACCTTCTCGGCAAGCAGGTCCGGGTCTCGCCCCTGACCATAGTTCAGCAGGGGCTCGGAGACTATCTGCGTGACAGTCATGCGGGGGTTGAGGCTCGCGTAGGGGTCCTGGAATATCATTTGCGCCCGCTTGCGGAACTTCTTGACCGCACGCGTCTTGAGGGAGGCGATGTCCACGCTCTCGAACATCACCGTGCCTCCGGTCGGGTTCTCCAACCTCAAGATGAGCCTCCCCACCGTGGTCTTGCCGCAGCCGGTCTCGCCGACCAGGCCCACTATCTCGCCCTTCCTGATGAAGAACGTGACGTCGTCCACGGCCTTGACCTGGGCGGGGGCCTTGGCCCAAAGGCCCGCGAGGCCCATCCTGATGTCGAAGTACTTCATGAGGCCCTTTATCTCGACCACGCACGGCGCGTCCGCGTCGGGGGCGGTGCACTCCTTTGCGCCCGGCGCCTGCGGCTTTGGGGGGGGCTCACCAGACATCGCCCCTCACCTCCGCCTCGGCCTTGTAGCAGTACACCACGTGGTCGGGGCCGACCTGCGTCGGCCTGGGCATCTCGCCCTTGCACACGTCCTTCGCATGGGGGCACCGGGGGTTGAACCGGCACCCCGGAGGGGGGCCCACCAACGAGGGGGGAGAGCCCGGGATGCTCCTCAGGCGCTCCCGCAGCTCGGATTTCGTGCCCAGGATTGTGGGGATGGATTTCAAGAGGCCCTGGGTATAGGGATGCTTGGCGCCGATGAAGAGGGCCTTCGTCGGCGATATCTCCGCGACGCGGCCCGCGTACATCACGCACATCCTGTCGGCGACCTCGGCCACCGTCGAGATGTCGTGGCTGATGAAGATCATCGACATCCTGTAGTTGCGCTGGATGCGCTTCATCTCGCCGAGGATCTTGTACTGGGTGATGACGTCAAGGGCCGTCGTGGGCTCGTCCGCGATGATGAGCGACGGGTTGAGGGCCAGCGCCATGGCGATGAGCGCGCGCTGCTTCATGCCGCCCGAGTACTCGTGCGGGTAGTGGTAGATGCGGCCCTTGTTGATGTTGACCAGGTCGTACAGCTCCTCGACGCGCCTCTCGGCGATCCTCTGCAGCTCAGCGTTCGACAGCTTGCCCGCCTTCTCCTTGAGCTCGCCCTCGGCGAGCTTGGCCAGGGCCTCCGGGTGGGCGAGCATCGCCTCCTCTATCTGCTTGCCGACCTTGTAAACGGGGTTGAGCGCGTCCATGGCGCCCTGGAAGATGATGCTGATCTCGTCCCATCGTATCTTCCGGATGGCCTTGTTGAAGATGTCTATGGTCCCGTCTTTGTTGATGAACTCGAGCAGGTTGTGGCCCTTGAAGCGGATCTGACCGCCCTTGATATAGGCGTTCTTGGGGAGCAGCTGCGTGATTGCGTAGACCGTCGTGGTCTTCCCGCACCCGGACTCGCCCACGACGCCGAGGGTCTCGCCGACGTCGAGGTGGAACGACACGTGGTCGACGGCCTCGACCCAGCCGTCCTGGATCTTGAAGTGCATCACCAGGTCGTCGACCTCTAGCAACCTCTCCCGCTTCTCTACCGTTCCAGTCATCTTGCCCTCAACCTCGGGTTCACGACCTCGTCGAACGCGCGGCCTATCAGGTAGAAGGCCAGCGAGAGGAGAGTGATGGCGAGCCCTGGCGGCAGCAGCCACCACCACGCCGTCAGGGTGTTGCCTGAGATGCGCAGGTACTGCAGCATCATGCCCCACGTGATGGCCGTGGCGTCGCCCATCCCCAGGAACGCCAGGATGGCCTCGGTGATGATGGCGCCCGAGATGGTGAAGACCATGTACAGGAACGTCAAGGGCAGCACGTTGGGGGCCAGGTGGCGGAAGATGATGGTCGAGTTGGATGCGCCAGAGACGCGGGCCGCGTCGATGAAGGAGCGGTTCTTGAGCGACAGCGTCTGAGCCCTGATGATCCTGGCCACCCCCGCCCAGCTGAAGATGGCGATGATGATGATGATATTGGTGATGGAGGGGCCAAGCACCGCCACCATCAGGAGCGCGACCACCAGGATGGGCAGTGTCAGGAAGATGTCGGTCAGGCGCATGAGCAGTACGTCAATCCATCCGCCATAGAAGGCCGAGAAGAGCCCTATGATGGTGCCGAGCCCCGCGGACAGCAGCGCGGCCACGAGGCCCACCACCAGCTCGGTGCGGGTGCCGTATATGAGCTGCGTCCATATGTCCCCGCCGAAGACGTCGGTGCCCAGGAGGTACCGGTTGCCAGAGGGGTACTTGCCAGGGGGCAACGGCGCGCGGTAAGCGCCCGTGATGGACTGGGTGAACATCGTGCCATCGCCGGTGACGAGCGCGTAGTAGTTCCCCTGGGTGGTGCCGATGTTATTGATGATGTTGCCCATGTAGGCCGCGGGCGTGCCCGCGCCGCCACCCGGGCTGGAGAAGGAGGCCTCGAGCTGCATCGTCTCGGTCATGATGTAGATGTTCCCGCCCTCGGTCGTGAAGAAGTAGTTGTGGCTGCCCGCTATGTAGTCGGGCCGTCCGATGACGGGCGTAGGGGTCGAGTTGTAGTAGGTGCCGTTGCCCTTTATCACGCCGTTCGTGGGGTCCATCGCCGCGATGAAGCCCCGGCCCTCGTTCACGCCGGTCACGACCAGGTCCCCGTAGTAGGTCGGATAGACGCCCCTGGGGCGCGCCGCGCGCAGGTCCTTGTTGAAGATCTGGGCCGACCAGGCGAAGGAGCCGTTGACGCGGTTGACCGTGTAGAGCCATCCGTTCGCCGCCGCGAGGACGATGCGCTCCTTGCCCTGCTCCTCGCTCGGCTCCTCCTTGGTGATGGTGATGGGACGGCCATGGATGGGCTCGACCTCGCGCCCCCAGTGGGCGGTCATCTGCTGGTAGCTCACCCACCAGACGATGTCCCCGATCCTCACGTCCCTGATGCGGTTGCCGGACCTGTTGACCTCGAGCTCGAAGGCCGCGAGGCCAAGCGATGTCGGCACCACTATGAGGCTCCCGTTCTCGGCGAGGGGGAGCTGGATGAGGATGGGATCGCCAATGATCTCGGTGCGGTTCGTGTAGTTGAAGTCGCGCAGGCTGACCTTGCTGAAGAACCGCTTCTCGGTCAGCTCGCCGACCAGCGTGTTGGGGGGCACCTTGGCGTAGACGGCGACCGTCGATTCGTTCGCGACCGCCATGTAAAGGGCCCCCAGGGCGTTGGTGGGGGACCAACGGTTCCAGAGGTTGCTGTAGTACCTCGGCTTGAACTCGAGGCTCACGTTGAACTTGATGGTGAAGGTATCGTAGGTGAGCTCGAAGAGCGACTCGTTCGCGAACGCGAAGAAGATATCGCCCCTGTAGAAGCTGACCGGCATCATCATCGTGGTTCCCTTGGGGATGCCCTTGGTCTGGTTGGAGACGATGTCGATGCCCACCGCGCCGCCAGAGGCCTGGCGGTCGACCCCGAACTTGACCACGTGGCCCTCGCGGGAGTAGATGACGATGGACTCGAGCTTGGAATCGCCGTTGTAGCCTAAGGGCGTCATCCATGTCACGTTGGCGGGGTCGTTGAGGTCGATCAGCGGGTCTTTGGGTATCGCCTCTTCGATGTAATCCGCCTTGAACACGTCCATGGAGGGGGCTATGAAGTCGGTTGAGTAAGGGGTCAGGAACGGGGCGAAGACCGCGACGAACACGAAGGCGAGCATGATGCCCATGCCGATGAGGCCGGACTTGCTCTGCCTGTAGAGCCGCCACCCAGCACGCGTGCGCTTCCGGTAGCGGGAGAGGGTCCTCCGCCAGTTGGGGATGACGAGCGTGGCCTTCGCCACCTCATCATCGATGGCGGGGTCAGCCGGGAGCGTGCCGCCTTCGCGACCGCCGACATCCTTCGCACCCTCTGTCGGTCCTGTCATCCCGATCCATCACTCCGTAACGCGTATCCTGGGGTCGAGCAGCCCGTAGATGAGGTCCGCGATGAGGTTGCCGATGAGCACCATGAGCGCCAGTATGTAAAGCGTTGCCTGGGCCGTCGGGAAGTCCAGCTGGTTGAGCGCCTGGATGTAGAGAAAGCCCACGCCGGGGAAGCTGAAGACCTGCTCCAGCACCACGGCCCCGCCCATGGCGAACGCAAGCGAGATGACGAATGCCGTTGCCACCGGCAGCATCGCGTTCCTCGCGGCGTGCTTGAAGAGCACCTTGCGCTCCGGGATGCCCTTGGCGACCGCCGTCAGGATGTAGCTCTCGCCGATGGTCTCCAGCATGCTGGTGCGCATGAGAAGGATGGTCCCGGCTAGCGACAGCAGGACGAGGACGACCATGGGCAGGAAGGTTGCCCACGCCACGTCGAGCATCGAGTAGGGGACCCGCTGCGGCCATGCAGTCAGGGGGAACCACTCCAGCTTGAACGAGAACACGAACAGGAAGATCAGGCCTATCCAGAAGGACGGCATGTTGTAAAAGATGAGCGATGTCACGACCGAGGCGCCGTCGGCAACACCCCCCCTGCGCCATGCAATGTAGGCCCCTATGAGGATGCCGAGGCCGTAGGAAATGATAGTGCTGAGACCGAATAGGAAGAGCGTCCGAGGTATGCGTTCGTTGAGGAGGGTCGACACCGGCACGCCCCAGGCGACGGAGATGCCGAAGTCGAAGGTGAGCATGTTCTTCATGTAGATGAAGTACCTCTCGCCGACGGGCTTGTCGAACCCGAAGAGGTGTATCATGTACTCCTTCTGGGCAGGCTTGATGAGGGGGCTCTGCGTCAGAAGGTCGTAGGGCCTCGCCGGCAGCGCCTCGAATAGCCAGAAGGTGAGGGTAAGGATGATGAGCAGCGTGATGAACGTCTGGAGCAACTTGCCCGTGATGTACTTGACCAGAGGCCAGTTGACCATCCTTCACTCCCCGGCATGGACTGGAGGGGGTGGCGTCGCCATGGCGCTCCCCCGGCGGTCATAGCTATCACGGGCCGACGCCTCCGGATTCTCCGGGGGCGCCCTGGGCGAGGGGTCATCGGGGTGGGGGGGCGTTGGCCCCCCCTCCCTCATCCTTCCGCCCGCGTCTTCGCGGGTGCAGCCGTTCGTGGTCCGATTTCCGCCTACTTGGCCTCCTCGGCCTTGGGGGCCTTAGCGGGCTTCTTCCTCATCATCATCATGACGACCAGTACAACGATGACCAGTATGATGATGATGATGATCACCCAGAGCAGCCACGAGGTGCCTGCGCCCTCCTCCTCGACCTCGAAGTTCAGCGTCTTGGTCCCTGTCCTGCCCAACGTGTCGTTGACCGTGATGACCGCGGTGTGCTTGCCGACCTCGAGGTCCGTGAACTTGTAGGACCACGTGCCGTTGGTCACCGTCAGCGTCGTTGCGGCACCGCCATCGACCACTATCTTCACGGTGGAGACACCGACGTCGTCGGTGGCCTTCCCGGACAGGGTGAAGGTCGTGTCCGTGGTCTTGAACCCGTCTGCCTTGCTAAGGTCCTTGACCTCGGGCGCGAGGTTCTCCTTCACCTTGAACGTGACGGTCTTCGTCGTGGTCTGGCCCTTGATGTCCTCGGCGGTGAGGACGACCGAGTGGTCGCCGACCGCCAGGGTCGCCATGCTGTGGGTGAAGCTGCCGTTGGCCGCGACGGTGATGTTCACCGGGGTCGTGCTGTCGAGGGTCGCCCTGAGGTAGGACAGGCCCTGCAGGTCCGTGGCCTTGCCAGACAGGGCGACGGTGGTCATGTAGGTCTCGTAGCCGGTGTCAGGCAGGCTCAGGTCCTTGATCTCGGGCGGCATGTTGTACGCCACGACCGTGAACGAGGACGAGGCCGCGCCGTAGCCGTCCTTGAGGGCCTGGGTCGCCACCTTGCCGTAGGCGAAGTTCTCGCCCGCCGCGACGTCCGGCACCGTGTAGGTAACGGTGCCCTCGCCGGAAGCGTCCGTCGTGGCATTGTCCGCGCTGAGCGAGCCACCCTCGCTGCTGAAGGTGACCTTCAGGTCGGGGACGGCGGCACCGGTCTCGTCGACCACCTTGGCCTTCACCGTGGCGGTGGCCGTGGCCGCTGTCTCCTGGATGACGGGCGTCACGTCCATCGTCAAGTAGAGCTGCAGGGGTATGCAGTGGGTCTCGACCATGGCGAACGACGTGGCCGAGCCCTCGACCGTGGGCTCGATGAAGAAGCTCTGCTTCACGGGGTTGGTCAGTAATGCGTTCGCGGCGTTCTTGTGCTTGCCAGTGACGGTGGTGGTCGTCTTGCCATCGGCGTCCGTCGCCGCGCCCGCGGCGATGTCGAAGTACCTGGCGCTCACGGAGCTCGCGCGGACAGTGACGCCCTCGATGGGGGCGTTGTCCTGGTCGTAGACCCACAACTGGATGTTCGCGACATTGTCGGGGGCGAAGTCCCTCACGATGCCCGTGTCGAACTCGTACTTGGCCGATGCCATATTGGCCGTGCGCTGCACGACGAACTCGGTCTTCCACGCGGTGTCGCCGTGGATCTCCCACCAGTAGTTGTTGAAGTCCGGGGTCGCATAGAACCCAGTCCTACCCATCGGTATGATGATGATGCTCGGGATGTTGTCCGAGAGCACCAGCACATCCTCCATGATAGAGATCTGGGCGTGTCCATCGGTGACGGTGTACGCGGCCATGTCCGTGAGCGTGTCGATGGCGTAGGTATCATCGTCCTCGGGTGCACCATAATCATACCATCCGCCATCTGCATCGAGGAACTCGGTCCAGCTAGCATAGGCACCCTCCATCGCCGCGTACTCCGCATCCGCCATCTTGTCCGCCATGAAGTAGCCGCCCGAGGTTATCGAGCCTTTGTCGGCGGAAGAGAAGATGTTGAGGCCAGCATAGTCATAGAGGCTCGGCCACATGTTCGCCGGTGCGTCGACCATCGCCGCGGTGCTGCCGTCCGAGGGCTCGCCGATGACCAGCCCGATGGGCACATCGCCGGTGGCCAGCTTGCCGTCCAGGTCGTAGAGCATAATGTCGAACAGCAGCTCGTCCGTCGTGTCCGGGTCGAGCATCGGCAGCTGGTCGATCTGGATGACACCGCCATAGAGAGGCATGGTGGGCACCGTCGACCCCTTGAAGAGCAGGTTCATGCCAGCGCCCACCGCGTTGGGGACGTTCACGTTCTTGAAGAACACCTGCGTCGAGTTCGTGTCGATACCGTCCGCGAACGTGATGGTCACGACCGCGTGGCCCGTTGCGTTCGTGGTCACGGTTGTGACCGGGCTCGCGAGGGCCGCCGGGTTCGAGTACGTCACGCCGATGGGCTCCCCAGAGATGGGTGCGCCCGTGGCGTCCACGGCCATGACGGTCACGTCGGTGCTCTTGTTCGTCAAGTTGCAGGCGTACTGCGTCGCTCCGACCACCTTGACGAAGTGCCACTGGCTGGGGCTCGTGTTCTTGAGGACGACGAACTGGGTCACGGTGCTGATCCTGTCGACCTTGTAGCCGCCCGTCGGGGTCACCGTGAACTCGAGGCGGACCTCGATGTTCTTGTTGAGCACGGCGGCGGCCGGGGCGGTCCAGGTGAACTTCGCCGTGCCGGTCCCGTCCGTGTTGATTGTCGCGTCGTTGATGGAGCCGTAGCCCATCAGGTTCTCGTCGAGCGCGACCTCGACGCCCGAGACGCCCACGCCCGCCTTGTCCGTCACCTTGACGTACACGTCGGTGTTCTCGCCAGGTAGCAGGTAGAGCTTGTCCGGCTTGGCGGTCACGAAGAGCGACGGGGGCACGCCGCCCACGACGCTCACGATCTTGGATGTCTCGAACTGCGCCGTGCCCTTGACGGCCTCGGCGTTGATGGTGACGTAAGCGTCCGCGCCACCGTTCACCTTGAACTTGAACACGCCCGTAGCGTCAGTCGTCCCGGATGCGGTCGGGAACGTGACCCCGATGCCCGTGAGGGTCACCGTGGCACCCTCGACCGGCATGCCAGCTTCGTCGATGACGGATACGTAGGCGTCCGTGTCCGTGCCGACGGCCAGCTTGTCAGGGACGTTGAGGATGGCCGTGAGCTCGCCCGCTGGCGGTGGGGCCGTGCCTCTCCGCAGCTCGCTGACGGAGTAGATGTGGAACAGCTCGCCGAGGTAGGGCGTCCATCCGGTCCATCTCGTCGATATCGCGTAGTTGTTGACCCTGTAGTACAAGACGTTGCAGGGCAGGGCCTCTGCGATGACGCCCTGCCCCCACTTGGTGTACTTTATCTGGACCTCGAGGTCGAAGCTGGCCTTCGCGAGGTCCTGCAACTCCTTGACCTTGTCCGCGAGGGCCTGGGTCTGGGAGTCGGCCTTCGTGGAGACCCCGCCCAGGTCCTTGTACCAGGGGTTGTTGTTGTTGACGAGGCTCCAGAAGCCGAAGTAGTTCTGGCTGGCGAGCGGGCCCAGTATGTCGAACACGTTGCCGACGGGGTCCTGGGAGAGCGACCAGCCGATGATGAGCATGTCGTAATCGAAGGCGTTCATCTTCGCCACGAGCGTGTCGAAGTCGACGGGCTTCGCGACGACGTCGATGCCCAGGCTCCTTAGGTTCTTGGCTATCATCTCGCCGGCCTTGATGCGCACCGGGTCGTAGTCCGCGGGAGGCGTGAGCAGGACCAGCGGCGGTACCGCCTTGCCGTCAGGGGTCTTGAGGGCGGTGCCGATGCCGGTGAAGCCGGCATCCTCGAGCTTCACCCTGGCCGACGCGACGTCATATGCGAACCTCGGGACCGAGGAGTTGTACCAGTCCTGCCAGAATGGGGGCTCGGAGGAGTCGCCGGGCTGGCCGAAGCCTCCCATGTAGCGGTCGGTTATGATCCTCTTGTCGATGCAGTGCGACACGGCCTGCCTGAAGCCGATGTAGTTCATCGGCTCGCGCTTCATGTTGAAGGCCAGGTAGAAGTAGCCGTTGTCGGAGATGCTCTGGATGTCCGTCTCGGGGTTGGCGATGAGGTCGGGCACGTAGCCGGGCGTCACCGTCCACGGGATGTGCTCGACCTGCCCGCTCTTCAGGGCCAGGATGGCCGTGTCGAGCGAGGAGTAGATCTTGAGGTAGATCGTGTCGACCTCCTGCGGGTAGAGGTGGTGGCCGGAGGGCGATAGCTCGGTCTTTCCCCAGTAGTCCTCGAACTTCACGAGCTTGCGGAACACGTTCCTCACGCCGGAGTCGTACTTGAAGGCCCCAGTGCCGATGGTCGCCTTCTCGTCGGTGTTCCAAAGCACGTCGATGGTGCCCTCGGCGGTGAGGTGGTCTGCCCAGATGTGCTCTGGCAGCACGGGCACGCCGAGGCCCTGCAGGAAGAACTGGCCGTAGGGCTTGGCCATCACGAACTTGACGTGGGTATCGTCGACCTTCGTTATGCCCTCGAACTTGCCATCGCTGTTGGAGTCAATGGCGCCATCGACCTCGTCCGCCGAGCACTGGCCGTCGCCGTCGGCGTCGAAGATGTCGATGATGAACGAGGAGTAGGTCGTGCCGTCCCTGTTGGCCATGTAGCTGAACACGACGTCGTCCGCCGTCATGACCACGCCATCGTGGAACTTGACGCCCGAGCGCAGCTCGACCGTGACGGTGAGCGTCGGCTCGTCGAACACCCAATCCTTGGCGAGCAGCGGGAACAGGTTGCCCTCAGGGTCCGTGACCGTCATGGCCTCGAAGACCCAAGCGCCTAAAACGTACTTCTTCCACACGGAGTTCGAAGCCAGGTCCATGTAGTTGAAGTTCGGCGTGTCCTGCTGTATGGCTATGTTCAAGACGTCGTCGTCCCCCCCTTGCGCGAGCGCAGGGCCCACGCACGAGGCGATCGCGGCCAGCACCATTATTGCGGTTATTCCTATGGCTATACTCCTCTTCAAGCTCATGTATTGCCCTCCCCGGAGGTGAGTGACGTATTCGCATGGGATGTATTTAACCCTTGCCGCGCGCAGCACGCAATATCTTTATATTCACCCTATCCACGACCGGGTCGACGGACCTCCATGGATTCGAGCGCTCACGGATGACGTCGCCCGCTCCTCCCATTGCGTAGTACCAGCCATCCTCGGAAACCTCCCTTGACCCCCCTCTCTGCAACCTGCGGTGAGCAAGGCCCAAGCTACGGCGCTTGACGTAGTGCACGCCGTGACATGGTGAACCCTATCCTAGAATAGGGGTGACAATCGGGACAGGCGGTCGAGCCGGTGGAGGGGAGGGGCCCTACGGGCCCCCCTTGCCCTCCGAGGAGCGCTCGAGGGCCTCCACGTCCTCCGAGATGCGCTTCACCCAGGTCACCAGCCCCACGTTGATGAGGGTGGTGTTGACGTCCTCGGCCGTCATGCCCTGCCCCTGGCTCGCGGTGACCAGGAGCTCGTAGACCCTGCGGTTCTCCGGCAGTATCCTGGCGGTGACCGCGAGGCCCGTCTTTGCCTTGGCCTCCTCGCCAGTGTCGCCGCCGCCGCCGGCGGCATCCCCGGCGTCCTCGGGCCCGTCGGTCCTCTCAGTGCCCATGGCGTCGACCTGCCTTGGTGTCCCTGGGGTCAGGGGGTCACTTCCCCTTCGAGGTCTCCTTCGGCGGGGGCGTGGGCGGGACCGTCGGCAGCCCCTTCCCGGACGCCTGGGACAGGTCCCCGAGCAGCTCCAGCACGCCGCGGCCGGTCAGGCCCTTCACGAGGGTGGGCAGCTGCGCCAGGATATCGACCGACCTCCCGACGATGCCCGCGTGGCCCTCGTTGCCCATGACGATGATCTTCTCGGTGTTCTGGAGCGGGATGGACACCTCGTGGGCGATCTTGGGCAGGGCGTCGATGATGAGGTTCGCGACGGCGGCCTCGCCGTACTTCCTCCACGCCTCGGCCTTGGCCTCCATCGCCATGGCCTCCGCGAGGCCCTTGGCCTTGATGGCCTCTCCTTCAGCCAGCCCCTTGAGGCGGATGATGTCGGCCTCGGCCGTGCCCTCCAGCCGTATCTTGTCGGCCTGGCCGTGGGCCACCAGGGACAGCTGCTGCGACTCGCCCTCTCCGGTCAGGATGAGGCGCTGCCGCTCGCCCTCGGCGATGGTGATCTCCGCGCGCTTGCGCCCGTCCGCCTCCGCGGCCACGGAATCGGCCCTGGCCACCGCGGGGATGATCTGGGTGCCGCGCTGCTCCTGCTCCATCCTCTTGACCTCTGCGTTGAAGACCTCGATCTGCTTCTCCTTCTCGCGCAGGTCGATTGTACGCTTCTCGACGATGAGCTCCTGGGACCGCTTGGCGTCCTGCAGCGCGAAGGCGATTTCCTTGTTGGCGCGCTGCTTCTCGACCTCGGACTCGGCGTTCTGCCGGGTGATGTCGCGGTCCCTGTGGTATATGGCCACCTGGGCCTCGGCCTCCGCGTTGGCCTTCTCGGCCTCCTGGGCCGCGCGCGCCTCGGCGATGGTCGCCTCCCTGTTGGCGTTGGCCTTGCCGATCCTCGCGTCCCTCTTGACCTCCTCGGTCTTCTTGACGCCCAGCGCGTCCAGGTAGCCGTGGACGTCCTCGATCTCCTTGATGACGAACGACCGTATCTCGATGCCCATGTTCATGAGGTCCTGGGCCGCCATGTTCTGGATCTTTTGGCTGATCTCGGACCGGTCCGAGTTGATGGACTCGATCGTCATCGTGGCGCACACACCACGGACGTGGCCCTCGAGGGTCTTCATGGCTATCTCGTTGATCTCGGGGTCCGACTTGTGCAGCAGATGCTCGGCCGCCGTCTTGAGCTCGGCGTCCTTGGAGGAGATCTTTATCTGCGCCACGGACCGTATGTTCATCTTGGCACCGGACTGCCTGACGTCGGTGACGATCTCGTCGACGTTGATGTCCAGTGTGCGCACGTCCAGGGGCAGGTACTCGTACGACTCGACGATGGGGACGATGAACTTGCCACCGCCGGTGATGACCTCGTAACCTCTCTGGCCACCAGCCCTGCTCCGACCGTAGACAACCATCGCCTTGTCAGGCGGGACCTTCTTGTAGCGGTTCGCGTAGATGGAGATGGGAGCGACAATCGCCAGGATGATCATCAGTATCGCTACCAGCACCCATATCACTGCCATTGCCATTCAATTACCTCCTATCCTCTTCCTCTTCACGACGAGAGCATTCCCAGCGAAGCCGTCCACCACGACGGCGACATCTGCGTGGAGTTGCTCGGACGAGACGGCGGGGAACAACGACCGGCCCCGCGCCTCGGTGATTATCATCACCTGGCCTTGCTGACCAGGCGTTATCGGGATGGTGACGGTACCGTCCGCCCCCAGGAGCTTATGCGTCTCGACCTTGCTAGACGCCTGTGTCTGATAGAATACCTTGTCCATGATGACGTACATCACTATGGCGAGGACGATGGAGATGGCAGCGGAGACCGAGGGTGTGAGGTACACGTTGACGTCCATCGCCTCGAAGAGCGCTCCCAGCGAGCCGAAGGAGGTCAGGAACGCGAGGACAAGCGGCATGCTCAGTGGCGACAGGTGGGCACCGCTGAAGTCGCCATGGCCCGCGTCGAAGTGGTCGGGACCGCTCGCGCCGTCCCCCATGCTGAAGTCACCAGCGCCATCCCCGCCCATGTCGGCCCCGAGGAAGGCGAATATCATCAGCAGTATGCCTGCCACGATGGCGATAAGCACATAGACGCTCACACCTAGAAACGCGATCATACGATCACCTCATTACCTCTGGGTCTCAGCTCTTGAATGGACTCGATCTGCATCGCCTTCTACCTCCTCGGTGGTGGCATCTGGGTGCCCTCCCTCATCTGGGCCATCTGCGTGAGGTACTGCCGCCATTGCTGGATGTTCACGCCGCACCTGGGGCAGTATACGGTCTGCGAGTTGAGCTGCAGCGCGCAGTTGGGGCAGACGACCTGCGCGGGCGGTCGCATCGAGGACGGCTGCTGCATCTGTGGCTGGCGCGGCGGCTGCGGTTGGGCCGCCCTAGGCGGTGGCTGCGCCCTCGGGGCGGGCCTTGGCGGTGCTGGTTGCGGATACTGGGGCGCGGGCTGCGGGGCGGTCTGCCTTGACTGCATCGACGCCCTCGGCGCCATGCCCTGCGCGGTCGTGGAGGTCTTCCCATATGACTTGATGGAGAGGTCCTGGACCTTGGTGCCGCACTCCGGGCAATTCTCCTCGATGATCATCACGAGGTTCTGGCACTTGGGGCACACGAGCCCCCGGAAGATCGGGCCCTTCCTCCCGAAGCCGAGGGTGCGTGTCTGGTCGAACCCCAGCTCCCTCTGGGCGCTGAAGAGCAGTGTGCGGTCGAAGGAGAACGACAGCGCGCGGCGGAAGTCGAACGTGAGCGCCCTGCTGGAGTCGAACTGCAGCATCTTCTGGCTGTCGATCATCGCCGACCCCCCCGCCACCGTCCGGGGGGCGAGGGGCCTGGGGCCCATAATGGGCGCTTGCCGACCTCGCGCGAGGGCGAGGTCATCCGGATGCTCTCCAAGGCACGTTACCCCCCGGGTGCGCGCGCACGCGGCACGTCGCCGCGCGCATGACGCGCAGTTCGCATATGCGCGTCACAGATAAAAAACTTGTCCCCCTGGAGGGCTTCCTGGCCTGACGATTCCAATCGTTTGTCGTACCCGTACGACAAAACCCTTCGCGCCCGCGAAACCATGATGAGCGCGCGCTAGCGCCTGCATGATGCGGCACTCCCCCGCATCCCATATCTGTACATCTTCCGCGCGCTGCGCTCACGCGCCTATCTCGTACCGTAGCGATTCCGAGGCGGGCGTCCGCACGGGCGGGATGGCCGCCGACCACTTCACGGTGACGCGCAGCCACTCGACCTTCGTGCCGAAGGGGCTCAGGAGGTGCTCGGTCTCGTCCCTGGCCCCCTCGTCAAGCGCGTTCGGGCTCGGGCGCAGGTCGGATGCGTCGCTGCGCTCGAGGAGGAGGCGGACGGCTGCGAGCGATGCCTTGAGGGCCTCGCGGCGCCAGTCCTCGGTGGAGAGCGCGGCCGCGCGCTCGTCGAACACCACCGCGCTGAGCTGGAGCACCGCCGTCACGCGCCACCCGTCCTTGGTCACGACATCGCGGACGTCGCCCATGATGCGCTCTGGCCCGCGGGGGATGTAGACGACCTTGGTGCCGAAGGGTTGGACGAGGTGGAACCCCTCGGGCAGGACCTCCTTCCGCTCGCCCGGGCCCATCCGCACGCCGATGCGGCCCGACGGCACGCGACGGATGGAGGCCAGCACCGTGGCCGTGGCATAGACCAGGACCACGGTCAGGCCGATCCAACCCCAGGCGGACAATGCCAATCGCCGACCCCACCGTCGATTGGGGGCCGATGACATAAACCTTGCCCATCCGTCCACCAGGGACCACCGCTCCCTGGTGCCCGTCCGCCCTGGAACGGGGCATGACCCGCATCCGTGCCTGCCAGTCCGGCGCTGCCCTCGCCAGCCCGCCGCTCCCCGCTGTCTTCCGCCTCCCCGGGGGACGGTGGCAAACCTTCATATCCGCTCGCGGGCCATTGAGGCCCCATGGAGATAGCTATCGACGGCTGGGCGGTGGGCGCCCGGTTCGCCTCCTGCCACATCATCCCGCATCACCCCAAGTGCGGCCGGCTGCACGGCCACACCTACGCCGCGAGCGCGAGGTTCCGCGGCGAGGCCGCGGGGCCGATGGAACTCATGCTGGACTTCGGCGAGGTCAAGCGCGCCATGAGGGAGGTCTGCGAGGTGCTGGACCACCACGTGCTGATACCCGCGAGGCACCCCGACGTCAAGGTCGAGGAGGCGGGTCCCAACTACAAAGTCCGCATCGTCGACAAGCGGTACTCGCTGCCCAGGGAGGACGTGCTCCTCCTGCCGGTGACCGCGTGCACGGCCGAGCGGCTCTCCGAGTGGTTCCTGGAGGAGCTGCTTCGGAGGCTCGAGGTCGGCTCCAACGTCACCGAGGTCTCCGTGGGCATAGACGAGGGCCAGGGACAGGGGGCCTGGGCAACGCGCGCTCTGGACCGTCCGGTCAAGCGGTCGTCTTCAAAGTCCCGCGGCCGCAGCGGCATCAGACGTAGATGAGCTCGTCCCTGGGCGCCTTCGTGAGGATCTCGCACTTCGCCTTCCTGACGACGACATCGTCCTCGATGCGCACGCCGCCGTACTTGGGCACGTAGACGCCAGGCTCGATGGTGAACACCATGCCGTCCTCCAGCGGCTGGTCGACGATGGTGTGCAGCACGCTGCCGTCGTGCACACTCAGGCCTATGCTGTGGCCGGTGGAGTGGATGAACTTCCCCTTGTAGGGTGTCGAGTTGATGTAGTCGTCCACGGCCTTGTGCAGCTCCCGCCCGTTCCCGCCCGCGACCGCCATGCGCAATCCGATGCGCTGCGCCTCGAGCACGACGTCGTACATGCGCCGCATCTCCTTCGTGGGCCGCCCGCAAGCGTAGGTGCGCGTGATGTCGGACACGTAGCGCTCGACGCGCGCGCCATAGTCGAAGAGCGCGAACTGGCCCTCCTTGAGCTTGCGCTTGCCGACCGTGTAGTGCGGCTCGGCCGTGTTGGGACCGAAGCTCGATATGGTCTGGAAGGACGGGCCCGCGGCGCCGTACCGCTGCATCCTCAGATTGATCTCGGCCGCCATCTCCGACTCCGAGACGCCCTCGGCGAGGAGGTCGGGTATCTCCTTGGCCACGCGGGAGGCGACGGCGCAGGCCTTCCGGATGCACTTGAGCTCTGCCTCGTCCTTGACGAGCCTCGCGCGCTGGACGGCCTTGGACACGTCCACCAGCTTCACCTTGGGCAGCGCCTTCTGCAGCTCCATGATGGCTTGGTAGCTCACCTCTGGTGCGTTGACGCCGACCCTCCTCGCCCCCCTCATGAGCCTCTTGAGGTGGTCGGTGATGTCAGCGCGGCGCTCGACGACGGTGATGTTGAGCCCGTAGCCCTGGGCCGATGTGAGCTCGAGCGGCGGGACGGTGACCTCCATGTCCCTGTCGGGGTAGAGGATGGCCGTCGAGGACTCGAACAGGCCCGAGCGGATGCCCGTGACGTAGAAGAACGTCGCGTCCACGATGGGCTCGGTGCTGTTCCTGATGTAGATGGCGTCGACTTCCTCGTCCAGGCTCTTGAAGATGCGCCCAACTCGCGCCGCCTGCGGCCCCTTTGTCATGAGATGGCCTCCTATCAGGGCGGCCGCGCGCCGCGCGCGGCGGCCCCGGGGTGCAAGCGGCCGGGGACCCTAAATAGGTTCTCCCGATTGGCGCCCCTCGCCTGGCGATGCCGCCCCCTCGCTGGGGCCGATGGCCCGTACCAGCTCCGAGGAGAGCTCGTCGACGAGGCCCACGGGCGCCGTGACGGGCGGGGCCTCGACGAGCTCGACGACGAAGCACGCGCCCTGGGTGTGGTCGCCCTGCACCCTGTCCTCGACCCACGCCCTGCCGCCGCACCGCTCCGCCGCCTTGAGGACTATGGACAGGCCGAGGCCAGTGCCGTACTCGCTGAGCGCGCGACGCTCGAACCGGCCGAAGATGCTCTTCTTGTCGCGGTCCGCGATGCCCGCGCCGCGGTCCTTGAACCGGAACTGCCACCGCGCACCGTCGGGGGCGTCCATCCTGTCGGCCTCGATCTCGACGACCTTCAGCTCGTGCTTGTCGTACTTGACCGCGTTGTCGAGCAGGTTCATGAACACGTCGTCGAGGAACTCCTCGCCCAGCACGACGATGTGCCCGTCCGGCAGGTCCAGGTCGAACCTGACCGACTTGGGCGCGTGCGCGCGGGTGACCGCCTTCACGCACCTGTCCAGGACAAGGCGCACGTCGATGGGCCGCATCTCCACGACCCTGCTCCCCATGCGCGACAGCCTGCGGACGTTGCGCAAGAGCACCGAGGCCCGGTCGAGCTGCTCCTGGGCGGCGGGCAGGAACTCGTTGAAGTCGTCGACGTCGCGCGCGAGCGACGCCAGCTCCAGGTAGCCGCCCAGGCCCTGGATGGCGTTGTTGAGGTCGTGGGACATGATGTCGCAGTAGAACTCCGCCTGGTTCTTGGCATCGATGAGCGCGCCCTCGAACCGCTTGCGGTCGGTGATGTCGTGCACGACGCCTTGCAGGTTCGTGAGCCGGCCGGCGTCGTCGTACCTGCGCGACGCGCTGAGAAGCGCGAACAGCTGCCTGCCCGATGGCAGCACCAGCCCCGCCTCGAAGCCCGCGACGGCGCCCTCGCGGTCGAGCCTGCTCGCGAACTCCTTGTGCTCGCTCTCCTCGCCGAAGAGCTCCCACAGCGTCCTGCCGTAGGTGCCGTCGGGCTGCCTGGGTATGCCCAGCACGCGCTCGCCCGCTGCGTTGAGCTCGGTTATGAGGCCGTCGGGCCGGGCCGTGAAGACCGGGTCCAGGCTGCTCCTGAACAGGTTGGCGTACCGGCGCTCGGCCGAGCGCAGCTGCGCCTGCTGCTTCTGCAAGTCGCGGACCATCTGCCGGAAGGCCTTCTCCATGTCCTGCGCCTCGGCCGTCCCCCCGAGCTCGAGGCGGGCCTCCCAGTTCCCGTGGCCGATCTCGGTGGACCAGGAGACCAGGTTCTCGAGGTCCCGGGTGAGCGCCCGCGTCAGGACGAACGAGATGATGATGAGCGCCATCGCGATGATGGTGCCCGCCGTGGCGGCCGCGAGGCGGATGAAGACCATCGGCTGCAGGGCGTCGTCATAGTCGACCTCGACCACGATCGCGGCGTCCAGGAGCCCGACGGGCGCGTACGCCCCGAGGGCCCTGTTCCCGGACGAGCCCCTGTACTGCTTCGCACCGGAGATCCCGCCAAGTGCGACCGCCGCGCCCTCCGACGCCGTGGTGTCGCCGGGGCCGTGCCCGCCGGGGGCGTTCGTGAGCAGCCTCCCGTCCGGGCCCACCAGGAAGATGCCGGCGGTGTCGCCGAGGCCGCGCGGTCTCTCCAGCACGCGGGATATCTCCTCGCTGCCGCTCACGATGGCCAGGATGGCCACTATGCCCATCGTAGAGTCGCGCACGGGCGTCGCGGCCATGAGGCGGGGCTCGAGGTCCCAGCTGGAGTTGGGGAGGTACAGGGTGCGGGGCCCGTTGACGGCCAGCTCGATCTGCGTGACGTTCAGGAGGCCCTTCCCCTCCCACGATTGGTGCGTCGTGCAGAGGACGATGCGCCCGGTGGCGGCCTCCAGCAGCAGGGGGTCGCAGGGGTGCAAGGTGGGGTCGGTAAGTGCGCCCATCAATGCCGAGACCCGCGACCTGGCCTCGGGGGCGGCAGGGCCTCCCATGGAGGCGTCGACGATGGCCTGGGCGTCGGCAGGCAGGGAGGGGTTGTAGGTCACCAGGCCGAGCGCGTCTAGGTGGGAGTGCATCCACAAGTTGAGCTCGGCCTCCTTGCTGTCGAGCACTCCCTTGAGCTTGTCCTCGACGTCGCGGTAGAGGGTGTTCTCGGCCTGGTTGACGACCGCCCAGCTCAGCAGGGCCGTCGAGACGAAGCCCAGCACGAGCACGATGGCGAGCGTCTTGCTGCCGTATCCGATCCTCAAGGCCGACCCTCCATGCCCTGGGCTCCCTGCCAGGGCTGGACGCCAGTCGAAGCGATTGCCCCATCCCGCTTATCAAGCTTCTCACGCGAGTGTTGTGCATTGATAATATCCCGTGGGAATCGGACCGCCCAGCCGGGTGCGTCCGCCTGGGGCAGGCCAGCATGGTCGAAGACACCGGGCATTGGGGGCCAAGCCTATTTAAATCCCCCTCCCCCTTCACCCCCCGATGGCGGGCGTGGACCTCTCGACGGTGCTCTGCGGCATGCGGCTGGAGGTCCCCCTGCTGCTCGCCTCTGGCATCCTTGGCGAGACCGGGCCCTCGATGCTGTCCGCCCTCGAGGGCGGGGCGGGGGGCGTGGTCACCAAGTCCATCTGCCTGGAGCCGAGGGAGGGCCATCCCAACCCCACCATCGTCGAGCTCGACGGCTCGCTCGTCAACGCGATGGGCCTGCCCAACCCGGGCGCTGACGCGTTCGGGGAGGAGCTCGCCTGGCTGCGCGCGCGCACCGAGCGGCCCGTCGTGGTCTCCGTGTTCGGCGCGTCGGCCGAGGAGTACGCCGCGGTGGCGGGGCGCCTCGAACGGTGGGCGGACGCCTTCGAGCTCAACCTCTCCTGCCCTCACGCCAAGGGCCTGGGGACGGAGATCGGCTCCGATCCCGAGATGCTGGAGCATGTGGTTCGCGAGGTCGTGCGGAGGGTCGACCGGCCCGTGCTCGCCAAGCTCACGCCCCTCACCCACGACTTCATGGCGCTCGCGCGGGCGGCGGAGCGCGGCGGGGCGTCCGGCATCGTGGCCATCAACACGCTGAGGGCGATGGTCGTCGACCTGGAGTTCCGGACGGCCGCCCTCGCGAACGGCTACGGGGGCCTGTCGGGCAGCGCGCTCCGGCCGGTGGCCGTGAGGTGCGTCAACGAGGCGGCCAGGGCCGTCAAGCTACCAGTCGTGGGCGCGGGGGGGGTCGCCACCGCCGAGGACGCGCTCGAGTTCCTGATGGCGGGCGCGACCGCTGTCGAGGTCGGCACCGCGGTGTGGCGCTCGGGGCCCTCGGTCTTCCGGTCCATCGCGGACGGGTTGCGCGCTTGGCTCTCCGCCCACGGGCACGCCTCCGTGTCGGAGGTGCAGGGCGCGCTGCTGGAGGGCCGCAGATGAGGTCCCGGGCCGTCAGGGTCATCGAGGTCATGGCGGAGACCCCCGCCCAGACCACGCTCGTGCTCGACTGGTCACCGGACGCCACGCCCGGTCAGTTCGTCATGGTCTGGCTTCCAGGCGTGGACGAGGTCCCGATGGGATTTTCGCGCCTCCACCCCAGGGCCGCCATCACCGTGCAGGGCCTCGGCGTGGCCACGGAGGCGCTGCGCGCGCTCGGGCCCGGCGCGATGGTCGGCGCCAGGGGGCCCCTGGGCCACGGCTTCACATTGGCCAGGAAGGGCGAGCGGTGCCTGCTCGTCGGGGGCGGGAACGGGATGGCCCCGCTCGCGGCCCTCGCGGAGGACCTGGTCGCCGCGGGCGTCGAGGTGCACGTCGCCATCGGAGCGCGCACCTCTCGCGAGCTCCTCTTCGAGGGGCGCGCGCGCGCGGCCGGATGCGCGCGCGTCGAGGTCGCGACCGACGACGGCACCAAGGGCTTCCACGGCTTCGCGTCAGCGCTCGCGGAGGGCATGATGGGGGGGACCGATCCCGACCGGGTCTACACGTGCGGGCCCGAGCCGATGATGCGCAAGGTCGCGGACGCCTGCTGGAGGATCGGCGTGCCCTTCGAGGCCTCGCTTGAGAGGTACATGAAGTGCGGCATCGGCGTCTGCGACGCGTGCGCCTGCGGCCAGTTCCTCGTCTGCAGGGACGGGCCCGTGCTCGATGGCGAGCGCCTGCGGGGGGTCGAGGACTTCGGCGCGTTCCGGCGTGGCCCCTCGGGGCTGCGCGAGCCGTTCGGCGGTGCGAAGGCCAGACCGCGGCCATAGGGCCGGTAGCAAGGCTTTTGAGGGCGCTGCGCGATGGCCGCGCGTGCACCTGCTCGTGGAGCTCTCGGGAGAGCAGCTCGGGATGGCGGCCGCGGAGGCAGTGGCCGCAGCGTCCGCCCTCACGGGGCGGGACGCCGCCGTGGTGCTCAGGGACGAGCTCGCGCTCGTCCTCGATGCGGGCGACCTCGCTCCCTCCGCGCTCGCGGCGAGGCTCGGGCTTGCCCACTCGGTCATGGCCGGTGCCATGTCCGGCCCCCTCGAGGGGGCCGTCGGGCTCGCGGCCTCGGTGGACCTCGGGAGCGCGCGCACCTTCCGAGTGAGGGCAAGGCGCTCGCCAGCGGCCGGCAAGGCCATCGATGGGCGCGCCGTCGAGCGGGAGGCGGGCGCTGCCATACTGGCGCGGCACAGAGTAGGGGTCGACCTGTTCCGGCCTGAGGCCGAGGTCCGCGTGCTGCTGTGCGCGCAGGCGCATGTAGGGCTCCTCGGCGGCCGGGTCGACCGCTCGGCCATGGTCGAGAGGGCAGGAGGTCGGCGGCCCTTCTCCCTGCCGGTGTCCATCCACCCGAAGTACGCCCGCGCGATGGTCAACCTCTCTCGCGCTGGGCCAGGTGCGCGGGTGGTCGACCCCTTCTGCGGCACCGGCGGCATCCTCATCGAATCCGCCCTCTTGGGCTGCGACGCGGCTGGCTCCGACCTCGACCAGCGCATGGTGGCCGGCACGCGCACCAACCTCGAGCACATGGGGCTGCGCGCGCGCCTCACGCGATGCGACGTGGGCATCTTCCCCGAGGCGCTGGAAGGCCCGTTCGACGCCGTCGTGACCGACCCGCCCTACGGCAAGTCGACGTGGACTGGAGGCGAGGGGCCCGGTAGCGTGCTGGCACGGTTCTACGACGCGGCCGCGAGAGGCCTCCGTCCCGGTGGCCGCCTCGTCGTCTGCCTGCCCGATGCGCAGATGCTCCCGCGCGGGGACGTGCGGTTCTCGCTGGAATCCATCCATCCCATCTGGGTCCACAGGTCCCTCACGCGGCACGTGGCGACCCTCGTCCGTGCCTGACCGGCCGGACGGGTGACTGATCCCTCACTGGCTTTCTGGTCAATCGCCCATATATATGGCAATAAATATTACTACCAATCCAGACCCTCTGATTATTCCCTGTGCGAGCCGAACCGTCGGGGTTTATATCGGCCCCGGGGCTACTCCTTCACGGGGTAGTGCAATGGCCAGACAGAGCGTGAAGGACTACTACGACTGCCTCGGGAGGCGCGAGTGGGACCGGCTGCTGTCCACCGCCTACGATGGCATAGAGTACACCATCACCATGCACTACCTCGAGAAGTACATGCCCAAGAAGGGCCTCGTCCTCGACGCGGGCTGTGGGCCTGGCCGGTACTCGATGGAGCTCGCGCGCCGCGGCTACGAGGTCGTGCTGCTCGACATCTCGGATGTGCAGCTCGCCATTGCGCGCGAGGAGGTCACGAAGCTGCCCGAGGACGTGCGCTCGCGCATCAAGGGCTTCGTCCAGGGCGACATCACCGACCTGGACTTCCCGACGGGCAACTTCGACGCCGTCATCTGCCTCGGCGGCACGCTGAGCCACCTGGCCGAGAGGGAGGACCGCGAGCGCGCCGCCTCCGAGCTCGCGCGCGTGTGCCGGGAGCGGGCGCCCGTGTTCGTGTCGGTGTGGTCCTACCTCGGTGCCCTGCGCAAGGTCATCACGGAGAGGCCTCAGGACATCCACCTCCTGCCGACTTTCATGAACGACCGGCTCAACCCCGAGGGGACGGGCGGCACGGACTGCTACTTCTTCACCGCGGAGGAGGCGGTCGACCTTCTCGCGCGCAAGGGCATAGAGATCATCGAGTACGCGGGCGCGCAGGGCGTCTCGGCCCAGCTGCGAGAGGCGACCGACAGGTGCGCCCGCGACAGCGCGAGCTGGGCCGTGTGGAGCGACGTCCTCCTGCGGACGTGCAACCACCCCTCGGTGGTCGGCGCGTCCGACCACATACTCCTCGTCGGCTTCGCGTGAGCGCGGGCGAGGTGCGCAGCGCAACCCCCGCATGTCCAGCGTCGCATGACGGCGCGCGCCGGCGCCATCGGGGCCACCTTCATATATCCCCGGGCCCATCCCGCGGCAGGAGGCTACTCGCATGTCCATCAGGAGCCACCTGGAGTCCATGGACGACGTCGTCGTCATAAAGGAGAGGGTCGACCCCTGCCTCGACGTCACCAGGCACCTCAAAGACCACCCGGAGACGCCCGTGCTCTTCGAGGACACGGGGGCCGGGCGCCTCGTCGGCAACCTGTGGGCATCGCGCGGTCGCATCGCCCGCGCGCTGCGCACGGACGTGCACGGGCTCACGGCGCTCATCGCGGGCGCGCTCTCGAAGGGGCAGCCGCCCCGCGTCGTGCGCAGGTCGGAGCTCCTCGAGAACGAGACGTCCAAGGTCGATTTGCGCAAGCTGCCCGTACCGACGTTCTACAGGGACGACGGAGGGCCCTACATCACGGCGGGCGTGGTCGTGGCGGAGCGCGAGTACGATGGGAAGCGCCTCCGCAACCTCAGCTTCCACCGAATGATGGTGACGGGCCCGCGCACGGCCACGGCGCGCCTCGTCCCCCGTCATCTGTACAAGATGCACGAGGACTCGAAGGCGGTCAAGGAGGACCTGCCCATCGCCGTCGCCATAGGCAGCTGCCCGCCCGTGCTCATCGCCGCGGCATGCTCGGTCGAGTTCGACCATGACGAGCTCGACATCGCCTCCGCCATACGCCGCGCCAGTTACGGAAAGCCCGTGGACGTCGTGAGGCTTCCCGAGAGCGGCATCATGGTCCCCGCGACGGCCGAGATCGTGCTCGAGGGGCGCCTCACCCGCAAGACGGCCAAGGAGGGCCCCTTCGTGGACATCACGGGCACCATCGACCCCGAGAGGCAGCAGCCCGTGGTCGAGTTCGACCGCATCTACCACCGCGATGATCCAATCTTCCACGCAATCCTCCCGGGCGGCTACGAGCACTACATGATGATGGGCCTGCCCAAGGAGCCGGGCATACTGCGGTCCGTCAAGGGGGTCGTGCCGGACGTGAGGGCCGTGCGCCTCACAGAGGGTGGCTGCTGCTGGCTGCACGCGGTCGTCTCCATCAAGGCCCGCAACCCGGGCGACTCCAAGAACGCGATGCTCGCCGCGTTCGCGGGCCACGCATCGCTCAAGCGCGTCGTCGTCGTCGACGACGACATAGACGTCTTCGACGACCGGCAGGTCGAGTGGGCGCTCGCGACGCGGTTCCAGGCCGACAAGGACATCCTGGTCATCGAGGGCGCGAGGGGCTCCACCCTCGACCCGAGCGCGGACGGCACGACGGCCAAGCTAGGGCTCGACGCGACGGTGCCGGTGGGGGCGAACAGGGATCTCTTCAAGCGGGTGATGTAGGCCTCTGGCCAGGGCGTGGGCCGAGACGTCCGCTCAGCCAGCCTGCCTGAACACCGACTCCCTGCGGCTGTGGACCTCGATGGCGCCGCGGTTGAGCTTGACCAGGCCGTGCATCAGCTCGACCTTGGTCCCCGCCTCCACGCCCCCCGCGCGCTGCGCGAGGTCGTCCCAGAGCACGAGGATGGCCATGTGGCTGCCGTCGAAGACGGTGAGGTTCAGCACCCAGCTCTGCGAGCCGTCCCTCCGGCGGAACCGGCGGGGCCCGCGCTTCGAAACGACCTCGCCGTGCACGCTCGCGAGCGCCCCGTCCTTGAGCTCGCCCAGCGCGGCCCATTCGACGTCGAGGGCCGCTGTGCGGTCGCGCTCAAGGTCACCGGTCTCCTCCTCGAGGGCGATGGTGGAGTACCTTCCCGCCTGGGCCTCGAGGCCGTAGTCCGTCTTCTTCACGGTCACGTTGGCGGCCCTCACCCAGGCCCCCACGGGCAGGGTCCCGGACTCGGCCAGGGCGGCATGGTCGTCCCAGAGCACCAGCGTGAGCTGGCCCGTCGAATCCTTGAGCACCACGTTGGCCACGCGGGAGGCCAGGCCCTCGCGCTCGAACTCGCGTACAGGGCCCAAGCGTGCCACGAACCCACGCACCACCGTCGTGGCACCGGCTCGGGCCTTGCAGAGGGGAGGGACCTTGAACTCGGCCCGGCCGAGGCGGTCCACCACCATCGCGGCCGCGAGCTCCTGAGTGAAGAGGCCCCCTGAGCCTTCCAGGATGCCCTTGACCTCCTCGTCGAAGGCCGCGCGGTCGACGATGTCCTCGACGCGCTTGAAGGAGGCGTCCACGGAGCGCACGGACGGGGGATGCCCACCGTCCCTGATAAGGGTTGGGAACGCCCTGGGGCGGCCTCGATTTTCCTGGTCAAGGAATCCCATCCCCCCAAAAAAGGGGGCAAGCTATTTCAACCGCGTGACCAATGGCTCGGTCGGAGAGCCTGAGGCTTACAGGAGGGGCATCCATCCAGGAGCGGGGGGGACCGGTCCCGTCCGGTCCGCCGGAGGAGGAGATCGAGGAGATCCTGCAGGCCCTCGAGGACGGGCCTCGACCAGCCGTGGCAGGGGAAACCCTCGGGAGCCCTGGAGGGACGGTGAGGCCTCTCGTCAACGGCAGGGGCCTCACGAACGGCACTGCCAATGTGAACGGTGGTGACCTCTCGGACCAGCAGGCGTTCACCAACGGCAACGGCTTCACCAACGGCAACGGCTTCACCAACGGCAACGGCTTCACCAATGGCAACGGCTTCACCAATGGCAACGGCTTCACCAATGGCAACGGCTTCACCAACGGCAACGGCTTCACCAACGGCAACGGCTTCACCAATGGCAACGGCTTCACCAACGGCACCGGCTTCACCAACGGCAACGGCCTCACCAACGGCAACGGGATGACCAACGGTACGGGGATGACGAACGGCAACGGCCTCACCAATGGCAACGGGATGACCAACGGCACGGGGATGACCAACGGCAGTGGCATCACGAACGGGACAGCCTCCCCCGCCAAGGCTCCCGGCAATGGCCGCGTCCGACTGCCGGGCCGTGCCGAGCAGCTCGCCAGGCGCAGGCGCAACGCCATCGTCCTGTTCGTCGTGTTCATGGTCATCGTCGCGACGCTCCTCGTCGACCTCGCTGGCCTGCTGGAGCCGTTCTCCGAGGGCATCGCCATCGACGGTGAGTTCCAGGACTGGGAGGACTCGACCGAGTACCTGGACACCCGCGGCGACGCCGTTGGCGACCGTGCCGTCGACATTGTGTCCTGGAGGGTGGACAGCCGCGATGGCCGCCTCTCGGCCCTCGTTGGGCTCGCCCAGGACTTCAAGCTACTCAAGCGAGACGGACTGGAGGGCGAGCTCGCCGTCCGCGTCCTCGTGGATGGGGATGGGCTGGTCTCCACGGGTTACAGGTTCGGGGGCATCGGCGCGGACTCGCTCCTGGAGGTCGTCGCCGGTCGCGGGGGGGCCATCAGCGCAAGCCAGCTCAGATGGGAGCCGCGCTATCGTTCGGCGGGGGACGCGCAGAGGGACCGTGACGACTGGAACGGCTGGGCCCCGACAGGGATGACGGTCGAGGTCGCGGCCCGCGCGGGCCGCGTGGAGCTCGGCTCGACCATCGATGGGGCGCTGGGCACAGGCTCGACGGCCCTCGTGCATGCCATCGACGCCTGGGGCGGCTCGGACGCCTCCGACGTGCCCGTCGACGGCAAGCGCCCCTCCCTCCTCGTCGAGCAGGTCCCGCTGGATGTCGAGGTCGTGCCGACCGCGCCCGTCTTGGTGATGCAGCTCCGGTTCCATGCCTACGGGGGCGACGTCGAGGTCACGGGCGTGTCCCCCGTGCCATCGGGTATCGTGCTCGATCGCATCGACGGCATACCGACGACGGTACCGGACGGCGGCTCGCGCGCGATACAGCTGGCGGGCAATGTTGACGTCTCGTGGGCCGGGAAGGGCGTGTCGATCGGGCTTGCTGGGGACCGCCCAGTGATCGTCGAGGATGCGCTCGTCTCCGTCACAGGCAGGAACTTCGCCGCCTACGCCGTCCGCCCGCCGGAAGGCATCGTCATCGATGGCGCGTTCGGCGACTGGCGCGCGGCCGGTGTGGCGGAGGTCAAGGACAGTAGCGCCGACTTTGTCCTGCCCGAGGGAGCCCTCTCTCCGCCTGGCCTGCCGGACCTCGCGTCGGTGGCCGCCCACGTAGGCCAAGCGAACCTGTCCCTGCTCGCCTCCGTGAGGGACGGGATGCTCGCGGGGCTGTCCGTCCCGGTGCTGCCGACTTCGAGGCCCGAGGGTGCGCTGGACAGGGACGGCGACGGGCGCATGGACCTGGACGGCGACGGCTCCGAGGACGGGTACGCGACGCGGGATGACGATTGGGACAACGACGCCGGCCAGCCAGACGACCCATCTACCACGTTCGTCGACAGGGGCCCCGACGACAAGGACCAGGACGACGACAACGACGGCATCCCGGACTGGAACGACCCCACCCGCGGGGGCCCATTCGTGCCTGGCCCGCCCCCCGACCTGCCCCCCCTGCTCGGACGCGACTCGGTCGAGTTCCTCATCGACGTCGACGGCGACGCGGACACGGGCTACAGCCCCGAGGGCATGGCGTTCGGCGCCGACGTGCGCGTGCTCGTCGAGGGCCGCGACGGCGAGGTCAGGTCCGCGGGGGCGATGGCCCACACGGGCGCTGGTCCCGCGGACTGGCAGTGGGGCGCGCGACGCGAGGTCGGCGCGGCCGTGAACGGGACCCGGCTCGAGGTCGGCGTGCCCGCCTCGGTCGTCGGCGCCGAGGGCGTGGTCACAATCCTCTGCCGCGCCGTCGGCTGGACCGGCTCGAAGGACTGGTCGGACGGCCTCATCAGGGGCGACATGGGCGCGGCGGTGCCGCTCGAGGTCCTGGCGACGGGGACGGTCCTGGACCCCTTCGCGACGGCGGCCAACGGCACCTTCGCGAGCTCGCCGGACGCCGCCACCTGGACCATCCGCTCTGGGCCAACGGACGTGGGGGCCGTCGTCGACGTCGCCGCCGGCGATGGCACGCTGCGGGGCTACGTGTTCGCGCTCACGTCCAAGGGCAAGGTCATGGTGACGACGGGCGCGGTCTCGGGCTGGACGGAGTACGGCCAGGGCTCGCCCTCGAGACCCCCGTCCGCAGCCTACGTCGCGCTCGCCGCGGGCCGCGCAGCGCTCGCGCCTTACATATACGTCATGCGCTCGGACGGCGCGGTGCTGGTGTGCGACCGCGCGACCAACGGTTGGACGGCCTACGGGCAGGGCTTGCCAGTGCTCCCGTCCTCGACCGCGTGGGTGGACATCGCTGCGGGCCCCGAGGGCCTCGGCGGTACCGTCTACCTGCTTCGAAGCGATGGCACGGTCTTCGTGTCCGACAGCGCGGTGCGCGGCTGGACCGCGTTCGGCCAGGGCACCCCCGCGCTGCCCTCCGGCTCGCCCGACTACGTGGCGGTCGCGGCCGGGACCGGCGGCGCGAGGGGCACGGTCTACGTCCTGCGCCGCGGTGGGGAGGCCTACGCGTGCACGGCCGCGGTCGGCGGCTGGACGCGTTACGCCTCCGGGACGCCCGCACTGCCGACCAGCGAGGGCTGGGTCGGCATGGACGCGGGCGCGCCTGCAGGCCGCCTGATGGTCTCGCGCCCCGACGGCGAGTGCTACGTTGCGGACTCCGCCGTCGGGGGGTGGGCGAGGTATGGGCAGGGGGCACCGACGCTCCCGTCGGGCGTGGGATACGCCTCGTGCGCGCTGGGGGCCTCCGCGCTGCCCGGCTACGCGTTCCTCGTCTCGGAGGACGGGAGGGCCTACGCGTCCGACAGCGCGGTGCGTGGATGGGCCCGATACGGCCAGGGGACTCCCGCGATGCCCGCCGCCGGGGGACCGTTCGCCGTCGCATCCGACAGCGCTGCGCAGTGGACGCTATCGGCCAACGGCACGGTGTACAGGTCGGCGGACGGCGGTTCCTCCTGGACCACGTTCGGCACCGTCGGGGGCGGCGACGACGGGTGGGTCGCCCTCGCCATCGGGACCGACGGTCGGCTCTACGCGATGCGCCGCGATGGCACCGTGAGGCGCTCGTCGACGGGCACGTCGTCCTGGTCCGACCACGGCGACGCGGGCGACGGTTCGAGCTGGATGTCGATAACCGCCGACGACGCGGACTACCTCTACGGCCTGCGCCGCGACGGCGTGGCCTCGTACGCGACGACCTCCAGCTCCACATGGTCCTCCAAGGGGGACACGGGCGACGGCAACGCGTGGGTCTCGCTCGCGGCCTACGACGGCTCGGGCCACGTCTACGCGCTGCGCGCCGACAGGACGGTCGCGCGCGCGTCCGCGGGCACGTCCTCGACATGGTCGTCATGGGCGTCCTCCGGGACGGATACGTCATGGGTCGCGGCTGCCGCGGACGGGACCTACCTGTACGTGCTGCGCAACGACGGCCGCGTGGACCGCGCCGCAATCGGTGCGACACCTTCATGGACCTCACCCCAGGGGGACGTTGGCGACGACCAGGCCTGGACGGGCGTCAGCGTGCCCGTCCCCGAGGTGCCATCGCTGCTCCTGCAGGCGCTATCGACGGTGGCGCTCGCGCTCATCGCGCGCCGGCGGGCGATGGCCTCCCGCGCGTCCAGGGCGCGACCGGACGGACCTCTTGGCTCACTATCACCATCCATCGCATCGACCTTTGACGAAGGAGGACATCGTACATGAGCAATCGATATGGGACCGCTTGGGCCGCCGCATGGCCGCTCCTGCTCCTCGCCCTGGTGGCGCTCGCCGTTTCAGCGCTCGGGGACGAGCACACGTGGGACGTCGAGCTGGAAGAGGGCGACTTCGACTCGACCGTCTGGGACGACACCGACCTGGCCGTCACGCTGGCGGGGCGCGAGAGCCTCTGGAAGTGGCGCGGGGGGCCCGTGCTCTCGAAGGGCGCGGCCAACGCCTTCGACGACGAGGCGGTCTACGAGCCGTGCGTCTTGTTCGCGAGGGGGAAGTGGCACATGTACTACGTGGGCTACTCCGGCGATGACTATGCAATAGGGCTAGCCACATCGACAGACGGGAGCTCATGGTCCAAGTCCGGGTCCAACCCAGTTCTGTCCAAGGGCTCCTCCGGGGCGCCTGACGCGTCCGAGGTGCGCGACCCGTTCGTCCTGTTCGAGGACGGCACGTTCAAGATGTGGTACACGGGCATGAACGGTGGGGTGAGCAGCATCTGCTACGCGACGTCGGCCACGGGCACGTCCTGGGCCAAGTACGCGAGCAACCCGGTCATCACCCGACCGTCCTCCGGCTGGGGCTCGAGCACCATCGGTGACCCGTGCGTCCTGAAGGTCGACACGACGTACTACATGTACCTATCCGGCGCGGCCACGGCCAACGAGGAGCTCGTGGGCTTCGCCACGTCCTCTGATGGCATCTCTTGGACGCTCTCCTCCTCCAACCCCATCATCCAGAAGGCCCCCTCGGGCGAGTTCGGGCGCCAGGAGATCAAGGACGTGGCCGTCGTCCGCGACGGGGCGACGTTTTGCATGTACTTCTCCGGGCGCAACACGGCCGGCGAGAAGTACAAGATAGGTGGCGCGTGGTCCAGCAACGGCGTTAAGTGGGCGCGCAGCCCCAAGATAGAGCTGGACCTGTCCGGCTCGGACTGGGACTCGACCCAGATGGAGAGCCCGTCGGCGGTGTGGGCCGATGACTGCCTCCTGCTCTACTACGAGGGCGACGCGGGGGGCGGGACCCCGAACCATCAGATAGGTTTCGCACAGCTCAAACCCTGGCCCATCAAGAAGGCGTCCAACCCAACCATCGGCACGGGGAGCGACTACGACTACCAGGACCTCACCCACCCGACCATCGTCAAGGAGCCTTCGGCAGGGGCCTACTACATCTTCTACGGCGCGAACAAGGGCAGTGGCTCACCCCAGTACACAATAGCCCAAGCCTCCAGCTCGACCGTCACGGGCCCCTGGAGCAAGTACGCCTCCAACCCCGTGCTCTTGCCTGGCAGCGCCACCACCTGGGACGACGAGCGCGTCCAGTACCCCTGCGTCATCTACGAGAACGGAACATACAAGATGTGGTACGCGGGCTTCGACGGCAGCAAGTGGGAGATAGGCTACGCGACCAGCACGGCGACAGGCGGTGCGGGCTCGTGGAGCAAGTCCGGGAGCAACCCCATCTTCAAGGTCGGGGCCACGGGCACCTGGGACTCGGCGAACGTCAAGATGCCATGGGTCCTCAGGGTCGGCACGACATACCACATGTGGTACGTCGGCGATGCCGCCGCGGGCGGGACGCACATCGGCCACGCGACATCGACCAACGGCATCATCTGGACGCGCGACCTGGCCAACCCGGTCATGCGGACGGACCCCTCCATCGGATGGGAGGCGACGCGCGTCGAGCAGCCCTCCGTGCTCATGCTCAACGACCGGTACCTGATGCTCTACACCGGCGTGAAGAGCTCCAACCACGAGATCGGCATGGCATGGAGCGACGACGGGGTCAAGTGGACGCGCGACATCGCGAACCCCCTCATCCCCCGCGGGAACTCGACCGCGCCGGATGACGAAGGCACATCGGGTGCCTGCACCTACGTCGAGGGCTCGTTCATGCATGTCTACTTCGGCATCTACAACGGCTCGAGCTGGCAGTTAGGCTATGCGCGGTGGTACTCGGACGGCAAGGGGACCTACACGACGCCCCCGCTGGACGCGTCCGCCCTTTGGCCGGTGCACTGGAACGCCCTCTCGTGGGACGCCGAGCTCCCCGTCGCGACGTCGGTCCGGTTCCAGGTCGCCACCAACCGGGGCGGCACGGTCTGGAACTTCGTGGGACCGGACGGCACACCGGGCACCTACTACACGCAGAGCGGCCAGGCGCTGTTCCCGTACCAGTCCGGCGGCCGCATGAGGGTGCGCGCCTACCTCACGACGGACGACGAGACGAAGTGGCTCCCGCTGCTCCGCTCAATCGCGGTGAGCTACGCGCACCGGTCCTTCGGCCCGCCCGAGGTGCGCGTCACCTCCCCGAACGGGGGCGAGGACTGGATGAAGACCAAGACCTACCCCATCACCTGGGTCGCGACGGGGAACCTCAACGAGACCTCCGTCGAGCTCGCCTACTCCACCGACAACGGCACGTCGTGGACCTCGGTAGCGACGCGGCAGCCCAACTCGGGCCTCTACAAGTGGACGGTGCCCAGCACCGAGACGTCGGGGGCGCTCGTGCGCGTCACGGTCACCGACGTCGATCGGGAGACCTCCAGCGACACGTCCGACGCCACCTTCGCCATCGACCCGCCCGCGCCCAAGACGGGCGCGTTCCTCTCCCCCTCGGAGGGGGACGTGCTCGCGCCAGGCGACCACGAGGCCGAGTGGACCATCGACGACCCGTGGGGCCTGGCCGACAGGCCGCTCACGCTCGAGCTCACGACGGACGGGAGCGTGAGCTGGCAGCTGCTGGCAGACGCGCTCCCGCTCTCGGGCGCCCACGAATGGCAGGTGCCGGCCCTGCCGACGAGCTCGGCGTCATGCGCGCTGCGCCTCAGCGTGCTTGGCTGGCTCGGCGACATCTCCGTCATCGAATCGGGCATCTTCACCATCGACGTAAGTGTGCCGACCGTGATAATAGAGGCGCTGCCCGGTCCGGTCTTCGCCGGTGAGCCTATGGTCGTCACCGCATCGGTGGACGACGACCTCGGGGCGAAGGTCGTGACGCTCCACATCGCGGCCAGCGACGACACCAGGGAGCGGACGACCACGATGGTCCGGGACGGTGTCGTCTGGCGCGCGACCTTCACGCCATCAAAGAGCGATTCCGTCATGTGGGTGGTCGCATCGGACGGCGTGAACGAGGGCAGGTCCGCGGATGTGCCCATCGAGGTCAGGTCGACCGGGGGCGCGTCGGGCCAGGGCGGCTCGCTCGCGCTCGAGCTCGCGGCGGCAGCGCTCCTCGCCGGCGTCGTGACGGCGGCCGTGGCCGCGCTCAGGTGGAGGGGCCGAACGAGGTGACCAAGCTCACCGGTATGCATCGGCCCTGCGCCGCTCCAGCAGGAACTCCGCCGCCATGGCCCCCGCGAGCGCCGGGAGGGCGAAGAGGACGCCCACCGCGCCAGCGATCGCCAGCCCCAGACCGGCATTGGTCATCGTGAGGTTCCACTCCCCCGGGGTCGGACCGGGCTCCGATTGGTCCAAGCCCTCGTCGTGCGCCGTATCGACCGCCGGTACGACGACGATGGAGAGCACGACCAGCGCGCAAGCGATGACGGTGACGAGCGCGCCCATGGCGATGTGATATGACCTCGTGGCCGGGAGCCTCGACCCCCTGAGCCCCGATAGGACGTAGAGCGCGACTGCGGCCGCGGTCGCGGCCATCGCCACGCCCGCGAGCGTCCACGCGACCGCCACGTGGTCCACCTCGAGGTCCTCTACAGGTCTGAGGAGCGTGGCCATCAGCATGCCGAACACCGTCGCGATGATGGCCAGCGAGACGTACCAGGACATGGCGAGGCGCAGATGGCGATGGAGGTCCACGAGGGGTTGGTAGGCTATGAACGCCGCGGAGACCACAGCGCACGTGATGAAGAGGTAGGCCACGAACTCCCACTGCCCCGCTTGATGGAGTAGCACGCCCCCGCCCAGCCATCCATCCGGCCAGAACATGTGGCTGACGGCAAGGCCGGACGCGACGGCGTTGAGGGCGATGACCACGGCGACGAGCGGCCATACTGGCCACCTCCGGGCGGCCTCCATCCTGTGCAACCGCCTGTCGACGGTGCGGTCCCGCGCCGAGATCCTGCGCTCGGACCTCCGCTCCTTCCGCTCCAGGCGCCGCAGGTCGGCCTCCGCGCCCTTGAGGCGCCTCATCGCCGTCCGCCTCTGCTCCTCCCGCGGGGGCGGTACGGCCGGAGCGGCCTCTGCCACGACGAGGTCCTCGTCCTGCTTCCGCCCCCCACCGAGCCGCAGCCTCGCCATCTCCAGTGCCCGCCCACCTCCCATTGGCCATGCGTTGGATAAACCCTTCGCAGGGTGCTGCCGAACGCATTAATACGGTCGACGCCCGTGCCCGTGGGGAGGAGGTCGCGAGTGCTCCGCCCGGGCCCGTCCGTCAAATGGCAGCTCGTGCCGTTCGATCTCGAGGAGGTACGGACGGCCATGGCGCTCGAGGAGGTCGTCCTCGACGAGGTCGCTGCGGGTGCGGCCCCCACCGTCAGGCTGTGGGGGTGGGCCAGCGACGCCGTCACCGTCGGGCGGTTCCAGTGCCTCGAGGACGAGGTCGACATGGAAGAGGCGCGCGCGAATGGGTACGCCCTCACGCGGCGCATGTCCGGCGGGGGCGCGATGTACCACGCGCACGGGGCCGAGCTCGCCTATAGCGTCACCGCCCCCCTGGGGCTGCTCGGTGGGGGCGGCATCAGGGACGCCTATGCGGCCGTGTGCGCCCTCGTCGTGCGCGCGCTCGGCTCGCTCGGGCTCGAGGCGCGGGTCGAGGGCGTCAACAGCGTGCTCGTGGGCGGTCGCAAGGTCTCCGGCAGCGCGCAGAGGCGGTCGCGCGGCATAGTCCAGCAGCACGGAACGCTGCTCCACCACATCGAGGGGGACGCCATGGCCAGGGTCCTGCTCGCGGGGAGGCGCCCTCCGTCCATGCGGGGGACGCCGTCGCGGTTCTACCCGGTGACTGGCGTGGGCGACGAGCTGGGCTGCTGCCTCGACGACGTGCGCTCCGCGCTCAGGGCCGCGCTGCTAGATGGACGTGAGTGGGTGTCGGTGCCGTGGGGGCGCGGAGAGCTCGAGCGGGGCAGGACCCTTGCCAGGTCGCGCTACTCCTCGCCGGGCTGGGTGCTCAGCCGGTGAGCTGCGAGGGCTCCTCGAGGAGGCCCTTCAGGGTGTTGATGAAGGCCGCGACCTCCGCGCCGTCCACGACGCGGTGGTCGAACGAGACCGAGAGGCCCACGACCTTCCTTATGACAATCTGGCCGTCCACGACCCTGGGGACCTCGCGGATGCGGCCCACGCCCAGGATGGCGGCCTCGGGCGGGTTGATGATGGGCACGCCGAACATGCCGCCGACCGAGCCGTAGTTGGTTATTGTGAAGGAGCCGCCCCTCAGGTCGGCCAGGTCGACCTTCCTCGAGCGCGCCTTCTGGGTGAGCTCGTCTATCTCGCGGGCGATGGCCCACATGTCCTTCTGCTCGGCGCGCTTGACGTTGGGCACCATCAGGCCCTCGGGCGTGTCGACCGCGATGCCGATGTTCACGTACCTCTTGACGACGATGTCCTCGTTCTCCGCGTCGAGCTCGGCGTTGAGGGTGGGGTGCTTCAGCAGCGCCTTGACCACCGCCATGGTGATGAGCGGGAGGAACGTGAGGTTGCGCATCCCGTGCTCGCCGGATTGGCCCTTCAGTCGCTCGCGATGCTGCCAGAGCGCCGTCGCGTCGACCTCCTCCATCGCCGTCGCGTGGGGGGCCGTGTGAAACGATTCGCTCAGCTTGTCAGCGATGGTCTTGCGCAGCCCCTTGAAGGGCCTGTGGTCGATGTGCCCGTAGAAGTCGTAGTTGAGCTTCACGGCGGACGGCTTCGGCGGGGGCGGTGGGGGCGGCGCGGCAGCGGGCCGCGCGGCGCGCTGGACGTCCTCCTCGGTCACGCGGCCGCCGGGGCCTGTGCCCGCGACGGTAGCGATGTCCACCCTGAGCTCCTGGGCCAGCTTGCGGACCTTGGGCGTGGCCTGCACCCTGGTCGCGGGCGCGGCAGTCGCCAGGGCCGCTGGAGCTGCCGCGATGGTGCCGGGTCCCGAGACGGCGATGGCGACCGTGGGAGCCGCCCTGTCGGAGAACACGTCAGGGACCGGCTCGCCTGGCGAGCCGAGGGCGACCATGACCTGGCCGACCTTGACCGTCGCGTCCTCTGGCACCATGATGCGCAGCACGGTGCCGGCGACGGGCGAGGGCATCTCGACTATGGCCTTGTCCGTCTCCACCTCGGCCAGCACCTGGTCCTCCTTGACCGCTTCGCCCTCTCTCACGTGCCACTTCTTGATGAGCCCCTCGGTTATGCCCTCCCCCACGTCAGGGAACCTGAACCCCGTCACCATGTCAGCACCGTCCTCATCGCCTTGATGATGCGGTCGACGTCCGGCATCGCCCAGGCCTCCATCTTGTAGTACGGGAACGGGACGTCGAACCCCGTGAGCCTGACCACTGGCGCCTCCAGGCTGGCCATGAGCTTCTCCGAGATGCGTGCCGAGACCTCTGACGCGAAGCCCAGCGTCCTTGGCGCCTCCTGCACCACGACAGCGCGGCCCGTCCTGTCCACGGACGCGTGGACCGTTGCCTCGTCGTAGGGCTTGAGCGTGCGCAGGTCGACGACCTCGGCGGAGGTGCCCTTGCTGGCCACCAGCTCGGCCGCCTTCAGCATCCGGGGCACCATCGCGCCCCAGCCGATGAGCGTGACATCGTCGCCCTGCCGCGCGACTCTTGCCTTGCCGATGGGCTCTGCATAGGGCCCGTCCGGCACCTCCTCCTTCGCGGCGCGGTAGAGCCGCTTGGGCTCGGTGAAGATGACCGGGTCCGGGTCCCGGATGGCGGAGGCGAGCAGTCCCTTGGCGTCCCTCGGGGTGGAGGGCACGACGACCTTGAGGCCGGGCGTGTGCACGAAAAGCGTCTCGATGCTCTCGGCGTGGTGCTCGAGCGCCCGCACGCCGCCGCCGTAAGGGAACCGGATGACCAGGGGCATGCCGAACCTCCCCTGGCTGCGGTTGCGCATCCTGGAGATGTGGGAGAAGACCTGGTCGAATGCGGGCGGGACGAACCCGTCGAACTGCAGCTCGACCACCGGTCGCATGCCGTAGAGCGCCATGCCCGCCGCCAGGCCCACGAAGCCGGACTCGCTGAGGGGTGTGTCCAGGACGCGGTCGGGACCGAACCGCTCGACGAGCCGGTCGGTTACGCGGAACACGCCGCCGTTGACGCCCACGTCCTCGCCGAGCACCATCACGGTGGGGTCGCGCGCCATCTCCTCGTGGAGCGCGGAGTTGAGGGCCTCGACCATGTTCATCTGCGTCACGGGAATCCCCCCTGGATTTGGGCGGCGTCGTCCTCGACCTCCTTATCGTCGAGGCTCCGCCTGAGCTGCTCGAGCTGTTCGCGCAGCTCGTCGGGCATCTCGGCGTACATGTGCGCGAAGAGGTCCTCGGGCACGTGGGGGGCCACCGCCTCCGCGCGCGCGATGGCCTCGTTGATCATTGCCGTCGCCCTCCCCTCCAGCTCGCTCTGCCAAGCATCGGTCCAGATGCCGCGGCGCTCGAGGTAGGCACGGAAGCGCTTCAGGGGGTCGCGGGCCTCCCACTGCTGGAGCTCCGCCTCGGTCCGGTAGCGCTTGGGGTCGTCGGCGGTGGTGTGCATGAGAAGCCTGTAGGTGTTCGCCTCGATGAGCGTGGGGCCGCCGCCGGACCTCGCGCGCTCGAGCGCCTCCCTCGTGACCAGGTACATCGCCATCACGTCGTTGCCGTCGACCTGCACGCCAGGGAAACCGTAGGCCACCGCCTTCTGGGCGATGGTCTTGGAGGCCGTCTGCCGCGAGCGCGGGACGCTTATTGCCCACTGGTTGTTCTGGCAGACGAACACGACGGGGGCCTTGAGCACGCCCGCGATGTTCAATCCCTCGTGGAAGTCCCCCGTTGATGTGGCGCCGTCGCCGAAGTAGGTGACCACGGCCGTGCCCTTGCCAGAGAGACGCATGGCGTGGGCCGCACCGACGGCCTGGGGTATCTGGGTGCCGACGGGGACGTAGATGGGGAGGTTGTTGACGCCCTCGGGCACGATGTTGCCCCTGACATCGCCCATGAAGTAGAGGAGGTTGTGCTCGAGCGTGACCCCGCGCAGCATGTACACTCCCAGCTCGCGGAAGGCGGGGAATACCCAGTCGTCCTTGCGCATGGCGATGGCAGAGCCTACCTGGGCGGCCTCCTGCCCCTTCGAGGGGGCGTAGGTGCCCATCCTTCCCTGGCGCTGGAGCTTGAGGGCCTTCTCGTCCGCCATGCGGGTGTAGAGCATCCACCAGTACATCTCCTTGAGGAGGTCGACCTCCAGGCCCGGGTCCTCGCCGACCAGGTCGCCGTCCTTGTCCAGGACCTGGAACATCCTCCCCTTGAGGGGGTCATACTCATCTGCTATCATAGGATGACACAACCTTCGTGACCCTGTCGCGAGCCCTGGTGGTGGGATGGGCGCTCACTGCGGGGGCTTGGCCCAGCCGAGCACGGATTCGTAGGACTTCGGCCCGCAGAGGAACGCACCGGTGCGAGCGTTGATTAGGAAAGGCACTCCCTTGCACTTGCCAGCCGCGTATTTGAAGTAGATGCCCTGGTTCTGGGAGCTGTGCCAGACCTCGTACCGCTTCACGTCGATGCCCTCCTCGGCCCTCAACCTGTCGAGGAAGCCAGCCACCATCTTGCAGTGGTCGCACTCGGCGCCGTAGAACTCCATGAGCTCGATCTCTTCCGCCATCTCTCCACACCCCTAGGGGGCCTCAATCCAAAGAGGACGGGTGCGTATTTCAACATTTGGCCTACCATGAAAGGGGTGGTCTTGCCCTGAGAGCGCGATTCCTGGTGAGCGCGAGAAAGCCATCCCTGGCCAGACAGTCCAACGACGGGCGATGGCAATCCCAATCGGGGGTCCTGACCGAGAGGGCCGGTCGGGATGTCGCTCCCGCGGCCTTTGCCCTACCGCGGGGGAGAGCCTGAATGGGGGCGGCGGAGGCCCGCTCACTTCAGGGACTCGAAGAAGATGGGCCAGAACGGGTCCTGCTCGGGTATGTGGAGGCGCTCGATGCGTCCATCAAGCCGCCGCATGGTGCGCTTCCGCTTGTTGCCCGTGACTTTGCCTATCACCGAGGATTCGATGCCCTCCTTCGCCAGGGCATGGATGACCTTCTTGGAGTGGGTAGGCCGGACCGTGAGGAGGAGCGTGCCCTCGGCGATGGCCGCCTGAGCGTCGAACCGCAGTGCTTCTGCCACCATCTTGACCTCCTCAGGGAACACCATGAGCGACTCGTCCACCTCCATGCCGACCCCGCTGGCATTGGCGATCTCGTAAAGCCCGCCGATGACGCCCCCCTCGGTGGCATCGTGCATGGCGGTGACGCCGCCCGCCCTCATGGCCACGAGCGCGTCCTTGACGACAGTCATCTGCATGCAGGTGGCCTTGGCCTTCTCGATGAGTGGTCTGGGGTGGTTCATGAGGAGCTCCTTCTCGCGGAGGACCGAGAGGATGCCCACGGCCTCGATGGCAGGGCCCTTCGTGAGCAGCACGTCGTCGCCTGGTCGCGCGCCCGCGGGCGTGACGTACTCGTCCCTATCGCACACCGAGAACACCGTGATGCCTCCGATGATGGGCGATGCGAGGCCAGGGTAGTAGCCCGTGTGGCCCCCCACGATGGCGATGCCCAGCGCCTTCGACTCGCGGTGGATGGCGTCCACGATGGTGCGCAGGTCCTTGTCCGGGGTGCCAGGCGGCATGAGCAGCGAGTACGTCATGTACCTCGGTGCCACGCCCATGACCGCGACGTCGCTCGCCCCGATGTGGACGGTGTACCATCCGAACATCTCGAGCGGCTGGCCAGGCACCATGAAGATCGGGTCCTCGGCGATGATGAGGACGCGCCCGTCCTCGAGGTCCACGACGCCAGCGTCGACGCCGGTCATCGGGGGGACAATGACCGTCCTGTCCGGGTTACCAAGCCGCTTGAGGATGATGTCCTTGAACGTGTCCAGGTCTATCTTGCCCACCTTGTCTGCCATCTTCACCTACCCCCTACGTACTTCCTCGCGAGCTCGCAAGCCTCCTCGACCACCGTGACCGGGTCCTCCCCGACCAGGACGGCCACCGGCTCCTTGCCGACGGCCCCGGTCTCGTAGAAGAGCTTGGGCACCCTGCCACCCGACGCTCTCACGACCTCCGCCATCTTCCACGGCATGGAGGCGCCCTCGGCCTCCTGGACCTCCAGGGGCTCCTTGGAGCGGTCGATGACGCCGAACACCCATCGCTTGCGCTTGGCGTACCGCTCCATCCACCTCACGATGTCAGGCTCTGCGGAGAAGTTGATGCCCGCGCGGACCGATGGGTCGACGCGATGGAGCTCGATGAGCAGACGTGCCATGTGGCTCGAGGCGCCGAACCTAGGCCGGCCGGCCCCCTTGGGCCGGTGGTCGACCGAGGTGATGCGACCATCGATGGCCAGGACATCCATGGAGGTCCTGGGCGACCTCCTGCAGCATACGAGGTTGGACCGCACCTCGGGGATTACCCTGGCAAACTCGGGACAGGCCTCAAGCACCTCCAGCGCGTGGTGCATCATACCGAGCATCTCGTAGGCCTCGGAATCCGAATTGGATTTCACCATGACGGTCACATACCGAGCCACGAAACGTGAACCTCGGATTAAAACCTTCGTCCTTACAGAGGCGACTGTGCAACTCCGTACCCTGTACATGACGCTATCCGAGGTCGTGTCCGCGGATTTGAATTTATTCCTAACAATAGTAATACCATTTAAGTCATTCTTATTAATTATGTATATATTGATATGAATATCATATATAACTATACTATTGATAATTGAAATAGATTAGCCAATAATAATATCTCCATATGTAATGGTATTACTATTGTAATCATATTATATAATTCATTATTAATTATAACCTGCAATATATAATTCTATATATTATAGAATACATAATATATATATATTAAGACATTATATAATGACCAGTCAATAAAATTCTCCCTACCATTTCAATCATGACATGATCCTAACCGCGGTCTGCGATACGACCGCCGGGGAAGGGGTCAGACGAAAGGTCGCTTTTGGCCCAAAACGTGTAGGGGTGAGCCCTCAAAAAGACGATTCCGTGACGGATTCCGACTTTCTGCACATCGGACCGGAACCTTTGCGGGGTCATTTTTACAATACTGGCTGGGTTTGGTCCGCACCCCCACCCCCCCTCGCGGCGGCAGCCCCAACGTCGTCTAACAATAGTTAGACGACATGGAACGGCATAGCCAGCATAGAATCCGGCTCAAAACCCCCCCTGAAGGCCGCCCCGCATCCCCTCCTGCCAGAATTCACCCTACGGCCCAATTCCATGTGTCTGGCTACACCATCCACTCACCGCACCCGTCTCGACCTTCCTCCCGAGAATGCTCACGTGACGATTGACAAAGGAAGCACCAGACCGTTTCTGCCAGACATCACCCCACATCGATGGCACGCACCCATGATACACGGACTGGGCACCGTATCCGTTGGAGTCATTTTTATAGAGATGGAATTATTAAATCATTCCAGCAATGCACCGAAGGGCCATTTTTATCCATTCAAGAATATTTTATTCCATTTTATAATTGGGGAACGATAATCAAGAGGATTCAATTGAGTAACAACAATAAATATATTCTTAATATTTAACTATTGTAAATGACAAATATCAATAATATATTTACTAAATTAATATGTTGCAGAATATACACTATTTATGACGATTGCAAATACATTAGAATATAAACAAATATATTAAATTGCGTTGCAGGATCACCGATAAGCTGTTGCTCGGCACGGCTTGCATTGGCTGTCGCCCCCGTGCGTCCGTTCAGATGTCAATCGACCTCCCTCGCATTGTCCGTGCATAGGGGCATGTTGCGCTACCAAAGACCCCTTCACGAAGGCCTTTTATAGGCGCAGGTCCGTTGCGACTTGTATCCGCCAGCAGGTCCCTCCAGAGGCAGTGTCCATGCGCACCCTCAAATCCGTCCTCCTATGCGTGCTTGCACTCGCCATCGCAATCCCGGCCCTCTGCCTGCTCGCCGTGGATGCGGCCGCGACGGATGTCGACCAGGACATCACGATGGACGCGGTCTGGGACAAGGCCAACAGCCCCTACATGATCAGGGCCTCCATCGTCGTGCAGGACAACGTCGTTCTGCGCATCATGCCTGGCACGAGCGTCGGGTTCACTGAATTCTACTCTCTCACTTGCGCAGGGACGGGCCGCATAGAGGCAAACGGCCTCGCTACAGACCGCATCAACATCTCCTCCGGCAGTGCCACCCCCGGCATGAGCGACTGGGACACGCTGTCCTCGGGTATGAACGGGGTGTTCAGGAACTGCAGCATCTCCTACGGGACGGTGGGCCTCCGGCTCGACATCAATGCGAGGGCGACCGACTGCAACTTCACGTACGATGTGACCAGCATCTTGCTCGTGGGCCCTGGGGCCGAGGTAGCGGATTGCGAGGTGACAGGGGCCGGTGCGAGCGCGACGGCGACCATCGGTATCGCGTTCGACAGCGCGCTCAACTCGAACGTGCGAAGGACCAAGGTCTGGTCCTGCAAGGAGGGCATCAACCTCCTGCGCGGGACGACGAGCTGCTCCGTGACCTCCTCGACCGTCATCCAGTGCATAGACCATGGCATCGCTGTGCAGGCCACTGGGGCCGGTAACCGCATCTCGGACTGCTACGTGGACACCACCAAGAAGGGACTCCGCATCCTCGACGTGCCGGGCGAGGTCGAGCAGGGCGGCCTAATGGTTTCCAACACCAGATTCTTCCGGTGCAACCAGATCGGCATCGAGGTTTCACAGGTCTCGCCGACCTTCACAAATGTCATCCAGCGGTGCTACGTGCGCGACTGCTCCAAGGGCGTCCATCTGGTCGGGTCGAACCGCACGCACATCACCGAGACCACGATAAAGGAGTGCGGTGTCGGTGTGCATGTCGAGAACTGCCTTGGGTACACTGTCTACGTCTGGAAAAACAACATCATAGGGATGACGTCCCTCGGCGTTTCAACCACCAGCGCGTCGCACTGGGACAAGGACGGCAGGGGGAACTTCTGGGACAACGACCCCTCAGATTCGGCCCCCGTTCCTTTCCTGAAGGACACAGATGACCCCCCGGACGGCATCAGCAACATCTCCTACGCCCTGACGGGTCTCCAGGTGGACCACTATCCGCTCATGTTCCCCGTGGACTTTGACAACCCCACCGCCGTCGCCGGTCCCATTGTCAAGATCAAGCAGCACAAGCAGTTCACCCTCGACGGTAGCCAGTCGGACGACAACACCTACATCACCAACTTCACTTGGTCGATCTCGCTCCCCAGCGGTGAGCTCCTCCTCTACGGGAAGAAGCCCATGGGAGTCGTCGACATCGCTGGCTTGTTCAAAGTGACCCTGACCGTCACCGACGTCGCTGGCCTGACAGCCTCCGCGGAGACCAGGCTCAACGTGACCGATGCGGACCCGCCCGTCTTCGATCGGATCGACACTCCCCCGACCATCGGCAACGGCCGCACACTCAACGTCTCCGCCGTGATCTCGGACAACATCAATGTGACCACGGTATGGCTAATGTACAGGTTCGGGACGGAGGGCACGCAGCGCAGGCTCGACCTCGTCGCCCGGGAAGGGAAGGTCTGGTCAACCGAGATATCGGTTTCGCTGGACCAGACCATGAACCTCTACTATCAGTTGAGCGCGCGCGACAAGGAGAACAACATCGGCCGCTCCGCGGACCTCATTGTGACGGTCGTTGACGACCTGCCGCCCACCGTCGAGCCCGCCCTGCCTGACGAGGTCACCACCGGGGACCGCTCATGGCTCAACTGCACCGCGACCGACAACCGCGGGGTCCGGATGGTGCGCCTCGAGTACCGGTTCCCGGACCAGGACACAATAACCGTCAACATGTCGACCATTGGCAGCAAGTGGTTCATCGAGCTCCAGGTGCCCACCGGCGCGACCTCGCCGCTCGTGGTGAGGTTCAATGCGACCGACCAGGTCGGGAACGTCTGGTTGAGCCCCGAGATCGAGCTGACCGTCCGGGACAACGACAAGCCCGTGGTCAACTACGACCTCACCGTCCCGCGCATCCACTATGGCGCGGGCCATGTGTTCCGGGTCAGGATCGGCGACAACCTGGGCGTCACCGAGGCCTTCGTCGACATCAAGTACTCCGCCGGGGACTGGACGCCGAACCAGATCACGCGCGTGGGGGACATATTCTCGGGCGAGGTCGCGGTCGCGACCGACCGTGGTCACCTCCTATGGTACAGGTTCCGGGCGCGCGACGCCACCGGCAACGAGCTCGAGACCCCGGAGGTCCAGATCGAGCTCCTCAGCCAGAACCCCGTCATCACGACGCTGCTCGTGCTCGAGGCCTACGAAGGCCGCGAGTTCGTGCTCGACATGAACGCCTCGGACCCCGACAATCAGCCCTACGAGCTGCAATGGATGATGACCGTCAACGGCACGTGGCTCACCATCGACCCCCAGACCGGCATCATGACGGGGACGCCCACGAGCCGCGACTTCGGGATGTTCCAGGTGAACGTCACTGTCCAGGACGGGGAGGGTGGCGAGGCGCGCATCGGCTTCGTCATCACCGTGAACCCTGTCAACACCCCACCAGTAGTCGCCATCACCTTCCCCGAGAACGAGAAGCAGGTCGGGAGCATCCTGCGTGTGACCGGCAGGGTGGAGGACGACGAGAACAACATAGTGTGGGTCCAGGCCCGCTTGGACGGAGGCGATTGGGTCAATCTCACCGGCAAGGCCGTCTGGAGCTACGAGATGGCCACCAAGGGGCTCCTGGAAGGCAGGCACGACATCGAGGTGAGGGCCTTCGACGGTGTGAGCGAGTCCGACATCGCAGCCCTGACGTTCATCGTCCCCGAGAAGGAGAAGCCTGACGACGGGCCAGGCCTCGGCGCGGCCGCGGCGCTGGTCGCGCTCGGACTGCTGGCCCTGGCCTTCGGCGGACGCCGCCAGAGGGATTGAGGCACCGGCGACCCCACCAGCCGGACGGGGGGCTCGGATGGAGGGACGCGACAGGGCCGGGGATCTCGTCGAGGAGGCGGTCGCGACCGCCACCGACAGGGACCAGCTCCTTGAGCTGCTAGAACGATGCACTGGCTCGCTCTCGCGCGAACCGTCGCTCGTCCACCTCCCGGAGCGCGCACTGATGGTGGTCGGGGACATCCACGGGCACCTGGGCGCCGCAGAGTGGGTCGTGGGGCGCGCGCTCGCGAAGGGGCATGCGCACGTGGTCACCCTCGGTGATTACGCGGACCGTGGCGACCGCCAGCTGGAGACGCTCGTCGTGCTCCTCAAGCTCCGGCTCGAACGGCCCAGGTCCGTGACCCTCCTGCGCGGCAACCACGAGACGCGCGCCATGGCATCCCGCTACGGGCTCGAGGACGCCGTGCGCTCAGTCCACGACACACGGGTCATGGACGCCATCCACGAGGTCTTCGCCCAGCTCCCCGTCGCTGCCCACCGGGCGGACGGCGTGCTCTGCCTCCACGGGGGCATCCCGCGCTCCGCCAGCTCCCTCGCTGACCTCTCGGCCATCCCCAAGGGGGAGGAGGAGCCGATGGACGGCACGGCCATCGAGGTGCTCTGGAACGACGCCGAGGAGCGGGCCGGGGGGTTCGAGTTCAACGGCAGGCGCGGCATGGCCCAGACGTTCGGCATCGCCGCGTCGCGTGCTTTCATGGCACGCACTGGCCTCTGGCTGCTGGTGAGGTCGCACCAGCCCTCCCCTGAAGGCTTCGTGCGCATGCACGAGGGTCGCGTCGTGTCGGTGTTCTCGCACCCAGGCTACCTGGGAGGCGCGTCCGAGGGCGCGGTCGCCATTGTGGGGTTGGACAGGACCGTTCGGCCCCTGCGAATGGGCGCTGGGGGTTTGAGCGCCCCCGGGCGTTCACAGCCAACGCTCTAGCGTGATGACGTTCGACCCCTGCAACAGGTAGGTGTCGACCTGCTTGAACCCCATCCGCTCGTACATCTTGAGGGCGAAGTCGAACTCGGGGGTGACCGTGAGCTCGACTGACTTGTAGCCCGCAAGGCGGGCGAACTCCAGGCCCTGGGCCACGAGCTCCCTCCCGTGGCCCTTGCCACGGTGCTCGGGCGCGACGGTCAGGAACGACATGTTGCACACGCCCTGGGAGGGGTTGTTGTGGTCCATGAGGACAGTGCCCACCATCATCCCCCCGTCCTCAGCGACCAGGAACAGGTCGCGGGAGCGGTCGAACTCCGAGAGGAAACGCGCCACCTCCTCCCGGACGTACTTGCTCACGTCCCGCTTGAGCGATTCCCGGTAGACGTCGGTGATGAGGCGGGTGGCGACCTCCCTGTCCTCCAGCCGGAAGGGCCTGTAAACAGCCATGCACTACCTCGGGCTGCGCGCCTCCATTCACGGAAGCGCGCATCGGGGCCCGCCCCCCATGCGGGGCGTGTGCAAAAAAGCTTTGCATTCGCGCGAGGGCCCTGGAAAGGACGTCGGCGGTTCCACAATCTATATAACATGCCTTTGCTCTAGCCCGCTTGTGCCAAGCTCCGGCGAACGCGAGGTCATCGTCGTGCCCGTGCACGAGGAGGTCTTCGCGGCCGCGCGCCAACTGCGCGTCCTTGCCATCCCAATCACCCAGAGCGGGGCTGACGTCAGGTACGTCGCCTTCTATCGCAAGGCCCCCACCTCTGCCATCACGCACTTCGCGCCCGTCCTGCGAATCGACAGGAACGTCCGCTACCGCGACATGTTCCCATCCGGCACCGAGATGGGGAAGCGGGGCGATATGCCTCTCAAGGTCTACCACCTGGGCCCGATGGAGGTCCTGGAGAGGCCCGTCAAGAAGGGCTGGTCGGCCCCCATCGCGGGGGCGAGGTACACCGATATCGAGGCCCTGAGGCAGGGGCGATACATCGACGAGGTGTGGCCGCCCGAGACGGAGGCTGCGAAGGAGAAGCTCCGCCAGCGCCAGCGCGACCACGACGAGCGGAAGAGGCGTGCGAAGTCGGTCGATACCTCCAGGGCGTCCAAGGGTGCCTCGCAGGACCGTGCCGTCGCCAAGGGCGGCCAGGCCGCGGAGGGGGAGCCCAAGAAGAAGCGCCACAGGGGTCGCAGGGGAGGCCGGGGGCGCAAGCGCAAGCCTGCGGCCGAGCCCGAACTCGCACCAGAGAAGCTGGTGGAGCGCACCGCGCTCGAGCAGACGGCGGTAGGGAAGGCCCACTCTGGCAGGGCATCCAAGGTGCACTACATCGTCGACGGCGCGAACGTGGCGATGGAGGCGCGCAAGATGAAGGAGGGCGGCCTCCTGCGCCAGCTCGAGCTCCTGGTCGAGAAGCTCGCATTGGTGCCCGGGTCCATCGTGACCGTGATCGTGGATGCCGGGCTGCGGCACCACATCGACCGCCAGAAGGACCTGGAGCGCATGATCGAGCGGCGCGAGGTCCTGCAGGCCCCCGCACAGACACAGGCCGACGAGTTCATCCTGATGACCGCCGAGTTCCTTCGCAAGCGGGGCGAGAAGGTCCGCGTCGTGTCGAACGACACGTACTCGGACTACATCAAGCGGTACAAGCCGCGGTTCGACTGGGTCCACGATGTCCAGGAGCAGTTCATGTTCATCTTCTCGCCGGAGCGCGACGACGTCCTTGATGTGATGATCACCATCACCTGATAGGACGGTGCGCGTCGCGTGACATGGTCTCATGCCTACGCGACATCGCTTGATGTCGCCCTCAACCCTTCTCGGGAGCGCCTATCGCCCAGCTGCCTGGAGCAGCACGGGCGGGCCCAGGGTCCCCCAGGTACATCCTGGTGCAGGACCTCATCCTGACGGCGTAGATGCGGTTGAGCGCCTCGACGGCACGTCCATTGTAGGCGGGGACGCCCATGGCGATCGGCTCCGGCGTCGCGGTGTCCATCGCCCAGGCGAGGACCGCCCTCGCGGCATCATCGCCCTCCTCGGTGGTCTCCGCGACCCAGGGCCCCATCCGCCATCCACGTACGCCCCTGCGGACCACCCCGAACGCCCTCACCGGCCCCTCGACCGGGGCCACGGCGAACCTCCCTGCCCCGGAGCGGTGGAGCGCGCGCAGCAGCCTCGACCTGTCCGCGCCCCAACCGGCGAGGTCGATCGCCAGGACCATGGACATGTCGTCGTCGGTGGCCGCACGGGCCTTCGACGATGCGGGTGGCCTGTCGTCGATGCTGGTATCGACGGTCATCCGGAACGATTCCCAGTCTGGGACGAAACCCAGCCGGCGGTAGAGCGTGATGGCCTCAGGCACCGCGTCGAGCCCCACGGTGGCGCAGCCCCTCGCGATGAGCGCGGAGACGCCCTCGCGCGCGAGGCGCCCACCAAGCCCCTGGCCACGCAGGTCCGGGCGCACCAGCAGCAGCCCGATGAACCCGAGCCCACCCCATCTCGAGGCATATACGCAGCCAAGGACCTCGTCCGACGCCACCCCGCCGGCGGTGGCGACTAGCATGGCCTCGGGGTCGACCCTCATCAGGCGCTCGATGTCCGTGAGCGCATAGGCCCAGCCGGCCGATTCCACGACCGAAAGGATGTCAGGCGCCCTGGCCAGGCTCGCCGTCCCGATGGGCACGGACACCGTAGGGCAGTGCCCCGCGCCGTGGACCATGGACCCCTTCAGGGGGTGCAGGTGGATTTATCTTTCGACAGCTGATGTCCCCACCGGCACTGGTGCTTTCCATGACGCCCTCGGCTATCGGGCCCGAGCGACCCCACGCGGTAACCCACACCAAAATGCTTATTATGCATAAGCGCCCAATGTGTTCATGGCCAGGACCCCGACGGGGCTTCCAGGCGGAGGCATCATGAACCCATACGAGAGATGGACCCGCGCCCTTCTCGCAATGGTTATCCTGCTCTCGCTCCTCATCCCCTTGGCGGACGTCGCCCTCGCGGATGGCCCCTTGATATCGATTACCGAGCCCCTCGACGGTGGCGTGAGCCAGACCAGTTCCATCACCGTCCGGGGATGCTGCACGGCACCCGTCCAGTCTCTGGACCTGGGCCCCTCCGAGCTTGGCATCCAACCGGGCTCCAACATGCAGTGGAGGTCGGGCTCGCTGGTGATGCGGCCCGTGAAGTACTTCTCCGACGACTTCTCGGGCGTCTCGCTGGACCCCGCGCGCTGGGTCAAGGTCAGGGACACCGGCATCCTCACCGTCGTCGGCGGGGAGCTGACGATGGCCTGGGAGAGCTATACCTCGAACACTGGTCTCATAAGGTCCATCCGGGGCATCACGCCGGACAACATGGATTGGCGGGCGGAGTACAGGCTGAAGAACGGATACCTCGGATACAACGGCGCCGGAGGGGGCCTCAGCGGCGGGGTCATGGACCCGATGTCGAGCGACATGGCGACCTGGGGCACCTGGGTATGGACCGGGGGTCCGGACTGGTGGGTCTACTCGCACGGCTCCGCCTTCTTCAACGGCTCGAGCGATGGCGCCTACCACACCTACGCCCTAAGCTACTCCGCGGCGAGGCGGCAGTGCGAGCTGCTCATGGACGGTGACAGCCTCGGTGTCGTGTCGATGACCTCCATCCCCGAGATATACTGGTTCGGTGCCACGGATGCGGGCATGTACTACTCCTCGAGCGTGATTGTCGACTACGCGGACGTTTGGACGGAGGGCGGCTCCTGGACCTCGCTCATATACGACCTGGGGCACCTGACGTCCATCGACGACGTCCGCGCCGTGTGGACGTCGACGCATACCTCGAGCGCGGTCATCCATGTCGAGGCGAGGACGTCGATGGACAATATTACTTGGACCGCATGGGCCCCGATGGGGGAGGGCGGCCCGGCCCTGGCGGGGCGGTACCTGCAGCTGCGCACGTTCGTCTCACTACCGGGGGTGAAGAGCGAGCAGGCGAGCATCTCCATTACCAAGTTCAAGGTCTCGTACCACGACCCGCTGACCTCGGTCGAGGTCCGAGCGTCCGGCGGGAAGTGGACGGCGGTCACGGGTCTCGAGGCATGGTCGGCCGACCTCACGCTCGAGGAGGACGAGAACACCATCGCGGTCAGGGCGAACGACACGGCCGGGAGGTCGAGCACGACCTCGATCACGGTCGTCGTGGACACCACCCCGCCCGTGGGGAGTGTCCGCATCCTCGGTGACCAGCAGTACCACAACGACCTCGACGTCATCCTCGAGCTCAACGCGACGGACCGTTACGGCGTGGCCTACGTACAGGTCTCCAACGCCCCGGACATGTTCAACAAGCAGACCTTCTACTACTGCAGCACGGTCAGCTGGAGGCTCGATGGCCTTGACGGCGAGGTGCCCGTCTTCGTCAGGTTCGTCGATGCGCACGGCCTGCTGAGCGGGATCGTGACCGATTCGATCATCTACGACGCGGTGCCGCCCATGGGCACCGTGTCCATCGCCGGAGGCATGGAGTACACGCCCTCCACAACGGTCCGGCTGGACCTCGAGTACTCCGACACGCGCGGTGTCGCGAAGGTGGAGCTCTCCAACGCGCCGGACTTCCCGCCCACGTCGACGGTGACCGTCACAGGCAAGGTCGTGGAACCGTGGGAGCTCCTGTCAGACGGGGACGGACCGAGGTCCGTCCACATGCGGCTCACGGACCTCGCCGGCAACGTCAAGGTCGTGAGCGACACCATCGAGGTCTACGCCCCCAAGCGCATCGGCCTCGTGGTCATCGAGGAGGGCGCGCCCTACACCGCGAAGACCATCGTCAACCTCCGCATCGACTGCCCCCCAGAGGTCAGGCCGCAGAGGATGCAGCTGTCGGCCGATGGCACGTTCACCACCGAGTGGGAGAACTACCAGCGGGAAAAGCTTTGGATACTGGGGTCCGGGGACGGCAACAAGACCGTATGGGTGAGGTTCGAGGACTTCCGCGGAATATACTCGCTCCCCGTCAACGACACCATCGTCCTGGACACCGTCGCCCCCGTAGTGACGGTCTCGATCGAAGGGGGGGCAGAGTACGCCACACGTACCAATCTGACCGTCAGCGTCGTCTGCGAGGACGCCTCTCCCCCGGGAGGGATGTGGCTCGCCGAGGACGGACGGTTCGACCTGGTGGAGCCGCGGCCGTTCGCATCCCCCCTCGACTGGACGGTCGCTGCCTGGGAGGGGCGCCACTACCTCTACATCCAGGTCGAGGACGGCGCAGGCAACCTCGGCTCGGGCGTGGACTCCATCTACTACGCCATGAAGGTGCCCGTTCTGAGGCTCACGCTCCTCGCCGGTGCCTCCTCCAACGGCCGGTCGCCGCTGGAGGTCGAGGCCCAGGCGACGGACGACTACGGCTCCTTCGAGGTGCAGCTGGCCTTCGGCGCGGACCCACCCGGTGACGCGCCGTGGCTGGCGACGGACGGGTCTCAACCTCTGCTTGTAACGGTCCCCCCCGGCACGGCCGAAGGCAACCACGAGGTCCGCGGCAGGTGCAGGAGCGCGGCCGGCCTGGTCTCCCAGGTCGCCGTCGTGCCAGTCATCATCGACCTGGTCGCCCCCGAGGTCCGCATACGGGTGCCCGTGGACGGCGCGGTCATCCGCCAGAGCGGGTTCGCCATCATGGTCGAGTTCACGGCCCAGGACCCGAGCGGTATGAAGGCGCTCACGTTCAGCCTCGACGGCGGCAACTGGACCACCATCCCAGTCGCCGACAGGACGGTGGAGGTCGTCCTCGGAGGGACAGGCGAGCACACCATCGCCATCCGGGGGCTGGACAAGGCAGGCAACGATGCGACGGCCACGACCACCTTCAGGCTCGAGAGGAAGGCGGCCGTGGTGGTCGGCGGGAGCGGCGTACTCTTGCTCCTCATCGCGGCCATCATAGGGGTCGGGGTCGTCGGGGCCATCGCGTACCGCCGGCGCCGGCCCTCCGGGCCGAAGGCCCCCGCACAACGGCCAACGCCCGCCCCCGCTCCCGCCCCCATCGGCGCACCGCCGACGGCTCCTGCCGCCCCGTCCGAAGACGGTCCGGCCTGGGAGGAGTTCTAGTCGGCGAGGGGCCAGTATCTGGCTGCCCGTCGCCTGGAGGTACCGCAATCCCACGAGGACCGCGCCTGTGTAATCTCTGCCCTGTACTTCCAGTGCGAGCTTGCCAGGGTTGACGGCTCCCGGGCCCATGGTCCGTCCGCTGACGGGGGCCTACCTGGTCACGGTCGTTGCAAACGTATCCCCGCCGCTATGGGCCTACCTGGGGGGACCCGCTCCCCTGTATCGCTTCTGGGCCGGTTGCTGCGTGGCCTGGGCGGTCCCCGGTGGCGGGGCCTTGGCCTGCGGTGGTCGCTGCGCCGGCTGTGCCGGCCTAGCAGCGCCCTGCTGTGGTGGCTGCGCAGGCCTGGCAGGGGCGGATTGACGAGGTGGCGGGGTGGGAGGAGGCTTGGGAGGCGGGGGCGGGACGTACGCCTTCGGCGCAGGGGTCTCCGGGACCTCCTCGATCTCCTCCTCGAACTCGAAGCCGGTCGTCTCCGGGGGCTTGGCCACCGCGTACGATGGCGGGGGGTACATCTCTGCGGGCGTCGGCTCGTGCGCGAGTGCCTCCTGGGCCTCCATCTCGACGGCGACGCGCTCGGGCTCGACCCTGTACGACCCAGACTGGAGGTCGCGTCGCATGCGTGGAGGCTCCATCTCGTAGGGGGCCGGGGTCGGCTCCGTCCTCAGGGGCGGGGCCTCGGTCGCGGCGGCCGGGGGAGCGCGCCGCCTCGCGACCAGAAGCACCACCACGATGGAGATGACCAGCACCAGCACCATGGCCAGGAGCAGGTCGTTCCAGGTGACCGCCACCGTCTTGACCTCCTTCGTCACCAGGACGGCTGCCAGGACCTCCGTCTCCGTATCGAGGTCGTCGCGGACCCGGAGGGTGACCAGGTAGGTACCGGCCTCGATGTCCTTTCCGGGCTTCACCACGAGCTTCATGCCCTCGATTGAGGCCCATGCTGGCGAGCCCTCGGCAAGGTGCAGCGTGAGCCCGCCAGGGGTGATGTCCGTGGCCGTCACCGTCGTCTCGCCCTTGTCGCCAGTCCTGACCAAGATGGGCGGTACCGGTGACACGACGGGCGCCAGGTTGCCGACCGTGAGGTTGGTCCACAGCTCGGTCGTGTCGTCGTCCTCGTCCCTTACCGTGAGCTTGATGAGGTATGGGGATGTGCGCGCAACGAAGGAGTGGGCGACCGCGGAGCCGGTGCCGACCGCGGAGCCGTCGCCGAAGTCCCACCTGTAGTCGATGGCCTGCGTGATCGAAGTGCCCTGCGGGAACGGGTCAGTCGCTCGGGCCGAGAACGCCGCCATCTGGCCCTCGATGGGGTCGACGGGCAGCGTCCACTCGACGACCGGCGGGACCGTCCTGATGGAGCTGATGGGCACGGTGACCGACACCTCTGCCGTCTTCCCCTCGTCGCCGTCGAGCACGGTGAGCCCGACGGTGTACTCGACGTGCCTGTCGAACGCGTAGTACTGCAAGGGCCCCTCTGTGGTTGCGGTGAAGGTCACGCCCGGTGAGGAGACCGTCCACATGTAAGCATCAAGGCCACCGGGGTCGTAGGAGAGCGAGCCGTCGAGCACGCTGGCCTCGTCCTCCGGGCTCACCGTGACGGTGAGCCTGGCTATTGGCGCGACGTCCGTGACTTTGATGGAGAGCCGGTCCTCGCCGAAGCTGCCGTCCTCGTCCACGACGCGCAGCCTGATGACGAAGGAGCCCGGCGAATCCCACGCGTGGTCGACGACGGGCTTGTCGGTCTCCAGGTCCCATCCGTTCCCGAGGTTGTCGTCGAAGTCCCACATGTAGGCGAGGATGTCGTCGCCTGGCTCGGCGGAGTCCGTGGCGTCGAGGGTGATCGTCTCGCCCTCCAAGGGGTCCTTGGGCTGCTTTATGACGGCAGAGGGGATGGTGTTCATGATGATGGCCCTGAGGTCCGCCATCCCCGTCGAGTTGTCGACGTCCTTCACCGTCACGCGGAAGTGCTTGACGCCAGGCTTGTCGAAGGTGTAGGTGGCGTACGGCACAACCGTCTCCTCGTCCCCGACGCCGTTGGAGTCCCAGTCCCAGATGTACATCGTGATGTCCATGCCTGGCTCGTAGCCCCTCACGTCGATGCGCAGGGGGTCGCCCTCGGCGCCGATGTACAGGCTCGTGGCCGAGACCGTGGGCGGCGTGTCCGCCACGACCACCTTGAACATCCAGTAGCCCTCGGAGCCCTCGGCATCGACCGCGCGCACGCGGCACCGGATCGGGTTCACGTCGCCGCCGACCTTGGTGAAGTTGAGCATCGCTGTCGCCGTGGCGCTGTGGACGTCGTAGGTGCCATCGTTGTCGAGGTCGAAATCGTAGCCAGTTATGTTCTTCTCGTTCCCGAGCAAGGAGACCGTGAATGCCTTCGCCACGCCCTCGACGGCCACGTCGTCCGGGACCCTCGGGACGGGCTGCACGTCGGTGAGGTTCACCCTGACGTAGCCCGCGCCCCAGGTGTTGTCCTCGTCCGTGACGTTCACCCAGACCCGCACCTGTCCAGACCTCCAGAAGGTGTGGTTGACGTACGGGACGTCGGTGCTCTCGTCCATGACGCCATTGTCGTCGAAGTCCCACCTGAACTGCTTGAGGTTGTTACCAGGTTCGAACGCGTCGACGTAGATGGTGATCTGCTCGTCCTCGATGCCGTTCGTCACCGAATCGTTGACGAGGGGCGGAGTGTTGGTGATGCGGTAGTAGAAGCTCGCCTGGCCGGTCGTGTTGTCCTCGTCCCTGACGCGCATGCGTAACTGGGTGTAAGTACCGGATGTGGGTTTGGTGAAGGTGTAGGTGATGATGGGCTGTGTCACGATAAGGTCATAGACCCCGTCGGTGGTCCAGTCGTACTCGTAGCTGGTGATGTTCATGCCGGGCTCTCTCGACCCGCTGGCGTTGAAGGTGAACTCGACACCCTCCATCTGCGGGCTGGTGGGCGTGACAACGAGGCTCGCCGTCGGCACGACATTGTTGACCGTGATGCGCTTGAAGGTCGTGTTCTTGCTGCCCTCGCCGTCCGTCACTCGCAGCGTCAGGTTGTAGGCTCCTGGCCTGTAGTAGACGTAGTTGAAGACGGGCGTGGCCGAGGAGTTGTCCCAGGTGCCGTCGCCGTTCCAGTCCCACTCGTAGAGCACGATGTCGTTGCCGGGCTCGATAGAGCCGGATGCGTCCACGCGGACGCTCACGCCCTCGTTGGGGGTCGGGGGGTTCACCGTGAAGGAGGCCTTGGGCTCGACGTTGGTCACGTTGACCCAGAGCGTCTTGCGCACCCAGGCCCCGTCATCGTCGGTGACGTTGTAAGAGACCCTCTGGGGACCGTCCCTCATCCACGTGTGCGAGGCGGATCGCGTGGTGGCAGTGCCCCCGTCCGCGAAGTCCCACTTGTAGGAGGCTATGTAGCCGTCCACGTCGTACGCGAGGACGAGGAAGGACATGGCGACGCCGATGTCGGTGGTCATGTCGGCGATGGGCTCGACGTTCGGCGCGTTGTTCGCCACGTTGACCGTGAGCGTGTCAACATCGGCCGCGGAGACGTTGTTGATGACCACGAGGGAGACGATGAACGTGCCCTCGTCCGGGAACGCGTGCGAGGGCGACATGACGCTAGCCGGCGTGCCGTCCCCGAAGTCCCAGATGTAGTCGACGATGTTGCCCTGCGACATCGAGCCGTTGAACTGGGCGCTCACGGTCGCCTTCGGCGACGGGGCCGTGCCTGCGTCCGCCGTGGGCTTCGTCGCCGAGGCCGCGTTGACGTAGACCTTCGCCACGTCGTTCGCGGTGCGGCTCGAGGCGTCCCGCACGGTCAGCGTGGCCGTGTAGGTCATGTACGTGGAGCCGGAGTTGGCGAAGGAGTGCGTGACGACCGCACCGTAGGAGGTGGTGCTGTCGCTGAAGACCCAGGTGTAGTTGGAGATGGTCGAGCCGACCGCGTAGGAGGAGGAGCCGTTGAAGGTGACGCTGGCGTCCGGGTCCGAGACCTTGTCGGGGCCCGCGACCGCGACCACGTTCGCGAGGATGTAGACGGTACGCTCGACGTAATTGTTACCAGTGGGGTCGCTCGAATCCACGCCCTCGAGCCTGACGTGGAGCGTGTGCCGCCCCGCGGAGGCGGACCATGATGTCGAAACCGTGGCGCGCCCGCCGGCCGCCAGGCTCGGGACGGAGACGCTGCCGATGAGGGAGCCCCCGGAGCCGGGCACGCCGTCGTAGAACGCGACGCTGTAGCCGTTCGCGGTGTCGTTGCCCATGTTGAACACGTCTGCGGTCAGGTTGACCGTGCCTTCCATGTTCGACGAGAGGAGCAGCGCGCCGATGTGCAAGTAGGCGTCCGGCACGCCCATCACCCACATGCCGCCGCCGACGCCGACCAGGTCGTCGAAGGTGGCCGGGGACGAGCCATCCGTGCCATCGGTCCAGGCCCATGGGCCGATGTCGGTCACTGCGGGCGCGGCCATGGCCACCCCGAGGAGCGCCATAGACACGAGCACAATCAAGGCCGGGCGTGACGGGCGTGGTCTGGCATGGTCTCGAGTGACACTGTCCACTATATAGAATCGCATTGGGACGACCTCCTTTGCATCACTTGACGTGCTGTTCTATCGGTCTTCGCGTCTCGCACCAGGGGCAGATGAGCCACCAGGGCTGGAGCGTCTTGCCGCATGTGCGGCACTTGGTCTCGTAACGGGTAACGCAGTTCGGGCAGATGCGCCACTCGGTCTCCATCGGGAACCCGCAGATCGAGCATGCCATCAGTCCCTCGGCCCCTGCACCGGCCTCGGGTGATGGATGCTTGTAGAGCTCCGCCTCATAGCTGGGTGCGTGCCTGCTCTCCTGGGCAGCCTCCATCTCGAAGCCAGTGGGCGCGACCTCTGCCGCGGGCTCCGGCGGTGGGGGCGGTGGTGGGGGCATCGGGGGCGGGGGCGGTGGCGGCGGTGGCGGCGGGGGCGGTGGTGGGATGACTGGAGCCTTGGCGTATGCCTTCGGGGCCGGCGGTGGCGTCGGCCTCTGGGGCGGGGCGTGCTCCACGTGTGCGGCGGGCGGCTGTGGCGGCGCTGGCGGCGCCTCCGCCCCTGGCTTCTTCCTCCTGAAGTACCTGCCGCAGTCGTAGCAGGTGATGACGGCCTGCTCAGGGTCCATGAAGTAGGTCCGGCCGCCGCACGCTGGGCACCGCGGTGGCTCTGCCGCTGCGCTATCGCTCTGACTCGACGTGCCGTACATGCTATTGCTCCCCCGGTCTTATGCCTCTGACGAGAGGCAGGCAGAATAGGGGAGCGAATCCTTAAATACCTATCCCTAACAGACACCTCCAGATGCCCGACCCTTTTGGGGTGTGACCACGCCCCGGGGCCGGACGAGTCATCGCCCGTCCCGGCGTTGCGGTGCGCGATCGGCTCGGCAATCGGCAGGGATAGTACCCATCTCCCTCAGCGGATGTCGGCCCCTGTTGGGCCTTGGAGCGGGCTGCGGCGGCACTCGTGCATCCCGTCCCAGCACAGGCCTCTCCCTCGGCGGACCGCGAGGGAGATATAGATACTATATTACTATATAGTTTATAAACACAAATATATTCTATTCTGATAAGATATATATCCAACCGATGGATTAGCAGGTACAGGTGACGAAATGGAAATGAAGGAACTTGGGAACGGAACGTTCGCCGCTGCGGTGCTGGTGGTCCTACTGGCATCCGCGTTCGCGGGATGCATAGGTGACGGGGGCAAGGACAAGGTCTCCCTGGTCCAGACCGGGTCGAGCACTGTGCTGCCCCTGGCAGAGGCCTGGGCACAGGAGTTCGACGGCGCTGACATCGCCGTGTCCGGCGGTGGCTCGAGCCACGGCATCAAGGAGCTCCTCGAGAAGAGGGCGGACCTCGGCGACGCGAGCCGCCTGCTCAAGGGCTCCGACTACGAGGCCGTCAGCGGCGACAAGAGCCTGGTGAAGGCCGACGGGACCGTGACGGGGCCCGCGCCGAGCGGCGTCAGGCCCGAGAAGTGGGTCGTGGCCTACGACGTGCTCGCCGTCGTCGTCCACAAGGACAACACGTGGGCGCCGACGCTGAACTACACTCAGCTTTTCAAGATATTCACCAACGCCTCCCCCGCCGTCTACTGGGACGAGGTCCCTGGCCTGACCGGCGCCCCCCACGAGAAGATATCCATATACGCGCCCGACGAGGCGTCCGGCACGTACGACTACTTCTTCGAATCAATCATCAAGGACTGGGGCAAGCCGACCCAGGTCGCGAAGAGCCGCCTCGAGCACGGTGACGGCGTCTACCACCCGTCGGCCGACGACAACGTCATCCTGAACGCCATCAAGTCGGACAAGTACGCTATCGGTTACTTCGGCTTCGCCTACTTCATCGAGAACCCGGGCGCCGTGAACGCGGTCGCGCTCTCGAGGACGGGCAGCGCTGGTGTGGAGCCGTCCTTCGCGAACGTGGCGACGTACCCGATGGCCCGTCCCCTTCACATCTACACGGACGGCATCCCGTCCATGGACTCGGAGACGGGGAAGGCCATCCGTGAATACCTGAAGTACATCCTCAGCGAGGAGGGACAGTCGATAGTGCCCCAGGTGGGCTACGTGAGGCTATCTCTCGTGGACGCGACGATCGTGACGGCGCAGCTTGCGAGGCTGGGGTCCTGAGCGAGGTCCCAGGCCCCGGTGCCCCCCTCCGGAAGGCGATGCATTGGTAAGGCCCCTCCATTGGCTGCCGTCCCTGAGCCATGACGAGGGCAACCCCTTCCGGAGGAGGCTGCGGCCGGGCGAGCGGCTCATCGTCTGGGCCCTGTTCGCCTCCGCGAGCTTCGCGGTTGTCATCAGCGGTGTGATCCTCTGGACCCTCGTCGACGGTTCGTGGGGGTTCTTCGCGGACGACCGTGTGACCCTGTGGGGCTTCCTGACCGGCACACGGTGGCAGCCGAGCGGCCTCGAGCCCAGCTTCGGGCTGCTCCCCCTGGCTGCCGGCACGCTGCTCATCGCGGGGGGCACGCTGCTCATCGCGGCGCCCCTGGGCATCGGCTCGGCCATCTACATGGCGGAGTTCGCCAGCCCGCGCATGCGCACCGTGCTCAAGCCCGTCGTCGAGGTCCTGGCGGGCATCCCCTCAGTGGTCTACGGTTTCTTCGCGATCCTCATCATCAGCCCGTTCTTCCAGGCGAACCTCGGGGCGACCTACTTCAACGCCATCTCGGCAATCATCGTCATGGCGATCATGGTCCTCCCGATAATCGTGTCCATCTCGGACGACGCGATGAAGGCCGTGCCGATGCACCTGCGCGAGGCGAGCCTCGCCATGGGCGCGACCAAGTGGGAGACGGCGACTCGGGTGGTCATGCCCGCCGCGTCGTCGGGCATCATGGCGTCGCTCATCCTGGGCCTCGGCCGCGCCCTCGGCGAGACCATGGTCGTGACCCTCGTTGCGGGCTCCATACCGGTCTTGACGCTCAACCCCCTGAGCGAGGTCATGACGATGACATCGTTCATCGCTCAGACCGCGACGGGCGACATCCCTCCAGGAATCGGCGCGGACTCGGCCTTCGCCGTTGGCCTCACGCTCTTCTTCATAACCTTCCTCGTCAACTCGATAGCGGGCATGGTGGTCGAGCGCATCAAGACGGGCTCGTCCGTAAGGTCCAAGGGCTCCAGCACGCGCAGGGCCAGGGCGCTGCGGGCGGCCCGCGCCCCCCTGGACAGGGCGGTCGCGCGCGCCTCCGCCATGGTGCCCAGACGACGCCTTGGCGAGGAGGCGATGCTGAGGAGGAGGTACGTCAGGGGGCGCCTCGGGGTGGTCATGGTCGGGAGCTGCCTCGCGTTCGCCGTGGGGTTCCTCGCCATCCTCATGTGGAGCGTGCTCGAGCAGGGACTGCCCACGCTCAGCTGGCACTTCATGACCTCGCCGCTCGACTGGAGGCCGGAGAGGGCTGGCATCCTGCCGGTCATCCTCGGTTCCGTCTACCTGATGGGGCTCACAGTGGTGCTCGCCATCCCCGTCGGGGTGGGCTCGGCCATCTACCTCAACGAGTTCGCGCGCGACACCTGGTACACGCGGTTCCTGCGCCGCATCATCCAGAACCTGGCGGGCGTCCCCAGCATCGTATTCGGCCTGGTCGGCGCGGCCGTGTTCGTGGCCATGCTCGGACTCGGACGCAGCCTCCTGGCGGGCGCGCTCACGCTCGCGATCATGGTGCTCCCGATAATCGTCGTCGCGACCGAGGAGTCGCTCAAGTCCGTGCCGTTCACCTTCCGCGAGGCGGCGATGTCGGTGGGCGCGACCCGGTGGCAGACGGTGCGGCACCACGTGCTGCCCAACGCGCTGCCGGGCATCCTCACGGGCTCCGTCCTCGCCTTGTCGCGCGCCATCGGCGAGACCGCGCCCATCCTGTTCATCGCGAACACCTACGTCAAGGTCAACCCCAGCGGGGTCATGGACCCTTTCGCCGCGCTGCCGATGCACATTTTCTACTGGACCAAGCAGGCAAAGCCCGAGTTCCACGACCTCGCCGCGAGCACCATCTTGGTGCTGCTCATGATACTGCTCTCGATGAACGCGCTTGCGATATTCATCAGGATACGCTCGGAGAAGAGGAGGGATTGGTGATGTCCACGGACACTGCCGCGAGGGGCCTCCCGGCACGCACCGCGAACGGTAGCGGCGTCGTGTGGGACGGCCTCGTGGGGAACCCGGCCCTGGAGGTCAGGGACGTGAACGTGCACTACGGCTCGAACCACGCCATCAAGCACGCCTCGCTGGACGTGGCCGATAGGGCCGTGACGGCCTTCATCGGGCCCAGCGGCTGTGGCAAGACGACGCTGCTGCGCACGTTCAACCGCATGAACGACGAGATTGTCGGGTGCCGAACGACCGGGAGCATCCGCTGGAAGGGGATCGACATCCTGGCCAGCGATGTCGACCCCGTCCCGCTGCGCCGCAAGGTGGGCATGGTCTTCCAGAAGCCCAACCCCTTCCCGAAGTCCATCTTCGACAACATCGCCTACGGGCTGCGCATCGGGGGCATGCGGGACAGGGGCGAGCTCGAGCGCACCGTGACGGATTCGCTCAAGGACGCCGCCATCTGGGACGAGGTCAAGGACCGTCTCGGCGACTCCGCCATGTCGCTCTCCGGCGGGCAGCAGCAGCGGCTCT
>CAYGVT010000132.1:0-1508 GCA_964353355.1 uncultured Thermoplasmata archaeon | reverse complement strand
GGCTTTGGGACATAATTAGTGGGGCGACACATCGAGGGCCTTCAGGTCGCTCGCTGTTGGCTTGATCTCCCTCCACATGTACTCCGCAGAGAACGCCTCGAAGATGCGTTCGAGCAGCTTCATGTCCCGCTCGAGCACTATCACCGAGCCCCAGTACATCTTCACGTGCGGAATGTCGTCGAGCAGCCCCTTCCTGTGATACCGGTACTTCCCCTTCCAGCTGCTCGTGTTCTCACCGTAGATCGCGCGCCCGAACTGCTTGTGGACCGCCATGGACGTGCCCTTCGGGAGGTGGAACACGACCACCACCGCGCGCATATGGGGTATATAGTCCACAACATTGAAATAGTATGCGGTCTATATTCCCCACAATCCCATGAACCCAGAACAGCGCGTCAAGGCCGTCCGCGCCCTCATCATCAGCGTCCGGGAGCGCGACTTCCCCTACCTCCGCCGCCCAGACAAGAAGATCGACTGGGCCATGTACGACGCCGCCCAGTGCACCGAGACCGCCGACATGCTATCCCTCATCCGAGAGCTCGTGGAGCGTGCATCGGAACGGGTCGATGCACGCACCCCGTCCCCCACCCGCGGCCCCGGCAGGCCCCCGACCAATCCCTCCGACATCGCCAAGGTCCTCCTCGCCCAGAGCTATCTCGGTCTCTCCAACCGCGTCGCCGAGGGCCTCATCCATCTCCACCGCCACAACCTCGGCATCTCGAGGACCTTCAGCTACAAGACCATTGAACGCGCCTACGACCGCGAGACCGTCAGGGCCATCCTCGACGACGTCATCGCGCTCACCAACATCCCCCTCCAGGGCCTCGAGGACTGCTTCTCCATCGACGGCTCCGGCACCCCCACCCGCACACGGCAGAACTACGCCCACGACCGAGAACGCCAACGCGACCGGAATGAGAAGGACGCCACGGACACCGACGAGTTCCCGGAGTCCATCCAGGACTACGTCTACTCAGTCGCCGTCGTGGGCACCCGCCACAAGCTCTTCGCCTCCGTCCAGAACTCCCTCGACCACTCCATGGGCGAGATGCGATTCTTCCCCGCCGCCGTCTCTGAGACGAAGGAGCGCCATCCCCGGATGGGGATGCTCTGTGGTGACGGGATATACGCCAACCGCGATGCGTGCAGCATCGTCGACGGGGCCGGGGCGGTCCCCCGCTTCCTCGCCAAGAGGAACACCTCCCTCAAGAGGAAGGGCGTCATCTCCTACGTGCGGATGCTGCTCGACATGCTCAAGGACCCACAACACTGGCTCACCGACTACTACCGTCGGGAGGCCTCCGAGGCTGTCTTCTCGATGCTCAAGAGGGAGAACCCGGGACCTCTGCGAAAACGTCTCGAGCCCCGCCTCCTTACAGAGGAGTACCTCAGGAACGTCGTGCACAACGTCCGGAGGCTGTGCTATCTCATCTACCTCATCGATCTGAAGGTCCTACCGCGCATTCGAGCCGCTGCCTGAGTGTGCCAACCTATTTTGTCCCAAACCC
>CAYGVT010000131.1:0-131809 GCA_964353355.1 uncultured Thermoplasmata archaeon | reverse complement strand
GATGATGATGATGAGCATGGTCGTGCCCATGCCGGATGCCCCATCGCCATTGGATGGCTCCTCGATCGTGACACGGACGAGGTCCTTTGGGTCGTCGGAGTACTGCTCGGTGTTCCCAGCGACATCGACCGCCCTGGCACGCAGGTAGTAGACCTCGCCGGCCTTGCCGGTGAGCATGCCCTGGGTGGTGACCGTGCCGGACTGCCAGTTGACCCAGGGCCCGTCGCCGATGCGGTACTGCACGTCGTACGCGCGCACACCGGACGTGTCGTCCACCCCGGCCCAGGTGACGAGGAAGTCGAGCGCGGTGGAATCGTTGTGCACCGCGGAGAGCGTCGTGCTGGGCGCCGTCGTGTCAAGGGTGATGGAGGCGGTCACGATGCCGCACCAGTTTCCCGCCCCGTCCCTGACGCGGGCCGCGAGGACCTTCGTCCCGTCCGCCCCCATGAGCGTCACGGTCGCCGTGGGCGCGAACGGGGCCGCGGAAGCTCCCTCGATGGCAGCTCCCTCCCCGACCACCATCTCCACGATACCTGACAGGTCAGCGGCGTCGAGCGTGAGCGTGACCTCCCGGTCCGCCGTGAGGGCACTGCCGCCGTCCACCAGAATGCCGAGCGAGGGGGCTGTCGTATCAAGGATGATGGAGGCGGTGACGACCGCGCCCACGTTCCCGGCCAGGTCGGTCGCCCGCGCGTAGAGGACCTTGGTGCCGTCCCCCGACGTGAGGGCATGGCCGAAGGGGGTCCCTGCCTCGCACTGGACCACCGTCGAGAAGGACGGGTCCTCGGAAAGCTCCACGTGCTCGCCCGGGTGGCTGTCCACGACCTGGAGCTCGACGGTGACACCGGTCCGGTTCGTCAAATTCGCACCCCCGTCGATCGTCATGGTGACGACGGGCGCCGTCGTGTCCAGCGTGATGGTCGCGGAGGCGGCCACCCCCATGTTTCCGGCGACGTCCATCGCGCGCACATAGATCGCCTTGGGCCCGTCGGGGGAGGAGAGCGTCCACTCCAGCGATGATGTAATAGGGACGACCTGGGCGCTCGTGAAGTACGCATCCTCGTCAAGCTCTGTGTACTCAATTCCTGAGGCCTCTTCGACGATAAACTGCACCGTCACCTTGGGATTGTTGGTGAGGGCCGCACCGCCGTTGATGATGATGCTCATCACGGGAGGGGTCGTGTCGAGGGTGATCGTGTCGGAGGAGACGGACCCCAGGTTCCCGGCCTCATCCTGGGCCCTGGCGTAGACGGTCTTGAGGCCGTCCTTCTGGGAGAGCATGATGTAGTACACTGGCATGTATTCCGCGAACTCGATGCCCGTGAGCTCGGGGTCCTCCCCGACCTGGAGCTCTACGTGGGGGAAGTTCGCGTCGGTCACGTTGACCTCGACCTCAACGCGACGGTCGTTTGTGTAGTTGGCACCGCCGTCGATCCTCACCGTGACGACGGGGGCCACGGTGTCGAGGGTGATACCATCCAAATGGGGTGGGCACACGTTGCCTGCGGCATCCCATACCCTAACCCACACGCACCGCACACCATCGCCCGAGGAGATGGTCAGGAACCGCGTCTTAGAGAACGCCTCGATGAGGCCCCACGCCGGCTCAATGCCTTCGCCGACTTGCATGTAGGTGATGGGCGATGCGTCCTGCACGGTCATGTCGAGCCTCAGCTCGAGTGAGTTTGTGAACTCCGCACCCTCGTTCAGGACCAGTACCAATGAAGGATATTGGGTGTCCAGAACGATGGTGTCGTTCGCGGTCTGGGAGATGTGCCCAAGTGCGTCCCGGAACCGCGTGTATACGGTTTTCTTGCCATCGCCTGGTTGCAGGGCGAACCCTGCGGTCCCGGAGTACGCCACCCACTCGGCCCCGTCGAACGTGGGGTTCTCGCTCAGGCACATCTCGGTCGTACCCGTGAGGTCGGTCGCGGCGAGCTGCAACGTCACGTCGGTCGCGTTCGCGAAGGCCGCGCCGTCGTCGATGATGACGGACCCGACCGGCGCCTCGGTGTCGAGGACGATGCTGTCGTTCACAGGGCCGGAGACGAGGCCGTGGGCGTCCTTGAACACCGCGTAGACGGTCTTCGTGCCGTCGCCAGCGCCGAGCGTCCAGTCCACGGCGTCCGTGAAGTTCGTCCAGAACGCGCCCGTGAAGTCGGGCTGGTCGCTCACCATCATCTCTGTCACGCCGTAGCGGTCGCTCGCCTGGAGCCTGAGGGCGACCGCCTGCTGGCCCGTGAACGCGGCACCGTCGTCGATGACCATGCTGCCCGTGGGAGGGGTGGTGTCGACCGTCACGGTGACGTTCGTGAGGTTCTTGTCCCCCGCGGCGTCCGTGACCCGGATCCAGACCTTGGTGGTGTCCTCGGGGAGGTCCAGCGTCTTGGACCATTGGGTCTTCCCTTGCGCGCGGACCCAGGTGGCCATGCCGTCCGTGCTGAGCTCGACCACGCTAGTGGGCTTGTAGTACTGGATGGTCACGTTCAGGAGCTCAGGGGTGGCGATGCCGTCCGTCGTCTCGAGCGAGGCTCTCCACTGCAGGTACCGCTTGACGTTCGGGAACCCGCTCGACTGGCCCTTGGAGACCGCGGCCCAGGCCGTGGCCGAGCCCATGTCGGAGCTGTCGGACGACCGCACCTCCATCGAGATGTCGGTGTTCGATGTGGTCGTGTTGTTCCAGTCAACGTACCTGAGGACGGGCGGGGTGGTCCTCGTGTCATATATGCTCGAGGTGAAGGTACCAGGGGTCGCACGGCCGCACGAGACGTTGTCCCACTGCGCGGCGACCTTGTCGTCGGCCTCCTTGGCAAGTGCCACGACCCACACCGTCATGTCGGAGAGTGCGATCGTCACCTTGGCTTTCTCGACCCCGTCCTGGTAGACCTTCGCCGTCCCACCGGAGTACGTGATGTTGTAGACGTGCTCGCCGCCCGTCGCATCCTCGAGGCTCGTCGTGTGGTCCGTGCCCCCGGTGACGTACCCCCACTGCAGCACGCGCTTCCCGTAGTCGTCCTCGTCGTAGATCTGGCCGATCTGGACGTAGTTGGACAGGTCCTCGATGAGGAGGATATGGGTCCTGTAGCCGACCCCGCTGCCGGAGAAGGACTTGAGGCGTGCGCTCACGAAGAAGTTGACCTCCTGGTTGGAACCGGCGATTGTGTACGCGCCGTAGTTCGAGGTCGACGCGGAGGCCGTCCCGGTGATGTTCAGCACACCGCCCTCCTCGGCGAAGGTGAGGCCATTGGCCGCCTGCTTGGTCCACATCGTGGTGTTGAGCTTGTTGTCGTCGAAGTCGTCGGCCACGCCCACGGCCATCTGGACGGTGCCTGAGGGCGTGACGACGACGGACTCCTTCGTCCCGGCGTCGAACGCCGTCTTGCTGCCCTGGAACCACTTCGCGTCGGAGCCACCGGCCTTCCCGCTGAAGGTGACGGTCTTTGTCGTGAACACATCACCATCCTGCGGGGAGTCCACGCTCACGGTGGGCGTCGATGTGACATCCAGGCTTGCCGTTGCTAGCAGGACCAATACAAGGATGATGAGGTATGACCTGAAGTCTCGCATGGGGAATACATGGAACCGTGCCGTTTAACTACCTTTTGGCAGGGACGACACTGGCTCTGGGTCCGGTGAATGGGCGCATGAGAATGCGCTCGTACACACCCCCCCCATGCAAGGTGGAGTCCGTGACGCTCAGAGGCCCGCCCAGGGACTGTCGATCGTAGGGCCAGTCGTCGTAAGACGCTGCACAACCGTTATAAACGGCCTCTCCCTTCCCGTCAAGGTAATAGAGAGGCCCCCATCATGGCGGAGTACGACTGGCGGACCGTGGAGCCCAAGTGGCAGAAGTGGTGGCTCGAGCAGGGCGTCTACCGATTCGACCACTCCGACACGACCCGTCTCCCCTACCTGGTCGACAACCCCCCGAGGTACGCCTCGGGCTCGCTCCACCTGGGCCACTGCGTGCACTACACCCACATCGACATCGCGGCGCGCTACAAGCGCATGCGGGGCTGGAACGTCATGTTCCCGCTGTGCTTCGACACCAACGGCATCCCCATCGAGGAGCGCGTCGAGCGCAGGCTCGGCGTCACCCGCCTCGACGTCGAGCGCCAGGAGTTCATCCGGCTCTGCCGCGAGTTCGCCGCGACCAACATCGACGAGATGACGCGGCAGTTCAACATCCTGGGCTGCTCGATGGACCCGTCCGAGTACTACCAGACCGACGCGCCCTACTACCGCCGCATCACGCAGCTCAGCTTCCTCGAGATGCTCAGGCGCGGCCTGGTCTACAAGGGCACGTTCCCGGTCAACTGGTGCCCGCGGTGCCTGACCGCGCTCGCGGACGCCGAGGTCGAGTACAAGGACCGGGACAGCAAGTTCAACGACATCGTCTTCAGGCTCGAGGAGACGGGCGAGGAGGTCATCATCTCCACGACGCGCCCGGAGCTCCTGTGCACCTGCCAGGCCGTGGCCGTGCACCCCACAGACCCCCGCGCGGGCCACCTGGTGGGGAAGCACATGCTCACCCCGCTCTACGGCAGGCGCGTGACCGTGATCGCCGATGACGCCGTGGACCCCGAGAAGGGCACCGGCATCGTGATGATATGCTCCATCGGCGACAAGGAGGACATGCGCTGGATACTCCAGCTCCATCTCGAGTTCGAGATGGCCATAGACGACCTGGGGCGCATGACCGAGCGCGCAGGCAAGTACGCGCTCATGCCCATCGAGGAGGCGCGCGCGGCCATGATCAAGGACCTGGAGGCCGCGGGCCTGCTGAGGGGGCAGAGGCCGACGCTGCAGTCCACGGGCACCTGCTGGCGGTGCCACAGGACCATCGAGTTCCTGCGCAAGCCCCAGTGGTTCCTGAGGTCTGTCGAGTTCAAGCCCCAGGTGATGGAGCGAGCTGACGAGCTCAACTGGTACCCCGAGTACATGCGCGTGCGACTCGACGCGTGGGTGAACTCGCTCGAGTGGGACTGGGTCATCTCGCGCCAGAGGTACTTCGCGACCCCCATCCCCGTGTGGGAGTGCGTCGCGTGCGGCGAGGTCGTGCCGGCGAAGGACGAGCAGTGCTACGTCGACCCCACGGTCGACGCGCCGCCCGTGGGCACGTGCCCCAAGTGCGGGGGTGCCCTCAAGGGCTGCCAGGACGTGTTCGACACCTGGATGGACTCGTCCGTGTCCCCGGTCTACATCGCCTACTGGAAGCGCGACGAGGAGCGGTTCCGCCGTTACTTCCCCAACGGGCTGCGGCCGCAGGGCCAGGAGATCATCCGCACCTGGGCCTACTACTCGCTGCTCCGGTCGCACCTCCTGTTCGAGGGCCGCCCCTGGAACGACATCATGGTCGACGGCAACATCCTCGCCCCCGACGGCACGCCCATGCACGCCTCGCTCGGCAACGCCGTGGACCCCTTCGAGACGCTCGACACCTACGGCGGCGACGTGATGCGCTACGTGTCGGCCCTGTGCATGGTGGGCCAGGACAACGCGTTCAAGCCGCAGGACCGCGTGCGCGGCAGCCGTTTCCTCCAGAAGTTCTGGAACGTGCAGCAGTTCATCGGCTCGGGCCTCGCGCAATCGCCCCACTACAGGGGGGGCCACCAGCACATCACGAGCCCGGTCGACCACTGGGTGCTCGCGCGCCTCGGCGAGCTCGTCCGGACCTGCACCGAGGCCTACGACAGGTTCGACTTCTCGACGGTCATGCGCGAGGTCGAGCAGTTCGTGTGGCACGAGGTGGCCGACCACTACATTGAGCTCGCCAAGTCCCGCGTCTACACCAAGGACGACCCGGGCGTCTACCAGACGCTCAAGGAGGTCGGCCTCACGACCACCAAGCTGCTCGCGCCCGTCCTGCCGATGGTGACAGAGGAGGTCTACCAGGCGTTCTACCAGGAGGGCGACGGGGCGAGGAGCGTCCACGTGAGCCAATTCCGCGACCCGGAGCGGGTGGACGCGCGCATGGCCGCAGTCGGCGAGTTCGCCAAGGACGTCGCGTCCGCCGTCCGGCACTGGAAGTCGGAATCGGGCATGGCGCTCAACGCCAAGCTCGCATCAGTGCAGGTCCTGACGGCGATGGAGGGCGCGGACGCTGCCGCGCGGGACCTCAAGGCCGCCATCGGCGCCGAGCAGCTCGCGTTCGCCGCCTCGGACGAGACGCTCCACGAGGAGGCGCGCGCGCTCAAGCCCGTCCACGCCAAGATAGGCCCCCAGTTCAGGGCCGGGGCCAAGGACGTGGTGGCGTCCATGGCCGCCGCGGACGTGGCCAAGGCCGCCGAGGCGCTCAAGGCGGGCGCGTGGGAGCTCGAGCTCAAGGACGGGAAGCGGGTGAAGCTCACCCCCGAGCACGTCACGGTCGAGTCGGGCTGGACATCGCACGGCAGGTCCGTCAGCGTGCTTAGCGCCGCGGGGGCCATCGTCGTCATCGAGAGGAAGGTCGCGGCTCCCTAGCCGAGCTTGCCGAGCGCATCGAGGTCGAGGCCCACGTACCTCCCGTGGGGGGCGCTCTGCTGGAGCTCGCCGTCCTCGACCAGGATGCCGCCAGGGCCGACAACGAGCCTCGGGAAGATGGCGCTCTGGCCCTCGTAGGGCGTCCAGCCGCACTTTTGGTGGAGATTCTCCGCCGACACGTCGACCCGGTCGTACATGTCGTAGGCCGCGATGTGGCCCGTGGCCCCGACCTCGATGGCCCTTCTCCCGAGGCCGAGGAAGGCGGCGGGCCGGGTCGCGCACGCGTCCACCAGCCGCTCGAGCGTGATGAGCCCCGTCTTCACGTAGGCCATCGCCATCGGGACCATGGTCTCCACCCCGGGCACGCCCGAGGGAGCGTCGGCGAAGGGCCAGGACTTCTCCTCGCGCGTGTGCGGTGCGTGGTCGGATGCCAGGACGGGGATGTCACCGGTCGCGAGGGCCATCCACAGGGCCGCCTTGTCCAAGTCAGTCCTCACGGGCGGGTTGACCTTCGCGAGCGCGCCCAGGTCCTCCATGCGGCGGTCGAGCAGCAGGTGGTGCGGCGCCACCTCGGCGGAGCAGCCGCTGGTCGCGAGCGCCTCGAGGGCCTGCCTGCAGCTGATGTGCGCGATGTGCACGCGGCCCACGTGGCCCGTCGTCCTCGCGGCGAGGCACGCCCTCGCGACGGCCGCGGCCTCGCCCTTGGCGGGGCGCGACGAGTCGTGCATGTGGAGGCCCTCCCCCGTGGCGACGACGCGCTCGATCGTGCCCTGGTCCTCCGCGTGGACGACGACGCGGCCGCCGAGCTCCGCGACCCCCGCGAGCAGGTTCGTCCAGGCGTGCGGGTCGCTCACGAGCATGTCCCCCGTCGTGGAGGCCGTGTAGAGCTTGAAGAGGCCCGTCGCGCGGCCCAGGCGGGCGACGTCCGAGCCCTCGCGCATGCCCATGTAGAGGGCGTAGTCGACGAAGCTCCTGCCCTTGACGGCCTCGAGCTTCTCGGACAGGGCGGTCCCTGACAGGACGGGGGGCCTGGTGTTGGGCATGTCCGCGACCGCGGTCACGCCGCCGAACGCGGCCGCACGGCTCTCGGTCGTGAAGTCCCCCTTGTGCGTGAGCCCGGGGTCGCGGAAGTGCACGTGCATGTCCACGGCCGCGGGGACGATGATGCACCCAGGAAGCTCCCGGTGGACTTCCCCCTCGAGCAGCTTCTTGACCGCGACGATGCGGCCGCGCGAGATGCCCACGCAGCCGTCCACCAGGCCCTTGGGGGTGAGCAACCTCCCTTCGATGACGAGCTCGATGCTGCCGTCCATGGGCCCACCCGCACGGTGATGGGATTGGCGCGGTAATAAAACCTGGGGGCGCAAGGTCGATGGCCCCGCGCGCCGTTCGCGCAACGATGCGCCTCGGCGACCTGGACGGCCTCGCGGTCCTCTACGACAAGCTGGGCCACCCCATCCTCGCCGACGGCGAGGTGCAGGTGGGAGAGCGGGCTGCGGAGGCGCTCGCCCTCTACCGCGGGCGGAAGGCCAGGGGCGAGCCGCTCCTCCACCACGGCCAGGGCGATGTGCTCGTCGTGCTCACCGACAGGCGCATGCTCGTGCTCGTCGACCCGTCGCTCGGCCGCGCGAGGCGGGTGCTCCACCTGCCTGGCGAGGAATCGTGGGCGAGGGGCATGGAGCTCTTCGCGGTCATCCAGGGCCGTGGCAGGTACTACCTGGAGGTCCCGTGGGGGGAGGTGCCCAGGGTGAGGGTGCCCGCAAGAGGGTCCGAGCCCGTTGAGATAGCGTTGCGGCCTGCGCTCGACGAGGAGCACGTGCTCGTCGTCGACAGGGAGACCGCGGCCTGGGTCGAGCGCGGCTGGAAGGCCCACGCGGGCCTCCTGGGCTAGATGGGCCGTGATGACCATCACGGCAGGATTTATTAAGGGACGCGCCGCTTGCACCGCACGATGGGATACTTCGACTCGCTCCAGGGCAAGCCGCTCATCAAGGACCACAAGGCCCTGGCCTTCACCTTCGTCCCCAAGGACCTGCCCCACCGCGAGGCGCAGATGAAGCGCCTGTTCACCATGTTCAGGCCCGTCGCGGAGCAGGGCGTCCCCCAGAACGCGCTGCTGCAAGGCCATGTCGGCACTGGCAAGACCGCGCTCGCCAAGCGGTTCTGCATCGAGTTCAAGGACTGGGCCGCCAAGCACGGGGCGACGGTCGAGTACGCGTTCGTCAACTGCCGCACCCGCGCCTCCAACGCCGCGGTCATCCTCGAGCTCACCAGGCATTTCCAGCCCAACTTCCCCGACCGCGGTTTCTCCAACACCGAGATGCTGGACAGCATCCGGAAGGAGATCGTGCCCAAGAGGGTCCACTTCATCGTGGTGCTCGACGAGGCCGACGTCCTCATCCGCAAGGCCGGCTCGGACATCATCTTCCAGCTCACCAGGTTCTTGGAGGAGAGCCTCAAGGGCCAGGGCTCGGTGAGCCTCATCCTGGTGTCCCAGGAGAACGTGCTCGAGCTCATGGACGAGGCCGCGCGGTCGACGTTCAGGCGTACCACGGTCGTGACGTTCTCGCGCTACACCGAGCCCGAGCTGCGCGACATCGTGGCACAGCGCGTGGACCTCGCCTTCCACCCGCACACGGTCGACGACGACATCATCGACCAGGTGGCTGCCATCGCGGCGCAGTCCGGGGACGCACGCCGCGCGATCGACCTGCTCGAGAAGTCGGGCATGCTCGCGGAGGAGGCGGGCGCGGACGAGGTCAAGGCCGACCACGTGAGGAAGGCCAACGCCATGTCGTACTCGTCGCTCGACGCCTCGCGCCTTGACGACCTCGAGAGGCACAGGCTCCTGGTCCTGCTCGCGGTCGCGCGCGCGCTCAGGAAGCAGACCACGACGACGACGGGCGAGGTGACGCGCTTCTACGAGAGGGCCTGCGAGGAGTTCGGCGAGAAGGCCCGGGGCACGACCCAGTTCTGGAAGTACATGCAGGACCTGTCGGACAGGGGCCTCGTCGAGACCGAGCGCACCAGGTCAGGTTTCGAGGGCCTCACCACGCGCATCTCTCTCACGGAGGCCTCCGCGGCCGAGCTCGAGGACGAGCTCGTCAGGCGTCTGGGGAAGGACTGAGCGCAGGGAGGGCCTAGACCACCAGCTCCTCCGTGGGCTCGATGAGCACGTCGACGCGCACCCGGCTCGTCCCGGACGAGCCCACCACCCACCACTTGAAGGTGTAGACGCCGGCCTCCCCCTCGGGGACCTCGAGCTGCTGGTTGAGGGTGAATGCCGTGGTCTCGGCCAGCAGCTGTGTGCCCGAGGTCTGGTTCCAGAGCTGGAAGTGGACGACCGGACCGAGGTCGACCGTGCTGAACCTCACCACGACCTGGTAGCCCTCCTTGAGCTCGCGGTCGAACTGGTAGCTCGACCGGTTGCCGCCGGCCGTGAGGTCGACCTCGCCGATGCGCTGCTCGATGCTCCCGAGCTTGTACCGCTCGCGCGGGAAGGCGACGAGCAGGGCGGTCGCGACGATGAAGATGACGAGCAGCACCGCCAGCCCCTTCTCGAGGGGCGTCCAGTCCTGGGCGGTGCTCACGCGCTCCCTGTCCTTCGAGCCACGGCTCTTCTTCGCCATGCGACCACCGCCTCTCGATGGCCATGGCCCGAGATAAGTGTGTCGGGGGCCCGCCTGCACGGCCTGCGCCCGTTGCGGTTCCGCTCTTGCGAGCGCGACGGGGGACGCGCCCTCCAACAGGGACCTTTCCCCGCTCACTTCTTGGCCTTGCGCATCTCCTTGATGGTGTCGGCCAGGCGCTTGATTCCCTCGGGGATGTCCTGGTCCTTGCTGTAGGAGAAGTTCAGCCGCATGCTGTCGTTGCCGCGGCCGTCCCCGTAGAACGCCGTGCCCACCACGAAGGCCACGTTCTTCTTGATGGCCTCCATGAACAGCTCCGTCGTGTTGATGCCGTCCACGGTCACCCACAGGAACATGCCTCCCTTGGGGTTGGTCCACCTGACGCCGTCCGGCATCTCCGCCTTGAGCGCGCCCACCATCAAGTCGCGCTTGCGCCGGTAGAGCGTCTGAATCTTCGCGAGCTGCGCGGGCACATGGCCCTTCGCCATGTACTGCCATGCGATGTACTGCGTGATGGACGGCGAGCACAGATCGGCCGACTGCTTGCAGATGACCATCTTCTGGACGAGCTCCTTGGGGCCGCACACGATGCCCATTCGCATGCCTGGGGAGAGTATCTTGCTGAGCGTCTTGAGCGTGAGCACGCGCTCCCCCTTGTCGAGCACCTTGAGCGACGTCTGGTCCTCTCCCTCGAACCGCAGCTTGCCGTAGGGGTCGTCCTCCATCACCAGCAGGTCGGGGTACTGGTAGATGATGTCCAGGAACTCTCGCCGACGCTTGTCGGGCATGCACGTGCCGTAGGGGTTCTGGAAGGTCGGTATCATGTACACGAACTTGGGCATCCTCTTGGCCTTCGCCATCTTCTTGATCTGCTTGTCGAACAGGTCGACCTTGAGGCCGTCGTCGTCCATGTCCACGTGGACGACCTTGGCGCCGTAGACCTCGAAGGCGTTGATGCCGCCCAGGTAGCTCGGCGCCTCGGCGAGCACGGTGTCGCCCTTGTTCAGTAGGACCTTGCCGAACAGGTCCAGCGCCTGCTGCGAGCCGTTGGTGAGCACGAGCTCGTCCGCGTCGGTGAACTCGCCCTCCTTTCGGTATTCCTCCTTGAGGTACTCGCGGAACTGGGGCAGGCCCTCGGTCGTGCCGTACTGCAGCGCGCCCGCCCCCCACTTCTCGATCACCTCGCACGTGATTTCCCTGATCTCCTTGAGGGGGAAGGTCTCTGGGTTCGGCAGCCCGCCAGCGAACGAGATGACCTCGGGCCTGGCGGTGTACTTGAGGAGCTCGCGTATCTGCGACGGTCTCATGTTCGCCGCGAGGTCCGAGTACAGACGGCTGTAGTCGATGCCCATTTTGCTCACCGTGGCCCGAATCGACATTGCCCTATTTTTACGTAACCTGACACGCGCTGGCACGGGGCACGGAGAGCCTCAGGCGCGCCTGGCGATGCCGATGTCGACCCGGACGCCGTCGACGTCCCATTCCTTGCGTGTCATGGCCCCCTCGGCGCCGACCTCGAAGGTGACCCCGGAGGCGCGCACCTCCTCTCTGACGTGCGCGAGGTGCGCCTCGAGCATGCGACGGTGCGCGTCGTCGACGTCGATGGCCAGGTCCACGAGCTCCTCGAGGTCGAGGTCGAGCTCCTTGCGCATCTCCTGCACGCGGCGCACGACCTCGCGCGCGAAGCCCTCGGCCACGAGCGCCTCGTCGACGGTCACGTCGAGCACGACCGAGCAATCGCCCACAGTCTTCGTCCGGAAGCCGCCGCGGTCGACCATGTCCACCACGAGGTCCTCCAGGGCGACCTTGTGGCCGCCAGGCAGCTCGGCGCTCCCCCTCGCCTCGATCGTGGCGAGCAGGGCGTGCCCGTCCGCCTCGTGGATGGCCTTGACGACCTCGGGCGCGTCCCCCTTGAACCTCGGGCCTATGCGGCCCATGTTGGGCTTGACCCTCTTCTCGAGGAACCTCTCCATCGTCGCGGCCTGGCCGACCTCCTTGACGTTGGCCTCGTCCGCGATGAGGTCGACGAGGGGCCCGAGCGTGGCCAGGCGCGCCTGCTCCCCGACGAGGACCGCCGAGCGGAGGGGCTGCCTGTTCTTGATGTCCGACTCGGCGCGCATCGCGCGCACCGCGTCGCACACCTGCCGCGCGAGCGCCATGGCGGACTCGAGCCCTGGGTCGTTCAACCGCTCGTCGGACACCGGCCATTCCGTGAGGTGGACGGAGTCGGGCTCGTCCCCGGCCCTCACGCCGAGGAAGATGTCCTCCGCAAGGAATGGTGTCATGGGCGCGCAGAGCCGGGCGAGCACGTGCAGCGCCTCCCTGAGGGTGGCGTAGCACGCGGATTTGTCCTCGTCCATCGCACCGCCCCACACGCGGCGGCGGCTGCGGCGGACGTACCACTGCGAGAGGTCGTCCACGACGAACGATTCGATCGCGCGCGTCGCGCGGTGGGTCTCGTACGCCTCCATCTGCAGCGAGGTCTCGCGCACCGCCCCCTGGAGCCGGGACAGCAGCCACCGGTCGAGCGGGGGCCTGGCGGACGGCTCGGGCACCCGTGAGGCTGGGCCGAAGCCGTCGAGCCCGGCGTACGTCCTGTAGAACTGGTTGATGTTGTGCAGCGTCAGCAGGAACCGGCCGACGACCTCGCGCACCGCGTCCTCGTCGAAGTTGGTGGTCGCCCAAGGCGCGTTGACGGAGAAGAGGTACCACCGCAGCGCGTCCGAGCCGTGCGTGTCGAAGATGCCCACGGGGTCGACGGTGGTGCCGCGGGACTTGGACATGCGCTTGCCGTCCTTGGCCATGACCAGCCCCAGCGCCAGGCAGTTGCGGTAGCACACCGAGTCGAACACGGACGTGGAGATGGCGTGCAGCGTGTAGAACCAGCCGCGCGTCTGGTCCATGCCCTCCGAGATGAAGTCCACGGGGAACGCGGCCTTGAACCGGTCCTCGTTCTCGAACGGGTAGTGCCACTGGGCGAAGAAGGCCGAGCCGGAGTCGTACCAGCAGTCGATGACGTGCGGCTCGCGCTCCATGTCGCCGTCGCACTCGGGGCACCGAAGCACCCACTGGTCGACGGCAGGCCGGTGGAGGTCGAGCTCGCCCGCGGGCCCGCTCTTGGCCATGGCCCGGAGCTCCTGGACCGAACCCACGCAGTGCAGGTGGTTGCAGGATCTGCACTTCCAGATGGGCAGGGGCGTGCCCCAGTACCGGTCGCGCGACAGCGACCAGTCCTTGAGGTTCTCGAGGAAGTCGCCGAACCGGCCCTCGCGCAGGTGCGACGGGTGCCACGCGACCTCCTGGTTCTTGGCCTGGACGCGCTCGCGTATCTGGGACATGCGGATGTACCAGGAGGGCACCGTGTAGTAGAGCAGGGGGGACGTGCACCGCCAGCAGAACGGGTAGGTGTGCACGAACGTGCCGCGCTTGTAGAGCAGCCCCCGGTGCAGGAGGTCCTGCATGATGGACTCGTCGGCGTCCTTGACGAACTGGCCCGCCCAGGGCGTCACCTCGGCGGTGAACTTCCCAGCGGCGTCCACGGGCTGCGGGGCAGGCATGTCGTACTGGAGGCCGAGCTCCGCGTCGTCCTCGCCGAAGGCCGGTGCCACGTGCACCACACCCGTGCCCGTCTCCAGGGTCACGAAGTCGGCGGTGGTGACGTAGTGCGCGTGCTTGTCGAGCTTGACGAACGAGTACAGCGGCTCGTACAGCTGTCCCTCGAGCTCGGAGCCGAAGAAGGTGCGTTCGACCTCGTAGGGACCCTCCAGCGCGGAGGCGAGCAGGGCCTCGGCCAGGATGAGATGCTCGCCCTTGTGCGAGACGAGCGCGTACCGCTCGTCCGGATGCACGGCCAGGGCCACGTTCGAGATGAGCGTCCACGGCGTCGTGGTCCACGCCAGGATGGAGACGCCCTCCTTGCCCTTGAGACGGAAGCGGATGAGGATGGAGGGGTCCTCGGCATCGTCGTAGCCCTGGGCGACCTCGTGGGAGCTTAGCGTGGTCCCGCACCTGGGGCAGTAGGGCACGACGCGCACGCCGCGCTGGATGAGGCCCTTGTCCCACAGCTGCCGCAGCGACCACCAGACGGACTCCATGTAGGCGGGTTCGAGCGTGACGTAGGGGTGCTCCATGTCGACCCAGAAGGCCATCCGGTCGGTGAGCTCGCGCCACTCCGCGAGGTAGCGCCAAACGCTCTGCCGGCACTTCTGGTTGAAGCGGTCGATGCCGTAGTCCTCGATCTCCTTTTTGTTGTGGAGCCCGAGCTCGCGCTCGACCTCCAGCTCCACGGGCAGCCCGTGGGTGTCCCAGCCCGCCTTGCGCTCGACGAGGTGGCCCGTCATGGTCCGGTGCCGGCAGACGAGGTCCTTGAAGGCGCGGGCGAGCACGTGGTGGACGCCAGGCAGCCCGTTGGCGGTGGGGGGGCCCTCCAGGAAGATGAAGGGCTTGGACCCGCGCCTAATCTCGACGGACCGCTCGAAGCACCGGTGCTCCTTCCAGTAGCTGGCGATCCGCCTCTCGAGGGCGGGGGGGTCGTACCTCCTGGCAGTCTCCTCTGGCATCTTGCGCACGTCCTTGTGTTGTGGCTCCGTCGCCCAAAGGCGAGGACCGTTAATAAGGATTATGGACCAGCGAGGTGGAGGCTGGACATCATCCAGTCGCCAAGGGAAGGTAAGTCCTCCGCCCTCAGTCGCCCATCATCTTCTTCATGTAGTCGAGGGCCTCGCGGCGATCGCGGGTGGTCGCGTCCTCGGCCGACGTCGCGGGCCTGGGCGCATCGGCCGCCGACGGCCGGGTGCCGGCCGCAGGGACCTCCACCGGCGGCGCCTCCCCCACCTCGGGCGCGCGCGCGGTGCCCGCGGGCGCCTCCGCCTCCTTCCTGCGCTGCCACTTGATGGCGTAGTTCACGACCACGACGGTCACGACGAGCGCGAGGATGGCGGCTATCGCGATGACGACCTCGGGGCGGTCGAGCCACGCCGGTGCCTTGGTGCGCACCTTGAAGGGCATGCTCTCCGTCGACAGCCCCTCGGTGTCGTAGACCACGACGGTGACGTAGTAGGTGTGCTCGGAGTCGAGCCGCTCGATGGTGTAGCGGCCGAGCGTCTGCGTCGTGATGGTGTCGACCTTCCTGCCATTGTCAGATTGCGATTCCGAGATGTAGACCTCGTACTTCTCGAAGTCCGCCTCCTGGTTGGGTGCCCACTCGATGGTGACCCTGTCCTTGGTCGTGCTCGCCCTGAGGATGGCCGGGTACATGGGCGGCTGGTTCACGACCGACCTGCGGTAGACGCCCAGCGAGAAGCCCATGGGCCCGAGCGGGCCGCGGTTGACCATGACGAAGGCGTAATTCCCGGTCTTGTTGGCGATGAGCTCCCCGATGCCCTGGACCTCGACCCTGCCCTCCTTGACCATGAGCGTGATGGTCCTTATGGGCGCCGAGCCCAGGCTCTGGTAGGGCTCGAAGACCAGCAGGTCCAGCAGCACGTCCGAGGACCAGTTGCCCTTGTCGTAGGCGAGCTGCACCTCGAGGTGGTCGCCGACCGTGAGCGCGACCTGGTAGAGGTAGAGTATCTGGTCCTCGCCGAAGGCGGCCGCCTCTGCGTGGCCGATGGCGCCGAAGTCGGTCGCGTTCGCATCAGCGTGGACCACGAACGCCGCGTAGCCGAGCTTGCGGCTCACGTTGACGTACATCTCGCGCTCGGAGGCGTCGAAGTCCCAGCCATTGATGGCGATGACGCCCGTCGGATGCGTGGGGTTGACCTCCGTCGTCACGATGGGGTTGGTGCTGAGGCCGCTCGTGAGCAGCTTGAGCAGGAACGAGGACTGCTCGGTCCCGAGCAGCCTGGCCGCGACCACGGACCACTGGTTCGCAGGCGCGGTGAACCGGTAGTGCTCGTTGGCGTTGTGGTCGTCGACGTAGCCGCGCGCGGGGCCATCGAGGGGCGCGCCGTTCACGGTCGCCGAGAGGTTGTAGCGCACGTCCGCGAGGGTGCCGTGGCTGAGCACGACCATTGCGTAGACGGTCCCGGCGGGGGCGGTGTAGACGACCTCCTGCTCGGTCTGGCCGCCGTCGCGGCTCCATGCCATCGGGCCGACCTCGACGCTGGCGGTCGTCAGGTAGGTCGCATCGGGGGCGAACAGGTACAGGCCCAGGTCGTAGGCGTAGGTGAAGTCCGCGGGCACCCGCATCGCCAGGTCCACGGTCGAGCCCTTGTCGATGTAGCCCGTGTAGAGCGCGCCCACCTGGCGGTCGGAGAGGGTCTGGACGTCGCCCGTGAGGTTGCCGCGCGGGGCTGACACCTGGACCTGGTAGCGCAGCGTCCTCCCGCCGGGCACCGTGGACGTGACGCTGAGGTAGTGCGGGCCCGCACCCGGGGGGAGCGCGTCGCCGTTCACGAGGAACGCGACCACGGGCGCGCGGTTGTCGAGGGTGGCGGACACGAGCGCGACGGAGTCGAGCGAGGGCCACCGGACGGTAGCGACCAGGCTCGCGGCGCTCTCGGCCTCCGGCAGGCGCACGATGACGAGCGTCCAGTCCCCGGGGGTCGCCTGGAACCTGTAAGCGTCGGCCGCGTTGACCGGGTCGAGCGTCCCCTCCACCAGGCGGTCGAGCGTGACGTTGAAGCCGTCCAGGGCGTACTGCAGCCCGTACCTGAGCCCCGTGAGCGGGCCGAGGTTGGCCACGACGATGAGGTAGGTGCCGGCCGCGTCCGCCACATGGAGCACGGCGGGGGCCGCGTTGGGGCCGGGTACCGACCTTGCCACCACGCCGAGGTCGGACACGAGGCCGTGGTAGAGCGAGCCGGGGCCGAGCACGTACATGGCGAGCTCGTAGTCGTAGGTGTAGTTCTCGGGCGGTGAGACGCGCACGTCGATGGCCTGGTGGGCGCTGAGGTCAACCGTGTACGTCTGGAGGAACTCGCCGGGCCTGATGTCGATGCCGCTGATGAGGCCCGTGCTCGACGTCAGGCGCCTGGGCGTGCTCTCGAGCTCCAGCACGTAGTCGGGCGCGCCCTCGGACACCTCCTCTTTCATGTAGTAGGTCGTGGAGACCGTGAGCTGCCGGCCATCTACCCCCAGGAGGCCCAGCGGGCGCAGCTCGTAGCTGCCGCGGCCGCCGGGGGCGGGGACGTACCCGACGAGCTCGTCCACGAGGGGGTTGGTGTCGAGCGCGGTGCTGTAGAGCCGGTGGTTGAGGGCGCCGGTCGAGCCATCCGCGAGGCGGCTGCCCACGACCGTCCACGCGCCCCTCGCGGCCGTGAACTGGAGCAGGTCGATGCGGTTCTGGGCGTTGAGGTCACCGGTCTGCGGCACGTCGTCGGCGACCGTCCTGCCCTGTATCGTGAGCTGGAGCGTGAAGGGTATGTCGTCGCGGACCTCGAAGTTGACGATCACGATGGCGTAGAAGCCCGTCTCAGGGCAGGTGAACACCGCGTCCTGCTCCGTGCCCTTGCCGGCGCGGGAGTACGCGACCGGGCCCTCTGAGTAGTCGGGGAGCTGCCCCGAGATGGAGTGGTACTTGCCCCCGGGGGCGAAGACGTACATGCCAAGGTCGTAGTCGTAGTTGTACTCCGGCGCGACCCTCAGCCTCAGGTCGACTGTCTGGGTCTTCTGGAGCCGGACCTCGTACATCTGGAAGATGTCGTCGACGGTGAGCCTCCCTGCGGTCGTGTTGTTGGTGCTCGCGAGCGTGGCCGTCGAGGTCGAGAACTGCACGGTGAATGGGAGCGCCTCGCCCCTCTCGTCGTAGCGCTCCCTCACGAAGAAGCCGTCGGGCGAGGCCATCGAGTGGCCGTCGATGGCGATGATGCCAGCGGGGCTCTTTTCGTTGAGCTCGTCGTAGGCGATGGTGTTCGAGTCCGCGGTCGGCCAGTGAAGGCTGTGCATGACCGCGTAGTCGACGGTGCCGCGGGTCTTGGCCACGACCGCGCTCCACCTGTTGACCGGGACCGTGACCGCGTAGTAGTCCTCCAAGTTGACGTCGGTGAGCGTCTCCTCGTCCAGCGCGCCGTTGGCGAGGGGCTTGCCGTTGAGGCCGACCTTGAGCGTGTACTGCACGTCGTCCGGCATGCCCAGGTTGAGCACCACGATGCAGTAGAAGCCCGGGTCCATCGCCAGGAACGTCAGGGCCTGCTCGCGGTTCTCGCCCTCGTTAGAGGACGCGACGGGCAGCACGCCGCCCTCGCCGTCGAAGACGCAGTAGCGGCCCGTGGGCGCGAGCAGGAACAGGCCCAGGTGGTAGTTGTAGGTCCACTCGGGCGGGACCTGCAGCCTGAGGTCGAGCGTGTCGCGCCTCTGCAGGTCGATCTCGTAAGACGTCACGATGCCGTCCGTCCCCAGGCTGTCAAGGACGGTCGCCGAGGTCCTCGCCAGCATCGTCGGGTCGCGCCGCAGCTGCAGCGCGTAGGAGGGGGTGTAGGCGCCCCGCACCTGGGACACGGTGTACAGAGTCTGCGACGAGAGGTCGTGGCCGTTGATGGCGATGAAGCCCGCGCGCTCGTACTGGCCGTAGGAGCCGACCCTGGCCGTCGCGATGGCGTTGAGGCTCGCGATGTCCACGCGCAGGTCGTGGCGGTAGGAGCCGAGGCCCTGGTAGTTGCTGGAGGCGACGACCGTCCACACGTTCGTCCGGGCCGTGAAGTTGTGGTCGGCGCGGGGGGAGGCGTCGTCCAGCGTGCCCTTGACCACGGTGTCGTCGGGGAGCGTGGGCGCGGCCGACGCGACCAGGAGTGGGCCAAGACCGCTTGCGAGCAGCAGCACGATGGCCAGCACCGCAAGTCCGCCGCCACGGGTAAGACCCATCCTAGTCCACCTACCTACAACTGCCAGGGCGTCATAATGTGATGAGAATTTAAGAACCTTGCCATCCAGGAGATGGAGCCTCGCGGGGCCATCCTCGCCATGGTGAGAGAATCCCGTCGCAACGTATTTGCACCGCCAGGCCCTTTGCGCCTTCGATGGCGCCGCAGGCGGTCTACGTCCTCGGGATACTGCTCGTAGCGCTGCTGCCGAGCCTCTACTACCTCGTTCGCGCGCGCGACTCCGAGCGGTACGGTCGCGAGCCCTACACCAGGCTCCTCGGGGTGTTCGCCTTCGGCGCGGTGTCCGCGGTCATCATCTCCATCATCCTCGAGATCGTCCTCGTTGGCAACCTCGACAAGCTGGAGCGCCTCTACGCGATGGCGGACGAGAACCTCCTCGCGGCCGTCGTGGTCGCGCCCTTCGTCGAGGAGGGGGCGAAGGCCCTCGGGGTCGTGCTCGTCGCGGGCTACTTTAAGCGCGCCGAGGACGGGCTGGTCTACGGCGTGGCCGCTGGCCTGGGGTTCGCGGCGACCGAGAACCTCCTCTACGAGATGAGCGCGCTGGCCGCGGGAGGGGTCCTCGTCTGGTTCCTGACCGCCCTCGTGCGGTCCATCTCGAGCACGCTGCTGCACGCGTCCGCGACGGGCGTGACCGGCCTCGGCATCGGGAAGGCCAAGGTCGCAGGGAGCCCGCTCGTGCTCGCGCTGCCCTACTATTTCGGCGCGGTGCTGATGCACGCGGCCTTCAACTACTTCGCGAGCCTGGGCACGACGCACCCCGACCTGCTCGGCGAGGCCACAGGCCTGCTCGGCCTGCTGGTGTGCATCGTGTTCGCGGGGCTGGCCTTCCGCCTCGCGCGCGAGCGCCTGGCCGCGTGAGGTCCGCGCCCTGGCCACGGGGCATCGGACAACCCTTATATTCGGGAGGGGCCATCCCCAGGCCGTGCCCAAGCCGACGCCCCGTACCTGGAGGATGCTGGTCGCCCTGGGGGGCAACGCCATCCTCAAGGAGCACCAGAGGGGCACGGCCGAGGAGCAGTTCCAGAACCTCAAGGCCGCGATGGAGGCCCTGGTCGACCTCCTGCAGGAGGGGCACAAGGTCATCATCACGCACGGCAACGGGCCCCAGGTGGGCGTGCTGATGCACCAGGGCGAGCTCGCGGCGGCCGAGACGCCGCCGATGCCGTTGGACGTGCTCGTGGCCGAGACGCAGGGGCAGATAGGCTACATGGTGCAGAACTCGCTCGCGAACATCATCCGCCGCCGCCAGATAAAGCGCAAGGTCATCACGGTCATCACGCAGGTCATCGTGGACAAGGACGACCCCGCCTTCGAGGACCCGTCCAAGGGCATCGGCCGTTTCTACACGCGCGACCAGGCCAAGGCCATGTCGGCCCGGAGGGGCATCGTCATGAAGGAGGACGCCGGGCGCGGCTGGAGGCGCATGGCCCCCTCGCCCGAGCCCATCGACGTGGTCGAGGTGGACTTCATCAAGGAGGCCTACCAGCGGGGCGACGTGGTCATCGCGTGCGGTGGCGGCGGCATCCCCGTGCAGTTCACGGGGGGCCGTTACGTGGGCGTCGAGGCGGTCATCGACAAGGACCGCGCCTCCGCTGTGCTCGCCGCGCGGTGCGGGGTGGAGCTCCTGCTCATGCTCACCGACGTCGAGCAGGCCTACCTGGACTACAAGAAGGCGTCCCAGCGGCCGCTGGACTTCATCAGCGCCGAGGAGGCCGATGGCTACTTGCGCGACGGCGAGTTCCCGCCCGGCAGCATGGGCCCCAAGATAGAGGCCGCGCTGGACTTCCTCGAGCGCGGCGGGGAGCGGGTCATCATAACCTCCCTCGACAGCGTCAAGGGCGCCATGGCCGGGAAGACCGGCACGCACATCAGCTGAGGCGATTGCCGGCCCGCGGGGCGGGGCAGGAGCGGGAGGGGCGGGGCAGGAGCGGGGCAAGGGCGGGGCAGGGGCGGGGAGGGGACATGAGAGGGCCGGGCACCGCTCAGGGCTCGTAGAGGTAGTCGAGGCCGATGAAGTCGCGCTCGGCGTGGTCCCTTTCGACGATCACCTGCAGGGCCGCCGCGACGTCGCCGCGCGTCGCGCTCCATGGCACGTGGACGACGCGACCGTGGAACGTGAATGGCCCCTTCTCGCCGCAGCACTTGACGAGCAGCCAATCGTCCGTACCGACCACGGAGGCGAGCTCCGCGGGGCACATGGTGACGGCCTCCGGGGGGTCGAAGCCGTAGCGCTCCTTGAAGATGCGGGCGCTCAGCTGGCATCCTACGAGGGTGACGGGCTCGCCCCGCCCGATGGGGGGCTGCTCGTCGAGGAAGTCGACCTGCCGGTCGAGCTTGAGGCCGGACGCCCGGCAGGGCATGACGAGCCTCCTCTCCGGTCCGACCGAGGAGGCGATGTCGGCAAGCCCCACCTGGGCCTCCGTCAGGATGACCGGGAGCGCGGTGGTGGCCAGGGCCCGCCTCGCGAGCTCGGCGACCTTGCTGGGGTAGGGCGGCACGACGTCGAGCGCGGTCACGCGCACCTCGGAGGCGTCGCGCAGAACGAAGCTCAGATGGTTGAACTCCCCCTGCACGACGACGCACCGGGCCTTGGGCGCGAGCCTCTCGGCCGCCATGACCATGGCCGAGGGGCTGGTCGTGTCCACCGTCGGGTCCTCGACGTAGGCCGTCTCCTCCGGGGCCGCCATCACCTTGACGGACCTCACCGGGACGAGCAGCGACGCGCCCGGCGCCCTCCTGACCCTCACGACCGCCCAGGCCTTGCCGTCCGTCACGGCGTAGAAGTCGGTGAGCTTGTAGGCGAGCTTCCCCTTGGCGGCGCGCTCGATGGCCTCTTTCGTGAGGGGCGCCTCGAGCACGAGCTTGCCCACGACTTTGCAGTGGGCCGGTATCAGGGGCTCACCGTGCGCGGGATGCCCCTGGGGTTAGATGAAGCTTGCCACGCATCTGGCCACGGAGGCAAACGTTCTTAGCCCCTCGCCGCCATCGCCAGGCCGGGAGGCCACGATGCCAGGTCTGCGCGACATCGGGGAACGGGGGGCCATCGAGGCCGCCCGCGCGCAGCTCGGGCGGACGCCGGACCTGGGCCGGGGCGGGGATGACTGCGCCGTCTTGCCCCTCGGGGGCGGGCGCCGGCTGCTGCTCGCCACGACGGACGTGCTCATCGGCCGGTCCCACCTGCTGCCCGGGGTGACGCCAGGCTTGCTGGGGGCGTTCGCGGTCGAGGCGGCCCTCTCCGACGTGGCCGCGATGGGGGGCACGCCCATCGGGGTGCTGTGCGCGCTCGGCCTACCGCCAGCAACCGAGAGGGGGTGGCTCCAGGCCCTCGCGCGCGCGATGGACCGCGCGGCGCGCGGCCACGGCACGTCCGTGCTCGGGGGGGACACCAAGTCCGCGACCGAGCCCGTGCTGGCCATGACCGCCCTCGGCACCGCGACCAGGGGTAGGTGCCTGTTCAGGAGGGGCGCGCGGCCCGGTGACGCGCTCGTGCTGACGGGGCCGGTCGGGGGGCCCGCCGTCGGCTACCAGCGTTTGATGGCGTCCATCGCCGCGGGCGGGGCCCCTGACGCGCGGGCGCTCCGCCACGTATACGGCGTCCGGGCGCGCATCCGAGATGGCCTGGCCCTCGCGCGGTCGGGCCATGCGCGTGCGTGCATAGACCTCTCGGACGGGCTGGCGCTCGCGCTCCACCAGCTCTGCGACGCAAGCGGCGTGGGGGCGACGGTCGACTGGGACGCGCTGCCGATGGCCAGGGGCCTTCGGGGCGCGGTGGGCCAGGGCCGCACCGAGCTGGACCTGGCACTGCACTTCGGGGGCGAGTACGAGCTCCTGGCGGCCGTGAGGGCCGACAGGGCGGACGGCGTCCTGGAGGCGGTGCGCGCCGACCGGCGCGATGCGCGGTGCGCCGTCATTGGCACGGTCACCCGTCCACGCGAAATACTTTTGTGCCGGCAGCGCGCTCGGGTCCCAATCAGGCCGGCGGGCTTCGACCATTTCCGGGGGTTCTGACGATGGAGGTCATGGCGGACGATCCGAAGAGGGACGCGGTGCTGGAGAACGTGGACGCCCTGCGCCGTGCCATGGTCATGGCCCTCGTGGACATGTGCAGCATCCCGGCGGTCACCCCGGCCAACGGGGGGCAGGGCGAGCTCAGGAAGCTGGAGTGGCTCCAGGAGCACATGAAGAGCTTCGGGTTCGACGAGTTCGTCCGCTACGACGCCGTCGACGAGGAGTACCCGCAGGTCCCGAGGCCCAACTTGGTGGCCATCAGGCACGGCCAGCACCGTGACGGCCCGACGCTGTGGTTCGTGGCGCACACCGACGTGGTGCCGGAGGGCGACCTCACGCTCTGGGAATCGGACCCGTGGAAGCCCGTCATCAAGGACGACCGCGTCGTCGGCCGCGGCGTCGAGGACAACGGCCAGCCCCTCATCGCCAGCATCTACGCGGTCAAGGCCCTCGCGGAGGCCGGCGTGCGCCAGTCCATCAACGTGGGCTGCGCGCTGGTCGCCGACGAGGAGATGGGCTCCAAGTACGGCATCCAGTTCCTGCTCGACAAGGGCATCTTCCGCAAGGGCGATTTGATCATGGTCCCCGACGCCGGCCTGTCCAAGGGCGACCTTATCGAGATAGCCGAGAAGAGCATCCTCTGGCTCAAGTTCAAGGTCGTGGGCAAGCAGGGGCACGCCTCGATGCCCCACCGCGCCAAGAACGCCTGCGAGGCGGGCATCGAGCTCGCCTACCGCGTCAACAAGGAGCTCAAGGGCGCGTTCACGGAGACGGACGAGCTGTTCGACCCGCCCTACTCGACGTTCGAGCTGACGATGAAGGTCGCGAACGTCGCCAACATCAACACCATCCCCGGCGAGGACATCTTCTTCATGGACTGCCGCGTGCTCCCCGAGCGGTCCGTGGACGAGGTGCTCGACACCGTGCGCAGGACCATGAAGCAGGTGGGGGACAGGTACGGCGTGACGATCCACCTGAGCGTCGTCCAGCAGGAGCGGGCGGCCCCGCGGTCGGACCCCGAGAGCCGCGTGGTCTCGTTGCTGTCCGAGCAGATACGCCACGTGCTCAACGTGGAGCCCAAGGTCTTCGGCATCGGCGGCGGGACGTGCGCGGCGTACTTCCGCAAGAAGGGGTTCGACGCGGCCGTGTGGTCCAAGTTCGACGAGTCGGCGCACTCCGCGAACGAGTACGCGGTCATCCAGAACATCGTCGACGAGGCCAAGGTCTTCGCGATGATGATGCTGCGTGCGTGAACGGGTGCCCGGGCGACCCCCGGCGTCGCACGCGCCGATGGGACATGGGATGCCCAGTCGGTCCGTCTAGCCCTTGCAGGCCTTGTCGTCCAGCCGCTTCGGGGCGACGGGCCCCCTCGGGCTGGCCTCCGAGAACACCTGGCCCGTGAACCACAGGAAGCGTGTCTGGGGGTCGCACCACGCCTCGGGCGAGAGGCCGGCCTTCCAGCAGGTGTGGCGGAGGAACTCCTCCGAGTCCCACCCCTGCTCGACGGGCACCTGGGGCAGCAGCAGCCCCCTGTGGGGCCCGCGCACGGCGATGAGCCCGTGGACCCCGACCTTGACGGCCTTGGTCAGCTCCTCCGGCCGCTTGACGGGGACGGGCTCGGGCTTGGAGAGCAGCGTGACCTCGACCACGATGGAGTCGAGCTCGCCGGGCCGCACCGGCGGGAACCTGGGGTCCTCGGTCGCCGCTGACATCGCGCTCTGGACCAGGGCCTCCTTTAGCGGCATCACCGGCTCGGGGATGCCGATGCAGCCCCGAAGCTCGTGCTTCGGGTAGGTCGTGAGCGTGGTGAAGACCCCCCCGCGGTCGTCGAAGCTCGCGGGGAAATCCGATTCCGGCGGGCTCCTGCCGTGAACGTGCGCGTCCACGATTGCACGCGCGATGCGGACCGCCCGAACGCCATCCTCGTCCGCGAACACCTCAGCTGTCCTCCCACTCCTTCTCGTTCTCGGGGGCGGGGGGCGCTTCCCGCGCCCTCCTGGGCGGAGGGATGGGCGCCATCGGCCCCTCGCCACGCGTCATGAATATCTCGATGGAGCTGACCCTGGACTCCCTGCCGTCCTCGGACCTGAGCAGCTCGGTCTTGATGACGATGTCGTCGACGGTCGCGCTGGGGATGAACTGGTTGCGGACGATCTCCGCCACGTCGACGGCGCGGGCGATGGCCTTTCCACGCGCCTTGATGATGACGGTCTTGTCCCCCTCGTTGATCTGCCGCAGGGCCGCCAGGACGTAGCTCATGAGCGGCTTCTTCCCGATGAACACGAAGTTGTCATCCACCATTTGACGATCCCCCGCAGTGGGGGGGAAAAACAGGCTGGACGGATAAATAGGTTGCTGTCCGCCAAGCGAGCTGGACGGCACCCGGGCCGCCTGTCTCACATCTTGAGGGCGACCAGGGTCTCGGTGGAGACCACGCCCTCTATCTGGCGGATCTCCTTGACCACGACGCTCAGCGCCTCGGTGACGAACTCCTTCTCCACCTTGGCGATGATGTCGTACGACCCCGTGACCGCGACCGCCTCGGTGACCGCCGCGTTGGAGGCGACCTCGTGCATGATGGGTTCGACCAACCCTGGCTGTGTCTTCACGAGCACATAGACGGTCTCCATGTAACCCCTCCGCGGTCCGGATGGGAACGACAACGAAGGCCGCCAGCGCGGCGACCCTGGCCCTAGGGAAGCGAGATTGCACCGTTCGGGCACTCGTCGACGCATGCGCCGCACTCGACGCACTCGTCGGGGTCGACGTGGGCGACGTCCTCTACCGTGATTGCCCCTACGGGGCATACCTCAGCACACGCGCCGCACGCCGTGCAGTCGTCCTCGTTGATGATGGTCGCCATCGTTGCACCATCCTTTCCAGGGCGGGGGAATACATTCGAGTATTAAATACTTGTCCCCGTGGTTTTCCGCATCTGGACAGACCTCGTCTCGAAAGGTGGATATACCCCCGGCGCGCAAGTAGCGACAGGTGCCCCGGTGACGACGGTTCAGGTGTGCTCGGCCTGCGGGACGATGTTCGAGCAGGGCGACAGGCACTGCCGCAGGTGCGGTGCCGACAGGTCCGCGGTGGCCGAGGACCGCGAGATGCGCGAGCTGTGCAGCACCTACACGGGCGAGGCGCCTGAGCACGACGAGGTGGCCCGGGAGGTCAGGCCCATCTTCGAGCCCAAGTGGGACGCCCCCCAGTGGTACGAGTTCAAGGACGGCCGCCCCCGCAGGAGGTGGCGCAGCGCCCGGTCCACCGATGGCGAGGGGCAGCCCGATGTCGAGGGGGGCGAGGATGGTCCAGCGTCAGAGGGCGGGGGGCCCGAGGGGCAAGGCGACGGCCGATAGGCCAGATGGCCCATCGCCAGCACCAAGCTCACCCTCACCGGCCCTTGTACCTCCGCGTCATCTTGCGCCTCTGGCGTTCCAGGCTCCTCTCCACGGCCTCCCCCGCGCCCTCGCGGCGCCCAACGTCGAGGGCGGAAGCGCGCGCGCGTGTCGCGACCGCAAGCAAGGCCGCCAGAATGGCCAGGACGGCGAGCGGGGACAGCCACCATGCGAAGGTCCACGCGGCCACGGCCGCCGCGGGGACGAGGAGCAGCAAAGTCACGCCGCGGCCGACGAACGCCGTCACCGCCCGGTGGCCGACCACCTGGCGACCGTCCTCGGCGAGCTCGGACGACACCACATGCCTCCCGAGCTCGCGCGAGAGGGGCCAGTGCTGCACGGCGAGCAGGGCCCCCGCCACGACGCACGCGGCGAGGGCCTCCTCGGGACGGCCAGACACCGTGAGCACGGCCGCGGTGGCGACGCTCGCCGCATAGGCGACGGGGAGGGCGAGCAGCGACCAGCTGCGAGGCTCGCCGGGGAGCGCGTGGTGCAGCAGCAGCGGGTGCATGGACCGGCCAATGGCGACGCCCGCGAAACGTACTGGCGCGGGGAGGGCGGTGCCCAGCCATCCCGCCAGCCCGGCGCTCTTCCTGATGGCCCAGGGGCAGACGAAGTTGGTGACGAGCGCTATCCCGCCCGCGAACGGGTAGAGCTGCTCGGCGCGCGGTAGCAACCTGGTGCCGTCCGCCTTCGTGAGGGCGCCCCCGACCGAGGCGAAGAGGATCGAATCGTCGCTCCTGCCGAGGAGCGAGGCCCCCAGCGAGGTGCTCGACCTCGCGTTGAACCCCATGAGGTACACGATGGCCGAGAGGATGACGGCATCGTCGAGGATGACCACCGCGAGCGAGGCGACGATGGGGCCGATGGCCTGGGGCACCGCCCCCAGGTCGACGCGCAGCCCGAAGCCCACGAAGAACACCGCGACGAACGCGTCCCTGAAGGAGAGCAGCCGAAGCTGCAGCCGCTCCGAGATGCGGCTCTCGGAGAACGCCATGCCGATGAAGAACGCGCCGAGCATGAACGGCATCCCGTAGTAGTAGGCGAGCGCGGCCGAGCCGAGGATGGCAGCGAGCGCGAGCAGCACGAACACCTCGTCCGACCTCACGCGTTCCACCGTCCTCGCGAGGCGGGGGATGACGATGAGGGCGAGCACTATGAACACCGCGTAGACGATGGCCGCGCCCCCGACGCTCCTGAGCAGCTGCTCCCCGGGCACCTCGCTGCCGATGGAGCCCGCGGCGACCGTGCCCATCGCGACCACCAGCAGCGCCATCGTCAGGAAGTCCTCGACGATCATCGAGCCCACGACGTACTCTGTCTCCTCCCTGTCGAGCCGCCGCAGCTCTATGAGCGACTTGGCCGCGACGCCCAGCGACGACATCGTCATGACGGCCGCGAGGAAGAACGTCGACCTCGCGTCCCAGCCGAACGCCATGCCGATGAGCGCGCCCGCGTACATGTTTATCGAGAAGTGGGCGAGCGCGATGACGAGCGAGGGCCTCCCGGCCCTGCGCATCTTGGCGAGCGAGAACTCGACGCCGATGAAGAACAGCAGGAACACGAGCCCCAGGTCGGAGAGCAGCTCGATTGCGGGGCGAAGGGTGCGCTCGCCCGTGTCGAGGAAGAGGTGGGTCCCCACCTGGTCGGGCAGCACCACCGCCAGGACCCCCAGGACGATGCCCATGAGGATGTACCCTACCACCATGGACTGGCGCATCCGGTGCGCGACGAACGCGCCCAGGAACGCCATCCCGAAGAGCAGGGCCAGCCCGATGAAGTCCAGCTCGAACGCGGCGGTCACGCCTGCCCACCCCCACGTCCGTGCCGGAGATGTTTGCCGTCGGCCTTCGCCTCAGCGTCCAGCATGTCCTGTCCCGACATCCCGCGCGGCGGCTCGACCGCCCTCCTGTAGACGGAGCTTGAGAGGCCGAGCACGACCGGCACGACCGCGGCGGGCGCCACCAGCACCGTCCAGGCGCCGAACGGGAAGGCCGTCGCGACCAGCAAGGGGATGAGCAGCAGCGTCGACAGCGAGCGGGAGACGTAGTCCGTGAGCATAACCCTGTCGCGGGTCAGGACGTTGAGGCCCGTCAGGTCCAGCGACGACGCGAGCCGCCGGAGGCTCGAGCGCATGGCGAGCGCGTGCGCCGCCCAGACCGCGAAGGCGACGCATACGAGCACCGCCCGTTGGATGGTGTCACCGCCCCTGAACGTCCAGATGAGGGCCAGGACGCAGGCCAGGAAGCCGAGCGTCGTCGCCATGAACGGCAACGACCGCCTCGGCCGGGCGGGGTCCTCGGGCGCAAGCTCGATGGACAGTGTGCGCTGGACGAGCGTGGCACCGAACCTAAGCCATCTGGGCACGACGGTCCCGAGCGCGTCGGCGATGGGCACGGAGACCTTCATGAGCTTGGGCGTGAGCACGCTCATGACGAGGCACAGGCCGCCCGCGAAGGGGTAGAGGCTCGAGCCGTGCGGCAGCGCGCCCCTCCCTGTCTCGTCCTTGAGGCGCCCGCCGACGGAGGCGAACAGAACTGCGTCCTCGGCCCTGCCGAGGAATGCCGTCCCGAGGTTGACCGCCTCGCGCCTGCCCAGGCCTATGAGGAAGCTCACGGTGGACGTAAGCACGACCTCGATGAGGATGATGAGCGGGATTGCGACGACCATCATCAAGAGGACCTCGCCCTCGACCAGCAGGGCGAGGTTGACGAGAATGCCGAAGCCGACGAAGAACGCGGCCGTGAAGGCGTCCTTGAGGGACACGAGCCGGACGCGCAGGCGGTCGGTGAGCGCGGTCTCGGAGAACGCCACCCCCATGAAGAAGGCGCCGATCATGAACGGCAGCCCGAACGCCCACGACAGCGCGGCCGCGGAGAACACCATCGTGAGCGCGAGGAGGATGAAGACCTCCTCGTGCCGTATCGAGGAGATGCGCCTCGCGAGGCGGGGGACGAGGAGCACGGCGACGGCGATGAGCGTCACGTAGACGAGCGCGACGGCGAGCCCCACCTCGGCCATGTCGCGGCTGGGCCCGGCCCCGCCCCCCACCACGATGAGCGAGGTCGAGAGCGTCAGCAGGACCATCGAGATGAACGCCTCGACGACCATGGCCGAGAGCAGGAACTCGGTCTCGCGGTTGTCGAGCCGCCGAAGCTCGATGAGCGATTTGGCCGCGACGGAGAGCGAGCTCATCACGATGATGCTGCCCAGGAAGAAGATGTCCGTCCAGCTCCAGCCGAAGAGGGTGCCGACCAGGCCACCGATGAGGAACCCGAATCCGGTGTCCGCGAGGGCCAGTATGGCCGCGGCCCTCCCCGCCCTCGAGAGGCGGTGGATGGAGATCTCCATCCCCGTGAAGAACATGAGGAAGGCGATGCCGAGGTCGAACACGGCCTGCACGGCCCTCGAGACCTGGCGGGCGTCGAGGTCCACGAAGAGGGCGTCCCCGAGGGGTCCCCACGCGGCCGCGAAGGTACCCAGGCCCACGCCCGCGACGATGTAGCCGACCATGACGGGCTGGCGCATCCACTGGGCGATGTGCCCGCCTATGAAGGCGAAGGCGAACACAGCTGCGAGCGCGACGAAGTCGGCAAGCTCCAAGCGCGCAACCCCTGGTCGACGGCCCTTCCGTAGGCCCCGCTCCCCGGCGCTATCCTCCCAGCATCGCCCTGAGCCTCTCCACGCCCTCGGCCGTCCCGATGACGACCAGCACGTCGCCGCGCTCGATGGTGGTCGAGGGGTCGGGGTTCGGCAGCGAGGCGCCGTCGTCCCGCACGATGGCGACGATGGACGTCTCCGTGCGCTTGCGGATGTCGAGGTCGCCGATGCGCTTGCCCGCCACCGGCGTCGCCCTCGGCACGGGCACGGAGTGCAGCCCCGCCTTGGTGCCGAGCGATTCCTCGAGCATCTCGAGCGGGTGCAGGCGGTAGTACGTGCCCACCAGGATGGAGGACACCTGCCTCGCCTCTAGCTCGCTCATGGTGAGCACGGTCGGCTCCTCCTCCCCGGGACGTCTGTAGTAGACGTCCCGCTCCCCGTTGAGATGGACCACCACCGAGAGCGAGCCGCCCTTCTTGAGCTCCATCTTGAAGCGCTTCCCTATCCCAGGAAGCTCGGTCTCGACTATCTCTGACATGGGTTATCCCTGCTCGGTCATGCGCGCGAGGAGTAGATAAACGCATCGTAAGTTCCACGCACTGGAATGTACAGCTTCCCGCGCTGGGGACGGCGCGCGCCGTACGACGGCGCAACAGTTATCAATCCTGCAGTGCCCATCATCATGCCGAGAAGGAGGACGTGACGGTGTTCGAGAAGGTCGAGACGCGGCACTACACGGGCGCGGACGCGCGGCTCTTGCATGCGCAGGCATTCATGTGGTGGCAGCAGCAGGGCTTCCAGGTGCAGGAGACGGGCCCTGGCCAGTTCACGGCCGCATCGGCCGCGAGGTGGGGGCTGAGGCGCGAGGCCGCGTTGGGCGTGCGCGACGCGGGCACGACGACGGTCGTGGAGCTGCGCATGAAGGCGCACATCACGGACGAGGGGCTCATCGCGGGGGGGCTCGCGCTCGTGCTCGTGTGGCCGGTCGCGGTCGTCGGCGGGGCCTTCAGCTACGCCAAGTACGAGGAGGACGCCATCAACCTCATGTCGACCTTCTGGCGCGCGCTCGAGTCCACCGCGCACATGGAGCCGACCGACAGGAGGGCGCAGGTGGTGCACACGACCGCCATCCCGACCGCGGACCTGGGAGCGGGCGCAGGCCACCACGCAATCCGCGACGCAGGCCGCGCCCCTTACCAAGGAGCAGAAGCTCAGCATGCTCGAGGACCGGCTGGCGCGTGGCGAGATATCGGAGGCGACCTACAAGGACATCCGCGCGAGGCTGGGATAGGGGGGCCCCGCCAGCGGCGAGGCGCGTGCTGGACGCGCTCAAGGCGCCCCGACGGCCCATTTTCCCGGCTAATAGCAGGACCGAAACGTAGTTATCCATGCTGCCGCATCGAAGAGCCGAGAGCATGGGCAGCGGTACCGTCACGGTCACCTGGCTGGGTCACAGCGCGTTCGAGATCGACACCGGGGACAGGGTGCTCGTCGACCCATTCCTCACCGGCAACCCCAGCTCGCCCAAGCGGTGGCAGGACATCCGGTGCGACATCATCGCCCTCACCCATGGGCACGGCGACCACGTGGGCGACACCATCGAGATAGCGCGCAAGAACGACGCCATCATCGTCGCCATCCACGAGATAGCCCAGTTCTTCTCCAAGATCGGGCTCAAGGTCGAGTCGATGAACAAGGGCGCGACCATCAAGGTGCTCAACACCGGATTCACCATGGTCCACGCCATCCACAGCTCGGGCATCTCGGGCGAGAAGATCGTCATCGAGGGGGGGGAGGCCGCGGGCTACATCATCCACGGCCCCAAGACGCTCTACCACGCGGGCGACACGGCGCTGTTCGGCGACATGTCCCTCATCGGCGAGCTCTACAAGCCCGAGATAGCCTTCATCCCAATCGGCGACAGGTTCACGATGGGCCCGAAGGAGGCCGCCCTGGCGGTGAAGATGATCGGACCGCGCATCGCGATACCCATGCACTACGGAACGTTCCCGCTCATCGACGCGGACCCGTTCGTGTTCAAGGAGGCCGTCGAGTCGCTGTGCCCGACCGAGGTTGTCATTCTCAACGCCGGCGACCGCGTGTCGTTCTAGGAGGAGTGACAGGCCCGAAGGCCTTTTATCGGCCCTCCCCATACATGGTGGACGTGTCCGGAAAGAAGGGCGAGTGGCTCTCGCCCGAGCAGGTGCGCGCGCGCCACGGCGATGGGTTCTGCCGAGGTTTCCTCACGCTCGTGGACGAGCGCGCCCAACGCGTGCGCATCGTCGAGGAGTGCTCGGTCAAGGGGACGGTCGAGTGGGACCTCTGGAACCGCCTGCGGGCGGGCGGCGCGGTCGAGGAGTGCCGGCTCGAGGGCACGACGCTGGTCATGGACGCCCGCATCGGCGAGGGAGAGCCGGCGTTCGGGCCTGCGGCGGCGGAGCTTGGCGCTCAGGCGCTGCGGCGCGTCGATGTCGACGGCGACGAGGTCCACACAACCTGGGAGGGGCTCGCGGGGGCGGGCTACGCCCTCGCGGTCTGCCTCGCGCAGGCGCCCGGCGTGCTGCGCGCGCGGGTGGCCACGGGCGGTGGCGTGGGAGGTGCCCACCGCGCGGAGGTCGAGCTGGTGACGCTGGCGATGCGCCGGCTGCTCGTCGGCATCGACGACACGGACACCGAGGACGAGGGCGCGACGTGGGCGCTCGGGTTGCGGCTGGGGCGCGCCATGCCCCACGGACGGTTCCTCGAGCACAAGCTGGTCCAGCTCAACCCACACGTGCCCCACAAGACCACCAACTGCGTGGCCACCGCGCTCGCGTTCGCGGTCGCCCCCCGCGACCTCGGGCGGGCCAAGGCCTTCGCGCTCGACTTCGTGAGGGACGCCACCAGCTCGGACAACACGGCCGTGGCTTTCCACGTTGGCCTGGAGGTGCCGAAGGGGGTCGTGACGTTCGGCAGACGCGCCAAGGGCGAGCTGCTCACATGGGACGAGGCGAAGCGCCTCGCCAAGGCGACCGGGGTCGAGCTCTTCTCCATCACGGGCGAGCGGGGCCACATCGGCGCGCTCGCGGCCATCGGGTGCTTCGACATGGGGCCATCGGCCGCCGCCCTCCCGTCCGACCTCGTGAGGGCCGGCAGGGGGTCGCGGATGGGGGGGGCAGGAGCTGGGAAGAAGGCGGCGCCCAGGCGGCGAGCGCCCGGCAGGCGCACCAAGGGCGGGTCGCGCTCCCGAGACGGGCATCCCCCCCGGTCGTCCAGGCCATCCAGACAATGACAAAGCCTTTAATATCCACCGAGCCTTTGCGGCTGGATAGGTGCATGGATGCCCGCGGGAGCGATGCGCATCTTCGGTGGCACCACCAAGGTCCAGCTCATGGTCCTGGGCGTGCTGCTCATGGTGCTCGGGTCGATAGGGGCGGCGATGGTCATCGCCCTCCCCAACGAGGACCCCAACTCCCCCAAGGTCGCCCCGGCCAAGGACATGTACTTCCGGGGCGTGGCCGTCTGGGCGATCATCGCGCTGCTCACCGTGGCGGTCGCGGGCATCGTGCTCGTGGGCGTGGCCTTCACGAGCCTCCCGCTCATCGAGGCGTCCAGGGGGCACGTGGGCGTCTTCTACGTGGCCTTCTCGGGCCTGCTGCTCCTCCCTTCCGTGGTCGCGGCCAGGATGGGCGCCCTGCTCGTCGCGGAGGCGTCGTACGACACCGCGTTCATCTCGAGGTTCGCTGACAACTCCTACTCGTCGCCCGCGGGCGTGGTCGCGCTCGCGGTCGGGCTCGTGGTGGTGGCCATCGCGCTTGTGGTGCTCGCGCTCAACGCGCGGTCCCTCGCCTCCGTCGCCCACATGACCAGGTCCGTCAAGGGCTCCTCGACCATGGCGATGCTCACGACCATCGTCGCCGTCGTCGCGCTCGTGGCCATGCCCTTCATGCCGACCATCCAGTTCGACTACAGGGAAGGCCGCGTCAAGGCCGTCGGGTACGAGGCGTTCGATGCGCAGGACGTCTCGATGCCCGCGGGCCAGGTCAAGTGGATGGGCAAGGGCGAGACACGGTCCACCTACGGCTCCGTGGCCGGCTGGCTGTCCATCACGACCTGGTTCCTCTTCCTGGCGCTCGTCTCGTGCGTGGCGACGTTCATCGGACTGGCCCTCTACTCCGCCAACGAGCGGAGCACCATGGTCTACCAGCTGAGCCTCATGTCACTCGGCGCGGCCGCGCTCGGCGCGCTCGCGCTCGTGGCGCTCCTGGGCCTCAACGGGGCGATCGACGAGCTCGCGCGGCGCAACAACGTGAGCTCGGACGTGACCGACATCTCCTACGGACCGGGCCTGGTGCTCGTCGCGATGGCCGGCCTCTCGCTCGCGATCGTGGCGCTGGCCGCGACCTCGGTGCTCCCCTTCAAATCCTGGCTCCGCACGATGATGAACGGTGAGACCCCCTCGGACCCCATCTCGATGGAGTCGTTCGTCGACCCGCCCACGGGCGTGGCGCCCTCCCCCGTCGGGTGGCCCCCGCGGTGGGAGGTCATGACGACCGCCAACTATATCGTCATCGGCGTGGCCGCTCTGGTCATGCTCGCGGGCATCACGAGCGGCATCTACGTCGAGCGCGCCCAGACGGAGGAGGGCGGGATGGTCATCGACACAGGTGAGACCAGGTTCGAGATCAGGGAGCTGTCCGAGAGCAAGCAGGCCTTCTCCTTCAACGACACGGCCACGGAGCAGGCCGATGCCCGCCCCCTCGTATGGCTGGCCGTCGGCGTGTGGTTCATCAAGTCGGTCGAGGTCACGGTCCAATGGACGGACGAGACGCCGGTGTACACCTTCCAGAACCAGGCGGACACCTTCACCGTCTACGTGAACACCTCGGACGGTGACGAGAAGCTCATGCAGGCCAAGAACGACCCAAACTCCGGCAGGGGCGAGCTCAAGCTGAGGATGGACTTCGACCACTACATCCTCACGACCGAGCCGATGGGCTTCGAAGTGCCCAATGACGCCGTCCAGGGCTACATCAACGTATCGGTCGGATGCGTGGACGCGGGCGACCAGAAGGGCCGCGCCGGGCTTTTATCACTTCCAGATTCCGGCAACTCGTTCTCCGCGGTCGTGACGTTCTACTTCAAGTTCTACGAGCCCGGTGCGAAGGACTGACGACGCGCATCGGGACCCTCGCCTACACGGGTGCCCGGGCCCGCCCGGCCCGGCCGCCTGGCCATGCGTTCGTCATGCGCCGAATAGTCCCGAAAGGTTCATAAGCATCTGGCACTCTAACCCGGATCCATGAGCCCAGCAACCGCACCCCAGCAAACCTCGCAGGCGCCCCCGAGGCCGGCCGGCACGACGACGGCACCGGCAGTGGCGGGCGTCAAGAGCGCCACGCCCCCCCCGGCGGCCACGGCCCCCGGGGTCAAGGTGGACGCGGCCACCCAGGCGGCGGTCGAGCAGAAGGGCGGCAAGCTCGCCGGGCTCAAGGGCATGTCGGCCGGCGCGCTCGGGAAGATGAAGGGCGTGAGCAAGCTCCCCAAGAAGACGCTCATGATCATCGGCATCATCGCCATCGTCGTGGTCGTCGCGGTCGTCGTGGTGGCCGTGGGCGGCGGCGACAAGAAGCCCTCTGGCGGCGGTGGCATCGATGTGGCGAAGCTTGACGACTGGAGCGGGGACCTCGACCCCATCACACTGAACCTAGTGGAGGGCACGCCAGACGTCCCGAACTCGGTGTCCTTCGACCTCGCCGACCTCCTGGCCGAGAACGCGACAGGAGTCTACTTCATCACCAACATCGAGGCCTCGCTGACATGGCAGGACGAGGCCGACCAGCGGTGGATGGGCCGCACGCGCGTCAACCGACCAGACAGCTTCCAGCTCGAGATCAACACAAGCGTCAACGCCTCCGCCAAGAGCGAGGTGAAGGCCAACGACGTGAGCTCCAAGCAGGGCTCGGTCTCGCTCTCGTTCGCGGTGTCGGGGAGCGAGTACACCTACATCGTCGCCGGGAACTCGACCGACCTGGAGCTGCCTCCCGAGGCCACGATGGGCGCGGTCACGGTCGTCGTATACCTCTACGAGGCCCAGGACCTCTACGCGTCCGGGCCCGCGGCGTTCAAGCTGAACGACCCGGGGAACGACTTCACCCTGACCATCAAGGTGAGGGGCAAGGTCTACAACCCGTAGGCCGGACGGAAATCGGGTGGCGAGGGCCCGGGGCCCTCCGGGCTATGCGCGACCGTAGGGCACGGCCGCACCCCGCGCGCGTCATCATTGACCGTCTTGGAGGCACCGACCCCAGGGGGCCAACGGCCCGTCACAATATCTTCACGACGGCATACTGCGTCAGGACCGCCGCGAACGCGGCGACCCACATGATGGCGACCAGGTGCGTGAAGCCCCCGACCCAGTGGCCCCCGCCGATGACGCGGGTGATGGCCATCGACACGACCGCGTGCACGGTGATTATCATTACCACGAGCCCGTTGATGAGCCCCAGGTCGAAGGTCTGGCCCCTGAGGAACGTGATGAACTCGTAGCCGCGCTCCACGTCCACTTTGGAGAACAGGTCGAAGAAGCCCTCCGTCGTGAACAGGGCCATGTAGAGGATGACCGTCATCGAGGCCGCGAGACCGTACAGGAGGCCCGTCACGCGGCCCTGCATCTGGAACTTCTCTATCCTGAGCCCCTGGATGCGGGCGAAGTTGTCCGAGATGATGCGGCTGATGGCCCGGGGCTCCCCGCCGGTTGCCGTGCCCTCCACGAACATCTCGGAGAACTTGGAGATGAGCTCCGAGTTCGTCTCCGCCCCGAACAGCTGCCATGCGCGCTGGCGGTTGATGCGCATGGCCACGCGCTTGTATAGCGACTTTATGTTGTCCGTGAGCGGGCCGAAGTCGTGGTAGGAGAGCTTCTTGAGGGCGGTCACCGCGACCTTGCCCGTTGCCTCCTGAGTGGAGCCGAGCGTGCGGATGAAGGCCGGGAAGTTCATGTCCTTGCGCTTGATCTCCATCTCGCGGCGGTTCACGTAGATGCTGGGGTAGACGAGGGGCGTTATGGTGAAGGCGATGCCCAGCATCGGGGGCAGGCGCGGCGCCGCGAGCACCACGAGCATGCCGAACACGAAGCACAGCACCACCGCGATCCCGAGCCTGTGGCGCACCTCGCGCGCCTCCGCGGTCTCGAGCGGGCCGGCGTACCACAGCTGCTCGCCAGGCACCACCGCGTACATGAAGTAGAGGAAGCCGAACTCGATGAACAGGAAGATGAGGACTGCGAGCGCCATCATCAGGTTCGCGTCCATGCCGGCGATGAGCGGGAGCAGGGCGACCATGACCATCATGAACATGGCGGAGATGAGGAGGCTGATGAGCACCTCGTTCATCGTGTCGATCATGCGCAGCGAGCTGCGGTAGTTGGCCTCGTAGGTCTCCATGAACACGGTCTGCTCGGCGCGGAAGAACTCCTCGGCCGAATCGCCCGCCTCCATCGAGTGCGCGAGGCGGTAGAGGAAGTCGGAGAACAGGTCCGAGGGGGTCTGCTTGGCCGCGAACCTGCACGCGGCGGAGAGCCCCACGTGCCACTCCTCCGCCAGCTTGTAGATCTTCCGCACCTCGTCCGCGAGCTCGCGGTAGCCCTCCATCTTGGAGAGGAGCTCTATGATGCTCTGCCTCGAGGTGTCGCCCGTCGAGAGCGTGCCGATGCGCGTGATGAACAGGTGCATGTCCCTGTCGATGGCCTTGCCCCTGCGCTCCCACTCGACCACCGGCCAGAGGAGCACGACCACGGCCAGGAAGACGGGGACCGCGAAGAGGACGGCGAGCAACGACCCGCTCACGTACTTGGGGAACAGCACCGCCAGCACGACGATGGTGAACACGCCGAGGAGGAAGATGGGCACGACGTACGTGACCAGGAACGTGCGGAACGGGATGCGCATCTCGCGGTAGGCCTGGTCCAGGGTCATGGGCGACTCGCCCCCCGATGGCCCCCCCACGCGACGCCCATGGGAGGCCCCCTCAGGCGGCCTGGAGGGCCCGCTCCCACCAGTGCCGCTTCTCCTCGATCGACCTGAGCGTGTTGATCTTGAGCTTGTAGTACGCGCGGAACAGCCTGTTCACGCGGTCGTACTCGACGATGTTGCGGTCCGCCATCTCCTTGATGACGCGCGCGCGCATCTCCAGCTCGCGATAGATGTCGCGCTTGTCCTCCATCTTGAGGATGGGGGCGATCTTGTCCTCGAGGATGTAGGAGTTGTTCATGCCCCTGAAGTAGTGCGTGTCGGTGAACGGGTCCCACCGGAACACGCCCCTCGTCAGCACGCCGTCCATCTCCTTGGAGTAGCGCAGGATCTCGTCCACGGACGTGACGCGCCTTATGAGCACGCCGCCCTCGTACATGATCTGCTGGAACAGGGCGACGTTGAGGTTGTCGATGAACCGCACGGGCACGTTGATGGGCTCGCCGGTGAACCGCTGGATGAGCTGGCGCGTCGAGGGCGCGTGGAACGTGGACATGACGGCGTGGCCGGTCTGCATGGCCTGGAACATGTAGTTGCCCTCGATGCCGCGCGTCTCGCCGACGACGATGTAGTTGGGGCGCGAGCGCAGCGCGGCCTTCACGAGGTCGAAAAGCTCCACCCTCGAGCCCTCGGGGCCCACGGGCCGCGTGACGAGCCTCTGCCAGACGGGCTGGGGCGCGATGACCTCGGGCGTGTCCTCGGCCGAGTAGACCTTGTGAAGGTGGTTGATGAACGTGAGGCACGCGTTGAGCGTCGTGGTCTTGCCGGAGGCCGTCTCGCCCGAGATGATGATGGACATGCCGTTCTCCATGCATATCCACAAGTAGGCGGCGATCTCCGGCGAGAGCGTACCGAACTGGACGAGCGCCACGAAGGTGAGGGGCGTCTCGGTGAACTTGCGGATGGTGAAGGACGAGCCTCGCTTCGACACGTCCTCCGAGTAGATGATGTTCACGCGCGAGCCGTCGGGCAGCGCGCCGTCGACGATGGGCACGGCGTCGGACACTGGCTTGCCGATGCGCTCCGCGATGTTGCGGATGTACTCGTGAAGCTCGAACTCGTCCGAGAACGACACGGACGTCTCCATCATGCCGAATATCTTGTGCACGACGTGTATCTTGTTGAGGCCCACCGAGTGGATGTCCTCGTTGTAGGGGTCGCGCAGGATGGGCTCGAGCATGCCGGACTCGATCAAGTCGCGCACGATGTAGTACTTGACGATCTCGAACTCCTCGAGGTTGATCTGCACGCGGTCCGCCTCGAACCGCGAGTAGCGGCCCTTCTTCTGCTCCTTGATGGTCGTGACCTTGTTGAGGAGCTTGTCGATGATCTCCTTGAACTCGACGTCGTTGGCGTAGGACCTCTCCTGGGGCGCCTCGCGCAGGATGAGGTCCATGATGCGGCGGTAGCGCGCCTTGAGGTCGTCGTCCATCCTGGGCTCGATGACGATGTAGCGCTTGCCCCTCTCCGGGTCGCGGTAGATGTGGATGAAGATGGGGTCGCCCACGGGGTAGAGGATGTTGGGGTAGTCGTCCGCGGCCATGCCCCTGGACAGGGCCATGTAGAACTTGGGCTGCTGGTTGTAGGCGAGGGTGAAGCCGTCGATGTAGCGCCGCAGGTGGGGGTACTTGGCTATGGCCGTGTTGAACCCCGACATCTCGCGCGCCACGGTTGAGCCTCCTCCTCCTTCTCTCCCTCGCTGTCGTTGCCTGCTTCTGGCCCTCAGGCCACTGTCGTGATGTCGATGATGAAGCCGATCCTGGGCTCGATGCGGAAGCCGATGGCGTCCGTCACGGGCTTGGTGGTCTTGCCGAACCTGTGGACGTTCATCGTCCTCGTGGTCGCGCCCTCGAAGACGGCCTTCTTGATGGTGATGTATATCTCGGAGTCGCTCTTGAAAGGCGATATCAGGGGCTCCGGCACCTCGTCCTGGTCGACGGTGAGGATGATGGTCTTGTTGAGCGCCGCCAGCTTCTTGAAAAACGATAGCACCTGCAGCGAGCGCTGCCCCCTGAGGTCTCGCTTGGTGAGGGACGAGAACGTGTCTACGATGAGGATGTCCCGATCGTAGAGCTGCTTGGCCTCCATGAGCCTGTCCAGGAACTCGTCGCGGGGCACGGCCTTGCCGATGAGCGGGTACACAGGGATGAACAGCAGGTTGCCCGAGAGCAGGTACTTGACGACAGGGTAGTCGAGCGACTTCATCTGGTCGATGAAGCCCTTGGTCGTGAGCTCTGTGGAGATGTAAGTGACGGTCACGCCGTTCTCGAGGAACCCGTAGGTCAGCCGCTGCATGATGGCGCTCTTGCCAGAGCCGTACTCGCCGAGCACCAGGGCGATCATGCCCTTGGGGAAGCCGTCACCCAGCGACCGGTGGAGCCCGTCGCGGGGGAGCTCGAACCCATAGAGGTCCGTCGACCTGGCCATGGCCTGTGACACCCCCCGCCCCTAGGGCAGCGCCCCTATGCGGAACTCCTTGCGGTCGGCCGCGTCGTTGGAGCACGCGACCTTGACCGAGTGGTCGGAGTTCGCCGTGAAGTTGCAGTCCTTGACCGTGAGCACGACCGTGCGGCCCTGGGTCCAGTTCGTCCCGCCACCGACGATGCGGTAGGTGAAGTTGTGGTCCACGCCGTCGATGAGGACGAGCGTGTCGGCCGGGTCGAGCCGCTGGGTCCCTATGTTCTTGACGTATATGTCGAGCGTCTTGCTGGTGTTGTTGTAGGGCATGGCGACGAGGTCGTTCACGACCTCCACGCGCGAGCGGATGGCGCTCTGCTCGGTGCTCGACCGGCTCTCGAGCGCGTCCTTGAGCTCGTTGGTGACCAGGGTGACAGCCCCCACTACCCCGATGGCGATTATCACCGCCGCGATGAAGAAGATCATGTGCGTCGCGCTCGTCGCTGGCATTAGGTACCTCTCTCCGTCACTTCATCAGCTTGCTGCCGCTCACCCCGTTCTCCGTGACCACCACTATCCTCGTCCAGTTGTTGGCCTTGGCGTAGCCGACCTCCAGGAACATCACCTCGTGAACGCCCCACACCTCCGAGGCCAGGCCGCTGACCCGCGCCTTGACGACGTCCTCGGTGGCGACGGTCCCGTTGAGGAGGACGTCCACGAAGGCGGTGTCGAGCGTGGTCTCGCCCGAGTTCGTGACGTTGAGGAAGACGCGCGTGGGCGTGTAGCTGGCGTTGAGTACCTCGATGCGGGTCCTGGCCCTCGAGAGCTCGGAGTCCGACGTGTCCAGCGCGGCATCCTTCAGGTCGTCGAGGGCCTGGAACGCGACCGTGGACAGCACGCCGGCCATGAGGACCAGGCCGGTTACTATTATCACGGTCGCCGCCGAGACGCTGAATCCCATCGTCACCCTCCTAGGGGTGGAGCCCCCCCGGCCCCTCTAGAGGGCGAAGAAGTCTTCCAGCCCCTCCTTCAACATCGACACGTCGCGCTCCAGCTCCTCGAGGGCCTCCTTGTCGAGCACGGCCCCTCGGATGCGCTCTATGAGGATGAGGCTCTTGAGGTGGTCCTCGGGGGACATCCTCCAGGAGTCGTACTTGGGGCCCTCCTTGCCGCCCTTGCGGACCTCGGTCCGCGCCAGCTCGTGGAGGTCCTCCTTGTCGTAGGTCATCACCACGTCGCCGTCCTTGTCCTTGGGCTTGCCGGAGGCCTTGGCCTTCGCCTTCTTGGCCTTGTCGTCCTCCTCGGGCTCGTCGCCGGAGACGCCGCGGATGATGTCGATGACCTCTCCTTTGATGCCAATGGATATCCAGCTGATCTTGACGTAGAAGGCCAGGAGGTTCGGCACCTCCCTCCTCGGGACCGAATCCAGCATGAACTCGATCCACTTGAGCAGCGCGAAGTGGCACGAGGGCGCGTCGCCGACCTTCGAAAGCCTCGCGACCCGCTTGATGGCCGCCTCGACAGCCGCCATCGGGCCGCCCTCCTCCCCCACGACCTCGAAGGGCGCCGGGATGGCCTCGCCCTCGACCTCCGCGGGCGCGCCCTCGGCCGACATCTCGGGCGTGGGCTCGAACAGCGCGTCGAGCTCCGGGATGGTGCCCTGGCCCTCCTCCTCCATCGCGGTGATGGACGCCTTGCGGTCCATCTCGGCCTCGATGAAGGGATTGATCTGCGTGGAGATGAGGTCGTAAAGCGAGGTCAGCTCGCGCATGTCGCCCTCCATGGATGCGATGGAGTCGCGGACGCGCGCGATGTCCGACCTGATGTCCTCGGTCGACTTGTCGAGCAGGTCCACCCTGCGGACGATGTCGGTCAGGGACTGCTCGACGGAGTCGAGCCGCTCGAGGCCGCTCTGGCTGCGAACCATCGGTGCCGTGCCCTCGAGGGTCATGTCCCTCGATCCCGCCATCGGCGGCATCGCCGCCGGCATGGGCCGCGGTGCGGGCGCCATCTGGGGCGGGGGCGCCGCCATGGGCATGGGCATCGGGGCCATCTGCTGCTGCGGGGGCGGCGGCGGTGGGGGCGGTGGTACCTCCTCGAAGCCGCCCCCTCCGCCACCCTGTGGTACCTCGTCGAAGGCGAAGGCCTGCTCCATGGCCGCCTCGTCCTCCTCCTTTCCGCCGAAGATGCCCATCTTCTCACTCTCCCGGAAGCCTCGCGCTCGCGGGAATGCCTACATCGAGGTCAGGTCGATGTACTTGTCGCCGGCATAGGAGGGCGGGGTCACGAAGGCCTCGGTCACCACCGGCCCTGAGCCAGGCACGAACTGGATCGTGACCAGTGTGTTGGGCGGGATGCCAGCCCCGCCCTGGACCAGGCTGATGGCGATCTCGACCTTCAGGATGTTGTCGGCGTCGAGGAAGTACATCCCGTTCGCCGGGTCCCAACCATTGCCCGCGGTGTTGGGCGGGACCTCATCCGCGTCGTACCTCAACGCGGTCGCGCCCGCGGTGTCCAGGGACAGCTCCGCGAGGCTGGTGGAGGAGCGCGTGATGACGCGCATCTTGTTCACGTCTATGCCCTTGCTACCGTCCCAGGTGGTGACGTACACCCACAGCGTGTTGATGTTGGCGCTGAGCGGCGCTCCGGTCCTCTCGCCGATGAGGCTGATCATCTTGATGGAGCCCGCCACCTCTTGCTGGGCGCCGAGCCCGGTCGCCTCCGCCTGGTCCTTCAGGCTGTAGGCGGTCTTGATGATCACGGCCGCTGCGATGGCCGCCACGAGGACAAGGGCGATGAAGATAATCAGCGTCCCGATGCCGATCGCGGCGTCGTCGTCGTCTTTAAGGTAGAGCCTAATTGCCTTGTGCATCCAACAAGCCTCCAGGGTGGACTGTCCTGTCCTCCAACGAGGATATTTGGTTGCAGATATTTAAAGTTACGGCTATGCGAGCAGCCGCTGAACGGTAAAAGTTGCGCTCGCTGGAATGTACGATTTTTCCGTCCCATCGCAGCGGAGAATCCTGCATTTGCCGTTTCATCGCGATGTCCCTTTGAAAAACACACGGGGTGGAGACGTGCCCCCTCGATGTCGTTCAGGCTGTGGACGGGGGGATATTGGAAGATAAAAAAGGGACCTGGCCCGGCCGCGACCGGCGCGGGCCCGTCGTCCGTCCGCCTCCCGTGGGCGCGTGCGTGCGCCTACGGGATGAGCTTCAGCTTCTTGCCCCACTTCTCGTAAGACGCCAGGGTCTTGGACAGGTCGTCCTTCGAGTGGCCCGTGTTGCACATGTTGCGGATGCGGGCCGCGTCCCTCGCGACCATCGGGAAGGTGATGGGCAGCGCATAGATGCCGTCCTGCCAGAGGCCATCGGACAGCTGGACCGCAAGCTCGGATGAGCCGCACATGGCCGGCGTGATGGGCGTGGTGGACCTGCCGATGTTGAAGCCCATCGACAGCAGCTCCTTCTTGAAGTAGCTGGTGTTGTCCCACAGCTTCTTGTTGTGCTCGGGCTCCTCCTCGAGGACCTTGATGGCCTCGAGCTGGGCCGCCGCCACCTGGGGCGGGTGCGAGCCGGACAGCAGCCACGTGCGGGACTTGTTGAGCGCGAACATGCGCAGGTCGTGCGAGCCCGCGGCCAGGCCGCCCACGACGCCGAAGGCCTTGGAGAACGTGCCCATCTCGACGCCGATCTTGCCGTGCAGCTTGAAGTGGTAACCGATGCCGCGGCCGCCGCCGAGCACGCCCTCGCCGTGGGCGTCGTCGACGTAGGTCATGGCGCCGTACTCGTCGGCGAGCTTCACGATGTCGGGCATGTTTGCGACGTCGCCGTCCATGGAGAACACGCCGTCGGTGATGATGAGGATGCGCCGCGCCTTTGTATCGACGTCCTTCAGGACCTTCTCGAGCTCGCCCATGTCGGAGTGCTTGTAGATGGAGCGCTCGGCCTTCGTCAGGCGCACGCCGTCGATGATGGAGCCGTGGTTGAGCTCGTCGGTGACCAGCGCGTCGCCCTGCTCGACCAGCTGGGGGATGAGGCCAGCGTTGGTAGCGAAGCCGGTCTGGTAGACGAGCGCGTCCTCGGTGCCCTTGAACTTCGCGACGGCCTTCTCCACCTCGAGGTGGATGTCCATCGTGCCCGCGATGGGCCGGACAGACCCGGAGCCCGCGCCGTACTTGTCGAGCGCCTTGTGCGCGGCCTTGATCAGCCGGGGGTGGTTGGACAAGTTGAGGTAGTTGTTCGAGCAGAACATGATGACGTCCTTGCCCCCTACCTTAACGTGCGGTCCAGACGGCCCCTCGAGGGTCTTCGGCCGCCAGTCCCAGTTCTTGGTCACAAGCTCGTCGTAGGTCTCCTTCAGGAAAGCGGACGGGTTTCGCTTCATCGATACCTACCTCCACGGATGCGGGTCCGGACCGCCCGCGCACGCCCCTCTGGGGGGCAGGGCGCTGGCGCGTCCAGGCATGACGCCGTCGGCCCCGCCACCCAGCATGGGGGGCGAGGCCTAACTGGTATGCTGACGGGCGTATGGAATACCCCTTATTAAGTCTGCGCATGACGGCCCCAGGCACCCCGCTCCCCGCAGTTCGCGCCGGCCTACGCGATGGGCACCAGCTTGCGCGCGCGGTAGCCCACGAGGATGTAGAGCTGGCCCTTGCCCGTGAACGCGCGGTCGAGCTCGGGGTCGCCGGTGTCGACCCGCAGCACGGGCGTGCGCTCAAGCTTGGTCGGCGTCGACACGACCCATATGTTGTCCACGCCGATGCGGCGAACGACCTGGGGCGAGAGCTGCAGGTTGCCGCGGCCCAGGAAGAAGCCCTGCGCGCCGATGGGGGACACGAGCACGCGCGCGTCGGGCCACTGGTCGAGGAGGTCCAGCAATCCCTTCTCGTCCAGGTCCTTGCCGACCTGCCTGCCGGCCGCGTAGGCGTCCACGCCGAGCAGGGTCTTGTCCATGTGCAGCCAATCACCGATGAACTTGAGGGTGCCCCCCGGGCCGAGGACCCACAAGAGCCCGGGCTCCTCCTCGATGTACTCCTGCATGCCTTGCGCGATGTCCTCGAGGATGACCTGCTCGGACTGGGCCGTCACCATGAACTTGCCCGCCTGCACGAGCGTGGGCTCGAAGGGGGTCCGCGCGAGCCCGTGCATCCTCATCCTCCATGCGCCCGAGCGGTAGGCGTCCTCGTCCAGGTCGATGACGTCCGCATCCGTCACGCCCAAGGTCCCGTGCAGGAACCCCACGAGGGTGTCGGCTGCCGCCTGCGGCGAGACGCCGAACACGCCAGAGTGCATCTTCACGCCTGCCGGCACGCCGAGGATGGGGAGTCGCCCGTCGACGGCCTTGAGCACGTCCCGCGCGGTGCCGTCGCCGCCGCAGAACACCAGGAGCTCGACGCCCTCGCGCTCGAGCGCGACGCACGCGTCGAGCGTGTCCTTGGCGGTGGTCCTGTCCGGGTGCGGGGGCTCGTGCACGACCCGCACGCGGGACGCGGGCACCTTCGCGTCCGTGAGGGCGTCGGCCCCCATCGTCCCGGAGCATGTGAGCCACTCGACGTCGGACATGTCCCCGGCGCCATGGGCCTCGAGCATGAAGTGCTCCAGCATCTCGGTCGCGCGGTGCCCGGACATCGGCTTCGCCCCCTTCGCGAGGGCCTCCGCGAGCACTCCGTCGGTGCCCTTGAGCCCGACCCTGCCGCCCATGCCAGCGATGGGGTTGACGATGAAACCTATGCGGCGCATCGCCTAGGAATCCAGCCCCGGCTAGAAAAAAGTTGGCAGTCCCTCGCTCGAGGTGCGTGTCCATCGCCCAAGGGGGACCATCACGGCACCGCATCCACGAAAGGGGGGTCGAAGTGGAGGCCGTCGTGATGGGCCCCCAAGGGGCGCGATGGCCCGGAGCCCACCCCCCCCGTCCGTCCCTCACCCCAGATCTCCCTCATCCCATGCGTTGGCGGAGGTGAGCGGTGTGGGGGGGCCGCAGAAGCGGCCCCCCCAGGGTGCGATGGTTCGGAGCGCACCCTCTCCATTCGCCACCCCAAATCCCCATTCTTCCCAGTTATTGCGAGGGGGGGAAGTCGGGGGGCCGCTCGAGGCGGACCCCCCGGGGCGCGAATGCTCGGAGCGCGCCCTCTCCGATGGCTCCCCAAATTCCCCCCTACGATCCCATGAGCGCAACGTCGCCGGACGGCAATCGGCCTGGTCCGAGGCAGCGGCCCGGACACCGGCCGGGGCCACCTGGTGGGGGGCGCAGGCCACGCCAGGGACATGACCGCGCGTCATCCCGATCGATTGTCCATCCCTGGCCGGCCCTCCGCCTGGACCTTCAGCCGCACCAGGGGACGAGGGCGGCGCGAGGCCCAGGACCAGTACGAGGACCGGGGTGCATGCGAAGAATGTTACCCGCCCCATACCGGACCACCTCCACGCCTCCATGGGTGCTCGCCGGACGACCCCGCAGGACCGCCCGCGTTGCACCGACAGCGGGCGTATAGGTTTAACAATATAAATATTTTACTATTGAACATCTATAGCAGAAAATATAAATATAACATTCATCTCGTGAATGGATGTGAGAGCCAATGATATTGAATTAATCAAAATTATTATCGTTTAAGATACAATAATAAAAGACAATAATATCATTTTGAATAGGTTCTGCTTTGGTATGTTCTGGCAGGGCATGATATTTGTTACCATATACCACGATTCAACATCTGACCCGGGCCGCTCTGGCATGCCTGGTACGGCACCCCCCTCTCCGGTTCAGCAGCCTTTTTCTCGCGGCACCGCCATGGCCGGGAGAGGTGGCGCGCGCATGGGACGCGGGCGGATGACCCTGGCCCTCCACAACTCCTACGACCCCGTCAGGCTTGCCGAGGCGCACCGCCGCGCGCTGGCCAGGGCGGCCCCGGTCGCGCAGGCGTTCGACTGCAACGTGGCGGCCCTGGGCTTCCCGTTCGACAAGGAGCTGCGGACCCCCCTCGAGGTCGCCGAGTGGCTCGCGACCACGACGTCGATCGGCGAGGACGGGGGGGCGCTACTGGACCTGGCCCGGAAGGGCAGGTTCCTCGTGCTCGAGCTCCCCAGGAAGGGGCTCCCCCCGCAGCTGGGGCTCGTGGTCGGGACGACGTCCAAGCCATGGGAGGGCCGGAAGGTCGACCCACTGTGGGCGGCCGAGCGGCTCGCGGAGGGCCGCTCGCTGTGCCTGGTCTTCGGCCTCGGTCCCCGCGGCCTGCCCAAGGACGTCCTGGGCCTGGCCGAGCACCACCTGGACGTTACCAGGAGGCGCATCGCCCTCGAGACCTGCACCGCCCTGGGGGCCGTGCCCGCCGCCATCGCGGAGGCGCTGGCCGGTCTCGAGGCACGCGACTGAGCGGTCCCCTCTCCGGCCCGTCAGCGAACGTCCAGCACGGATGTGCCATAGATGCCCTGGGACAGGTAGAGCAGGCCCTCTGACGCGTCGAGCGACACCACGTTCGGGAATGTCTCGTAGAGGCCCAGGCGCTCGATGCCCGAGGCGCGCGAGGCGTGGAACACGTAGACGGAGAATGAGTCGTACGAGGTGAGCAGGCCGTAGCCGTCCTCGACCGCGAACCCGTAGTGGGCGCCGCTGAGGGACAGCACACCGAGGACGACCATCCGCTCCCCGGCCGCCAGGTCCAGCACCGTCACGTTGGTGGTCTGCGCGTAGACGTCCTGGAGGTGGGACCCGACCCAGAACCGCGAAGCGACGTAGCTGTCAATCTCGACGAGGTAGGCGATGCCGTCCTCGACCTCGACGGTCGAGTAATTCCCTATGTCGTAGGAGGCGAGCATGGTCGCCGTGCCCTCCGAGAGGCGGAGCACGTTGAGCGTCCTGGTGTACCCGCTCCCGTCCTTCGTGTACCATCCCGAGGTGGTGTAGAGCAGCCCGAGTGCCGGGGAGGCCCCGACCGGGGTGCCCGGGATGTTGACGGGGGCCATCTCGACGGGCGACGCGGGGTCGGTGAGACCATACATCCTCAGCCGGTAGGCGCCCACGCTCTCCCCGGTGTACGGGTCGGATTTGTATTCATCAGGGACGGTGTAATCCGTGAGGTACAGGACGTCGCCGTGGCCCTCGATGTCCACGACCGTCGATGAATCGATTGTGAGGCGCGACGCCAGGGCCGGTGCCCTCCCCTCAGAGAGGTCCAGGACGTAGAGCGTCGAGGAATGGACGATGGCGAGCGTGCCACCATCGAGCAGGGCCGAGCCGCTCGAACTTCTGTACCAGTAAGGTCTCCAGAACAAGCCATCCCCGATGCCACCGTAGAGGTAGTACGGGTAGTCCCACGAGGAATCCCCCTCGTAGTATGGCACTTCCTCGCAGGGGAACACGATCTTGCTGAGCGCGCGCAGGTGCGCTGGCCCGGAGAGGTCGACCGTCGTCACCTCGAACTTCGCGGAGCCCTTCTCGGACATCCAGGCGAGGGCATGGAGGGCGGGCCCGTCCCAGTACCAGCGTGCGACCCCGCTCCCGAGCGAGACGCTCGACACGGGCGCGAGCACGTCGAGGTTGGAAAGCGCATACGACCGGAGCGAGGCATCGCCCGTGGCGCCGCGCACGACGGCCACTGCGTGCTCGCCGACGACCCTGAGGTCCTCCACGACCGGGCACAGCTCGATGGAGGCCGTGATGAACGGCAGGTCGCGGTCCGTGGCATCCACCACCTGGAGGTACTGGGTCGAGGTGGCGACGAGCCTGTCGTTCATCGCCCTCGTCCTGAGGACCTCGTCGGGCTGCTCGAAGAAGCCCGCCAGACTGAGCGTCCCGGCCTCCAGGTCGAACTCGACGAGCTGCACGCCGGTTCTGTACCTGGTGGAATCCCCCGCGGCATCCTGGAAGTAGGCCGAGAACGGCACCAGCACGAGGCCGACGTCGTCGAGGACCGTGAGCGCCTTGGGGTCGAAGTTGGCCCCCGACCACGAGTGGTCGCCGACCACCGTCACGCGCTCCAGCATGACCGCGTTGTCGGGGTCGGAGACGTCGAACAGCGTCACCGCGACCCGCTGCCCCTGGGTGTCGTCGACCCCGAGGGCTATGATCCTCATCCCGCGGACCTCCATGTGGGTGACCCAGCCAGGCATCTCCAGAATGTCGGTGAGCCTGGGCTTCGAGGGGTCCGAGAGGTCGATGACGTCGAGCGGGTCGATGCTGCGCGGCAGGTGGATGGTGTAGGCCCTCTCGCCCGCGAAGCGGGTGGCCATGAGCGTCCCCGCGTCGTCGATGGCCAGGCTCCCGAGCATGCTCAGGTCGTCGGGGTCGGACACGTCTAGGACCCACAGGTCGGACGAGCCGAGCCCGCCCCTGTTCCAGTGGTGGCTGACCACGCGGAGCGTGCCGTCGAAGTAGTCCATCTGGAACCTGTCCTGGACCACCCCGGAGACCTCGAAGCAGTCGCGGACCTCGATAATGCCCTCGGGGTCGGAGATGTCCACGTAGGTGATCGTGGTGGAGGCGGTCGTCTCCCACCACCCGCTGGAGGGCTGGGCGACGAAGATGGCGGACGACGTGACGTTGATGAGGTTCGACCCGCCCGCGAAGCTCACCTCGTCCACGACGCTCACGTCCTCGGGGTCGGACAGGTCGAGCGACATGACGAACGTGAGGTCCGTGGGCTCCCCTTCCACCTCGGTGTAGTACCATGCATGGTAGGTCGACACGAAGTAGAGCACGTCTCCCACCCTCCGCGAGTCAGTCGCGAAGCCCTGCATGCCGAACCTGGCGACGGTGGAGGGCGCGGCGGGGTCGCTGACGTCCACGACGAGGACCTGGGTGCCGATGTAGTACTCGGGCGACGGCGCGCCCGAGGGGACGGTGATGGCGTCCATCGAGACGGCGCGGACCGCGAACCTGTACCAGTACCCGTTGTTCGCCGTCATGATGATGTAGGCCGTGCCCCCGACGATGTACATGTCGACGGGATTGCCGAGCACGGGCGTCCGGCCTAGGATGCGGGGGACGTCAGGCTCTCCGAGGTCGAATATCATGAGCCCGCGGTAGGGGTTCAGGACGTAGAGGAGGTCGCCCGCGACCTTCACGACGTCCGCTTCCTCGACCTCACGCGCTGGGGTGGCCGTGTGGTCCGTATCCCCTTCGCGGACTTCCTCTGCCGCTCCCATGGCATAGAGGTCGTTGTACCAATAGGACGACGGGAGGACGTTCGTGAAGTTCTGCCTCCCCTCGAGCTCGGCGAGGCGCTTGAGCTCGGCCACAGAGGGGATGCCCACGACCCCTCCCGTGTCGGGGAGGGGGGAGAGAGCCTCGGTGACGGGGCCATCCCCCGCGCCGTATGGTGGGAGGCCGTCTGGCCGGTCGAGGTCGCTGCCCGGGAACACCACGTAGAACGGGCGGTGGCCCCCGCTAGGGCCAAGGCCCGACCAGGTGGCCGTGACCATGGCAAGGGTGACCGCAAGCGCCACGAACATGAGCAATGCCTTGGATGTGCCGGCCTTCATGACTGTCATCCCCCTGAGTAGGTTCGCGTGCCTACGTTGTCCCTGGGGAGTATAATCTTTTTGGCTCGCCATCGAACCGTGGCCAGCACGGGCGGGTGCGATGGCGGCCCGGAAGGCCACGGGGCGTGGTATGATGGGGTCCACGCTGTGCCAGTGACCCGCACCACGCTTGGGGCAGTGCCCGCCGCCATCGCGGAGGCGCTCGGAATCCTCGAGGGGAGCGGCCCCGCCCCCTCACGCCATCCGAGGGGACGCTGGCCGGCCCTCTCGCGGGGCACCCGTCCCTTCACATCAGGGCGAACGAGGTCGTGCCGAACTCGCCCTGCGCCAGGTAAGCCCTGTCGCCGAACTGGCGGATGGAATTGACCTCTCCGGTGGTCTCGTAGCTGCCGACGAGCCTCATACCGCCCATGGCCGCGAGACGCATGACCACGAGCCCCTCCTGGTCCCCGAGGTCAAGCACGAGCGAGCCGCCGATGATGTACATGGCAGAGCACGACTTGCCGACCTCGGTGTATGCGATGACCCTGCCCGCGGACCAGGAACCGAGGTCGATGACCCAGAGCTCGGATGGTCCGGACGTCCCATAGGGCCATGAGATCCTGGGGTTGGGGTAGTATCCGAGATAATGGTCCATGTCACCGTAGTAATAGCGCCTGCTGCCGTCCGCTCCCGGCGTCAGCACGTAGGCGAGGTCGCCGTCCATTGCCACCATCGAGGTCATGTTGATCTCGATCGCCCTCCATAGTACGGCCAGGACGCCGAGCAGGCGCACGACGTTGAGCGTCTTTGTGTAGGTCCCATCGTCCCCCGCCTTCCAGTAGGCCACGGTGTAGACCGTCTGCCCGTCGTCCGAGACACCGACGGGGATGCCAGGGATGTTGACCGGGTGCGAGGCCCTGGGCGATTCGAGGTCGTCGAGCTCGAGCGTCATCAGGTAGTACCGCTCCCGGTTGTCCACGACCCTTCGGCCATAGTGATCGGAGGGCTTCTCCGTGCTGTCGGCCACTGCCTCGCCATAGGTGATGAAGAGCCTGCTGCCCATCGCCCTGATGTCGAAGACATAGTCCACCTCCAGATGATACTGGCTGCGGACACATGGGTGGTCGATGTCACGGATGTCGATGATGGAGAGCTCGCTCGCGTCCTTCACGACCACGACCCCATTGAGCAGGAGCACGGCCTCGTCGATGCACGTCCCGTACGATTGCCAGCTCGTCACGGAGGTGCCCTCCCTCCCAGCGGTCGGCCAAGTGCCGGTGGTGTAGAAGCTGTACATGTTGGTCAAGGTGCACACGCCCGCCCTGCGGAGCATGCCCCCATCCTCCAGCTCGTAGGCCTGCAGTGTCGTTCTGGGACTGCCGCCCAGGTACTCTGTGTGCAGGAAGAGGAGGTCGTCTCCCTGCCAGCCCCACGTGCCATGCGCGACCCCGAGCCGTTCCGAGGCGATGGGGGACATGGCCTCCGTATCAGAGGATCGCAGCGTGCGCAGCTCCAGCATACGCCCGTCGCCCGAGCGGACGACCGCTGCGGCCTGTCCATCGTGGAGGAACAGGTCCAGGACCTCGCTCCTGAAGTCGATGGTGGATGCGACCACCGGCGAGCCGACGTTCTCCAGGTCGACCGCGAGCAGGTAGTACGAGGAGGTGGCGACGACGGCCTCGCCGACCGCCCTGGTCCTGATGACGTTGTCGGGCTGCTCGAAGCAGCCAGCGAGGCGCAGGGCCCCGTCCTCCAGGTCGAACTCGATGACCTGGACGCCGCTCTTGCTCGTCTGCGGGTTGGACCATCTGTCATTCACGCTCGATACGAAGGGCACGAGCACGAGGCCGCGCTCGTCGATGACCGTGAGCGCCTTGGGGTCGTTGTTGGCGGTCGACCAGACGGAGCCGTCCCCAACCTTGACGCGGGAGAGGAGGACCGCCTCGTCGGGGTCGGTCACGTCGAAGAGCGACATGGAGACCCCCTGTGGCCAGGTGGTGCTGTCGACACCGAGCGCGAGTAGGCGGTAACCGCGCACCTCTATGTGCGTGACCCAGCCAGGGATCTCTAGCACGTCGCAGAGCCTGGGGTTCGAGGGGTCGCCCAGGTCGATGACGTCGAGCGGGTCGGTCCTGACGGGCCTCGGCAAGTGGATGGTGTACGCGCGCTCTCCCGCGAACCGCGTCGCCATGAGGTCGCCCGCGTCGGCGATTTCGAGCGAGCCCAGCATCGCGGGGTTGTCGGGGTCATCGATGTCCAGCACCGCGAGCGTCGACGAGCCCAGGTTGGCGTTGACGAAGCTGACCACCCGCAGCATGTCCTCATAGCAGTCCAGCTGGTAACGGTCAGACACGCGGCCGGCCAGGTCGTAAGAACCCCTGACCGTCATCGTCCCGTGCGGGTCGCGGATGTCCACGATGGTGATCGTAGTCCGGTCCGACCAGCTACCCGGGTACGCGGGGTTCTGCGCGACGAACACGTACTGCTGCGAGACGTGGATGACGTTGGTGACGCTCTGGAAGGTGACGCGGTCCTCGACCCTCGGCGACCGGGGGTCGGCCATGTCGAGGGCCATGACGCTGGTCATGTCCTCCCCGGTCGTGCCATCCGTCGACCGCCTATACCAGCCGTAGACGTTGGACACGAAGTAGATGACGTCCCCGACCCTGCGCGAGTCCGTCACCTCACCCTCGAGCCCGAACCTCGCGACGACCTTCGGGTCGGATTCGTCCGCGAGGTCGATGACGAGCACCTTGCTGCCGACGTAGAAGGACTCGTCGGTGCCGATGCCGTCGTCGAGGACCGCCTGTATCCCGTAGGACCCGCGCCAGGTGTTGTGGTACCACCAGCCGTAGCTCGCGGTCACGATGACGTAGGCCTTCGAGCCCACGACGTACATCTCGAACGGGTTGCCAAGTATGGGTGCTCGACCGATGAACGCTGGATGGAGCGGGTCGGAGAGGTCGAACACCATGAACCCCTTGTAGGGGTTGAGCACGTAGAGGCGGTCGCCATCGACCTTCACGACGTCGGCCTCCTCGACAGTGCGCTCGGGCTGGTTGCCCGTGTAGAGCCTGAGGCCATCCTGGTCCGTATCCCTGATGCTGGCGCCATCGCAACGGAGCCAGAGGCTACCGTAATTGTTGCGGTAGTACCCCGGCCGCACGTTCTCGAAGATGCACTTCCCCTCGAGCTCCGCGAGCCTGCGCAGCTCGCCCTTCCCTGGCGGGGAATCGCCCACGGGCACATCAGGTATCGGTTCGCCCGGCTCGATGACCCCGGGCAGCCCGACCGGGGCGGACAGCTGCGCGGGCGCCTGGGACTCCTTCCGCGTCGGGTCGCTCACATCCGTGGAGCCCTCAGGGAGCGTGATGGACCCCAAGGGCGCGGAAGAGAGGAGCATGATGATGGTCACGGAGATGGCACACACAACGGCCCCGAGCCTCACTGGCTTGACTGGCATCGCCCTCAACCCCCCGGACGTTGTCGCGGGCGCCAGGCGAGGACGAGCATGGGGTTCCTCCCCCAGGCCCTTCCTTCGACATGCCCCCTTGGAAACCTGGTCGACCGCACGGTTCGGAGTTGCTCAAGCTCTGTCGGGTGAGGGACTTGAAGTTTGTGGTATCGTTTCGAACCCGGTGCTCATTGGGCCGAGCGTCAGAACGGGCTTCGGCCGAGCATGATGAGCATGATGAACGCGAGCCCAAGGAGCAGCATTGCCACGGATGTCAGCCAGAACCACTTGAGGATGCGGCCCCGCAGCTTGGGGTCAACCGCGACGCGGTCGACCCAGCGGTCGAGGAAGAAGTCGTCAGCCTCGTCACCGTCGTGCTCCACGGCCTTCGCACGCCCCCGTGCCTAGATATGGTTATTGGTCGTCGCCGGGCGTGGCCTTGCCCTTCTTCTTGAGCGTCTTCAGGCGGAAGATGTTCTCGCGCTCGACCTCCTCGAGGCGCAGCGTGATGAACGCCGCCGCCTCCTGCAGGTCGGGGATGACCTTGAACTCGAGCGCGTTGACGCGCCGCTTGGTCTTCTCTATCTCGACCAGCAGCTTGCGCAGCGTGGTCTCGATCTCGGCCGCGACCACGATGTCCTCCACCAGCCTCTCGTACGCCGCCGCCGCGTCGTCGATGGAGGACCGGGTGCCGATGACGCCGTAGCCGCGCTCCACTATCTTCTTGCGGACCCTCCTGCTCTCGACCTGCGGCACCACCACGCCCATGACGTTGCGGGACCGAACGTGCACGTACGGCTTGTCCTTTGGCGCGAAGGCCGCCGCCTTGATGGCGATGGTGCCCTGGGAGGTCTCAGCGATGATCAGCCTCCTCTGCGCCTCCCGGTACTCCGCCGTCAGCACGCCCCGGATGTCGCGGACCTTCTCAAGTATCTGGAAGAACTCCATGATGAGGCCGTCGCGCTTCATCTTGAGCAGCTTGTGGCCCCGCCTGGAAAGCGATATCTTGCGCTTTATGTCGATGAGCTCCGACCGCGTGGGCTTGACGGCGATGGCCAAGCTCACCCTCCCTTGGGCTTGCCCGTCGGGGGCCTGGCGATGGGCGCCTTGGCCGCGGCGGCCTTGGCGGCCGACACCTTGACGGCCGACGCCTTGACGGCTGGCGGCGCCTTGGCGTCCGGCTTGGCCTCCGCATCGGGCGCGGGGGGCCTCGCGCCGCCGCGGAACTGCGGGTGGTACTTCTCGATGGTCTTGCGGTCGATGCGGGTGAGGGCGCCCACGGGCAGCGTCGCCAGGAGCTCCCAGCCCAGGTCGAGCGTGCCCTGGATGCCACGGTCCTCGTCGCGGCCCTGCCTGACGAACCTCTCCTCGAACGCGTCCGCGAAGTCCAGGAACTTGTGGTCGCGCTCGCTGAGGGCCTCGCGGCCGACGATGGCCACCAGGCCGCGCAGGTCGCGCCCCTCCGCGTAGGCCGCGTAGAGCTGGTCCGAGACGGCCTTGTGGTCCTCGCGCGTGTGCTTCTTGCCGATGCCCGCGTTCATGAGGCGGGACAGGGACGGCAGCACGTTGATGGGCGGGTAGATGCCCTTGCGGTGCAGGTCGCGGGACACGACGATCTGGCCCTCGGTGATGTAGCCCGTGAGGTCCGGGATGGGGTGCGTGATGTCGTCGCCGGGCATCGTGAGGATGGGGAACTGCGTGATGGAGCCCTTCTTGCCCTTGATGATGCCCGCGCGCTCGTAGTTCATGGCCAAGTCGGTGTACATGTAGCCCGGGTAGCCGCGGCGGCCGGGCACCTCCTCCCGCGCCGCGCCTATCTGACGGAGGGCCTCGCAGTAGTTCGTGAAGTCGGTGAGGATGACGAGCACGTGCATGTCGTGGTCGAAGGCCAGGTACTCTGCCGCGGTCAGGGCGAGCTTGGGCGTGAGCAGCCTCTCGATGGCCGGGTCGTCCGCCAGGTTGAGGAAGACGACCGCGCGCTTGAGCGCGCCCGTGCGCTCGAAGTCGCGCATGAACGCCTGCGCCTCCTCGGACGTGATGCCCATGCCCGCGAACACGACGGCGAACCGCTCGCCCTCCCCCAGCACCTTGGCCTGACGGGCGATCTGCAGCGCGACGTCGTTGTGCGGCAGGCCCGACGCGGAGAAGATGGGGAGCTTCTGGCCGCGCACGAGCGTGTTCATGCCGTCGATGGTGCTGAGCCCGGTCTGGATGAACTCCCTAGGCGACTCGCGGGAGTAGGGGTTGATGGCCGAGCCGATGATCTCCAGCCGCTTCTCCGGCACGACGGGCGGGCCACCGTCGATGGGGTCGCCCGAGCCTGAGAAGATGCGTCCCAGCATCTCCATGGCCACGGGCAGCTTGATCGTCTCGCCCAGGAACTTGACGCCCGATGATCGGTCGATGGCGGCGGTGCCCTCGAACACCTGCACCACCACGACGTCCCTGGACGTGTCCAGAACCTGCGCGCGCTTCGTCGAGCCGTCGGGCAGATGGATGTGCACGAGCTCGCCGTAGCCCACGGGCTCGGTCTTCTCGACGAAGACCAGGGGGCCTGCGATGTCCGTGATGGTGTAGTACTCCTTGCTCATTTGGAGCCCCCCTCGAGGCGCTTGAACTCGTCCTCCATCATCGCGTACACCTTGGCGAGCTCAGAGTCGAACCGCTCCTCGAACTTGGTCTTGGTGAGCTCGTCCTTGGACCTGAGCGCGGCGATGTCACGGATGGTCGCGCCCTCCTTGATGGCCTTCGCGCTAAGGTCGTGGAACCGCCTGATGGCCTGCATCATCTTGAACTGCTTGTCGAGCGCGCAGAATGTGTCGACGTCATGGTAGGCGTTCTGCTGCAGGAAGTACTCACGGACGAGCCGCGCGACCTCGAGCACGAGCTGCTGGTCGTCGGGGAGCGTGTCGGAGCCCACGAGCTGGACGATCTCCTGGAGCTCGTCCTCCCTCTGGAGCAGGTTCATGAGCCACCCCCGCAGCGCGGTGAAGTCGGGGGCCACGTGCTCCGCGAACCACGGGTCCAGCGTGCCGCCGTACAGGGAGTAGGACGTCAGCCAGTTGATGGCCGGGAAGTGCCTGCGGTTGGCGAGCTTGGCGTCGAGCGCCCAGAAGACCTTCACGATGCGCAGCGTGTTCTGGGTCACGGGCTCCGAGAAATCGCCACCGGGCGGGGAGACGGCCCCGACGACGGTGACCGAGCCCTCGCCGCCGCCGAGCGTCCTCACGCGCCCGGCGCGCTCGTAGAAGTCCGCGAGCTTGGCGGCTAGGTAGGCCGGGTAGCCCTCCTCGCCTGGCATCTCCTCGAGCCTGGAGGATATCTCGCGCATGGCCTCGGCCCACCTTGACGTGGAGTCGGCCATGAGCGAGACCGAGTAGCCCATGTCGCGGTAGTACTCGGCGATGGTGATGCCCGTGTAGACAGAAGCCTCGCGGGCGGCGACGGGCATATTGGAGGTGTTCGCGATGAGCACCGTGCGCGCCATGAGGGGCTTGCCGGTGGTCGGGTCGATGAGCTCGGGGAACTCGCGCAGCACCTCGGTCATCTCGTTGCCGCGCTCGCCGCACCCGATGTAGGTGACGACCTGCGAGTCGGACCACTTGGCGAGCTGGTGCTGCATGACGGTCTTGCCGGAGCCGAAGGGCCCCGGGATGGCCGCGGTGCCCCCCTTGGCGAGGGGGAACATGCCGTCGAGGATGCGCTGGCCCGTGAGCAGCGGGATGTCGGGCATGAGCTTCTCCTTGAAGGGGCGGGGCTCGCGCACGGGCCACCGGTGCATGAGACGCAGCTCGCTGCCGTCCGCCAGGTGACCGATGACGTCCTCGACCTGGAAGCTCCCCGCGCGCAGCTCCTTGAGCTCGCCCGCGGCCTTGGGCGGCAGCAGCACCTTGTGCTTGATGGTCTCGGTCTCCTGGACCGTGCCGAGGACGTGGCCGCCCTCGAGCTTGGCCCCGGGCCTCACCAAGGGTTCGAACGCCCACGTGCGCTTGCGGTCGAGCGCGGGGGCCTTGAGGCCGCGGCTGATGAAATCACCGGTGGCGATCGCGAGGACCGGCAGCGGCCGCTGCACGCCGTCGTAGATGCTGCCGAGCAGGCCCGGGCCAAGCTCGGCCACCAGCGGCGCGCCCGTGTCCAGGACCTTCTCGCCGGGCCGCAGCCCGGAGGTGTCCTCGTAGACCTGGATGACGCTTCTGTCGTGGTGGATGCCGATGACCTCGCCCATCAGGCCCTCCTCGCCGACCATGGCTACGTCGTACATGCGGGGCGTTATGCCCGTGGCGGTGACGACGGGCCCCGAGACCCTGTAGATCTCGCCCGTGCGGTGCGTGCTCATGTATATGTCCCCTTGTGAGTGTCACTTCTTGGCGCCGCGACGCGGTTGGGCCTCCTTGGCCCACAGGTCCACGCCGACGGCCTGCTTGATCTTCTCCCTGAGGTCCGACTCCTCCGCTAGGCCAATGGGGATGGCCACCGGCCTGACGGAGGTCGTGAGGGCGGAGCGCGTCTGGGGCCGCAGCCGCGGCAGCAGCGCGCTCGGCAGGACCAGGATGCCCAGCTCCTCCACGGCCATCGCGGCTTGGACCTGCGGGTCGGGATCCTCGCCCTCGTCGACCTCGAACACGTGGTCGATGCCCACAAGGCGGAAGCCGAGGCAGAACTCGGGATCGCCGACCACGCCTAGCTCCAAGGCGCCACCCCCGCTGCCAGGATCACGGGCGCGCGCGTCATGCGACAAGCATCCTCCTGATGATCTCCACCGGCAGCCCGCCCTCCTTGCCCCGGACGATGCTGCGGACGTTATCGACCTCGACCTGCTTTGCAAGGATGTAGCTGAGCGCGACGAGGATGCTGAGGGGGTTGACCCTCGCCTCCTTGGAGGTGTGCCGCAGCTCCTCCCGCGTGAGCGCGGCCTCGAACGCCACGAGGCTGTCGGAGGCGTTCTCGAGCGAGTCCATCGTGTGACGGAAGTACTGGAGCGTGCCAAGCTCCCGGACGATGGCAGGCAGCTCCATGGCCGCGAGGGACCTCAGATGCCTCTCGCTGAGCGTAAGCCCGTCGTCTATCATGTACTCCATGATGTGCTCGGGGGATTCCGCGTCGCGCTTGAGGCGGAGGAGGTTGTTGAGGTTGCGGAAGTCGATCTCCGTCCGCACGAACCGCCTTAGCATCTCGTTGCTCTTGCCGCCGCCCTCGGTCGCCTTGAGCAGCTCCTCGAAGTAGTGGCGGCGCATCATGTCCTCGACCTCCGGCAGCGGCCGGTCGGTCAGGAGGTCCACGATGTACCCCCGGCCCATCCTGCGGAGGAGCTCCAGCGTGTCGTCATACGACGCGTCTATGAGGGCGTGCAGCTGCTCGAGCCGGAGCGAGCCCGCGGGGATGATGGCCTCGCGGACCTCCTCCGGGGGGACGCCGGAGAGCTTGCCCCTGAGGATGGTGGTGATGTTCTCTTGGTCGTACCTGCGCAAGTAGAGCTCGAGCAGGTCCTTGAGCTCGTACTGGGCCTTGCCGATGAGGCCGTGGAGGGTCGTTGCCAGGTTCTGGTTGAGCGCGTACTCCACCAAGTCGACGCCGCGGTAGCGCTTGCCCAGCTGCTCGATCTCGGACTTGTACTCCGTCTCGCCGAGGAACCGCGCTATCTGGGGTATCTCCATCTGGAGGAGCTTGACGTACGTCTCCTGGGGCAGGAGGCGCCCCCTCATCGCCTGCACCCTCGCGTTGAGGTAGGCGTAGTGGCGCATCCCCGCGCGTGGCCCCTGCCGGCCGCCCTGGCTGTTCGTCGACTCAGCCTCCCTCTTTGAAGAGTATGCCCGCGATGGCGGGCAGCGAGCCCTCGGTCACCTCGTGGAGGATGGAGTCGTAGGTCCGGTCCTCCTTGACCGTAGCGTCCCTGCTCTCGATGACGACCCCGCCAAGGCACTTGACGTGGCCCGCGTACCGCAGAGTGCTGAGCGCCCTCACGATGGGCTCGTCCCGCTCGTTGGAGAGCACGTGCCCGTCGGGCATACTGGCCGTGGCCAGGAGGTCCCGGAGCAGCGGCTCGTTGCGTGCGCGGGGCAGCCCGGCGAGCCTCTCGCGCGCGAGGGCCTCGACCCGCTCGAGCAGCTCGCGGCGCATGCCGAGCTCGAGCCTGCGGACCTCGAGCTCGCTCGACTGCAGCTCCTGCTCCCTCATGCGCGCTATGCGGAGGCGGGTCTCCTCCTCCTTCTGCTGGGTGTAGCCCTCGAGCTCGGCCATCGCCGCGGCCAGGATGCCGTCGGCCTCCCCCGTCGCCTCCGCCAGGATCTCGTCGCGCCGCTCCCTGCCGGAGGAGAGGACCTCCTCCACGACCTTGTCGAGCCCCATCGCCGACACGTCCCAGGTGCGCCCCGTTCACGCGATCTTGCCGATGAGCAGGAACGCGATCACGAAGCCCAGGACTGCGATGAGCTCGGGCAGCACGGTCAAGATGAGGCCGCGGACGAACAGTCCCGGGTTCTCGGCCGTCGCGCCCATCGCGGCCGCGCCAATGGCCGCCTCGCCGTATGCTCCGCCGATTCCAGCGAGGCCCATGGCGAGCCCCGCCGCGATCCCTATCAGTCCCATTGCCAGGTCCATCTCTCTCACGCCTCCGAGTATCTCCTTGCACGGCCGAAGGGCCTGTAAGGGACCCCTCCGCCGATGTAGAACTTCGTCATCCACTCGACGTAATGGAGCCTCAGGCTGTGCATGGTCGGCCCGAGGATCCCCAGGAAGATGTTGAGCAGGTGGCCCAGGACGCCGATGAGCAGGGCCATGACATAGCCCATCGCGGTACCGGAGTTCCACGACGGGGCCGCGATGCTGTTGAAGGTGATGGCGATGCCCACGCCCGAGAGGCCGAGGGCGAAGATGCGGATGTAGGACAGCACGTTGGACAGGATGCTCGGGACGTGAAGGAGGCCCACGGGGCCCTCGCCGGCCACGAGCGCGACGATGCCCCCAAGGAGCATCCCCAGCCCCAGCATGTAAGCGGGACTGCCCGAGAGCGACGCGTCGGATAGGTAGTTGCCAACGACCAGGGTGCCGCCTATGAGTATGAGCATCCACGAGCCCTTCGCGAGGAACGCGCGCATCGCGCCGTGCCTGACGCGCTCGTTGTGGAACCCGATGGCAAAGCCCAGCATCAGGTGCGCGATGCCCAGGTAGAGGCAGGCCTTGATGAGCAGCATGGACTCCTCGAACCTGTCGATGGGGAGGTACAGCCCGATCGATGAAATGAACAGGTCGTGCGCCCACAGCAGCCCCTTCGGATGGCCGTAGAGCGCGAAGCCGAACGCCTCCCCGTAGACCACGCCGAACACGATGGCGACGGCCCCGGAGACGGAGAGCATCTCCGCGACCTTGCGGATGGCCGCGTTGCGGGAGCGCCTGAAGACCAGGAACCCGCCTATGGCCGTGATGGCGCCGTAGGCGATGTCGCCCATCATCATGCCGAAGAAGAGCGGGAAGGTGAACAGCATGAACCTGGAGGGGTCGACCTCCCAGTAGGAGGGGGTCGAGACCTCGGTCACCAGCATCTCGTAGGGGGCGACGCGTGCGGGGTTGTGCAACAGCACCGGCGGCTCGACCGCCCCGTCCTCCCCCGCCCCGTCAGCCGCCGCCGCGGCCGGGTCGTCGGTGCCGCGAGCCCCGGCGGCTGGCGGCTCGCCCCCGTTGTTGGCGACGGCAACGCCCCCGCGGCCGTGGACCCTGACGGGCAAGTCCTCGAGCTCCTCGAGGTGGTAGGCCGTCCCCGCGGCCGCGTCGAGCGCGCGCTCGAGGTCGGCCACCCTCGTGGCGGGGACCCATCCCTCGATGATGGTCGTGTTCCGGGTCCCCCCGAAGCGCAGCGGGCTCTCGAGCTTCTCGACCTCTATGGAGAGGTGCTCCTCGGCCACGACCAGAGTGTCGGCGGCGGAGGCCCTCAGTTGCGAGAGGCGCTCCTTGACGCCCTCGAGTTCGGCCTTGAGCTGCTCCTGCCTTGCACGGATGCCTTCGCACACCTGCGAGGGGTCGCCCGTGCCCTCCTGCAGGGCGATGGGGGACAGGCCCTCCCTGACGAGCATCGCCTGGGCCTCGTCCGCCTGGTCCGCGTCGACGAACACGGCCACCAGCCTGGCGTGGGCGCGCCCCTTCCCGCGGAAGAGCTCGTATGCGATGTGCGCGCCGTCCAGCGATGCCGTGGGGTCCTTCGGGACGTGGCCGACGAGGACCCTCAGGCTCTCGTACGGCTGGTAGAGCTCAATGGGCAGGCCGAGGGCGATGTAGGGCTCGAGCGCCTCGAGGCGCTGTTGGAGGGTCCGCCGTTCCGCCTCCTTGCTACCGCGCTCCTCGATGAGCGCGTTGACCTCGCGCTCCACCTCGGGGAACCGTCGCTCCAGCTCCTCCATCGCCTCCCTGGCGGGCCTGCGCCCCGCGGGCCTGTGGCCAGCGAGGTCGAGCGCCGACATCATGGCGCGGATGCGGATGAGGGCCTCGGACGCATCGGACGCGCCCTCCAGGGGCGGGCACAGCCCCAGGCCGTCGCACCCCTCGCGCTGCTCACGGATGTGGAGCGCCCGCAAGTCGTGCAGAGCGCCCACGACCGCGCCGGTGCGGGTCCTGGGCACCGCCATCAGGACCCTCCTCATCGGTTCGGCCTTGAACATGGCGCGCCTCCCTCCCCTCATCCATTGGAGACCGTGCGCTCGAAGTCCCCTATCAGCCTGTCCACGGCCATGGGCAGGTGCGCCTCCGCGGCCGTCCTTTTGGAGGCCACGGCCCTCCTCCCCTCCTCGACACGGACCAAGGACGCCCGCCTGGCGGTCTCGCGCGCCTCGTTGAAGGCCCTCTCCGCGGCCCCGTCGGCGGCGGCGATGCCCTCCTCGACCGTCCTGTCAGCGTCCCTCCTCGCCTTGGCTAGCATCTCGTCGCGCTGCCGCTCCGCCCCCTCGACCAGGACCTGGACCTGGGTCTCGGCCTCGCGGATGCGCCTGAGGACCTCCTCTCTGCCCATTTGAGGGACCTCTCGGGGGCTTGCTGGCTATACTTGGGCCACCCGCGGCCGCATGGCGGTAGTTATTTAATTGCTTTGTGGGCGCGCGCGCGCGAGTGCGCGGGCTGCCTGGCAGGGGGCCGGCAGTGACTGAAGAGGAAGGGGCCATGAAGGGGTGGGCGTGCGACGATGAGGGTCATGCCCGCGCGCGCTCAGCGACCCGACCGGCCGCGGCGGTCCACGTAGAAGCCGAGCCCGTAGCCGACCAGTAGCCCGATCACGGACGTGCCCACGGCGATGAGGAGGATGAGCCGCGGGGGGAGGCTCGTGCGGTCGCCCAGGAGGGCGACGAGGACGCCCACCGCGACCAGCGCGGCGCCGCCGGCCGCGTAGGCCGTCCCCGTGCGGGGGCGCGCGGCCCTGCCATCAGCGTCGCCTTCCATCCCGGTCCTCCAGTGCGCTCACAAGCAGCGTTCGAGGAGCTCCTTGATGTCCATGACCCTGAGCCTGACCTTGTCCGCCCCACCGCCCTCGCGACGCCGCCTCTTGAGCGCCTGCACGCCGTGGTTGAGGTTGAACCTGCAAGTGGGGCACGCGCTCACGACCGTGTCCGCGCCGAGCTCGACCGCGAGCTCGAGCTTGCGCGCCGCGATGGCCACCGCGGCCCCGTCGTCAACTGCCTTGAACGCCCCGCCCCCGCCGCAGCAGGAGGCGAGGTCATGGCTCTGGGGGAACTCGAGCCACCCGCCCTTGCCGCAGGCCGCGTCGAGCAGCCGGCGCGGGGCCGCGTACACCCGCCTCCCCACGCGGCCGAGCTCGCAGGGGTCGTGGTAGATGACGCGGCCCTCGAACCGCTCGGAGGGCGTGAGGCGGCCCTCGTCGACGAGACGCGCGAGCAGCTCGACCAGGTGCAGCACCTCGAAGTCGCCGCCCATCCCCCTGCGCGCGTAGACGGAGCCCAGGTTGAGCGTGCAGCCAGGGCATCCCGAGACGACGCGCGAGGCCCCCGTGGCCTCGAGGGCGTCCACGTTGTGGCGCGCGTGCTCGTCCAGCTCGGCGGTGACCCCGGTCTTGACGTGGGGGTTCCCGCAGCACCACTCCTCTGCCCCGAGCGTGGTCCACGGGACCTTGGCCGCGTCGAGAAGGCGCATGCCCGCCTCCGCGGCCTGGAACTGGTTGTAGGACTCCGAGCAGCCGACGAACCAGGCCACCTCGGCCCTCGGGGGCGGGCGGCGCTCGCCCATCCACTCCGGCCGCTTGGCCGCCGGCTGGCCGTAGGGGTTGCGGTTCGCGTGCAGCGAACCCATGAGCGCGGCGTGGCCAGGGAGGGGCCCCCAGCCAGCCCGCGAGAGGGATTCGCGCGTCTCCTCCCAGATCCTGTGGAGCGGGATGGACACCTCGCAGACCTCGGAGCACATGCCGCACAGCGTGCAGTGGTGGAAGTGCTCGTAGAACCGGTCCGTGACCTCGGCGCGGAGGCCGAACGCGCGGTCCACGGGGGACGCGCGCGCCATCCGCCCGAGCAAAAAGGCCCTCCCCCTTGGCGAGGCCGATTCCCAGCCCGCCTCGCGCCACGTGGGGCAGGACGATTTGCAGTAGCCGCAGCGCATGCAGGTGTCAAGCTCCGCCGCGATGGCCAGGTCCTCGGTCATGGGTCGGTCACGACCCCCTGTCCGCGGGCGGCTTCCTGTCCCCGTTGTCGTCCCGCCCGGACGGCCCCTCCTCCCTGCCCGCCCCCTCCTTGCGACCGTCGACCCACTCGACCGCGTCGTCCGCGGACTTGAGCTCCCGCCACCCCGTCCCGCCGGGCCCCGCTAGCTCACCTGGCTCGGTGTCCGCGGGGAGCGCCCGCTTGACGATGCCGAGGAGCCCCAGGCCCGCGTCCATGACCGTGCCCGGCACCGCGATGCCCAGACCGGTGCCGACCTCCACGACCTTGCCCGGGTTCATGAGGTTCTTGGGGTCGAGCGCGCGCTTGACCGCGCGCATCACGTCGGCGCCCTGGCCGTGCATGCGGTCGAGGTTCTGCGCGAACCACATGCCCACGCCCACGGGGCGCCCCCCGTGCGCGAGCGCGATGTCGGTGATGCGCTTCATGAACGACATCACGGCCAGGTTCTTGACGAGCTTGCGGTCGTCCACCAGGTAGTAGGGCATCAGGTCCACCGTGTTGCGGTCGGCCACGATGCCCGTGATGCCCGCCGCCATGCCCAGCTCGCGCATGGCCTCGTAGACGTCCTCGGCCGCGGCCTCGAACCGGGCCGCGGGCACGAACACCGAGCCCGGCACGAGGCCAGGCCCGAGCCGCTTGACGCGGAACTCGTAGGCGCGCTCCTCCCACGCCCGCGCCGACTCCTCGTCCGACAGGCGGCGACCCCCCTCCGCGCCCATCGCTGAGGCGACCTCGCGGTCCTCGACTCGCACGACCTCGGGGTGTCCCTCGAGCGCGACAGTCACGACGCCGCCGTTGGCGTCCGGGACCTGCTCGCCCAGCTTGTGCATGTGCAGGAGGTGGTTGCCGTCGACGAAGGCGATGTGGTATGGCACCACGGGCGCGCGCGTGAGCCGCAGCACCGCACGGGTCGCGTCCTGGAACCGGTCGAACGCGTAGGCCGTGGGCACGATGTCGCCCGACCTCGGCTGCAGCCGCAGGCACGCGCGCGTGACCACCCCCAGCGTCCCCTCGGCGCCGCAGAACAGGTGCATGAGGGAGTAGCCGGAGGCGTTGGGGGCGACGCCGGGGAACCCCGTCTCCAGCACACGGCCGTCCGGCAGCACGACCTCGAGCCACCTGAGCTGGTCCGCGGCCGAGCCGTACTTGTAAGAGCCTATGCCCACCCCGCCCGAGCTGATCCAGCCCCCGATCGTGGCGGATATGGCGGAGCTGGGGTACGCCCCGAGGCGCATGCCCTTGAGCGACGCGGCCTTGGCCAGGTCCTCCCATGTGACGCCGGCCTGGACCGTGGCCGACATGGACGTGGGGTCGACGGACTCGACCGCGTTCATCGTGGCCATGTCGAGCACGATGCCACCGCGGCTCGGGATGGCCCCCCCGAGCCCCAGCGAGGCCGCGCCCCTGGGCGTGACCGGCACACCGTGCGAGTCCGCGAGCCTCATGACCGCGGAGACGTGCTCGGTCGTCGCGGGCCGCACGACGATGTCGGGCTTCACGTGGAAGACCCACACGACCTCGGGCGGGAGGTTCGCTATCTCCTGCGAGTAGAGCGTGCGCTCCATGTCGTCGGTCGTCACGCGGTCCTCGCCGACGAGGGCCGCGAGCTTGGTGGCGAGGTCGACCTCCTTGCGGGCCATGGCCTGGGGAGCACCCCTTGGCCAGGGATTGGGCTGCCACGTATTTCTAGGTTGGGCCCTGGGCGACCCCGGGGTGGGCGCGCGCTCTCACTCGTAGAACCTGCGGCGGCCCTCGGCCTGGTCGTCGAACCGCTCGAGGCGGTGGGCGGGGAACACGTCCTCGCGTCCCGACGGGAACTGCACGGTGAACCTGGGGTACGTCCGGCCCGCGATGTGCACCTCGATGACCACCCCGACGCGGCCGCCGATGGAGACGAACTCGTCCGCCTTGGGGAGCGTGCACCTGTCCTTGTGCTCGAGGAACTTGTCACCCACCATCCAGCGGCCCTTGCCGTCAGGTATCTTGTAGGGCTTGCCACATATCGGGCAGGTGACGTCCATTCGCTCCCCTGCCACCATTGTGTCACCGCAAGTACTTATAGGTTTCCCAGGCGGTGTCTGGACAGCCCCAGTGGCGGCGCCATCCATCAAGGTAGGCCCCCACCGTGGGGGCATGCCCTGGCCCATGGAACGCAATCGGGGGATGTAGGTGGAGGCACCCCGTTCCAGGAGCCCACGGCCATCGACTTGGCAGGTCCGACCGCGCTGGAAAGCATTATATCGTCGCGACCGCAATCCCGCCCGTCCGACCCACGGTGAGGAGCATGGACCAGCAGATGGACCCGAGCGAGCGCGGGGACGAGGCGGAGGACGAGGAGCAGGAGGAGCGCGGGGACGAGGCGGACGCCGGGACCGAGGACGGGCGGCGCAGGCGCTCCCGCCGGCGCCAGGAGAGGATGGAGAAGGTCGGGCTCAATCGGAAGCGCAAGACCGTCAGGACAGTCTCGCTCCTGGTCTTCGTGGTCGCGATCGTGGTCCTCGCGGCCGTCGTCTGGTTCGTCATGAATCCCAAGGAGGGCAACCCCACCGTCGTCGTCGAGACCTCTGAGGGCACCTTCGAGATGGAGCTTTTCATGGACAAGTGCCCCGAGACCGCGGCCAACTTCAAGTCCCTCGTCGAGCAGGGCTTCTACGACGGGCTCTCCTTCCACCGCATCGTGAACACCGGTTCGTTCAAGATAATCCAGGGCGGCGACCCCAAGGGCGACGGGAGTGGCGGCTCGGGGAAGAACATCGACTTCGAGGCGTCGGCCGGAGCCCTCAAGCACGAGAGGGGCTCGCTCGCGATGGCGCGTAGCGACGACAAGAACTCGGCGAGCTCGCAGTTCTACATCTGCGGCATGCCCATCTCCTCCCTGGACGGCGAGTACGCGGTGTTCGGGAAGGTCACGAAGGGCATGGACGTCGTGGACGCCATCAACGCCCTGCCCACCGATCCGAGCAACGACAGGCCGTACTCGACCGTGCTCATGAGAAGAGTCTACATCAAGGGCCATTGAGCCCGGGTCGCGTTGGCCTCACCTGGCGTACCTGTCGACGGGTTGCGGCGTCTCCGCGATGCCCGTCCTCCTCATCCCAGGGGCGAGCCCTGGCGAGGTGGCGTTGTGCCCGTAGCTCCCGCCGCGCCTCGGGTAGCGGGGCACGTGGGGCGCGCCCGTGACGACCGGCACGGCTATGTACTTATAGACCTCGCGTGGCCTGATGGGGGCCTTCACCGAGCCCCACTGGGGGGCGCCGTAGAGCAGCGCGCCCGCGAGCACGCAGAGCCCTGCGGACAGTCCCGCGAGGGCCCAGCCGACGCCCGACCCGTACGAGAACTGCTCGCTCGCGAACGGGTCGTCGTTGTTGTAGCCGCCCGAGAAGTCCACGTAATAGCCGACGATGGGGGTCTCAGGCTCTATGTAGGGCTCGTACGCGGCGCCGAAGGAGGCTTCGTCGCCCCCCTCCGCGTCCTCCCGCATCGCATCGGGGAGCTCAGCGGAGAAGTAGGCGGGCGCCGCGAACAGCAGCACCGCGCCCAGCACGTAGGTCGCCCCTGTGAACGCGCGCCACTTACCGCGCCGCGCGACGTTGTAGGCGCCGAAGGACGCGGCCGCGACGGCGGCCATCCCGGAGACGAACAGGGCGGAGGTGCTCGAGTAGACCTCGAGCGTCGCGGCGTTGGGCTGCTTGACGTCGGCCTCGGTGAGGAACGTCACCGTAAGAGGGTCGTTGTAGGGGTTCACCTCTCCTGGCGGTGGCGGTGGCGGGACGGCGGGAGCGAACGAGGAGTTCGCGAGCTCGTACTTCCAGAGCGACCACTCGCCCTCGAGCTCCCGGATCTCCTGGTCCTCGGCGGGAACACCCAGCACCATGGCGTCTTCGAAGTTCGGCCCGACCACCCTGATGCTGTACCACGGCGCGGGCAAGGCGCAAAGCACGGTCGCAGCGGCTATCGCCGCCACGAGCAGACCGACCTGGAGACGCACTCGCTCAACCCCTTCGGATATCAATTGATGCGCCCTGCTTAACTACTTTTCGATTTCGTCGTCCTGGCGCCAGGGGACTGATCTCAGCCCTCGTCCCGTTCGCCCGCGTCCGTCCCTTCCCCATCATGCCCACGGGCGACGCCGTCCCCCTCGTCCCTGCCCGCGACCCCGTCGCGCGTCGCCTCGAACCTGAGCGCGGTGCGGTGCGCGGTCGCGGCGAGCGCCACGTCGCCGCGCGTGCGCTCGATGATGCCCCGCACCTGGTCCTGCTTGGCCTTGACGGGCACGATGGCCTGGGGGTAGTGGAACTGCATGATGACCAGGTAGAGGCGCTCCATCCGGTCGACCTCGTGCTCGGCCTTGGCGATGTCGCCGTCCTTGAGGGCGCTCAGCGCGAACCTCCGCAGCTCGCCCACGGCGTCGCACAGGCCCAGCAGGTAGGCCGGATAGGTCACGTCGATGTCGTCCGGGTGCGGGAGGCGCTCCCCCCTGACGAGGGCGTTGACGATGGCGACCTCCGCGGCCTCCTGGAGGGACGCCTCGAGCGCGCCCGAGTGCCAGAGGTCCTTGTGCTCCCTGAGGTCCTCCCTGAGCGCCTTGGTGATGTCCCGGATGCGCAGCACGTCGCCCTCCACGAACGCGCCGCGGTGCATGGCCGCGATGGTGCGGGCAGAGAGCTTAAGGATCTCCCGCGAGCGGCGCAGCATGTCCTCGCGCATGCGCTCCTTCTCGTCCAGGAACCGCTCGAGCTCGCGGCCGATGTCCTCGAGGTTCTCCATGGGGCGCTAATCCCCGGGGCGGGAGATAAGGCTTCCCCACGTCTGGGGGATGCCCCACCGCACCGTCACTTGAAGAGGCTCCGCTTGACCTTCTGCCCGCGCACGCGCTCGACCTCGGCGTCCATGGCGGTGCAGAACGCCCTTGCGTCCCCGACAGTGGCGTGGTCCCGCAGACGGCCGACGCTCACTGTCTTGCGCGTGTGCGAGGACCGCCCCTCGAGACGCACGAGGAACGCCTTGCCCTCGACGGAGTAGGTGATGATGCACGGGTGGAGGAAGCCCCCGCCGCCCCTCTGCTTGGTGACGGCCCCCATGGCCACGCCCTCGAGCGCGCCGTCGATGGCCTCGTCAAGGTCCAGGGTGGAGGCCTCGAACCGCTTTGAGAGCGTGCGGGAGCGCCACGCCATCGAGTTGAGGACCAGGGCGGCGAAGACCAGGAGGATGGCGATGTAGCTACCCCAGATGGCGTATGCCCAGGGCTCGCGGTAGCGCACGACGATGTACGCGGCGACCGCGATCGCCGTCCCGTAGACTGCCAGGTACCAGGCGTAGTCCCGGAGGGACGGCATGCTCCACGTGGAGATGTCGATGGAGTCGTCGAGGCCCGCCTCGAGCCTCTCGGCCACCGTGGCGTCGCCGCCGCCCTCTGGCAGCGGCTCCTGCGATTCTTCCTCCTGGACCACGGCCAGGGAAGGCCATCCCCTCCCTTAAAACCTTTCCGACACTATCGCTTACGGGCGTCCGATGGCCTCTCGTGCGCAACGTATTTCTACTGCCATGACAGTAAGTCGCACGGGTGCAGGAATGCCACGCTGCGGCTGTGGAGAAAAGATGACGGACGAGAAGAAGAAGAAGAAGTACTACGGCAAGAAGGAGACCAAGGCCAAGAAGCCGAAGAAGTGACCTCGTCGCGTCTCAGTCCCGGAGGAACCGCGGGACGCACGCCCTTGCGTCCGCGCTGAACCCCCTCAGCCCCTCGCGAGTCAGGGGCACGCATACCCTCGACACCATGCCGTTCAGAGAGTGCGGGAGCCGTATCAGCCGCATCTCGCCCGCCGTGACCCAGATGTCGATGGGGAAGCCCCGCCGCTTGAAATCGCGCGCGATGGCTGTCCTCTCCCTCCTCTTGAGCGAGTAGGCCTCTCGGTCCATCACGTGCAGGTGGAACCCCCTGCCCGAGTACGTCGCGCGCACGTCCGACCACCTGCCCTCGAGCGCGTCCCACAGCTCGAGGGTGAGCCGGCGCGCCTCCTCCATCTCGAGCTCGCAGAAGCCCAGCGCCTGCCCCTCGCGCATCTTGCGCTGTAGGTCCCCGTGGACCGGGCACACCACGTTCTCGGGGTCGACGTCGAACGCGAGCTCCTGCCCGAGCATGTCCCGGCAGCCCCACGCGTCGACGTAACCCTTGCGCCATCGGTTGCATGCGGGGCGCCGCCTGTAGATGTTGCGGTCGTAGTAGACGCCCTCTGGCATGTACTGGAGGATGTAGGCGCGCAGGTCCTCCAGGTCCGTGTGCTCGTCCACCACGACGGTCGTGTCCCGCAGCCTCGCGTACTCCGGCAGCACGATGCCGGTGTGGCGCCCCAGGATGAGGGCGAACACGGTCTGGGGGTGTCCGTCGAGCCACCGCTCGACGCCGCCAAGGTCGAGCTCCTGCTGGTAGAACCCCTTGCGCTCCGCGAGGGTGGAGGGGCGCATGCCGCTGGGATGGCGCCAGGCGAACGGCCCCCCTGACCTTCCTTTGAGTCGACCCATCCGGCATCCCTCCGCGCGCTCGCTCGCGGACCGCATCACAGTCCGAGCTTTTTGCGCTTCTGCTCGATGTGCGCGAGGATGCCGTCGACGGCCGCGACGTGGTCTGTCTCGACGCGCAGCACGCCGCCCGTCACGCCGGGCAGGTCCTCCGTGAGCAGCTTGACCAGGTTCGGGCCGCCGGTCACGGTCGGTACCGGGTTGACGTAGGTGTACAGGCCCAGTGCGAGCGCGAAGATGGCGTCGATGGTCGCCTTCTGCTCCATGTACTCGGGCGCGGCCGCCGCCACGGGCAGGTCGGGGATAGGGACGCCCCCGAGGGCGCCCGAGATGGCCGCGAGCAGGTCGCCGAGGCGGCCCGTGTCGGTGCACGTGCCGTAGGAGAGCACGGGCGGGATGCCGAGCGCCTTGCACAGGCCCTTGAGGCCAGGTCCGGCGAGCTCGGCAGCCTCGCGGGTGCAGAGGCCCGCCACCTGTACCGCGCCGTTGCCGCAGCCGAGCGAGAGCACCAGCACGTCGCGCCTGATTAGCTCCTTGACGACGCGCACCGTGTGCACGTCCTGGCCAGAGTCCCGTAGCGTGGTGCACGAGACCATGCCGACGACGCCACGGATGGTGCCGTCCTTGATGGCCCCGAGCAGGGGGTCGAGCTTGCCCCCCAGCGCCTCGAGGATGCTCTCGGTCGAGAAGCCGACGACGGCCCTCCCGACGCGCTGGCCCACGATGGGCTCGACTCTGCCGTGCCGGCGCGGGAAGTTGTCGATGGCCATCTGGAGGAGGGTCTCGGCCTGCTCCTTGGCCCTCTCGGGCCTGTAATCGACGCGCTCGGTCACGCCCTCGAACGCCACGAGCTCGCTCAGGGGCACGAGCTTGAATTTGTACTTCTCGGCGTAGATGGGGTCGACGGGCATCGAGCAGTTCATGTCGCACGCGAACAGGTCCACGCAGCCCGAGGCCAGCACGGCCTCCTGCATGATCCAGTTACCGGTGAACCCGTAGAACACGTCGTCCATGGGCCACCGCTGGACCATCTCCTGCCCGGTCTCGATGTTGGCGATGATGCGCAGCCCCTTGGCGCCCGCGGCCTTGGCCTTGTCCTGCCACCTCTTGGTGCGCCCAAGCTCCACCATCGCGAACCCCAGGAATGGCTCGTGCCCGTTCGGCAGGACGTTTACGTAGTCGGGGTCGAGCACGCCCAGGTCGACACGCATCTCGTGCGGCCGCGCGATGCCGAACAGCACGTCCTGCAGGTCCTCGAGGACTATCTGGCTCTGGTAGGCCATCGCGATGGACATGCGCATGGCCTTGAGCGCGAGGCTCGCGTAGTACCCGTCGATGTTCGTGAGGCACGACGAGGTCGCGAACATGACCTCACCGTGGACGCCGCCCGGGAAGATGCCGAGCTTCCTCCAGAGGTCCTTGCGCTCCTTGGGGGCGAGGGCCTCGACGATGTGGCTTGGGTCCTGGAATGACCTGTTGAAGTCAGCGGTCACGAAGTCGCACAGGCGGATGGCCACCTCGGCATCGGTGCCCTTGGTGTCCACTCCCAGGCGTGCCGCGAACGACCGGAGCTTCCCTGGCTCCTTGATTGCGTAGGGCGTCTTCCCCTCGGCGGTCGCGCGCAGGGTTTTCACGACCTGCTCGCAGTGGTAGTGGTAGGTGGTCGTGCCGAGCACGTTGCGCAGCAGCATCATGCGCATCGCCATGCCGTCGGAGGTTATGCCGCACACGCCGCGCTTGTCCTTGGCCGCGTCGGACCGGCACGGGCCCTGCGAGCACAGGTCGCACCGAGCTCCGGCCTGGCAGAACGGGCAACGCTTGTCCAGCCCCCCGATGGCCTGGGCCTCGTAGCGGTCCCACATGTTGGTGAGCCCGTCGCGCTTGATTCGTTCGTAGGCCCTGCGCACCGATTCGTGCTCGGATATCCGTCCGGGTTCCATGCGTGCCACTCCACTGAAGGGACAGGCCCGTAGTCTGTAACGATTACAAACTAGAAAAAGGTTATCGTCCCCCCTCCGGTCGGAACCGAGTTCTCTCGGTGGGGGGACCCAAGTCGGTCAGGGCGGCCCCGGACCCCGGACTTTACCACATCCGCCCACCCCCCCGCGAAAGCCTATTGAGCACCGCCGACCATCGGGCGAGCGTGTACGTAGAGCACCCGCTGATACGGCCGCGCACGGTCGAGGCGAGGGCCTACCAGGTCAGCATCGCCCAGTCGTGCCTCGCGCGGTCGACGCTCGTGGTGCTCCCCACCGGCATGGGCAAGACCATCATCGCGCTCCTGACGATCGCGGGCGTGCTGGACAAGGGGAAGGGGCGGGTGCTCTTCATGGCCCCCACGAAGCCTCTCGTGCAGCAGCACGCAGAGTTCGTGAGGAGGATGACGCTCATAGAAGACGTCGTGGCCTTCACGGGCGAGGTGCCGCCCGAGGACCGCGAGCTCGGCTGGAGGTCCAACCGCGTCGTCGTGTCCACGCCGCAGGTCATCGCCAACGACATCGAGGCGGGCCGATACGACCTGACCGACGTGGGTCTCATCGTCTACGACGAGGCCCACCGCGCGGTCGGGAACTACGCCTACGTGCACGTCGCGGCCGCGCAGGACGACGTGCGCACGCTCTCCCTCGGGATGACGGCCTCCCCGGGCACGAAGGGCGAGGACATACTGCAGGTGTGCGAGACGCTCCACATCGAGGGCGTCGAGATACGCACGCCCCAGGACGTGGACGTCGCGCCCTACGTCCACGACATCAACGTCAGGCTCGTCTACGTGGATGTCCCGGCCCACATGGCGCCCATCATCGCGGACCTCAAGAAGCTCATGGCCGACGACGTGCGGCGCCTCTCGGGAATGGGCTTCGTCCGCCGCGACGCCCAGGTGACGACGCGCGAGATACTGGACGCCCAGAGGCGCATCCACGCGCAGCTCAACGCCTCGGCCAAGCCCTCCCCGCACCTCTACCACGCGGCCAGCGCGGTCGCGCGCGCGATGAAGGTCGGGCACGCGCTCGAGCTCGCGGAGACGCAGGGCGCCAAGGTGCTCGCGTCGTACCTGGACCGCCTCGAGGACGAGGCGAACGGGCAGGGCGGCTCGCGCGCATCCAGGGGCCTGGTCAAGGACGACCTCTACGTGCGGATGGCCAAGCGGGCGCGGGCCATCAACGAGGACCACCCCAAGGCGAGGAAGGTCGTCGAGATAGTGAGGGAGCAGCTCGCGACCAAGCCCGAGAGCCGCATCATCGTGTTCACGCACTACCGCGACAACGCGGAGCTCATCGCGGCGCGCCTGTCGGCCATGGCCGGCGTGCACCCCGTGAGGTTCGTGGGCCAGGCCACGAGGGGCGACGACAAGGGCATGTCGCAGAAGGAGCAGGTTGGCCTGCTGCAGGACTTCAGGGCGGGCACCTACAACGTGCTCGTGGCAACGTCTGTCGCGGAGGAGGGATTGGACATCCCCTCGACGGACCTGGTGGTCTTCTACGAGCCCATCCCGAGCGAGATACGCACCATCCAGCGGCGCGGGCGCACGGGCCGCGCTCGCGCGGGCGAGGTGCGCATCCTGGTCACGCGCGGCACGCGCGACGAGGCCTACACCTACTCGGCGAAGAGCAAGGAGCGCAAGATGCACGTCGAGCTCGACCGGCTCCGCCGCCTGCTGCAGGGGCGCATCGCGGTGGGCGAGGCGCGGATCCCCCCGGGCTTCCTCGACCAGGCGTCCATCGGCCGCGACCTCGGGCTCGGCGGCACGGGCCCGCAGCGCGACCTGTGGTCGTTCGGCGCCAGCGCGGAGATGATGAACAAGCTTGAGGCGACGCCCCCGACGGCGAAGGCGCCGCCGAGGCAGAAACCCATCCCGCCACAGGTGCATGCGATTGAGTACACCGTGGTCCCTGAGGCGGTGGAGGAGGAGGAGGTCCCCCCGCCAGAGGCCATCCCGCAGCCGCCCCCCACGCCCCCGCAGGGCGTCGACAGGGCGACCCTCGAGCGCGCTGGCGTGGTCCACATAGCCGCGCGCGCGCACGGCGACTGGCTCACGGGCCACCTCAAGGAGGCCGGCGTGGCCACCAGGAAGGGCCCCGACGGCGTGGCCGACTACAGGCTCTCCCAGTGGGTGGGCGTGCGGCGGCTGCGCGCGGACGAGTTCATCGACATGCTCCACCGCAACACGCTGTTCCAGCTCGCGAGGGACCTCAAGGAGCAGTTCCCCAAGCCCGTCATCGTGGTGGAGGGCGGTCCCCTCGCCACCGCCGCGCGCGGAGACCCGCACCGCGTGTGGGCCGCCATCGCGGCACTCCAGGCTGACTGGGAGGTCGCGGTTATCAGCACCAAGGACGCGCGCGAGACCGCCGATGTGCTCGTGGCACTGCTGCTGCGCGAGACGGCGGTGGCGCGGCAGTGAATGAGGTAGGGCAGGAAGCGCTAACTAGACCTTCTCCAGCCCTCGCGCTAGGTCCATCTCGAGGTCCTCGGGTGTCTCGATGCCCACCGACATGCGCACGCTCCCGTCCACGATGCCGAGGTCCGCGCGCGCGGCCGCGTCGAGGCTCTTGTGTGTGGTGTCCAGGGGCAGCGTCACGAGCGAGTCCACGCCCCCTAGCGAGGCCGCGACGTAGGCGACCTCCAGGCCATCCAGGAACCGGCGGCATGCCGCGAGGTCATTGAGCACGAACGAGAGCATGCCACCCCCGCCGCGCACCATGCGCTTGGCGAGCGCGTGGTCCGGATGGCTCTCGAGCATCGGGTAGATGGAGCGCACGACCTTGGGGTGCTTCTCCAAGAACCGTGCGAGGCGGAGGGCGCTTGCGTTCTGCCTCTCCACGCGCACCTCGAGTGTCTTGATGCCCCGCATCAGCAGCCACGCGGCCGAGGGGTCCATGCAGCCCCCGTAGTTTATCATCCTATCGCGCAGGTCGTAGCAGAACGTCTTCTTCCCTGCCACGACTCCGGCGGTGACGTCGCTGTGTCCGCCCATGTACTTGGTGCCGCTATGCAGTACGATGTCCGCCCCCAGCGACAGGGGGTTCTGGTTGACCGGGGTGGCGAACGTGGCGTCGACGACGAGGGGTACGCCCGCGTCGTGCGCGACCTTGGCCAGCGCCGGCACGTCCGCGACCTTCAGGGTCGGGTTCGTGATGGACTCCACGTACAGGAACCTGGTGTCCTTCGTGACCGCCTTGCGGAACGCGTCGACATCCCGCGTGTCCACCATCGCGGTCTTGATGCCCAGCTTGGGGAAGTAGTCCTTCATGAGCACGAACGTCCCGCCGTATAGGTCCTTGGCGGTGACGATGTGCCCTCCCTCCCTGCACAGGGTGAGCACGAGCGTGGAGATAGCGGCCATGCCAGACGCGAACGCGACCGCGGCCTCCGCGCCCTCGAGCGAGGCGACCTTGGCCTCGACCGCCTCGATGGTGGGGTTGTTGAACCTGGTGTAGATGTAGTAGTCACCGTGCCGCGCGCCCTTGGGGACCGGATGGGTGGGGTCCGGGAACAGGTAGGTCGTGTTCTGGAAGATGGGGGTCCCGACGGCCCCCGTGGCGGGGTCCGCGTGCTCGCCCGCGTGGACGCACCTGGTGGACAGGCCCTTCTTGGCGACATGCTCAGGCTTCATGGGTAGCGAATGGCAGAGGGGGGTCAAAACACCTTTGGATGCGGGGCGGGGATAGGGATGGTGCTCATCGGGCCGTGGTCGCGGCCTCAATCGCCTGCATCCGCTCCAGCAGCATCTGGTTCACGGGCGTCGCGACCCCCACGCGCTTCCCGGCGCGCACGACCGCACCGCAGAGCGCGTCGATCTCGGTCGGCCGCCCGCTCTCGACGTCCTGGAGCATGGACGTCCGGGACAGGGCCATCTCCGGGGTCGGGACCAGGGCCCTGCGCAGAGCATCGAGGTCCATGTCGTGGCCCAGCGCGCGGCCGACCTCGACCACCTCCATCATCGAGGCCTCCAGCAGGGCCCTGAGCTCCGGGGCCTCGAGGACCTGCAGCACCGTCATGCGGTTGATGGCCGTGATGGGGTTGAAGGCCGCGTTGACCATGAGCTTGCGCCACTTGACCGAGAAGATGTCAGACGTCAGGTCCACCTTGATGCACGCGGCCTCGAGGACGTCGCGGATGGCCCTGACGCGGTCGGTCAGCTCCCCACCTGGCTCCCCCAGCGCGATGTTGCCCCTACCCGTGTGCAGGATGACTCCGGGGGCTGGCACCTGCGCGCCGACGTAGGCCACGCCCGGCAGGACGTGCTCGCGCCCGAGCACCTCCGCGACGATGGATTCGTTCTCGACCCCGTTCTGCAGCACGAGCACGGACGTCCCCTCGCCCACGAGGGGACGCGCCGCCTCCGCCGCCTGCCCGGTCGCGGTCGACTTGACGGTGAAGAGGACCAGCTCGACCACCCCAACGGTGGCCGGGTCGTCGGTCGCGCTCACGCGGTCGAGCTTCAGGGTGCCGTTGCGGGTCTGGACCTGGATGCCCCGCTCCCGCATCGCCCTGAGGTGCTCGCCCCTGGCTATGAGGTGGACCTCGTTGCCTGCCAGGGCGAGCCTCACCCCGAAGTAGCCCCCCACGGCCCCAGCGCCCATGACGGCGATGCGCATCGCGCGTCAACCCCCGGGGGCCTTGTCCACCGTCTTGAGGATGCGCTCCACCTCGTCCCTCGCGGGGAACGTGTCGCATCCCCCGGAGACGCGCAGCGCGCCCGCGCCGCACGCGAACCTGACCGCCGGCTCGAGCTCCTTGCCCTCCGATAGCGCCACGAGCAGAGCGCCGTTGAACACGTCGCCGGTGCCGGTCGAGTTAACGGCCCTCACCTGGGGCGCCGCCACCTGCGCGCGCCTCCCGTAGGCCACCCGCGACACGCGGGCCCCCGCGCTCCCGAGCTTGGCCACCACCGCCCTCGCGCCCCTGAGCAGGGCCGCGTCCGTGGCCGTGTCCACGTCCGCCTTCCGCGTGGCCCTAACGAGCTCCATGTCGTTGCCGAGCAGAACGTCGCAAAGGTCCAGGGGCAATGAATCGAGGTCCCACCTCCCCGTGGGGTCCCAGCACAGGTCGAGCGCGATGTACATGCCCCTCCGCTTCGCGCGCGCGACCAGCTCCCGCAGGGCCCCCCCCGCGTAGGTGGGCACGAGCAGCAGCGAGCCCACCAGCAGCCACGTGCCCGCGGGCATGTCGTCGACCGAGACCGCGGAGGGCTCGTGCAGGGCCGCGACGCCGTTGTGCGTGAGGAGCGCGCGCTCGCCGTCCGTCCTCACGAGGGAGATGGTCGTGGAGGTGGGCCCGTCCTTGCGCGCCTGCAGCTGGGAGACGTCCACGCCGAGCGCCATCAGCCGGTCGGTGAGCCACCGGCCCCACTGGTCGTCGCCCACCGTGCTTGCGAGCGCGGCCTCCGCGCCGAGCGCGGCCGCGGCCGCGGCTGCGATGGCCCCGTTGCCGCCCACGCACAGTCTCGCGGGACCCCTGCCCGCCACCAGCTCGCCGAAGCCGGGCGGGCGGTCAGGCGACATGCCGATGACGTCGACGACCGAGTTGCCGACGACCGTGATGCGTGGGCGGTCCACGGGGCGCGATGGGCTCCCCTGGATAAAATATCTGTGGGGGGGCGTGGACGTGCGCGAGGCGCATCAGAAGAGGGTCGTCCTCATCGCGCGCGTCGAGAGCTCGTCGCCGGGGAGCCGGAGCTGGCCCGCCGCGAGGGGGTCGCCGAACACGGACATCGGCTTGATCTCGAAGCCCCCGTTCGGGAGCCGGACCAGGCAGAGGCCCAACGCGAGCAGCATGTTGTTCACGGCCATGGCCGGGACCAGGAAGTTGGCTGACGCGACCGAGGCCATGGCCACGTTGGAGGGGGCGATGGAGAGCTCGTCGCTGCCGCCCCTGGTGAGGACCAAGTTGAGGTGGGAGAGCAGCATCTGCAGCACCTGGCTGCCGATGTAGCCGTCCAGGACGTAACGGTCCATGCCTTCGAGCGAGGAACCTAGCAACTCGGGACCTCCAGGGGGGATGGTGACTCGGGCGCCAGGGCTATTATACCCTGCGTCCCGTTTCCCAAGAGTTGTTCGCACGCCTTGGAATCAGGGGGGGTGGCCAGTGCCTTTATGGCGTGTCGCGCGCATGTGCCCCCCGTGGGGCCCGCGCAGGCAAGGGAGTGGCTCGTCAAGAGGCGGTGGGCGGTCGCATTGGCGACCGGTCTTCTGCTGGTCCTGGCCAAGCGCATCGTCCAGTCCACGGACCAACCCCCGGACCCCCTGGTCGTCAACGGCATCCTATATCTCGCGGTGCCGCTGGCGCTCGCGGCCCTGCTCATATACAGTAGGCAGGGCATCGGGCTGGCCCTGCCGAGGGGCCGCGCCGCGTGGGCCATCACGGGCGCGATGGTGGCAATCGCCATCGCGCTGGCCTTCGCGGGCACGCTCTTCCCCTCGATGATGGACTACTACCCGCAGCAGCTCTGGGGCGAGGTGACCTCGGACGCGGTGTCGCTTCTGCCCTACGAGGCCGCCATCGCGTTCATCATGCTGTGCGTCGAGCTCCTCTTCAGGGGTTGGTTGGTGCTGGCCACCAGCGAGCGCCTGGGGGGGTGGGCCATCGTCGTTTCCGCCATCCCCTACGCGCTGGCCCACCTGGGCAAGCCGCCCGAGGAGGTCGTCTTCTCCCTCGTGGCCGGGCTGGCCTTCGGCTGGGCCGACCTCAGGACGCGCTCCATCATGCCATCGTTCGCCGCGCACTTCGTCGGCTCCGCCCTCTTCGACGTGCTCGCCCTCACGTCTTGAGCCCCCGTCCCGGGCCCTCAAGGCACGAGGGAACGGTTTTAAATACGGAGCGTGTTACCGGCCGTCGCGTGGTGATTCCATGGACGCGGACACGAGGCTCAAGCAGATCGGGGACGTCCTCGACCAGCTTTCGGCCGATACCTCAGTCCCAAGGAACATCCGTCGCGGAGCGAAGGAGGCCAAGGACATCCTGTTCGACAAGAAGGATGCCCTGGACGTCCGCATCGCCAAGGTCAACAGCATCCTTGACCAGCTCGCGGACGACCCCAACATCCCCCTGCACGGGCGGACGTTGATCTGGAACGTGATTACCCAGCTGGAGACAGTGAAGTGACCCTGCTCCGGTGCCCCACCATCGTAGCCGCCGAGGCGTCCTAGGCCTCGAATGACGGATAGCCATGCCCATGTACTTTCCCAAGACGCCCACGCAGGGCACGCCATCGATGCTGGCACATGCCCATCGCCCACCGATCACTTGTCGGGCAGCTCCGCGGCCGCGCCCATCTCCTCCCAGTCGCCCGCAGGCTTCTTGGCCTCGGGCCGCTGGTCGGTGCCGTACTGCGCCGTAGCGTCGCCCTTGTACACCGTGACCTCGGACGGTGCGGGGGGGGCCTCCGGCCTGGGCACTGGCGGTGGCATGATACCAGTGGCCCTCCTGTCGGGGCCTTCGGTGGGGGCCTTGGGGCTGACCTCGACGGGCACCGCCGGCAGCCTCTGGGGCTGCTCCGGCGCGGGGGGCGGGGGCGGTGCCATCGAGGCCCGCGCGGGCTCGGGCGGCATGGTGGGCGGCGATGCCTCCACGGTGACGCCCCTGGCTGGCGGAGGGCGCTGGAGGTCGACGCCCGGCGGGGGCGGCGTCCAGCCCTCCTTTCGCCGGAGGGCCGCGACCTCCGTGTCCACGACCTCGCACTGCGTCGAGGTGTCCAGGAACCGCATGTTGGGGCGCTTCTCCATGAGCAGGCCCAGCAGGAGGTCGATGAGCAGCAGCGCGCCGTGGACCTTGGAGATGTTGCGCACGAGCGCGCGCTCCATGTCGTAGGGCCGCATGTCGAGCGAGACCACCTCGAGGCCCATGATGCGCTTGCCGATGGTGTAGCCGAGCTCGGCCTCGAACACGGCGCTCATCAGCACAATGAGCGCGCCCGAGGCCAGGCTGGGGGCGAGCGCCCAGACGGGGGCGGCCCAGGCGACGGCCCCGATGGCGTAGATGGGGAAGAAGACGATGGCGTAGTCGATGACGACCGCGATGAGGCGGCGCAGCCAGAACTCCTGCGCGGCCGGCGACTGCATGATCTGGTCGATGCCAGTGGTCAAGGGCGCCACGTCCCGTGGACGTGAAGGGCCGGGGCCGTTGATAAAACCTTCCCCATGCTGGCAGTGCGCGGGGACGGTCGCCGGTCACGCGGGCGCGCCGCCCTTCGTCACGTGCTCGAGCGAGGTGGGGGTGCCCCCGGGCCGCAGGTCGATGTCGGGCACGTCGTGCGCGAGCCGGAAGAGGTACATGTACTGCCGCGCGGCGCGCTCCCACGAGAAGCGCCTCACGAGCTCGAGCCCCTCGGCGACGTGCTCGGTGCGCCGCGGATCGGACAGGAGCAGCTGGTCAATCGTGTCGGCGAGCCCGTCGTCGGTGGCGAAGGAGTGCGCCCTGGCACCTATCTCCTCCCTCAGCGCGTCGCACCGGTTGTTGTACAGCACTGGGACCCCGAGCGTCATGGCCTCGTATGGCGGGTACCCGAATCCCTCGTACTCCGACATGAAGAGGAACAGCCGGGAGGCCTTGACGATGGAAGGCAGCTCCTCCTCCCCGACGAAGCCCGGGTAGTGCACGCGGGGGTGCCTGTGCATCCTGTCGACCTTGGGGCCGCGGTGGCTGCCCATGCAGACCAGGTGCCAGCCGTGCTCGTCGAGCGCGGGCGCGACCCTCTTGACCAGGTCCATGCGCTTCTGGGGAAGCGGGTCGTAGATGGTGCTGATGAATGGCTCCCCGTCGACGTAGTCGGGCCACGCGGGCTTCACCCCCGCGGGGTCGTCGAACCCCGCGGGCACGCCCCAGTGGACCAGGTCGAGCTTCCGCTCGAAGCCCTGGCCCCCGTAGTGGCGCAGCACCTCCGCGCGGGTGCTCCTCGAGATGACCACGGCCACGCGCGCGTTCTTGAGCGCGTAGGCGAGCCCCGCGCGGTGCGTGAGGTAGTTCTTGTACGACTCGCGGTAGCGCGTGAACATGCGCATGTCGTGGAGCGTGAACACCTGGGGCACGCGGTCGGTGCGCAGGATGCCGCTCACCGTGCCCCAGACCACGTCCGCGTTCTTCTCGCACCAACGGATGGCGGGGTCCCCCTTAGGCAGGACCTGCCTCGTGACGTTGCGGTGCGCGCGCAGCAGGCGGCCGATGTTCCTCTTGGACACGTCGTTGCCGGGCTCCTCGTAGAGCACGAGGTGGAACATGTCCTCGGGGAAGTGCGTCGCGAGCGCGTCCACCAGGCGGAAGACCGACCAGGGATTGCCGCCCCAGACGGGGGAGGCCATGGGGAACGCGAGGACGCCGATGGAGAGGCTCACGGGGCTCAGGCCAGTGAAGGGCGGGCGGCGGTGATAAACGCTTCGGCGCGCGCATCAGCCATAGCCGGGGGGACCATAGAGCACGAGCTTGGGAGGCTCCTCCTTCGGCCTCTCGCCGGACACCCTGGCCTTGAGCTCGCGGAGGCCCCCCTCGCCGAGCAGGTCGCGCTCCACGAACCACTGCTGCGGATTGGGCACGAGCCATGGCCCCTTCTCAAGGGGGCTGCGCGGGGTGAGTCGGACCATGCTCCCCATGACGACCACATCCCCCAGCTCGTCGTAGGGTAGGAACAGGGCGCGATTGACCTGGATCCCGCGCTCGTAGAGGCCGTGGTGGGTGACCGCAGGGGGCCTCCTGGAAGAGAGATACTCTGCCAAGACCGCGATAACGATGCACAACAGGAACAGGGAACCGATTTGCACAATCCCGGATGCAAGGATCCCCGGGTCGTACGGGGCGGTCAGGGCCCAGAAGACCACGGACGTGATGAACAGCATGGAGCCTACGAACAGGATGCCAAGGCGCGTCTCCTTCTTGCGCATCGCGCGGTACCTGGAGCGCCACTGCGCGACGCTCCAGACGATGGGCGCTCCTCGGTCCAGGCCGTCGGCCTGCTCGATGCGGTCACCCCTGAGGACGTAGGTCCTCGAGACCTTACTATCAAGTGCGGACCGCTTCAAGGTCGCATCGTCCATTGGGATACTTCGGGTCGCTCATCCGCATGCCCTTGGGAATGCTTCAGGTTTGCGCGCCCCACGGCCTTTTGCCCTCGAGCCATCCATCGGCACACTCTCAACCTAGCCCACCAGGTCCGTAGATGACGAGCCTGGGGGGCACATCGCCCTCGCTCTTGCCTGACACCTTGGCGACCAATACCGCGACCCCGTCCTCGCCAAGCAGCTCCTTCGACATCGCCCAGGACATCGGATGGCCGATGCTCGGAGGCCGGCGCCGTGGGGGCGTGCGGGGGACGAGGTGGACCGACACTTTCCAGACCTTCGCCTCCGAGAGCTCCTTGTACGGCAGGAAGAGCGTCGGGTCCATCTGCACCCCGTGCTCGTAGAGGCCTGGAGCGGGTCCCTTCCAAGCCATTCGCTCCGCGATCACGGCACTGGCCATCACTATCAGTACAACGACGCTAGTGAGCAGAATGACACCGATTGTAATATCCCAGAAGAAGAGATCAGTGATGAGGACGATTATCCCGAGCGCCAGGGCCAAGACGACAAAGGTGAGGATAGGCACCAATATGCAGGTCGATTTCAGCATCTGTCTCCTCTGGCCAACATAGATGCTGCGCCACTCCTCAGCGCTCCGGAGGATGGGCATCCCGCGGTCAAGCCCTTCCGCCCGTTCGACACGGCCCTCCCTGAGGACGTAGGTCCTCAACTCCCCGACCGTCCTCCCCCTGGGACCCAGAGGGTGGATGGAGTGATGAGGGTGCCCGGTCTTCTGCCTTTCGACCTGGGCTCTAGGACAGGGACGGGCGCCATCGCATCTCACATGACACCATGTCCCATCCTGCAATGCGATGGCGATCCGAGGACATGAGCTATTGGATGGTGTCGGTTCGCAATGGCGCCCTACCACCAGCTGCCCATGTCGCAGCCCCGCGGGCGCCCGGTCCCGGACGACGGGGGGAGGTCACGCGAGATAGCTTTCTCGGTGACCTCCCCCCTGTGGGCTCCTTCGAGTGAGGACGCATCGACCGGCCCTCTCGACGAGTATCCCATGAAGGCCCTTGCCAGGACCTCCAGGGGACCCAAGGGGGCCGACAGAGAGGACATGTGCATGCCTTCTCACCACCCGTCCGGTGCCTAATTTCCTCCCTGTCAGCACGGCCAGTCCCAGTCGTCCACCTCGCCCTCGATCGAGGGGCGGGCGAATGCGGAGTGGAGGAACAGCACGGCGATGACGCCCAGCAGTGCAGGCCAGATCCACGTGAACCCGATGAGGTCGTCGATGCCGATGGCGACGAGCACCATCCCGCACACCGCGCCGAACCACTCTATCCTGCGCCCGAGGGCGGTCCTCCTCACGACATTCCCCAGCAGCATGATGGTGCCGAGGCCGAGGAAGAACACCGCCCAGCCGTCCCACCACCCGAGGTCGCCCGCGAGGCCCGACAGCTCGATGAAGAGGGTCGTCGCCCCGAGGAAGAAAATCGCGGCCCAAGCGATGGGCTCGTAGCGCGCGTCGGTCATCCACCAGCTCGCAGAGACGTTCATTGCATCCTTCGTTTCCATTTTTTTCTCCTCCCTTTTTTTTGATTTTCATCCGAGGGGCGCCCGTTCGCGCCCCGCCTGTCCCCGTGGAGGAGAGAAGGGTGATTTATTCGCGCGTTCACAGCGAGGTTGAACTTGTGACATCAGGAGAAGTTGGATTGTCCCATCCTTCAATCATATGATTGATGGGCGGGACAGCCGGGGGACGATGGACCACCGGGATCGCGTCAGCCAGGGCGCCCGATGCATCGATCGCATGCCCGCCGCGAGCACGCCTTCTCAAATCGAGGCGGGAGACCGCGGACGCCCGGGTCCCACTGCCGGTTCCCGCGTCATCGCATCGATTTGGAGGCGTGCTCCTCTATAAGCCGGTCCCGCCAGTTGTCGAAGGGGGCCCCCTTGTACAGGATGTCGGTCATCGCCGAGGCGACGCCGCCCTCGGCCTCGACGGCCCTCTGGAGCTGCTCCACCTCCTTCGACGAGGTGGACCAGGTGACGAGCATCAGGAAGTTGGGAAGGTTCGAGAACGACATCGGCTCCACGATGCGCGGTCCGTGCGCGCGGACGAGCGCCGAGCGCACCGCGCCCTTGTCCACGTTCGGTCTGAGCTCCACGTGGAGCATGGCGATGATGTCCCTGCACGCGCACGGGAACCATCTTATGGAAAAACGGGCCAGACCGTCGCGGGCCATCCGACCGATGTGCCGGTTGACGGTCCTCCCCGAGACGCCCAGTTCCTCGGCGACATCGGTCACCGACTTCCGGGAATCCCTGTGGAGGGAGGAGATGATGCGGTACTCGAGCTCCGTGAGGGGGCTCACCCCGCGCTCCTTGGGGCCCTTGCCCCCGGCACTGAAGATCCCGACGCGGGGCTCTGGGACCTGTCCCCTCTCCCTCACGAGCTCCGTGACCCCCTCCAGCTCGGAGATGTCATGGAGCAGGGCGCCCACGTAGAGCACGTTGCCGCTCGCGACGTAGACGCTGTCCACGAGCTCGCTTCCCCCAATGGCCTTCACCGCGTCCTCCATCGACCGCGAGCGCGAGGCGCCGAAGACCATCACGTCGACGGCGCCGAGCGCCTCCGAGGAGGGGTACGCGATGAGGTCGCGGACGACGCCCATCTCTTTTAGCACCTGCAACCGCCTGTGGACCGCCTGGACCGAGATGCCCAGCTTGCTCGCCAGCTCCCGGTAGGGCACGCGCGAGTTGCCCATCAAAAGCTGGGAGAGCCGGATATCCATGGCGTCCATGGGCCTCGCCATTGGGACAGGGGTCTTGATGTTTATACTTGTCTGCGGCCGGCCCTCCCCCGAATACCTTTTTATACCAACGGCCATTCCCACCGTGGTGTCCCATGGCCCAGGTGCGGCTCGGCCGCCTCCAGCTGCGGTGGTGCGACGCGTGCGACCTGCCCGTCGTCGACGAGCTCGCCTGCGGCTCGTGCGGAGGCCGCACACGGCACGTCGAGCACACGCCCCCGGGCGACGTGCGCCCCGCGCGCGCGGCCGACATCGCGCGCGTGCGCGCCGTGGCCGACGCGCAGTTCGGCGAGGGCTGCGGGCTGGCCCTCCTCCCCGACGACGACGGCATCGTCATCCTCAACAAGGGCCCCTCCGAGGACCGCCTCGACGAGGTGCTGGCCAACGGCCATGTGCTGGCCACCATGAGGTACGAGCTCGGCAATGGCTGGTTGCTCCTGCCCCGAATCGAGGGCGCGGCGCGCATGGCCCCCGTGGCGTCGAGGGGCATCGTGGTCCTCGCCCCCGACGCCGTGCCGTTCATCGAGGGGGGCGCGAGCGTGCTCGCGCCCGGGGTCGCCTCCGCGTCCGGGACCATCGAGGACGACGACGAGGTGCTCGTGCTCGCCCCCGACCGCACCGTCGTGGGCGTGGGCCGAGCCCGCAGGCCAGGCGCGACGATGATGGCGGAGGAGCGCGGCCAGTGCGTCAAGGTCAGGCACCACAGGTCCCCCGGGCAGACATTCGCCGACGGGGGGGGCAGGAGGCGGGCGTGGGAGGACGCCGTCCAAGCCAACCGACCTCACCTCGACCGTCTCGTGGCGGAGGCCGTCGCGTTCGTCAGGTCCACGGTGGAGGCGCGCGCGCTGCCGGTGGCCGTCTCCTTCTCGGGCGGAAAGGATTCGCTCGCGACCCTCATGCTGGTCCTCGAGGCCGGCCTGAGGCCCCCCGTCTTCTTCGTGGACACGGGCATCGAGCTGCCCGAGACCGTCGAGCACGTCCGCGAGGTCGCCGGCAGGCACTCGCTCGAGCTCGTCGTCGCGACCGCGGACCAGGACTTCATCGCCCTCGCGCGGAGGTTCGGCCCGCCCGCGCGCGACTACCGGTGGTGCTGCAAGACGCAGAAGCTCGGCCCGGCCGCGCGGGCGCTGCGCGCGCGGTTCCCAGGGGGCGTGCTCTCGTTCATCGGTCAGAGGCGGTACGAGTCCGGGCCACGGTCCAGGAGCGCGCGGGTCTGGGTGAACCCCTGGGTGCCGGGCCAGACCGGGGCCTCCCCCATCCAGGAGTGGACCGCGCTCGATGTGTGGCTCTTCCTCATGTCTCGCGGAGAGCCCCTCAACGTGTGGTACGACCGAGGGCTGGACCGCATAGGCTGCTACATGTGCCCCGCGTCCGACATCGCGGACCTCGAGGTGGTCGAGCGCGGCTTCCCCGGCTACGCGGCCTGGCGCGCTTTCCTCGAGGCCTACGCCCGGTCCACGGGCCGCGACGCGCGCTACCTGGAGCTGGGCTTGTGGCGGTTCCGGAGGCTGCCCAAGCACCTGCGCGAGCACGCGCACGTGTCAGCGCCCGCAGAGCTGCTCGCGGTCGAGAGGAGCGCGCTCTCGTTCGTGCGCGCGTCCGGCGTCTCGCCCTGTCCCAAGGGGGGCGTGTCCGCCGAGGGCGCCTTCGACAGGCCCATCGACCTCGCGCGCGCGTGCGAGATGCTGAGCGCCATCGGGCCCGTGCGGCGCGTCGAGGAGGAGGGACGCGCCGAGGTGGGCGAGCGGCTCGACGTGTTCCCCGAGGGCTCCATCACCGCGCGGGGGGACGACCCCGGCGCCGCGGCCGCGCTCCTCGAGAGGGCCCGCCAGGTCATCGTGAGGGGCGAGCTGTGCGTGGGATGCGGCGTGTGCACGGCCAGATGCCCCCATGGGTCGCTGGGCATCGAGGGCGGCCGGGTCCGGCTCGACGCGGGCACGTGCGTCCATTGCGGGGCCTGCCTGGGGCCATGCCCCGTGGTGGACTTCCAGCCGCACGAGGAGTTCGACTTCTAGGCCCGACCGCATGCCAGGAGCAGCCTTCGGGCGATGTCGTCCGCGAGCGCCTCGCGGTTGGAGGGCGACACCATCACGAGCTCGACGTCGGGGCGTCGCTTGAGGGCGTCGCAGAACGGTTCCGGCCTCAGACGGATGGTCGCGAGCACGGGCCTCGGTCCGTCCAGCGCGGCCAAGGCGGCGTCCCTGAACTCCTCCGAGTGGAGCTCCATGGCGCCGATCTCGTCGATGACGATGGCCTCGGCGGACGGGTCGAGGAGCGACGCGAGGCCGATGCGCTCGAACGAGGGCAGGTCGACGACGTAGCTCCCAACGCGCGGGCCGCGCCCGCCCCCCTTCCTGGCGAGGACGCCCTCGCGACCGTCGAGGGCGATGACGTCGAAACCGACGCGGTCGCCTCCCTCACGGACCTCCCTGGTGAGGAAGCCCGCGAGGCGCGCGCGGGGGCGCACGCGCTCCACCACGCGCTCCACGAGAGTGGTCTTGCCGCACCTCGGAGGGCCCGTGAGCAGGAGGTTCAGCCTTCGACCCCCATCAGCCTCAGGAGGTCCTGCGCGCGCGCGATGGCCTCCTCGGCGACCCTGGTCTGGACTATCATCCGTCCCGTGGGCCACACCGTCGTCCTCGGTGCGTCCTCCACGACGAGCAGCACCTTCGCATCGACCACCTTGAGGCCGGCGGACGCGAGCCCCCTCGCGCACCGCGCCATGTCGAGGGCGAGAGGCCGCTTGGGGACTATCTCCGTGCCCGTGCCGCCCTCGCAGGGGCGCACGACGGCGAGCTCTACCATGGCGTCATGCCCTCCAGCGCGGCCCTGGCCAGGCCCTCGATGTCGACGCCCGCTTCGGCCTTCTCGACCTCGGAGCGCCGGGCCGCCACGGAGGGTTTGTCGGGCACGATGGTGCAGCAGCTGCCGGGGGCGGTCGAGAGGTCGAACGTGCCGATGCGCTTGGCGATGCCCACGATCTCCTCCTTGTCCAGGCCGATGAGCGGCCTGATGGCGGGGAGGCCCTCGAGCGCGAGGTGCTCGACCGCGATGTTCGCGAGCGTCTGCGACGCCACCTGGCCGAGGGACTCTCCCGTGAGCACGCCCTGCGCGCCGATGCTGCGCGCGTAGCGGGAGGACACGCGGAACATCATGCGCCTGCAAAGCAGGCACCCGATGCGCCGCGGCGCGTCCCTGGCCATGGCGAGCTGCGTGGTGGCACCGTGGGGCACGAGGAAGGCCGGCACGTCCCCGTGCAGCTCGCGCAGCCGCAGCACGAGCCGGCGGGCCTTCTCGACCTCTGAGTCGTCCGTGAACGGGCGGTTGTCGAAGTGGAGGGCGGTGAGCTGCACGCCGCGCTCGAGCATCAGGTGCGCGGCCACGGGGGAGTCGATGCCGGCCGACATCAGCGCTACGTACCTGACCAGCCGACCACCCCCTCACCTGAGCACGTACTTCGTGTAGAGGCCCTTCGCTACCGCCTGCTCCGTCGTGCCCTTCACGAGGGCGCGGCCCGAGGTGAAGAGGTGGAGCTTGGTCTCCCCCAGGGCAAGGGTGAGGACCGGGCCGTGGCGGGAGACCGCGAGGCCCTCGCGCCCCCACTCCGCCGCCTTCGCGTCGAGGTCGACGCGTCCGCGCCTCGCCGACGGGCTTATCTGCACCGAGCCGCGCCCGCAGAGCGTGACGATGACGTCACGGTCGCCGGCCATCAGGTGGTCGCGCCTCCCCTCGCCGCACGCGGGGCAGCCCTGGCGCATCTGGATGTCGACGACGCGCCAGTCGTCTTTGGACAGGTCGAACGCCACCAGCTTGGGCGGGGGCCTGGCGCCGAGCAGCAGGCGGGACGCCTGCGCCACCTGCACCGAGGCTACCAGGGCAGGGGCGGAGGGGTGCACGCCCTCCGACTCGCACGCGGGCACCGAGCCGTCCATAGGGACCTCGGGGAACAGGCACATGAGACAGGGCCCTCCCGCCGGGAACGTCGCGACCAGGCCGCCCATTGCGAGCACACCGCCGTAGACCCAGGGCACGCCGAGCTCGAGGCAGGCGTCGTTGAGCACGTAGCGCGCGCGCATGCCATCGAGCCCGTCGAGGACGACGTCCGCGCCCTGCAGCAGCCCCAGCGCGTTCGAGCCCGTGACGTCCTCGACCACGCCCTCGACCCTGCACCAGGGCGCGAGCGCGCCGAGCCGCTCCGCGAGCGCCTCCGCCTTGGGCCTGCCGATGTCGGGGTGGCCGAGCACGCGCTGCCGGTGCAGGTTGGACGCCTCGAGCACGTCGCGGTCGACGATGCGGACGGTGCCGACGCCCATGCGCGCGAGGAGCTCCGCCGAGTTGCTGCCCAGCGCGCCCGCGCCCACGACGGCCGCGGTCGCGCGACCGAGCGCGCGCTGCCCCTCCTCGCCGAATCCATCCAGCGGGAGCTGCCTCGCCCACATGTCGCGCCACGTGCCGTCCTGCATCCGATGTCGAAGGGGAGGCGAGGGTATATGAGGGTTGTCCCGTTGGACCGGCTCAGGCGGTCAGCACGGTCCCTCGCCCTCCGCCTGCTCCTCCTCCCTGCGCGGGAACCTGAGGGCGGCCAGCGCGTTGCGGCCGTAGAGCATGATGGCGTTGCGGGTGACGTCCCCCTCGCCCTGGAAGAGCTTGAGCACGATGGGCGCCATCTTGGGGTCCCCGGCCGCGCGCTCGAGCACCGTGAGCGGGTCCTTGGAGAGCTTCGCGGCGACCTTCCATAGGGTCTCCAGCTCGCCGCCCCAGGCCTTCTTCCACGCTTTGTGGTACGAGTGGAGGTACTCGGGCGTCATGTCCCCCTTCTCCAAAGCGCGCCGCATCACCTCCGCGGCCATGCGGCCCGACTCGACCGCGTAGTAGATGCCGTCGCCCGCGAGCGGGGAGACGAACCCCGCGGCGTCCCCGACAGCGAGCGCCCCCGGCCGGACGACTGGGCCGGCGGGCCCGCCCATCGGGATGGGCGCCGCCTGCCACCTGCCACCACCGGGGTCGTCGGGGAGCAACCCCCTCTTGACGAGCTGGCCGACGTAGCCCTCCGCGAGAGCGTGCCCGTCCTCGCCCTTGAGGTCGTCGATGAGGGCGCCGAAGCCAACGTTGACGTGCTCGCGCTTCGGGAACGCCCAGGAGTAGCCGGTGACGTTCGCGTGCCGGATCGTCAGATGGACGCACCGCGAGGCGCCGTAGGCGTCCTCGACGAACCGCTCCCCGACCCTGTACTCGCGCGCCCAGCACACAGCGAGCCGGTCGCGGGGGAAGCATTTGGGCGCGCCACCAGCCACGCGCATGCGCTTGGAGATGGGGCAGTTGGCCCCCCCCGCGCCGATGACGCCCTTGGCACGCAACTCGCGGCCGTCCTCGAGCCCCAGCTTCCAGCCGCGCTCGCCGCCGGCGGCGCGCATCACGCGCGCGCCCTCCTCCAGCCGCGCGCCCTGCGCGACCGCGTCCTCCACCAGGACCTGGTCGAAGACCGACCTGCGCATCTGGAACATGACGGGCATGGCGCCCTCGGGGACCTTGTGGGACACGAAGGGGCCGCCAGGCGTGGAGATGACGGCCTCGGTCGAGACGCCCTCCACGAACCGGCCGGCCAGGCGCTTGATGTGGTCGACGCGCCTCACCACGCCGGGCCGGAGCCCACCGCCGCAAGGCTTGTCGTGGGGGAGCTTGTCCCGCTCGAGCACGAGCACGTCGATGCCCTGGGCCGCGAGGAACCTGGCGGCGGTCGAGCCGGCTGGTCCGGCCCCGACTATGGCGATGTCGCAGCGGAGCATCGGGGTGGGATGGTGGTGCCACCTCATTAGGATTAGGCCGACGAGGTGCGGGCCCGTTCGTCAGGGGTGCCCCTCAGGGCCTCCCCATCCCCCGCCGCCAGGGGTCTCGATGACCACGACGTCGCCCCTCCTGAGGACCGCCCGGCACTTCGATGGCAGGGGGATGCGACGGCCGTCGCGCACGATGGCATCGGCGCCCTCCGCCCCGTCCCCGCCACCGTCAACGCCCCGGGGGCGCTCCCTGCGCCTCTCGGCGACGAGCGTGAGCACCGCGGCCTCCGCGAGCAGCTCGACCTCCTTGACGATGCCATCGCCGCCGGGGTGCCTCCCCACGCCCCCGCTGCCCCTGCGGAGGGAGAGCCGCCTCACCCGCAGCGGGTAGGCCGCCTCGAGCGCCTCCACGGGCGTGTTGCGCGTGTTGGTCATGTGCGTGTGCACGCCTGACATGCCAGGGCGCCATGGCGAGCCGCCCTCGCCGCCCCCAAGGGTCTCGTAGAACGTGAAGGCGCCCTCGCCCTCGGTGCCGATGAGCACGTTGTTCATCGTTCCCTGGGACATGGCGACCGGGCCCTCGGGGCGCGCCTGCCCGAGCGCCGCGAGGCAGACGTCGGCGACGCGCTGCGAGGTCTCGACGTTGCCCGCGCTCACAGGCCTCGGTGGCGTGGGGTCCAGCAGGCTGCCGCGAGGGCACACGACCTCGACCGGCGAGTAGCATCCGTGGTTCGGGGGGATGGTGGGGTCGGTCATCGCGCGCAGCGAGTAGTACACCGCCGACAGCGTCACCGAGCGGGGGGCGTTGAGCGGCGCGTCCACCTGGGGCGAGGTGCCCGTGAAGTCGAACCTCGCGCGCCCGCGACCGACGGTGACCGCGAGCTCGACGCGCAGGTCGTGCATCCGCGGGAAGAGGACGCCGTCCCCCTCGCCGAGCCCGGACGCGGGGGCCTCGACCACGTCCCCGGCCGAGTAGGTCCCCTCGACGAGCCCCGATAGGGCGGCCTCCATGCGCCTCCGGCTGTAGTCGATGACCTCGTCGCAGAAGGCGCGCCAGGTGCCCCTCCCGTAGCGGCCGACGAACGCCCCGAGGCGGGCGGCGCCGACGGCGCTGGCCGCGAGCTGCGCGCGCAGGTCACCCATGCGCTCCTCGGGCGTGCGGGAGCGCGCCCTCAGCATCTCCCACACGGGTCCAGTGGGGCGCCCTCCCTCGGCGAGCGCCTGCAGCGGGATGACGACGCCCTCGTCCTCGAGCGTGAGCGCGGTGGGGTCCATCGAGCCCGGCGTGGGCCCCCCGACGTCCGCGTGGTGCGCCTTGTTCACGACGAAGCCCACGACCTCGGCGCCATCGAGGACGGGCGAGATGACGGTGATGTCGGGGAGGTGGGAGCCGCCCGTGTAGGGGTCGTTGACGACCCATGCGTCGCCTGGCCTGAGGACCGGGCCGAGGCGCAGCAGCCCCTCGACCGCGAGCGGCATCGAGCCCAGGTGCACGGGGATGTGCTCGGCCTGCGCGACCATCCTGCCCTCCGCGTCGAAGACGGCGCACGATGCGTCCCGCCGCTCCTTGATGTTGGGCGAGTAGGCCGACCTGACGAGGACGACGCCCATCTCCTCGGGCACCGAGGCCAGGGCCTGGCGCATGACCTCCAGGTCGGAGGGGGAGAGCATCATCCCACCTCCAGCCAGAGGTCGCCCCACCGGTCGACGGACCAGCTCGTGCCCGGCGGGACGACGGTGGTCTCGCCCTCGCCCTCGATGACCGCGGGGCCGTCGCCGGAGGCTCCCGCGCCCAGGGAGGCGCGCGTGAACGCGGCCGTCGGGAGCCACCCCTCGTCGAAGAGCGCCTGGCGGACGTGGCGCGGCCGCGCGCCTTCGTCGTCGGCCAGGCGGTCGAACCTCACCACGGGTCCCGGCAGCCTCAGCCTCAGCCGGACGTTGACGAGCTCCACGCCCTCGGCGGGGGCGGAGTGCCCGTAGGCGGCGCGGTGGGCGTCGTGGAGCGAGGTCGCCGAGGGCGGGTGCGAGCGCATGAACGGGACCGTGAGCTCGTGGCTCTGCCCGCGGTAGCGCATGTCGGCCTCCAGCCCCTCGGCCGCGCCCTCGGGCGACACATCGGCCATGGCGAGCTCGGCCTCGGCCTCGCGCCTGAGCTCGGGGACGAGGCCATCCAGGATGCCCGGGGCGGCCTCGACGGGGGCGAGCACCGTCCGGTCGCGCTCGACGACCAGGTCGGACATCGCGATGCCGAGCGCCGAGAACCCGCCCGCGGCCAGGGGAACGACCACGCGCCTGAAGCCGAGGCCCCTTGCGAGCGCCGCGGCGTGCAGCCCGCCCGCGCCTCCGAAGGCCACGAGGGCGAAGTCCCGGGGGTCTAGCCCGCGCCCCGCGAGCAGGACGCGGAACGCCCGGGCCATCGCCGCGTCGGCGACGCTCCTCGCGCCGATGAGCAGGACGTCGAGGTCGAGCCCCGCCGCGTCCGCAGCCCGCCCACAGGCCGCCCGGCAGGCGGCGGCGTCGCCCCTGATGCCGTACCTCTCGAGGAAGTCGGTCGGGAGGGTGCCCGAGAGCACGTGGCAGTCGGTGATGCTCGCCTCCCGACCCCCCCTGCCGTAGAAGGCGGGCCCAGGGTCAGCGCCCGCGCTGCTCGGCCCCACCCTGAGCGCGCCCCCGGGGTCGACCCAGACGTGGCTGCCCCCGCCCGCGCCCACGGACACGACGTCAATGGTGGGCATGCCCACGGGTAGCCCCGCGACCGAGGTCGAGGGCGTCCTCAGGGGCACGCCGTCCACGACCGCGCCCACGTCCGTCGACGTCCCGCCCATGTCGCAGGTGAACAGGCGCCCCACGCCCGCCCTCGCGCCCAGCGCGGCCGCGGCGATCACGCCGCCCGCGGGGCCGGAGAGGAGGAGCCTCGCGGGCCTCTCGGCCGCCACCGCGTCGGGGATGGCGCCCCCGTGGGAGCCCATCACGAGGAAGCCCGCGGGGCCGTATGGGGCGAGCGCGTGGCGCAGGCGCCTGAGGTAGCCCCTCACGACCGGCTTGACGTGCGCGTCCAGCGACGTGAGGGAGCCGCGCTCGACCTCGCGGAACACGGGCCGGACCTCGCTCGAGAGCGAGACCTCCAGCCCCCGGGCCCGCAGCGCCTCGCCCAGCATGGCCTCGTGCGAGGGGTTGGCGTAGCTGTGGAGCAGGCACACCGCCACCGCCTCGGCGCCGGTGGCCTCCACCGCGTCCGAGACGCGCTCGGCCTCCTCTGGGGTCAGGGGGGCGATGACGGCCCCGCGGTGGTCGATGCGCCCCTGCGCGCCAACCCGCATGCCAGCTGGGGTGAGCGGCTCGGGCCGCGCCTCCCTGAGGTCGTAGACTGAGGGCCGCGCCTGCCGTTCGATCTCCAGCATGTCCTCGAAGCCCGCGGTCGTCACCAGGGCGACGCGCGCCCCTGACCTCTGGAGGATGGCATTCGTGGCCACGGTCGTGCCGTGCGAGAAGGCGGCGACGTCCTGGCGGCCCAGCGCGCGCAGCCCGTCCGCGACGGCGCGGTCTGGCGCGTCCGGTGTCGAGGGCACCTTGAACATGCGCATGCGGCCGCCCTCGAGAACCACGAAGTCGGTGAAGGTCCCGCCCACGTCGGTGGACACGAGCACGACCCCAGACCGGGATGCCGAGTTAAAAGGGGTTCGACCCCCCGCCCGATGACGGGGGATGTCGCGTCCCCGGGGCGGGCAGTGCGCTGGGGCCATGACGGGGGTGGCGCCCGGAGCGCCATTGTGCGCAGGGCATGCGGGTGGTATCCAGGGCACGGGCGAGCTACCAATCCATTCCAAAACGCATATATATCCAGCCGCGCATAGGAACCGACAAGCGTAGCTACTGATAGGTAGGTGAAGACGATGGTCCTCAAGCCCCTGCGTGACCTTGCGCGTTACCCCGTCAAGGTGTACAGGTTCGCCATGGTGTCCAGGAAGAGGCAGCTCGCCGCCGTCGGAGCGGTGGCCATCCTCCTGCTCGCCTCCGTCCTTGTCATCCTAGGACCCGGTTCCGACGAGGGGGGCGCGGCCACACTGGACGACCTCCTGGATTCCACGTCCGAGCGCAGCGGCCTCGAGCAGGGCGGCTCCATCGTGGTGAGCGACAGCTCGCCGTGGATGGCGGTCGTAGGCGCTCCCGTTGCATGCTACTACGACAACGTGGGCTCCCAGCAGACGGTCCCGCTGCTCGTGGCGGGAAGGGACCCCTCCCTCCCCGTGAAGAGGTTCCTCGGCGCCATCGCGAGCGAGAGGACCGTCACCATCGGCGAGGTCGGAGAGCTGGGCGTGCCCGTGAGCTACCGCGTGGACGGTGCGGACCCCAAGCACGCCTCCCTGGAGGCTGCCAAGGAGTTCTGGGCGGCGTCCGACGGGGCCATGATCGTGAGGCCCGGCAGGTCGGGCTACGACCTGGCGGTCGCGGCGGCGGCGCTCGCGAGCTACGTGAACATCCCCCTCATCGTGACGGACGAGATATGCGAGGGCGTCACCTCGGCCCTGTCAGGCCTCGATGTCAAGTACACCGTCGCGCTCGGCGACGCGCCCGGCTACGGCAGGGTGCTGCGCCTCAGGGACCTCGAGTCCATCCAGGACATCATGACCAAGTTCATCCGCGAGCCCCGCGGGCTCGCGAGCGACGTGTCCTACCTCACGGTCGCCAACCCCGACGACATACAGCCCATGGTCGTGGAGGACGCTACCACCTACCACTTCGAGGACCTCATCTACGACCACGGTACCCGAGAGAATGTCGTGCCCGCGACCACGGCCGTCTCCAACCAGATCGAGTACGAGTTCGAGGTCCCCGTCGACTACCAGTACGCCCTCGTGAGGTTCACCCTCAAGTTCAGGGGCAACACGTGGGCTGACGAGATCGGCTCGCGCATCTACGCTTGGGTCTTCGACGGTGACGAGAACGACGCGGCCGGCGCGGCCGCGCAGGAGCTCTTCTTCGGCACGCCCGCGGGCCGCATCGAGGGCGAGTACCGCATCGTGGACTTCGACGGCGCGCTCAACAACGACGTCGGCACGCACCTGGTGCAGCTGGGCGCGCGCGAGATATGGCAGGGCCGGCCCCCGGGGCGGTTCGGCCTGGTTCAAGCCGAGCCGGACTGGTTCTACTTGGACATCGTCGTCCAGAAGCTCGCGTCGCCCGTCTACCCTCTCATGGAGGGCCTGTCGTCCCTCGCGCCCTACCTCACTGCCTTCCACACGGGCATCGTCATGGCGGACCCTGATTACGCGCTCATGAAGCCCGCGTACCTGGGGTGCGTCGACTGCGGCGAGCCCACGTTCAACTCCGCGAGCATGGCCACCGCGAACATCAAGGCCATGGACATCCACAACGCGACCGTGCACACGCTCGCGCGCCTCGTGGGGCAGGACTCCCCCGGCCTCATGAACGATGGCGCCGCGCTCAACGCGCTCGCCGACCACTACTACCGCAACCCAGTCTCCGTCGGCATCATCGCGGACACCAACATGGTCCCGCACTACTACTTCCCGGGCGGGGAGGTGTCCGAGGGCTACGGCGAGCCCGGTGACATCCACTTCGCCGACGTGAACATGGACCCCATGAACGCGCCCATGGACCTCGGCGAGGGCAAGGTGTCGCCCAGCTACCCCGACATCGAGCTGCCCGTGGGCCGCATCGACGGCTACAACGCGCAGGACTGCTCGGCGCTGCTGTCGCGCACGTTCTTCTACCGCGAGATCATCGATAACTTCGAGGGATACACGCAGGGCAACGTCCACAGCGACTGGAAGAGCAACGGCTACGTGTTCCTGGGCTCCGAGCTGCCCGTCGAGACCATGTACCCCTCGCTCGTCACCCAGGTCAGCAAGGAGTACGACGAGGGCGGCTTCAAACCCAAGCAGACCTCGGAGCTGCTGTCCCACCGCATCAACTCGCAGAAGTTCCAGGAGGGCTCCAACTACATCATCGGCGGGGTCCATGGCTTCTACTACTGGTACGTCCCCTCGGCGCGCACGAAGTACGCGGGCGGCTCGGCCTTCGACGTGGCGCACGTGCGCGACATGAGCTTCGGTCCCTCCACGATGTACCTCATCTCCTGCGTCGTCGGGCGCATCGACGGCCTGAACCCCGAGAACGCGCTCTCGCAGGCCTACATCCACGGGGGCATCAACGCGTTCATCGGCGCCACGCGCTCGACCTACGGCACCATCGACGCCGGCTCCGATTCGGACCTCCGGCTCGACCCCGAGGGCGCGGTGCTCATGGGCGAGTACTTCACCGAGTACGTGCTCGGCGACGACCAGACCGTCGGGATGGCGCTGCGCAACGCCAAGAACGACTACCTGCCCGAGGACGCGGAGGGTGGCATCGCCAACGGCATCGGGCCGGACATCGCGTACATCATCTACGGCCACTACATACTGCACGGCGACCCGATGTTCAACCCCTACGAGCCCAACCACGGCTGATGCGGGGGCGAGGGTCAGATCGAGCGAGTCTCACAACGGATGGGATGGCAGGCCATGAGGCAAGCGAGGATGGCACGGGATGCTGCGATGGCGGGGGCGAGGCCCATGCGGGCGCTCGCGGTCATCGTGCTCGCCACGCTCCTGGCGCCAGCGGCCCTGGCCGCGCTCCCGGGCATGGGCGACGGGTCCATCCCGCCCCTCCTCGATGCCGACCCGTTCGCGGTGCCCAGCGGTTACGGCATGCACCGCCCGCTCCTCGAGTTCTTCACCGGCCTCTCCTGCCCCAGCTGCATGGCGGGCCCCCATGGCGCCATCGAGGGCCTCTACGCCTCGTCGGCGGGGGACGAGACGGTGCCGTGGACATACGTGTGCTTCCACGAGCTCAACGGCGGCGGCGTCGACGGCCTCGCCACCGACGAGAGCTTCGACCGCATGCGCCTCTACCAGCCCGGTGTGTCCGGCACGCCGGACGCCGAGGTCGACGGCGGCTGGTCGGAGATGGGCGGGATGTACGGCCGCCCCACCCCCGACGAGGCCAACGCCCAGGCCGCCCTGGACGGTGCTGAGGTCCGCTACCAGCCGCACCTCAACCCCCGCCAGCCGGTCAGGGACCTCATCCCCGACTTCAAGTACGTCAACATGGAGGTCGAGCAGTACTACCAGGACGGCGAGTGGGCCGTCGTGGTGAAGGTCGAGTACCTCGGCATGGGCCGGCTGCTCCTCAACCGCGACCTGCGGGGCGAGCTTATCGTCTTCATGGTCGAGGACAACGTCTTGGCCTGGAGCACGGTCGAGGAGCAGGACGTCCTCAACCACAACGTGTTCCGCGGCTACGCAATCCAGGGACAGTCCGTGCAGATGGCCTCTGGCGAGTCCGCGGTGTTCGCGGGCGCGTGGGCCATCCCTGAGATCGTCGTGGAGGAGGGCGCGGACTACCCAGAGGGCACGCCCGTGCCCGTCAAGCCCCAGGACGTGGTCGCGGTCGCGGCCATATTCGACCTGGACGACACCGATTCCTCCGACGGCACCTCAGGCAACCCCAACGCGGTGCCGAGGTGCGTGCAGTCCGCGACGCCGGCCTCGACGGCCTACGACCGGCAGAACTCGGCCGACCCCGTGGGCGAGGTCAAGGTGACCGAGGGCGCGGACGGCGTGCTGGTCGAGGCCTTCATCGGCGACCCCGACGGGGCGGCCTCGGCCGCGGTGTTCTGGAGCACCGAGGGGGCCACCTCCGCGAACTGGAGCGCGGCCACGATGAGCCTGAGCGGGCAGGAGGTCTGCGATGACTCGGGCGCCTGCTACGCCTACTCGGACGCGACCGCCACCGCCACCATCGACCCGGGCGGGGCGGACAGGGTCTGGCTCGTGGTGCTCTATACGGACGGCAAGGGCGCCATCGGCAAGACGGACGCCATCGAGCACGCCGTGCAGGCCGCCTCCTCGAAGGCCGGGGGCGGCATCCCCGCGTCGTCCACCGTCGCCATCGCGGTCCTCGTGCTCATCTCGCTCCTGCTCATCGTCACAATCTGGCGGTCCAACGACGCCTCGACGCGCAAGGCCGTCGCGGCCATGCTCGTGCTCGTGCTGGTCCTGGGCGGCGTGTTCGTGGGCTCGGGCGCGGGCTCTTCCAGCAGCGGCGAGCAGGTGCCGGACATCGCCTTCACGGACCTCGACGGCAACGAGGTCGAGCTTTCGGACTTCAGGGGCCGCGTCGTCGTGCTCGACATGATGGCGACCTGGTGCCCCGACTGCCGCGCGGCAATGGCCGACCTCAAGCGCGTCCACGACGAGTACGGGTCGCGCATAGAGCTCATCACGGTCGACATCGACCCCCAGGAGACGCCCGCTCAGCTGCGCCAGTTCAAGGCCGAGTACAAGGCGGGGTGGCGGTTCGCCATGGACAACGACGACCAGGACTTCTTCTCGACGTTCTCGGTCAAGCTCATCCCCCGCACCATCGTCATCGACCCGCGCGGCCGCGCGACCTTCTCGGCCGAGGGCGCGGTGCCGGCCGACGAGCTGGGGAAGGCAATCGACGAGGCGGCCGCGGGCGGCGGCGGCATCGTGTCCATCGGCGCAGGCGCGACCACTGGCGCGGGGCTGCTGCTGTGGGCGGTCGTGCTGGGCACGGTCACCTTCTTCTCGCCGTGCTCGTTCCCGATGCTGCCAGGCTACATGACGTACTACATGCGCCTCAAGGACGCGAGGCGCCTCGGCAAGGCGTTCAAGGGCGGGGTCGTGGCCGCCGCGGGCCTGGTGACGGTGTACATGCTGGTCGCCCTTCTGGTGGGCCTGTTCGGGGGCGCCATATCCAAGTACATCTACGTGCTCGAGCCCATCGTGGGCATGCTCCTCATCCTGATGGCGGCGGTCATCCTGCTCAACCTGTCCATGGGCACGCTCATGGCCTACGTCACGATGCCCGTCCGATGGGGCCTGGCCACCGCAAGGCGCCTGGCGAGCCGCGTGGTGGACAAGGGGTCCCAGGGGGCCACCGACGCCTCCAGGGGCGCGCTCGAGACGGCCGCCGAGGAGGGCGGCTACGTCGGCCTCTACCTATACGGGATGGGCTACTCCGCGGCATCGGCGGGCTGCATGGCGCCCGTAATCATCGCTCTCATCTTCCTGTCCGCCGCCCAGGGCTCCTTCCTCGGCGCGGTCCTCATATTCCTGGTCTTCTCCATCGCCGCCGCCTCCCTCATGGTCGTGATAACGATGGCGGTCGGCCTCTACGGCGGCAAGCTCTCGGGGAAGTTCCGCATCTCGCCCAGGACCGTCAAGCTGGTCTCGGGGTTCCTGCTCGCTGGCGTGGGCATGTGGATACTCTACTACTACTTCGCGGGCCTCGCGTAGGCGCCAGGCCGGACCGGCGACAGTTCTAGGCGTGTTCCAAAGAATATATATCCAACGTGGGATGCTATTCAAGCAACGATACGGAAACCCATTTAAGGGTGCCGCGACCAGGCATTCGACAGGCGGTCTGGGCATGGCGCCGTGTCGGAGGGGTTGAGAAATTGCGGGGCCGTCTGTTCGTGCTGGCCATAACGGCCATGCTCCTATGCTCCGCGCTCATCTCAATCGCTGACCCCTTCAGGGCCTCCGCCCACACCCGCTACGGGGACCTCTCGGAGAGCATTGTCGACATAAAAGACTCGGACCGCGATGGCCTCACCGACGAGCAGGAGCGCACGATGGGGCTCGACCCGCTGGACCCCGACACGGACAACGACGGGCTGCAGGACGGCGACGAGTACATCTACTGGACCACCAGGTCCTCTGGTGACGTCACCGTCGGACCCTGGCACCGCCTCCTGCACGGCAGCATCGGCAAGGGCGAGCTGCGCAAGCTGCTGCGCCCGCTCTCCGACCTGGACAAGGACAGGGGGCCGAACATCAACGACCCCGACGCGGACGACGACGGGGTCGCCGACGGCACCGAGGTGCTGCTCGGCTCCGACCCGGCCTCGCCGGACACCGACGGCGACGGGCTGCTGGACTTCTACGATCCCGGGCGCCTGAACGCGGCCGACACCGACGGCGACGGGCTGCCCGACGACTGGGAGGCCTACTACGGCGTCTCCGACCCCGCGGCCGACGACGACCGCGACGGCATCAGCAACCTCAAGGAGTACGAGATGGGGACCAACCCCCGGTCCGACAGGGGCACCTCCGGCCTCTACTTCGGCACCGGCGAGGGGGACGTGGCCGCCCCGCCCCCGTCCATCCTCGACCCCGACTTGATGGAACCCGTCTTCGCGGCCCGCACGAGCTCCAGGTCCCTCTACTGGAAGGTCGCGACCTTCGACTCCTACAGGCCTGACGGCTGGGTCGCGACTCCCGCCACGCGCGTCATGGGCCTCGAGCACCTCCTCACCCACATCCGCCACAAGGAGGTCGTCACCAACGTCACCTTCCTCGGGCCCTGGACCGGCTACGTGCCCGTCCTCGGGCTCCCGCGGATGGTCGGGGCCACCCTCCCCCCGAGGGTCGAGGTCATCCCCTACAAGGCCGGCGAGCTCCAGGCCACCATGCCCATCCTGGCCCTCGCGTACGCGTCCGTGGTCTACGACCTGACGAACGCGACCGAGTCGAGGTGGACCAAGGGCGAGCTCGAGGCCGCCGCGGACTACCTCGCGCTGCCCACGGGCATCCACAACAGCTTCATCGAGCTGGGCACCGCGCTCGCGAACGCCTCCGGCCCCTCGGTGCTGCAGCGCGCGCTCGCGGCGGCCGGGGCCGTCTACCAGGTGTGCCGCATCGCCTCCTCCCACGTGGTGCAGGTGCCCGAGGTCGCGGACGGCGCCACCTGGGTCATGTTCGGCTCCGCCGACCACAAGGGCACCCACAGGGACATCGCCTCCGCGTTCGTGCTGCTGGCACGGTCGATGGCCGTGCCCACGCGGCTCGTGGTCGGCTACAGGGGCGGCATCATCGGCGCGAACGACATCACGGTGCTCAAGTACCACGAGTGGACATGGGCCGAGTGCCTGGTGCCCGGCATGGGCTGGGTACGGTTCGACCCGATGAGGCCTAATCCGCTCGACGACGAGAGCTTCGGCTCCGCCACCCCGCGGTCGGAGGTCAACATACCCGGCATCATCAACCCCCCCACGGGGCCACCCACGGGTTGGTGGCCGCCCGGCTGGGAACCGATGCCCCTCCCCGAGGACCCATGGGTCGACCCGGTCCCCGGCGACCCTGCGACGGACCCGCGCGCGCCCAACTCCGACTTCGACGGCGACGGCATCAGGAACAGGGACGACCCGGACGCCGACAACGACGGCCTCAGCAGGGAGGAGGAGCAGCTCTACCTCACGAGCGACACCTCCATCGACACTGACATGGACGGCCTGAGCGACTACGAGGAGGTCCACACGACCAAGACGACCCCGTCGCAGCGCGACACGGACGGCGACGGGCTGTCCGACGGGTTAGAGGTCAGGACCGTGCGCACGGACGCGCTCCTCAACGACACCGACAAGGGCGGTGCGCTCGACGGCTCCGAGGTGGCCGCCAAGACCGACCCCCTGGACCCCGCTGACGACGAGCGGGCCATGGACTCGGACCGCGACGGGCTGCCGGACGTGGTCGAGCGCGAGCTCGGCACGAAAGTGCTCGACACGGACACCGACGACGACGGGCTCACCGACTTCGAGGAGCGCGAGCTCGGCACGAACCCACTCGTCCCCGACACGGACGGCGACGGCATCCCCGACGGCTTGGAGGTGGCGATGGGCAGCAACCCGCTGGACAAGAGCTCCATCCTGCCGCCCCCGGTCATCCCCCCGACCGAGCCCGTGAACGGCACCGTGCCGCAACCGGACCCGAACAACGGCCAGAACGGAACTGGCACCAACGGGTCCTCGAACTCGGTCAAGCCCCCGAACATCACGCCCCCCACGGGCGGACGGGACGTCGTGCCCGTATGGACCGACGAGGTGCGCGCGCTCGTGGCGCTGCTCGGCGCGGCGGGCCTGCTCGCGCTCTACCTCGTGTGGCGCCGCGTGCACGTGCGCGAGATCGAGCGCGTGCTCGAGATAGCAGAGGAGGAGCTCTACAAGCTCGACCTCGACGACCTGGACGCGGTGCGCAAGGTCATCATCCGCGCCTACATGGGCCTGTGCGAGGTCCTGCGCAGGTACGACTTCCTCCGAATGGAGTGGTGGACCGTCCGCGAGTTCGAGGGCGCCATCCACGAGGCCCTCCCGGACGTGCCGGACCGCGACCTCGGGGAGCTCACGTGGCTGTTCGAGGAGGCGCGGTACAGCGTGCACGAGCTCTCGGGCGACTACGGCTACAGGGCCGCGCTCGCGCTGCGGTCCATCAGGGAGGCCATGACCCCTGGCTGGGACCTCGGCCGGCTCGAGCCCCAGCTGGAGGGTTCCGGCAGGGCGGCCGCTGGAGGCGGCCTCGCGCCCGCGCGGTGAGCGCGCCCGGGCGGGGGGGAATTCCTCACATGGCGTCGAGGGCGGGCCTGTGGGTGCGGTGGACCGCCACCGCGCTCGTGGCCATCCTCGTCATCGCTGGCATCTGGGCCATAGACGCGGTCTCGGACTACGGGGCGCGGCCGCAGCTCAGCGCCTACGACGATGGCTGGGACGACCTCGATATCCTCCGCTCGACCCTGGAGGACGAGGGCATCCCCACGGCCTGCATGGCCTCGACCGCCGTCGCCGTCGAGAAGGTCGAGTTCCCCAGCGAGACCGTCCTCATGGTCCTCGGCGTGGAGCGGGACTACACGGAGCGCGAGGTCGCGGCCCTGGTGTCGTTCGTCGTGGACTGGGGCGGCACGCTCGTCGTCGCGGACGACTTCGGGTTCGGGGACACCCTTGCCAACGCCTTCGGCATCAGCTTCTCTGGCATCCCCGTCAGGTACTTCGGCCCCGAGGTCGGGGGACGCATCGTCCCAGTGTCCATGCGCACGGACCTCAACTCCTCGGCCACGTACGACGTGCTCCTCAACGACGCGAGCTACCTCACGGCCGAGAGGTGGGGGGGCATCGACATCCTCGCGTCCACGCCGTCCACGTGCTGGCTGGACATGGACGCCGACGTCGAGAAGGACCCCGAGGAGCCCATCGCGAGCGTGCCCGTGGCGGCGCGCGTGGACCTCGGCAACGGCGGAGCGGCCATCATCCTCTCCGACCCCTCCATCTTCATCAACGGCATGCTGACGCAGCGCGAGAACATGGGGTTCGCCCTCGCGCTCGTCGACGAGCTCCGCCCCTTTCCGAACCGCCTGGTGCTGTTCGACGAGAGCCGCCACACGCCGGAGGGCTCCGGCGAGGTGGTGCAGCGCGTGCTCTACTCCGTGGCGGAGGGCGCGCTGAGCATCGCGTGGGGGGCGGTCTACGCGGGCGTGCTCCTCATCGTGCTGCTCATCGTGGGCATGCTCGTGGCCCGCACCCCTGTCCAGCTGCGGCACCACGACGTTCTCGAGGACCCAGCGAGCGTGAGGCTCGACCCGTCCTACGAGCGGTTCCCCATCTACTACCGGCTGCGCGCAATCATCCTCGAGCGCACGCGGATACGGTACCACATGTCGCCGTGGGACTACTACACGGCATACATAGGCTCGCTGCCGGAGGACCTGTCCGAGTGGGGCTTGCGCAGCAGCCTGGAGGAACGCACGCTCGACACCTCCGGCCTCGAGGCGATGGAGCGCGAGATCCGGTCGGAGTACGGAATCTGGCAGGGGGCGACGGGGATGGAGGTCCCCGACATGGCGACCGAACGCGACGGCTCGGCGGGGCCGGGCGGGGCGCCATCGCCATCCGGGACCTCGGCCCAGGCCTGGGGCCTGGCCACGGCCCCTGAGGGGCTCGAGCCGGTCGACCTGGCCATCGAGGTCGAGGTGGACGACGCCGGCAGCGACCCCGTCGGCGATCCCGTCGGCGACCCCGTCGGCGACCCGGGGGGAGGTGAGGCCTGACGCTCAGTCGCAAGGCCGTGCTGCTCCTGGCCGTGGGGACCGCGCTCGTCATCGGGGGTCTTTACTACGACGACGGCGGCGCCTGCCTCATAGGGCTCGTGCTTCTCGTCTTCGTCATCGTCGGCTCGGCCCCGGGCCCGCTGAGGCTGCACGTGGACCGCAAGCTCTCCAACGAGGTGACGCACGTCGGCACGCAGGTCGCGGTGGACCTTGCGGTGGTGGCCAAGTCCGACTCCGAGCGCATCGTGGAGGTCCAGGACGAGCTCAGCCACCGGCTGTGGCTCGACGGGGGCGTCGTGAGCACCATGGTCTACCTCGGCGAGGGCGACCGGCTCGAGGTGGGCTATCGCCTCTACTGCCCGTTGCGTGGCTACATGCGCGTGGGCCCGCTCAAGGTGCGGTCCCGCGACTTCTTCGGTCTGGGGTGGACGGACAGGACCATCGACGTGCGCGACTCGCTCACGGTGCATCCCGCGCTCGACATCGCCACCTGGAGGCCGCGGCACATGCCCTCCGCCATCCCCGAGGTGGGACAGCGCACGAGGGGCCGCCTCGGCATGGGGACGGAGTTCTTCCACATCCGCGAGTACACGCAGGGGGACCCGTACAGGTTCATCAACTGGAAGGCCACGGCGCGCATGCGCAAGTACATGGTCAACGAGTTCGAGCAGGAGGCCGCCTCCGACATCATGATCTTCGTCGACATGCGCGACGCGGCCCTCAAGGGCACGCCGACGCTCAACGGCGCCGAGCGCGCGGCCGAGCTCGCGGCGTGCCTCGTCGAGCAGTTCGTGCAGCAGCGGCGCGACGTGGGGCTCGTCATCTACGGGCGCAGGCCGATCGTGCTGCCGCCCAACACCGGCCAGCGCCAGCTGGACGACGTGCTGCACGCGCTCACGGGCGCGATGCCAGGCGGCGACACCACGTTCCGGGAGGCGTACGAGCTCGCGAGCGCGCACATGTCGCACAGGACCCGCCTGCTGGTGCTGAGCTCGATGGCGCCGGACGACACCCTCACCCCCAAGCTCGCCGAGCTGGGGGTGCGGGGCAGGCAGGTCGTCGTGGTGCGCGTGGAGCCATTCGACTTCCAGGCAGGCATCAAGACCTACCGGTTGCCCTCGGGGCAGGACGCGACCCGCGCCCAGGTCGAGATGTACGAGAGCGCGCTGCGCAACTCGGGCGTGCTGACCATCGACTGGCCCGTGAGGGCGAGGCCGAGCGAGATGCTGGAGGTGATGCGCGTTGCCGCCCCCTGACGCCGCGCAGGACGATGACTGGGCAGGGGGGCTGCTCTCATGGGCGCAGCCCAAGAGGGCCGTCGGGACCTCGCTCAAGGAGACGACGCGCGCCGCTGCCCTGCTCGCGCTGCTCCTCCTGGTGCCGGCGCTCTACGTGGACACCCCCACCTACCTCGAGCTCCTGACGCGGAGCTCGGACGTGCTGCCGTACGTCCCCGTCGCGGTCTCGGGCGTGCTGTCGGTGCTCGTGGGCGCGCTCCTGTACCTCGTGGGGGCGTTCGCGTCCGAGTACTCGGCCCCGATGGACGCCATCGCGAGGAGGCGGTTCTACGTCCAGCTCGCAGGGGTCGTCGCGTTCGGCCTGCTCCTCGTGGGGGCGCTCTTCCCCAGGACGACCTGGGAGATCATGCTGCTGCTGATGTACAGCCTCCCCGGCATCATCGGCGTCTACGCGGTCGCGCTCCCCAGCGTCCGCCTTGCATGGCTGCTGTTCGTGCTGGTGGTGACCGGGACCCTGTTGGACCGGGTCCAGGTCTCGGGCTGGGTCGGCCCCACCACCTTGGCGGTGTCCCTCCTGGTGTTCATCGAGTGCATGGACGCCCACTGGAGGTTCACGCGCGCCATGCGCGCCGAGATCGCGTCGCAGCGCGCGCTTGCGAGCGGCGGCGCCCCCGCGGAGGCCATCCGCGCCAACCACACCGTCATCCAGGACAGGTTCCTCGTCGTCATGGGATGGACCGTCGCCCTCTCCGCTACGCTCGGGCTGCTGACGATGTCGAGCGTTGGCATCGCCGCCTGGGCGGGGGGCGGGGCCCTGCCCCACAGCCTGGAGGTCGCCTCGATGACGGGCCTTGCCGTGCCGATCATGCTCCTCCTGCTCGCGGTCCTCGCGTTCCACGTCCACCGCACGGGCCTCAGGGACGAGTACACGGGCAAGCTGGCCGCGGTGGCCATCGAGGTCGGGCCCGCTGGCCCGCTCGAGGACGGGTGGGGCGAGGGGGCGTACGGGGCCGGCGATTGGGGCGTCGGCGATGCGGGCAAGGGCCGACGGGGACGCCGTGCGCTCGCGCGCGCCCTCAGCGCGCCCCGCGTCCTTGCGCGTCGCGTGATGGTGAGGCGCCAGGGGCCGCGCCCTCCGATGCGGACGAGGCTGGTCCGGGCCGTGCGGAAGCTCCGGTGACGCCCGCCTCCCTCCCTGCCGCGGGCCTGGGGGGGCCGCGCGTCGCCACCGCCATGCGCTCCCGCTCGGCCCTGCCAGGCACCACCATGAGGCCGAGGATGGCCGCGAAGGCCACGAGCGCGAGCACGGCGGAGAGCGTGCGCATGCCGGACAGGCCGGCCACGACGAGGCCGAGCAGGGCCGCCAGGAAGACGTAGAGGAGGGGCACGCCGGCGTCGCGAGGGCGCCACCCCCAGGCCCGACCGCCCCCCGCGGGGGTCGTCCCCGTCCCGTCCATCGCATCACCCGCGCCCGCCGGCCTCGAGCCGGCGCCTGAGGTGGGCCACGAGCCCCCCGTCGTCCAGTATCTCCATGAGGAATGGGGGCAGGGGACGGAAGTCGACCTCGGTGCCGCGGCTCAGGTTGCGCACGACGCCCGCGCGCATGTCCAGCTCAACCTCGTCGCCCGTCCGGAAGGCCTCCGCAGCCCCGGGCGCCTGAACAGCTGGCATGCCCAGGTTGATGGCGTTGCGGAAGAAGATGCGCCCGAACGAGCCCGCCACCACGGCCGAGACGCCGGCGTGCCTCAGGCAGATGACCGCCTGCTCGCGGCTCGAGCCGCACCCGAAGTTTGCGCCCGCGACGACGACGTCGCCCGGCCGCACGCGCTCGCGGAACGCGGGGTCCAGGTCCTCCATGGCGTGCATCGCCATCTCGGCCGGGTCGTAGAGCTCGCTGTACCTCCCCGGGTAGATGACGTCCGTGTTGACGTCGTCGCCGTAGACGTGCGCGCGCGCCAGTCCTCACACCTCCCTCGGGTCTGCTATCGCGCCCGCGACGGCGGACGCGGCCACGGTCTCGGGGGAGGCGAGGAAGACCTCCGAGTCGGGGTCGCCCATCCTGCCCCTGAAGTTGCGGTTGGTGCTCGAGATGGCGCGCTCGCCCGCCGCCAGGACCCCCTCGTGCGCGCCCAGGCACGGCCCGCAGCCGGGGTTGAGGACCATCGCGCCCGCCCTGACGAACCTCGCCACCAGGCCCGCCTTTATGGCGCGCAGCAGCTCGCGGCGGGAGGCGGGGACGACCAGCATGCGCACGCCGGGCGCGACGGGCCGGTCGCCCATGACCGCGGCAGCCGCACGGAGGTCCTCGAACCTCCCGTTGGTGCAGCTTCCCAGCACCGCCTGGTGCACTTCCAGCCCCGCGTAGCGGGACACGGGGTGGACGTTCTCGACCGCATGGGGGGCGGCGACGAGCGGTTCGAGGTCGGGCGCGTCGTACGTGCGGTGCGATGCGTAAGTCGCGTCCGCATCAGGCCTCACCGGGGAGAGGGGCCCCCGTGCGCGGCCCCTAAGGTAGGCGAGCGTCCTTCGGTCGGGCGCGACCACGCCGGCCTTCGCGCCGGCCTCGGTGGACATGTTGCAGATCGTCATCCGGCCGGGCACGCCCATGGCCGCGACGGCCTCGCCCGCGAACTCCACGCAGGCGTAGTCTGCCCCGTCCGGTCCCACGTCCCCGATGTAGCGCAGCATCAGGTCCTTGGGCCCCACGCGGTCGGGCATCTCGCCGTCGGCGCGGACCATGTGGGTCGGGGGCACGCGCATCCACAGCTCGCCCGTGGCCCACACCCCGGCCATCTCGGTGGCACCGATGCCGGTCGAGAGCGCGCCCACGGCACCGTAGGTCGTCGTGTGCGAGTCAGTGCCGACGACGAGCTCGCCTGGCCTTGCGAGCCCGAGCTCCACCATCACCTGGTGGCACACGCCCTCCCGCGAATCGAGGAAGTGCTCGAGCCCTTGGGCGCGCGCGAAGTTGCGCACCTCGCGGTGCGCCTCGGCCGTCCTGATGTTGGGCGCCGGGACCCGGTGGTCGAAGAGGAGGACGACGCGAGCGGGGTCCCACACCCGCCTCACGCCGATCTCCCCGAACGCCCTCATGACCAGCCTGGCGTTCTCGGGGGACATCGCCATGTCGACGTGCGCGCTCACGATCTCGCTGGGCTCCACCGCGTCCCGGCCAGCGGCGCGCGCGAGGACCTTCTGGGCGATGGTCTGTCCCATTGGCGTGCCTCCCACCATGAATCGCGGGCGGCGTATTTAAGTGGACCAGGGCAGGGCGGCACCCGTCGCCGGGAGGGCGGTCAAGGTCCTCCGTCGCTCCCATGCCAGGGACCCTGACCATTGGTATTAAATACAGGCATTTCATACCAGTTTTGGCGATCGTGATGGCAGTACGTAAAAAGGGTCGTGGAACGGTGGAGAGGTTCGTTGTGGACGCCGCCGACATCAAGTCCGCGGCAAAGGTCCTCGACGGCAAGCACCGCCGCACGCCCACGATGCTCTCGCGCTCGCTCTCCGAGATGACGGGCAGGTCCGTTTGGATCAAGTTCGAGAACATGCAGCGGTCCGGCTCGTACAAGTTCCGCGGCGCCTACGCCAAGATAGCGTCGCTCTCCGAGAAGGAGAGGCGCAAGGGCGTCGTGGCGGCGTCCACGGGCAACAACGCGCTGGCCGTCGCGCGCGCGGCCACGATGCAGGGCGTGAAGGCCATCGTCGTCGTCCCCGATGGCATGGCGCTGCCCCGCGCGGAGGTCGCGACCTACTACGGGGCCGAGGTCCGGTACGCCGGCGGCTCCTACGGCGAGGCCAACATCGAGGCCGTCCGCATGGCGGAGGCGGAGGGCATGACGCTCATCCATCCCTACGACGACAAGTACGTCATCGCGGGGCAGGGCACAATCGGCCTGGAGATCATCGAGGAGGTCCCCGAGGTCGACACCGTGATCGTGCCCATCGGTGGCGGCGCGCTCATCTCCGGCATAGCGGTCGCGCTCCACTCGGCCGACCCCTCCATCAAGGTCATCGGCGTGCAGACCGCGGGCGCGCCTCCCCAGGAGATGCGGTCCCCCGACGGCGGGTCAGTGCACATCCGCCGCATCTCGAGCATCGCGGACGACATCACCATCCGCATGCCGGGCAAGCTCACCATGCCCATCATCCGCAAGCACGTCCACGACGTGGTGACGGTCGACGAGGACGAGATCGCGCGCGCGGTCGTGTTCCTGCTCGAGCGCCACAAGACCGTCGTCGAGGGCGCGGGCGCGGTGCCGACGGCCGCGCTTCTGTTCAACAAGATAAAGGGCCTCGGCGACAACGTCGTCTCCCTCATCTCCGCGGGCAACATCGACATCAACATGCTCAACAAGGTCATACTGCAGGGCCTCAAGAAGGCCGGCAGGTACATCACGGTGCGCATCCAGATGGAGGACCGGCCCGGCCGGCTCTACGACCTGCTGGAGTCCATCCACGGCGCGGGCGCGAACATCCTCGAGATCAGGCAGCTGCGATACGACCCCGACACGCCCTACGGGACCGTCGAGCTCCTGCTCTCGTTCGAGACGCGCAACGATGAGCACGGGCAGCAGCTGCTGGACCTCATCCTGCAGGCGCCCGGCACCGACCTGGTCGAGTCCGAGTGATGCGCGCCGCGCCATCCTGCCAACGGCGGCACGCCCCCCCTGCCCCGCTCACTTGCCGGCAGCCTCGGCCTTGGCCGCGGGCTTGCCCTTCGCGGGCGCGGGGACGCTGCGCACGGAGGCCTTGGCGTCGAACGCCTGGGCCGCGGCGAGCTCCTCCTTGAGGTCGCCCTCCTTGAGCCTCTGCACGTAGATGGTGCCCGTCGGGAAGCCCTTCTGCCAGAGCTTGATGCGCCCGTGCAGGTTGAGGAACAGGGCGGCGACGAAGACGGTCAGGAAGTCCTCGATGCCATCGCCGTGGAGCTCCTCGAGCGGGATGGGGTCGCCGTTGTGCGTGAGGATGCGCGACCACGTCTCCACGATGTCCTCCTCGAGGGACTCCTTGTGCATCATGCGCGACACGCGCTCGTCGCGCTCGTGGGCGAACCGATCGCGCGCCGCCTTGCGCTGCTCCTCGAGGTCGACGCGCAGCTCCGAGTCGCGGCGGGCCTCCTCGAAGGCGTTGACGAGCTCAAGGAGCGAGACGGCCCTCGGGACGCGTCGCTGGACGCGCTCCTCCAGGGGCAGTCGGACGCCCGCCACGACGTCTTTGGTGTACCTGTAGTCTGGCTCGTCGTAGGAGGCCCACTCGGGCGCCTCCTCGAGCCACTCGGCCATGTCGCCGTTCCCGTTCTGGGCGGCCTTCTCGAGGGCGGTGAGCACCTCCTCGGTCTGGAGGCGGAGGACCGACCAGGCCATGTGCATCAGCCGGCCGGCGGTGATCAAGTCGACCTCGGGCTCCTTCCGGATGCGCTTGAGGTAGAGCCGGGAGAACTCGATCAAGTTGACGTCCCAGGGGTTGAGGTGCTCCGTGAGCACGAGCTCGAGCGTGATGGCGATGGACTTCTCGAAGGGGTCGTCGATGGCGACGTGAGCGCCCTCCTCGAGCGTCCTCACGAACTGCATGTACTGCTCGAGCTTGTCGCCCGAGCCCTGCTCGTCGATGAGGCTCTTGTGGAACAGCAGGTGCGACATCACGTCCTGCACCGACTGCGCCAGGGCCGGGTCCCGCGCGATGGGGTCCTCGCCCCACATGCTCATGGGCATCCCGGGGACCGTAGCGATCGCCTCGTCATCGTGCACGGCCACCTCCCCCATCTGGGGGGAGGCGCTCACTGGCATGCCTGGGTCAGGAATGGACGGCACCCCCTGTCATGTCCTGCGCCGAACCGGCCGGCGTGGCCGGGCCCGCGGCGGCCGCCGCGGCCGGGGAGGCCTCGTGGGGCTCCTCCCTGAGCTCCGCGAGGTTGACCTTGCCCACAACGTCGGACACCCCCGTGTGCTGCTTGGTCACGCCGTAGAGGTGGTCCGCCTTGCTGAGCGTGACCTTGCGCAGCGAAATCATGATGAACTGGGCGAGCTCCGCGTTCCTTGCGACCATCCGCGCCACGTTCTCGGCGTTGACGGCGTCGAGGAACATGTCGACCTCGTCCAGCAAATAGAACGGCGAGGGGTCGAACTGCTGGATGGAGAAGATGAGCGCAAGCGCCGTCAGGGACTTCTCGCCGCCCGACAGCGACTCGAGCCGCAGGACCTTGCCGTGCGGCGGCCGCGCCTCGATCTGCAGCCCGCCCTGGAACGGCTCGTCCGGGTACTCAAGCACGAGCTTGGCCTCGCCGCCGTTGCTGAGGACCGTGAAGATCTCCGAGAAGTTCTTGTTGATGGCGTCGAAGACCTTGAAGAGGCCGAACTTCTTCTTCTTGTTGAGCTCCTCCACGAGCTTGATGAGGTCCTTCTTCTGGTTCTCGAGGGTCTTGAGCTCCTCCTGGAGCTCGTCGCGCCGCTTGACCTGCGTGTCGTACTCGTCGATGGCCCTCATGTTGACCGGCTCGAGGCGCGCCATCCCGGTCTCGCACTCGCGCACCGTCGAGTTGAGCTGGTCCATCGGGGGCAGCGGCTGCTTGACGTGCACCTCGTAGCGCGCGACCTCGGCTTCGGCCTCCTGCAGCGCGCCCTCGAGGTTCTGGACCTTGACCTTGAGCTGGTTGACCAGGTCCGCGTGGGTTTCTATCTTGGTCTCGAGCCGGTCGACGTCGGACACGAGCTTGGTCTTCTGCTCGAACACCTTCTCCTTGTGGGTCGAGAGCCGCTTGACCTCCGAGGAGTTCTGCTCCTCGACTTTCATGAGCGACTTGAGCTCGACGTCCAGCTGCTTGGCGGATTCCTTGGCCTCCGCGACGACCTTCTTGGTCTCCTCGGTCTCGCGGTCTATCTCCTCCACCTTGCCCTTCACGTCCGCCTCGTGCTTCTGCATGAGCCCGTACTGCGTCTCTACCGTCTCCATCCGGGACTCGGAGTCGCGCAGCGCCTCGCGCTCCTCGCCGAGCTGCTCCTGCAGGGACGCGATGCGCTTGGACAGGTCCTCCGGCGTGGCCTTGGTGAGCCGGGTGCCCAGCTGCTCACGGGCGGCCTCGAGCTCGGCGAGCCGCTTCTCGCAAGCGGCGAGGTCCTTGGTGTGCTTCTCGACCTGCGACGATGCCGCGTCGAGGGCGTCCTTGAGCTTCTTGCGCTCGGCGCGCAGGCCCTCGAGCCTGCCCTTGTAGTCCTTCATCCGGACCTCGATGTCCCCCATCTTGGACACGGACTGGTCGTCCGTGCCGCGGTGCTCCCGGAGCTCGTTCTCGAGCTCGACCATCCGCTCCCGGGTCGCCTGCAGCGCGGTGCCCACCGCATCCGACCGGTCCACGGCTTCCCGCAGGGATTTGTTCACGCGGTCGAACTCGGACTTCTGGGGCGCGCCGAAGCGCAGCCCGCTCTGCGCGAGGCTGCCGCCCACCATGGCCCCGGTGGCCTCGGTGAGCTCGCCCTCGACCGTGACCAGGCGCACGCCGCCCATCAGGCGACGGGCCGCGTCCAGGTCCTTGACCACGACGGTGTCTCCGAAGGCGTACCAGAAGGCGGCCTCGTAGCGGGTGTCGTACTTGACCAGGTCCCGCGCGAAGCCCATGCTGGCGCCGTCCCGCACCGCCATCAGGGCCTTGCCCGCGGGGCGGCCCCCGCGCATCTTGTTGAGCGGCAGGAACGTGGCGCGCCCGAGCTTGGACTTCTTGAGGTAGTTGATGCACTGCGCCGCCGCCTCGTCGTCCTCGACGACGATGGACTGCATGCGCGTGCCGGCCGCGACGGTGAGCGCGTCCTCGAACTTCTTCTCGACCTCGGCGAGCTCCGCGATGGTGCCTATCACGCCCTTGAGCATGCCGCGGTCGCGCGCGTCGATGATGGAGTTGACGGCACGCGTGTAGCCCTTCTCGAGCTGGGCCGCTGCCTCCGACTCGGCCTTGAGGGTCTGGTACTCGCGCGAGAGGCGCTTGATCTCGTCCTCGAGCTCGCCCGCCTCCTTCATGAGCTTCTTCTCCTCGGCCTTGGATTTGAAGATCTCCTTCTGGAGCTCGTCGATGCGGTCCTTCGCGGTCTTGGACGATTTTTGCACGTCCTTGGTGGAGAAGTCGAGGTCCTTGACCTCGAACTCGAGGCTCTTGATGCTCTCCTCTAGCTGGGCGAGCTCCAGCGCGGCGCGCTCCGCGCGGTCCTTGGCGCGGTCGCGCTCGAGCGACAGCGCGTGTTGGTCCTCGAGGGCCTCCTCGTGCTCCTTGCGGGTCTTGGCGGCCTCTCGCTGGAGGGACTCGATGTCCTTCGAGCTCATGGCGGCAGCCGCGTTGGATTTGTCGAGCTGCTCCTGGAGCTCCTTGCCCTTGGCCTTGTGGCCGTCCGTGTCCTCGCCCAGCTCCTTGAGCTGCTTGTGGTAGGTCTCGAGCTGCTTGGCGATGCCGCGCATCTCCTGCTGCTGCGCGTTCTTCGCGTTCTTGAGCTCCTCGATGTGCTCCTTGCCCTTCTCCTCGCGGTCGGTGGCGCGGAAGGCCTCGAGGCGCACGCGGTCGAGCTCCTGCTTGAGCTTCTCCGTGCCCTCGCCGCCAACGCGGATGAGCTCCTTCTCGAGGCTCTTGAGCTCGCCCTCGAGCTTCTGTTGCGCGGACCGCTTCTCCTCGATGTCCGCGCGGAACTGCTCCCGCTGCGAGTCGTACTCGCCGATCTGCTTCTGTGTGGCGGTGAACTGGTCGACCACCTCCTCCTTCTTCTTGTGCGCGAGCTGGGCCTTCGCGAGCAGCAGCTTCTCCTGCAGATCCCTGTACTTGAGCGCGTTCCCGCGGTCCTTGCCCAGGGCGTCGATGTAGGTCTTGATCTCGCCCAGCAGGAGGTTGATCTTCTCCAAGTTGGCCTCGGCCTCGCCGCGCTGCTTCTCCGCGCGCTGGATGTCGGCGTCGTACTCCGTGATGCCCGCGATGTCGTCCAGGATGCGGCGCCGCTCGAGGTTCGACATGGCCACGATGCGGTTGATGTCGCCCTGCTGGACGAAGTTGTACCCGTCGGCCGAGATGCGCGAGCGAGAGAGTATCTGGTCGAACTGCATGAGGGAGCTAGCGCGGCCGTTGACGTAGAAGTAGCTGTAGTAGCCGCCCTCCTTGGAGGGGCTCACCTTGACCACGCGCGTGAGCGTGACCTCGTCCGCGTCGATGGGCAGCACGCGGTCGGAGTTGTCGAACACGAGCGAGACGCGGCAGCTCAAGGCCGCGGAGCGCGCCCTGCCACCGTTGAAGATGAGGTCCGTGAGCTTGCCCGCCCTGATGGCCTTGGCGGACCTGGGCCCCAGGACGAAGAGGATGGCGTCCGAGATGTTGGACTTCCCGGAGCCGTTGGGCCCGGTGATGGCGGTGAATCCCCGGTTGAAGGGGATGCGCATCTTGCGGCCGAACGACTTGAAGTTCTCGAGGTCTATCTCCTTTAGGTACATATCAGTCCTGCCCCCCTGGTGCGTCCCTGGCTCCGTCCTCACACGTCTATCTCGAGTATCTCGATGAGTGTCTTCTGGGCGATGTAGCGGCGCGCGGCCTTCAGCAGGCGCTCCATCTCCTCCTCCGTCCTCGCCGCGCGCTCCGCGCGGACGAAGTCCTCGCGGTGGCGCGGGTCGATGAACTCGGTGAGGTAGTCCAGCGCGATCCGCATCTGGATGAGTCGGTCCTTGATGTCGATCTGGCGCTCGAGGGCCTCCAGGGCCGTCCGCGCGTCGTCTGGCGTGCTCTGCTTGGGCGTCTGCGCACCCCCTCAGGGTCGTCCGCCGCCTCCTTCCCCCCCGGCGGTCGGGGCGCCTTCGTTGCCCTGCTCGGTGTGGACCAAGATGGGGGACCAGAACCTGGACCCGCACCGCGCGCACTCGCGCGCGGAGCTGTCGACCGGGGCCGAGCACTGGGGGCACCTGCACTCGGGCACGGCCTCATGGACCATGGGGCTCCCACAGCTCTCGCAGCTGCGGAAGCGCTCGTGGTTGATGTAGCCGCACTCGCCGCACACTCGGTTCCACTTCCCGTGCGGCTCGGGGTCCCTTGAGCGCTCGTAGTCGTCCAACTGCCTCCGGACGTCGCGATACTGCGCCTCGAGCTCGAGGTCGACCGTCCTGTATCTCAGGAGGTCGTCCCGGTGCACAGTGGCTTGCTGGGGCTGTTGCCCCGGCCGCTTCCTGGCCAGCCACTGTGGAACCAGCGTTCGCTGTCGCGCTGTCCGATGCTGGTATCCCATCCCATCACCTGGACAAGTCTAGCTGGCTTGAAATGCTCTACTCGATATAAATACCTTCCTGATATGCCAGCTGTGCAGTTGGAGCCCACGTGCGCGAGAGGGCGCAGACCCCCAGGTCAGGGTGGCCATCCTGAGATGGCGGGACGCCCCCACGATGCTCGCACGTGCCACCACTCCCGCTGTCACCGGGCAGGCCGTGCGGTGCGCGCGAGCGGTGCACGGCGAGCCGGACGCGCAAGGCTTTTCCGGTCGCGGCGCGTTCCCGCGCTCAGGTGCGCGGGTGCCTCGCAGGAAGTACGGGCACATGGTGCGGTCGCACATGACCGTGGGGCAGGAGAAGTGCCGCTACTGCCGCCTCGGGTGGCCTTGCCCCGTGCACGGTACGGGGGATGATGTCGAGCGCCGCAGGACGCGCGCGGACGAGGTCCGTCGCACCAAGGCGGCGCGCAAGGCGGCGAAGGGCCGGTAGCGCGCTCCGCACTCCGCCAGCGTATTCCCGCATGGCGCGCTCCACAACGCCGAATTCTCACGGAAGGTTTTATAAACGGTAAGCGCTATTTCAGACGGTGGGATACCATGAGCGGTGACCTTTTCGACCAACTGGATAAGGAGCTCAACGAGATGGAGGGGGAGATTCAGGAGGACATCGCCAAGCTGAACTCCTCCCGCAGCAAGGTGATGAAGACCCTCATCGAGGACTTCTGGAAGATATGGATCCGCTTCAAGAGGATCAACATCCACTTCTCCATCGAACCCAACCAGAGCCTCTGGGCCGTGTTCGAGGACTTCCCCGAGGGCTGGTCGTTCCGCGAGGGCTTCAACTTCTCGGACGTCAGCCAGGTCGAGCTCATCGACCGCACGCAGGACCAGGGCCGAGTTGGCGACTCGATGAAGGCGTTCTTCTACACAGTCGACAAGACGCTGCACATGCGCGTCGTGTTCGAGTACTGCGAGGGCGAGCACTACTACAAGTACTCGGGCTGGAAGCGCATCTTCTCGCAGCAGATCCTCTACGACTCGCCGCTCGACAAGGTCAACTCCGAGAAGATGTGGGCGGTGCTGTCCAACGTCATCAAGGTCTGGTTCGAGTCGCACCTGCGCAAGAACCGCGACTTGATCATCAAGTACGTCAAGGAGAACTTCGAGAAGGGCGAGACCTTCACGCAGTAACCCGGTATCCCCACCACGTGAAGGTCCCCGCTCGGTCCCACAGTATGATGGCATGAGCTTGGGCCATAGCCACCGTCGCGCACCGCCGGCCGCGCGCCCCGCGCGACTCAGCCCTGGGGCTTCAGCATGAGGAAGTAGAGCACCAGGTCCCCGTATGGCCCCTTGAGGTGCGCGCTCGCCTCGTAATCGTGGGGCTGCATGTCGTACTCCTTGCCGATGGAGTAGGTGGAGGCGTCGCCGTCGATGATGACCTTGAGCGTGCCGCCGCCTATGCGCAGCGACCCGGTCGAGTACGTGGAGAGGCCCTGTATGGGGAAGGGTTCTAGCGCGGTTCCGTTCTGGTAGCGCGCCTCGATGCGCCAGGGGAACTCGCTCTCATCCCCCTTGGTGAAACCGTTCGACTCCCCGACGAACCACTCCGCCCGGTACACCGGCCCGAACCTCACGTCGAGCGAGAAGTAGGTCTGGTTGATGGCCCGAACGCCGTTCGTGTCGTACTTCTCGACGCTCAGCCCGACGTGCCAGTCGCTGAGGTCGGGCTCCTCCGGACCGTCGAGGCAGCCCGGCAGGGCCACGGTCGCGAGGAGGATGGCGACGGTCGTCACCACCGACGGGCGCCAACGCCATCGCATGTCGCCAGCAACCGGTCCGAGGATTAATAAAGCTTGGCGCGCCCACCGGCCGTGGTTCACTTGCCCTCGTCGCCGGCCGGGTCGGGCGATGTCTCCTTCAACGGGGCCGTGGGCCTCGCGCGGGCCAAGGCGGAGACGGTCCGCTGTCCGTCTACGACGACGGCCACGCCGAGGATGGTCCACACGATGACCGTCGCGAGGAAGAGCGCCCTCGCCCAGTCCTCCGGCATGCCCGCAATGTAGAACAGGCCCGAGAGGACCATTAGCACGAACGAGCCGCCCAGCAGCACCACCAGCAGCGGCATCGGCCTGCCCCGCGCGACGTCGTCGGCCATCTGATGAGGTAAGGGGGGTGCACATAATAAAACCTACACCGTCACCACAAAGGGACGCCCGGGTCGTCGGCCGTTCAACCAGGCGCCTCGCCGCGGCCGCGCCTGACGGCCTCGACCAGGGTCTCGCTGCGCAGCGGCATCTTGTTGGCCTTGAGCATCGAGAACACGAGCAGCTTGATGGTGCGCTTGAGCTCGTCGAGCGAGTTCTTGATGGGCTTGGGGGCGCCCGGGCACTTGGGGCATCTGTAGGTGTACTTGGTGGGGGCGCCGAAGGGCGTGGGAGCGAACGTTATCACCGTCCGGTGCCACAGGCACATGGGCTCACCCACCTGGATGGAGCCGCTCTGGAAGCCCCCCGTGACGGGGTTGGCGATGAACGAGAGCGGGAACACGATCTCCCCGAGCGGCACGAACCTCTCCACGAGCTGCATGCCGGAGCCCTCGACGAGGTGCGCGGGCACCTCCCTTGGGCCGGCCTGCGCCTCGCGGGCGATGTCGTCGATGTTGACGGGGGCCGAGAGGGGGCCCTGCACGTCCTCGACTCCCAGGAAGTGGACCTGGGGGAGCGTCTTCAGGGGGTCGGCCTCTTCGGACGTGAGCACACGGACGTACTGGGACACGAACACGCCCACGGCGGCGAGCACGGCGCCGACGACCACGAGGACCATGAGCGGGTAGAAGATGGCGAGCGGGGCCGCGACCATGGCGATGCCTATGCTCACCCAGTAGAATTGGCGTTTCATGAACCGCTCGAAACCCCGCATGGCGACCTCATAGATGAAGCGAAGCGGTATAAAAGAATGCCCGAACAGTTCTCACGGGTTGCGAAGGACCAAGGCGGGGGCCATATAGACGTCCGAGCATCATAAGTTTGATTCTGTGATATGGGTGTCGGGACGGGTTTATGGGGGCTGTGATGGGAGTGTCGGGTCTGGATGGGTCCCCCACGCTCGCCCGACCGTAGGGCTCGAGAGAACGGGGTGGGCGGGGCGGCTCGGAAGGCTTAAATCCGGCCAGGGGCCATCCGAGGGGCGATGCGCGTCAAGGTCGGCATCATGGCCGTCGTCGTGCTGGTCGCCTCTCTCTCGGGCTGCCTCGGGGACGGCGGGTCCAACAAGTCCCCGACCGCCGATGCGGGGCCCGACATCGACGCCCAGGTCGGCGAGGACGTGGTCTTCGACGGCAGGGGCCTCGACAAGGACGGCTCCGTCGTGTCCTACAGGTGGGACTTCGACGGGGACGGGAAGTGGGACAACGAGGGCGAGTACGGGGCGCGCTACCACGCCTTCGGGAGGCCGGGCAGCTACCACGCACAGCTCCAGGTCGTGGACGACGAGGGCGCCAAGGGCGATGACAGCCGGTGGGTGAACGTGACCGCGTCCGTCGAGCTCCTTGTCAACTGGACGGGGAGGGCCGACTTCGTGCTGCGCGTCTCCGAGAGGCTCGACACCACCGACCTTGCGGTCAACTGGACAGTCCACGGGACAGGCCCGGTGCCCCTGGCACGCACATTCACGCGCGACGCGGGGCTCGTGAGGTTGAACGACACCGCGTACAACTTCACGGTCCCGCTCACCCGGCTCGCGGCCGGCCAGCGCCACGAGCTCGTCGTCCACCTCGGCGACCTGGTCGTCGCCTCCAGGACCATCGACGTCGTCGACGGGCCGGAGGCGGTAGCGCCCTACATCGCGACCTACTCCCAGGAGGTGTCCGACTACCGGACCCTCTGGGGCCTCAACTACACGAACCTCTACCGCAACGGGTCGCTCGTCGTCGAGCGGACGGACGCCTCCATGCGCGGCCACTTCCAGGGCAAGGGCTCCATGCGGTCGAACACCACCAAGCTCGGGGTCGTGACCTACGAGAGCCTGCGCCTCTCGAGCGTGGAGGTCGAGACGGGCTCGGGCGCCGGCTGGGGCAGGACATGGTGGAGGTGGCTCGGCGACGGGTACGTGAACCAGACGGGCGCGATGAACCTCACGGCCACCGCCCAGGTCCTCGACCTGGAGCGCGCGGTCGAGAACGGGACCATGACCAAGGACGACTGGCACCGCGTCGGGGTGTACAGGGGCGCGAACAACACGTCCGGGAACTTCGACTGGGTCAGGCGCGCGGAGGGCAACCAGGTCCACCTGGCCGGCGACGGTCTGCTCTACGAGGTGCTCAAGGTCAGGTCCGAGCGCTTCTTCGAGGGCAAGGACGCGGGCAGGCAGTTCAGGCTCTTCAACAACACGACGGACTACGACGCGAGCCGCGACGTGCTCGAGAACAGGACGGTCTACCGCGTGGCGGACGAGCGCGTGGGCCGCCAGGGTACGGACGGGAACTGGACATGGCGGGACACGAGCTGGTCGGGCTTCGTCGACGACAACCTCGACGGGGACTTCAACCCGGACACCACGTCCTTCGACCCCGAGGAGGCGGCGCGGTTCACCGGTCCGAGGCCCCGCACCCTCGTGGTGGGTGACAGGTTCATGGCGTCCGACTCCTACGGCGTCACGCTGCTCTACACCGTCAAGCGCGCCGACCTCGGCAACCTCACCGGGCCGGGCGGCGTCGAGCAGGTGACTGGCATCTTCGCCGAGGCGATGTACAACACCACGTGGGGGCACGTCTGGCACTGGATGTGGGTCCTGCAGGACGGCCCGGCCCCGGGGGCCGTCTACGAGGAATCGGTGCTAGTGGAGCACCTCGCCTACGGCGGGGGCTCCTACAGGGCGTACCGCAACATCGAGTCCATCCGGTGACGCGCGGCCAAAGGTTAATGCCAGCCCAGGCCGATGCCATCGCGTGCGGAACGTGGGCGTGCTGACAGAGGACTTCGCGCTGTGCTACGACCTGATGGCGCTCCTCAGGCGCAGGGGCCTCCCCTTCAAGGTCCTCGACACACGCCTTCCGGTGCCCGGCGACGTCGTCGTGGTGCTCACGGGCCCCAACGACCGTCCGCCCGGCTCGGGGCATGCCCGCACGGTCGTGGTCGGACAGGACCACGAGGCGGGCGTGGCCGAGGCGGTCCGGGTGCTCACGGGCAAGGACTCCTACCGCACCCTCGTCATAGGCATCGACCCGGGCGAGAAGCGCATCGGGTGCGCGCTGGTGGCTGACGGTGTCGTGCTCGAGGCCCACCAGCTGCGGACGGTGGGCGAGGTCGAGGAGGCGCTCGACCGCGCGCGGGAGCGATACCCGGCGTTCGAGACCGTGGTGCGGGTGGGGCACGGCGCGCCCTCCGTGCGCAACCGCATCGTGAACGTCGCGCTGGGCCGCGACCTGCTCTGCGAGATAGCGGACGAGACCCGGACGACGAAGCGGGTCGAGCGCCCCGACGTCGAGGCCGCCATCGCCATCGCCGCGAAGCCCGGCATCCCCATCCTCACCTCCCTCGTGGTGTCCCCCTCCGACGGCGAGCTGCAGCACATCAAGAAGCTCTCGCGGGACGCGAGCGGGGGGGAGCTTACCATCTCGACCGGGCTGAGCAGGCGCGTGGCCATGGGCGAGATCACGCTCGAGGAGGCGGTGGCCATCTCCCGGGGTAGGGGAGCGCGCCCCCCTGTCCAACAGGACGGCGGCGACTGAGGGGCCACCGGACCGATGGCCAGCGTCGCAGGTTTTATCTGGCAAACGGGCATTATGTTCGGTCGAGCATGTCGCCCATTCCTGGCACAGGGACCGTCGAGGGACCATCACCCCGCCGCCTCTCCACGAGGGACATCGCCACAATCGCCGTGCTCGCCGCGCTCGGCGGCGTGATGTCGTCGTACGTGGGCTACCTCGCGACCTCCCTCAACGGCCTGCTGGGCATCCCCTTCGGCGCGGGACAGGTCCTCGCGGGCCTCCATGTGTTCTGGATCGTCCTCTCGGTCGTGCTCACGGACCGCGTGGGCGTGGGCACCTCGACGGGCCTGCTCAAGGGCGTCGTGGAGATGCTCGCGGGCTCGGGCAAGGGCCTGCTCGTGGTAGGCCTCTCGCTGGTGGCAGGTCTCGTGGTCGACCTCGTGTGGTTCGCGTCCCCTCGGCGTGGACCTCTCACCACCGCCCTCGCGGGCGGACTTGCGACCGCCAGCAACGTGGCGCTCTTCGCCCTCTTCACCTCCACCTACGAAGGCCTCGCCTGGCTGTTCGCCGCAATCTTGGTGGTCTCCTTCGCGTCCGGACTGGTGCTCGCGGGCATGCTCGTGACGAACGTCGCCATCACACTCGAGCAGGCGGGCATCCACGTGAGGTCCATGGTCCCCATCGAGGGCACGGGCGATGGCCGTCGAATGCATCGCAGCGCGCGCGCCGCCGTCACGGTCTCGGCCGCGGTGCTGTTCTTCGCGGGCGCGGCTCTCTACTACCCGATGCTCCTGGGGAACGTCGGGCAGGTCGAGGAGGGCGACGTGGGCGTGGAGGGCGCGGTCGAGGACCCCTACACGTTCGAACTCGAGGACTTCGGAGGCGAGCTCGTCACGGTCGAGGCCGAGCTGGAGGGCGAGTTCACGCACGTGCCACTGCGGAACTACACGGGCGTGCCCCTCCGGACCGTCCTACAACGCGCGACGCCCCGCGCCGCCGCGACCACGGTCCACGTCATCGGGGCGGACGGGTACGGCGCACAGCTCGACCTTCCGTTCGAGAAGGTCATGGACGCGGCGAACGCCTCCTCGTACATCCTCGTGCGGGAGCGTGGCGCGCTGCCGCTCGGGGGCACGGGCGACTACTTCCGCCTCGTGTGCAAGGACCTCGACGGCGGCTGGTGGGTGCGGTGGGTGGTCCGCATCGAGGTTCTGTGAGGGGGTGGGGCGCGCGCTCCTGGCTCACGACCTGGGGTTCACGTATCCGGGCGCTGCCTCGCCTGCCCTACGGGGGCTCCACCTCGCCGTTGGGGCTGGCCAGCTGGTCATGCTCGCTGGCCCGAGCGGAGGGGGCAAGTCGACGGCCGCCAGGGGCCTGGCGGGCCTCCTGGGCGGGCCCATCCCAGGGACGGTCCTTGGCATGGTGGAGCTCGACGGGACGCCCCTGCTCGGGGGCGGCTCACCGCTGGTACCTGGCGATGTGGCGCTCGTGCAGCAGGACCCCGATTCGCACCTCTGCACCCTCACGGTCCAGGACGAGGTCGCGTTCGGGCCGGAGAACCTTTGCCTCGACGTCGATGAGGTCCGCCGGCGCATCGGAGCGGCGCTCGAGGCCGTTGGCGCGCGGGGGCTGCTCGACCGGCCCACGAACGAGCTCTCGGGAGGGGAGAAGCAGCGCGTGGCCATCGCGTCCATGCTGGCGATGCGCCCGCGCGCGCTCGTGCTCGACGAGCCGACGGCGAACTTGGACTGGGGTGCGCGGCGCGCGCTGCTCGGCACGCTGCTGGAGCTCGTGCGCTCCGGCGCGGGGCCGACGGTGGTGGCGGAGCACCGGCTCGACGTCATCGCGCCCGAGGCGACAGAGATTGTCGTGCTCGCGGACGGCCGGCCCAAGTGGAGGGGCACGCCCGCGCAGATGCGCGGGGAGGCGGAGGGCCTGTCGATGATGGGCGTGAGGGTGCCGGGGACCCCCGCGCTGCTCGGACTGCACCGAGAGAAGGCGAAGGTGGGGGACGCCGTCATCCGCGTGCGCGCCCTGGTCGCATGCTATGGCGAGCGGCGCGTGCTAGACGGCGTCGACCTCGAGGTGCGTGCGGGCGAGCTCCTGGCGCTCGTGGGACCGAACGGCGGGGGCAAGACGACCCTGATGAGGTGCGTGATGGGGCTGCTGGAGCCCGTCGACGGGACGGTCGAGCTCGCGGGCGAGGACGTCCGAGGGAGGGTCGCTTCGCAGAGGGCGCACGTGGCCGGCCTGGTCTTCCAGTCCCCCGACCACCAGCTCTTCGCGCGGACCGTGAGGGAGGAGCTCGAGTACGGGCCCCGGAACCTTGGGCAGATGTCCGCGGAGACGCAGCAACGCATCGAGGCGCTCGCGCGCGACTACGGCCTTGCCCCCCTGCTGGGCATCCATCCGTTCCGGCTCTCGCACGGGCAGAAGAGGAGGCTCAACATCGCCTCCGTGCAGGCGTGCGGCGCGCGGCTGCTGATGCTCGACGAGCCGTTCATCGGTCAGGACATCCTGAGCATCCGCACAATCAACGCGCGCCTCCAAGAGGCGAAAGCCCGGGGCGCTGCCGTGGTCGTGGTGAGCCACGACCTGGAGGCCCTCTCCGCGATGGCCGACCGCGCGGTTGAGTTGGTTGGCGGGAAGGTGCGCGAGCTAGATGATGTCGAGGGACTGGAGCGCGGCGCAGGTGCGTGGGGGACGGGAGGATGACATCCAACACCCCCCGCGGCACGGGCTGGTTCCCTCGAGTGCAGTACATCAAGGGCAGCTCGGCCCTGCACGCCGTCGACCCCGTGACGAAGCTGGCCTTGTTAGTGAGTGGCGCCATCTCGGTGTTCATCATCCGCGAGGCATGGCAGTTGCTGCTGATGCTGGGCGCGTTGCTCGCCCTCTTCGGCGTTGCACGGCTCCGGTGGTGGGAGTTCGTGGCCGGCGCCCGGTTCTTCCTGTGGTTCTCGGCGTTCATCCTGGTGGCACACGCGTTTTTCGTGCACGGGGGCGCGGTCGCGCTCGAGGCGAGGGCCGGTCCCCTCCATGTCCTGGTCACCTGGGGCGGAATCGAGCTCGGCCTGGCTATGCTCGGGCGGTTCCTGGTCGTGGTGCTCGGGAGCTTCCTGTTCGTCGCCACGACGGAGCCCAACGCGCTCGCGCACTCGCTCATGAGGGCGGGCGTGCCCTACCGCGCGGGGTTCGCGCTCGTGCTCGCGCTCCGGCTCATGCCGCTGCTGCGCTCCGAGTCCAACGCGGTCAGGGAGGCCCAGGCGGCGCGCGGGCACGCCATCGACAGGCCCGGGCTGCGCGCGGCGGTCGCCGCGGCCACGGCGACCTTCGTGCCGCTGCTGGTGGCATCGCTCTCACGTGTGGACTCGCTCGTGGTGTCCATGGATGGCCGCGCCTTCGGGCGCCACCCGACGAGGACGTTCTTGAGGCAACTGCCGTGGAGGGTGACCGACTCTATCGTGACGGTCCTCGCGGTGGGGCTACCTATTCTCTGTGCCATTATCGTATGGATGTGAACGGCTTTTTTATCGCTCAGGTGGTCCGCACATCGATCCATTTAACCGGACACCAATTGGGGAGCGAGTAGGATTCTGGTGCGAGCAGGATGAGCTCGATGTATGGGTGAAGAGTGTCCATTGTAGGATGTTCCCGCTCGATGACCGTGTAGTTCGCTAGCTCGCCAATGGGTATCACGATTACAGTATCATCGCCAGGTCCGAGCAGGACGGTCGTCGCACCAGTCCGAATACCAGCCAACCCGAGGACAGACTCAAGCGAGGGTCCTGTTCCCGCATACGTATAAAAGACAGGAACCTGAGGGAGTGCGCTAAGGTCCGTCGACGTGGCATTGACCTCCTTCATGACGTCCCCGTGTATGTGGATGCCATTGACGGCACGCAGCTCGGCGAGCCCTACGGCAAGGGGCGTCTCCCCACTGACGAAGACGAACCGGCCCTTGGAATCGATGGCGATGGAGTCCGTGCCCGTCGATGCATTGCGCACGACGCGGTCCTTGCCTGGGACCAGGAGCTCCAGCATCCACTCGGTGATGTTGAATCGCCCATTCAGCTCAGCCATCGTCATGCCCTTGCCCGTGCGGGTCTTGGTGCCCTCCTTCCACGTGACATTGGTGGTGGCATGCGCATGGAGATACGCTGCCGAGATGCTTTGATTGGTGAAGGGACCCATGTAGTAGATGTGGCCGCTGAGCTTGAGCAAGGCAGATTGCATCAGGTGCAGCGCGACGACCTGCTTGACCCAGTAGACCGAGCCCATGTGGGTGTCCACGAGCCGGAGCGCGCCCGCGTCGCTCAGGTTCTGCCACTCACCCTCCTCCTTGAACGCGAGGTAGGTCGTGGCCGTGACATCGGAGAGGAATATGGTCGCACGGTAGCCGTCCGCGGCCTCGACCTCGAGTATCTCGGCCGAGGGGTTGAGGTGGGCGTTCCCGAGGATGGTGAGGACCCTCACGCCTGTGAAGTTCGAGGTCTTCGTCGTGCCGACGGAGTTGACGAACGTGGCCGTGAAGTCCTCTGCGCCCAGGTCAATCAGCTGTTCGACCGTCCAATTGAGAGGGGTGCCGACGGACCCGTCCACGATGAGCCTCGCGTCCTTCCGGTCATCCGGGACCTTGGGCTCAGCAGGCGCGGGCTTCTCCTCCTCCACAAGGCATCCCGCGGACGAGAGCACTAACGAAAATATCACTAGCGTGGCCAGTGCCGCGCGCGCTACCGCAATCGTCTTCTGCGCCATGTGTCCGCACCTCGATGTGTCCGACCCAGCATATCGGCGCTGGCTAATCAAGTTAACCTTGGGCCAAGCGACACACGGCCGTCGTGACTTATTTATACCGTCCACGGGGATTGGGACCACGCGAGGGTAGCGGGAGGAAGAGCCTTGGTCGACGAGGTCACGCTCATTGTCGCGGAGGCCATCCAGGCCGACGTGGGGCAGGGCAAGGCCCGCATCGATACCAAGACGCGGGTGGACCTCGACCTCTCCCCTGGCGACTTGATAGAGATCGAGGGCAAGCGCACGTCAGCTGCCGTGGTGTGGCGCGTGCTCTCCGAGGACGAGAACCGCGGCATCATCCGCATCGACGGCCTCGTGCGCAAGAACGTGGGCTCGTCGCTCGGGGACGTGGTCAAGGTCAGGCGCACCTCGCCCAAGCCCGCCGACCGCATCGTGATATCCCCCATGGTCGACGTCAACCACCGCATCGAGTTCGGCGCGGGCATAGAGGCGTTCGTGAAGCGCAACTTGCTCAAGCGGCCCATCGTCGCGGGCGACACCATCATCGTGCCGGGCATCGCGCTCATGGGCGGCGCGCTGCCGTTCGGAGTGCAGACGACCACCCCCGAGGGGGTGGTCAAGGTCGTCGAGGGCACGACCTTCGTGGTCACAGACGAGCCGATGGCTAAGGAGGGCGAGCTGCCGGGGGGCGTCACCTACGAGGACATCGGCGGCCTCGACGAGGAGCTGCGCCGCGTGCGCGAGATGATAGAGCTCCCGCTCAAGCACCCGGAGCTTTTCAACCGCCTCGGCATCGAGCCGCCCAAGGGCGTGCTGCTCTACGGGCCCCCCGGGACGGGCAAGACGCTCATCGCCAAGGCGGTCGTCACCGAGTCGCATGCGCACTTCATCTCCATCCAGGGCCCGGAGATAATGTCCAAGTGGTACGGCGAGAGCGAGGCGCACCTGCGGGACCTGTTCAAGGAGGCCCAGGACAAGTCCCCGTCCATCATCTTCATCGACGAGATCGATTCAATCGCACCCCGCCGCGCGGAGGTCACAGGCGAGGTCGAGAGGCGCGTCGTGGCGCAGCTGCTCACGCTCATGGACGGGCTCGAGTCCCGCGGCAAGGTAATCGTCATCGGCGCGACCAACCGGGTGGAGGCCATCGACCCGGCGCTCCGGAGGCCCGGCCGGTTCGACCGCGAGATAGAGATCGGCGTGCCCGACCGCGACGGCAGGCGCGTGATACTGCAGATCCACACCCGCGACATGCCCCTCACCGACGACTTCAACCTGGAGCACTTCGTCAACATCACGCACGGCTACGTCGGGGCTGATCTTGCGGCGCTGGCGCGGGAGGCGGCGATGAAGGCGCTGCGGCGGTACCTGCCCGACATCGACCTCACGCGCGCGGGCATCCCAGGCGAGGTGCTGGAGCGGCTCAAGGTCACGAACGAGGACTTCCGCGACGCGTACCGCGAGATCGAGCCGTCAACGCTGCGCGACGTGTTCGTCGAGCCCCCCAACGTCGGGTGGGACGACGTGGGCGGGATGGAGTCGGTCAAGCAGCAGCTCAAGGAGACCGTGGAGATGCCGCTGCGCCGGCCCGAGGTGTTCACGCGCATGGGCATCCGCGCGCCCAGGGGCGTGCTCCTCTACGGCCCGCCTGGCACGGGCAAGACGCTCATCGCCAAGGCAGCCGCCAAGGAATCGACCGCGAACTTCATCTCGATCAAGGGCCCGGAGATATTCTCCAAGTGGGTCGGCGAGTCCGAGAAGGCCATACGCGAGGTCTTTCGCAAGGCGCGGCAGAGCGCGCCCACGGTCGTGTTCCTCGACGAGTTCGACTCCATCGCCGCGAAGCGCGGTGCGCGCGCGGACTCCGGCGGCACCGAGCGCGTGGTCAACCAGCTGCTCACGTCGCTCGATTCGTTCGAGGCGCTAGAGGAGGTCATCGTGCTCGCGGCCACCAACCGGCCGGAGCTCATCGACCCGTCGCTGCTTCGCCCTGGCCGGTTCGACCGGCTCATCTTCTGCCCACCCCCCGACGTCAAGGGCCGGCGGGCGATACTCGGCATCCACACGCGGGGCGTGCCGCTCGAGGGCGTGGACCTGGACGCGCTCGCGGTGGGCCTCGAGGGCTACGTCGGTGCCGACATCGAGGCGCTCGTGCGCGAGGCGGTGATGCTAGCGCTTCGCGAGGACATCGAGACCAAGGTCGTGCAGGCAAGGCACATCGACCTAGCGCTGGAGATCGTCAGGCCATCCGTGGATGAGGATACGATTAAATACTTCCAACACATTAGCAAGTTACTAGAAGGAAGGATGGCCAGGAGGCGGAAGGACGACGTCGACGTGTCCTACCGCTGACCGGTCGACTGCGACTCTAGGAGGGCTTCCATGAAGAAGTTCGCGACCGAGCTGCGAGGCAAGACCGTGATGACCAACGACGGCCGCATCATCGGCATGATCGACAACTTCGTGGCCGACACAAAGTCGGGCGAGCTGCAGCACGTCCTCGTCATACCCGCCGAGGAGATCGAGCCCCGCCTCTACCAGACCGACGCGCAGGGCCGGCTCATCCTGCCGTTCACGAACATGCGCTCCGTGCGCGACGTCGTGGTCATGAACGTCGACTAGGCGCGCGGGACGCCTTGGGGGTCGCCCCCACCGCATGGCCCCATCTGCCACCAGCGATGGCACCGGATGGCGGCTCAGGCCTTGGCCCTGCCCGCGGCCCACCTCTCGTGCTCGCCGAGCACCACCTCTCGGAAGGCCTGCTTCGAGGCCGCCACCGAGAAGCCGCGCGAGAGCTCCTGGCAACTGCCCCTGAGCCCGCGCCAGCCCCCCTCCGCGTCGAGCCGCCTGAGCGCCGCGGCCGCGGCCTCGACCGAGGTGAGGTCGAAGCCCTCGCCGAGCACCTGGACCGAGAGGTAGTGCGTGCCCGTGGTGGGGCTCGTGATCGGGATGAGGCCGTGCGCCATCGCCTCGACGGTCGACACGGGGTGGGGGTCGAACACGGCCCAGTGCAGGTAGTATCGGCAGCGGCCGAGGAGCTCCGTCTTCAGGTCGTTCGGCACGCGCCCGTGGTAGATCACGTTGCCGTATCGCCGGCCGGCGAGCGCGCTGTCGCACGCGCCGATGACGTGGAAAACGCGCCCGTCGTCGAACGCGCGCTCGAACAGCTCAACCGACCGCGGCACGCCCTTGAGGTCCTCGTAGACATCGCCAACGAACACGCAGTCCGGGCCTTCGCCAGGGGGCGAGGGCGCCACCTCCATCGACGGGTGCACGACGCGGACGCGCGGGTTCACGGTCGAAGGGATGAACGACGCGTGGACCTCGGACACGGACACGATGAGGTCGAACGGCCTCAGGTACTCGAGCATGCCCGCGTCCTCGCGGAAGACGAAGGGGAACCAGTCCGCGCCTATGAGGACCTTGAACGAGCCCGGGAAGTGGCGCGCACAGGCGGTCTGGCGCCAGCCCTCGAAGAGCACGAGGTCGGGCGAGGCCGCGGGGGGCTCGTAGGACGAGGCGGTGGCCTCCATGGTGCGCCTCACGAGGATGGGGCTGCGCGCGAGCCTCCGGTACCAGGCCTTGGAGCGGAAGGGCCCGACGAAGCCCGGGCGCGAGAGCGCGGGCGCGCCAGGCACCTCGCAACCGATGGCCTCCGCCCATGCCCTGTGGGCAGGGTGCGGCGTCTCGTAGACGAAGAGCCCCTTCAAGTCCCTCACAGCCCGCTCGCGCCAGTGGACGGAAGGCCCGCCTGGGGTTATCAAGTTTCCTTCCGGCGGGCCTCGCCCCCCCGCGGACCAGGCCCGCCCCCTGGTCCCCCGCTCCGGACGGGGTGCACCACGGTAAATGGTCAGCCGTCTGAAGCATCCTGGTTCCACATTCGGAATTCAGACCGAAAGATTTATCTACATAGGATATCCTATGGATATCCCATGAAGCACAAACCCATGAAGACCGCCTCCGAGCTCACCCTCCGGAACAT